>OY970264.1:0-807500 GCA_963715685.1 uncultured Acidobacteriota bacterium | reverse complement strand
TTATCGCTACTTATGCCGGCAGAGTCTCTTCCGTGGCGTTCAGTAGTCCTCTCGGTCTACCTTTGCCACCACAGAATGCTCCCCTACCAAATGACGAAATCCGGAGACTTCGTCAATTTCGCAGCTTCGGTCATAGACTTGAGCCCCGTTGGATTGTCGGTGCGTGAACACTTGACCAGTGAGCTGTTACGCTTTCTTTAAAGGATGGCTGCTTCTAAGCCAACCTCCTGGCTGTCTGTGCGCTCACACGTCCTTTCCCACTTAGTCTATAGTTTGGGACCTTAGCTGGCGATCTGGGTTCTTTCCCTCTCGACCACGGAGCTTATCCCCCGTAGTCTCACTCCTGCGCTTTTGTCCACGGCATTCGGAGTTTGATTGGATTCGGTATCCTGGATGGGACCCTAGTCCATTCAGTGCTCTACCACCGTGGCAAATCACGCAAGGCTGCCCCTAAAGGCATTTCGGGGAGAACGAGCTATCACGGAATTTGATTAGCCTTTCACCCCTACCCTCAGCTCATCCGAGCGATTTTCAACTCACAACGGTTCGGTCCTCCAGTCGCGGTTAAGCGACCTTCAACCTGGCCAAGGGTAGATCATCCCGCTTCGCGTCTATTCCCACAGACTGAACGCCCTATTCGGACTCGCTTTCGCTACGGCTCGCTTACGCTTAACCTTGCCTGTGAGAATAACTAGCCGGCTCATTAAGCAAGAGGCACGCCGTCAGGCATTACACGACCGAAGTCGTGTCATAGCCCTCCGACTGCTTGTAGGCATACGGTTTCAGGTTCTATTTCACTCCCCTCGCAGGGGTGCTTTTCGCCTTTCCCTCACGGTACTAGTTCACTATCGGTCGCCAACGAGTATTTAGCCTTGGAGAGTGGTCTCCCCAGATTCCCACGAGGTTTCTCGTGCCTCGTAGTACTCAGGATACCGCTTCGAGTCCGGCAAGCTTTCGGTTACATGGCTATCACATTCTATGGCCCCGCTTTCCAGCGGGTTCACCTAGCTTCCGGATTGGTAACTCTACTCACGCGGTCCTACAACCCCCCGATATAAATATCGAGGTTTGGGCTGTTCCGATTTCGCTCGCCGCTACTCTCGGAATCTCGTTTGATTTATTTTCCTCCAGGTACTGAGATGGTTCACTTCCCTGGGTTAGCTCGTACCCGCCTATGTATTCAGCGGGCCGTTATCCCGTTTTACGGGATAGGGTTTCCCCATTCGGACATCCCCGGATCAAAGCCTGTTTGCGGCTTCCCGAGGCTTTTCGCAGCTTACCACGTCCTTCATCGCCTGTTGGCGCCAAGGCATCCACCGTACGCCCTTAGTAGCTTGACCATAAAACTTACCCAACACGTCCCGGTCGGTTCGCGACAGGGACCCTACAGAACCAGCGGCAGAGGGTCTTGCATCCCTCCGCTCCGAATTCTCCAGGGTGGTATGCGCCTGTTCAACGCCAACTTCTGGCGAGGAACGTACACATACGCGGCATGAAGAGGCAAGTTCGCCTTTCCACAAAACGCTACTCTCGAGCAAAATTTGCGGTTTTTGCGCTACGCGAACCTTGAAATTCGCGCAACGCAATGCCTACTTCCTTCAGTTGTCAAAGATCGTTCGTTCCGCTCATCAGTTTCCGATCGGAACGTCTCCGCTCCCGGCGGAGCGCAGAATCGGTTTGGAGCCGATGCTGCGTGCAATAAAAAACCCGGCGACGAGCGCCGGGCGAATCCGTCCACTTCCTGGGCGCCACTTTCGCGCGCCTCTAGGACGGATGTGCTCGAAGCTCGTTTTCTTTCTATCCGGTGTTCGTAACCAACCTCACCTCTGGATGAGTCGGCAGGCCCGGTCCGTCAGCAGACTCCCGTGCGATTCGGGGCGCCACCAACTTCAAAGCAGTATATCAAAATCCAAAATTCCGTCAAGTTGCATTCAAGATTTTTTTACACTCATTTTTGCAGCCCAGCTGTGAATTTCACCTGCCTCTGTGGAAATCGATTCGGCTTGCATCAGGACCGCGCTAACCCGACCATAGCAACCGAGTCTACCGAACTTTCATGAGGAAAGGTTAATGCGCTTTCCAGCCTTCTTTCGCGGGAGAGTCTAATTTGTTTACACCGAGCGCACTTTGCGAGCACCCAACGCCCCAAACGTGGCATCTTATTCGCATGGAAACCAGCGCGCCTAATCCAAGTCTGCGGCCCAGCGAAATCCTGGCCGCCTGGGGCCGGATTCTGACCGGCCGTTTGCCGATGATCTCGATCGAGATCACGCGCGAATGTCCCCTTACTTGTCCTGGCTGCTACGCCTACGGTGATGCGCACCTGGGCGGCGGCGTGACGCTCGACCAGCTCAGCGATTTCCGCGGAGATGCGCTCGTATCCGGCGTCTTAGACCTCGTGCGCCAGCACAAGCCGTTGCATGTTTCGCTTGTCGGCGGCGAGCCTTTGGTGCGGCATCGCGAACTCAGCCGAATCCTTCCGGCGCTTAGCGAAATGGGCGTGTTCACGCTCGTCGTCACCAGCGGCGTGATTCCTGTCCCACCGGAATGGATGACGCTTCCGCGCGTGCGCGTTGCGATTTCCGTGGACGGCCTGCCGGAACACCACGACATTCGCCGCAAGCCTGCGACCTACGAGCGCATCCTCAAGAATATCGAGGGCCGCGAGGTCAACATTCACTGGGTGATTACGCGCCCCATGCTCGAGCGTGCCGGCTATTTCGAGGAATACGTCGCGTTCTGGAATCAGCGCCCGGAGACGAACCGAATCTGGGTGAGCGTTTACACGCCGCAGATCGGCGAGCAGAGCGCCGAAATGCTGGCTCCCGACGACCGTGCTATTGTGGCCCGCGAACTTCCGCTGCTAAGCATGAAATACCCCAAGCTTCTGTTCAACGAGGGCCTCGCGCAAGCTTTTCTCCGCCCGCCAGAGAATCCGGGTGATTGCGTCTTCGCGAAGATGTCCGCCAACTATTCGGCGGACTTGGTCACTCGCGTCGAGCCGTGCGTTTTTGGCGGCGCGCCGGATTGTTCGCAGTGCGGATGTGCGGTCACCACCGGATTGCACTGGGTGCGAAACGTCAAGATTGCTAACACCGTGAAGGTTGATCATTTCATCGGGGCATCGGTGAGAATCGGCAAACTGGCAAATCGTCTCAGATCGCAGCCTGCCCGAACCTCGCGGTGGAGTTCCGGACAAAAGCCCCCCGCATCAAGGGACGCGCTGATCCAAATCCAATCCGGCGATTAGCTCCGCAGGCATCAAACGCCTGCCCCAAGCGTTCGTGACAATCAACCGTCTCGATATACAATAATGCTCGCCGCAGACTCCGCGAGGGGATGCCTGCTTAGCACCGAAATTAAACTCCAAGATATTGAGAGGCCGCTACCCGTGTCCATCGCCGAACTTTTCAAGCCATTCACACTGAATGGCGTAACGCTCCCAAATCGAATCGTGATGGCGCCGATGACGCGGAACTTTTCGCCTCATGGCGTCCCGGGAGAAGACGTCGCGGATTACTATCGCCGGCGTGCGGAGGGAGGCGTGGGCCTGATACTCACAGAAGGCACCACCGTCAATCATCCGCAGGCGCAGAATATCCCCGCGTGCCCCCACATATATGGTGAAGACGCGCTCGCCGGATGGAAGCGAGTCATCGCGGGCGTCCATGCAGCAGGTGGGCGGATCTTCTGCCAGCTCTGGCATGTCGGAGCCGTCACCGGCCCGGGCGGCCCGCCGAAACTGCCCGTTGCGCCGATCAGCCCATCCGGATTCCTGAAGCCGGATGTGAAACTCGGCGAGCCGATGACGCAAACCGACATCGATGCCGTGATCGAAGCTTTCGCGCAAGGTGCCGAAAACGCGAAACGCGTCGGCTTTGACGGAATTGAAATTCACGGAGCGCACGGTTATCTGATTGATGAGTTTTTCTGGGACGGCACCAACCGCCGCACGGACAAATACGGCGGCGATCTTGTCGCACGAACGCGATTTGCGGTCGAAATCATTCGCGAATGCCGCCGGCGCACGGGTGCGGACTTTCCCATTCAGTTGCGCTTCTCCCAATGGAAGGGGCAGGAATACGCGGCTCGCCTGGCGGCGACGCCTCAGGAATTGGCGCGATTCCTCGAACCGCTCACTGCCGCGGGGCTTGACGCGTTCCACTGCTCCACGCGCAGGTTTTGGGAGCCGGAGTTTCAAGGAAGCGATCTCAACCTCGCGGGCTGGACGAAAAAGCTCACCGGCAAACCAACGACTACGGTTGGTTCGGTCTCGCTCGACGTCGATTTCATGGTTTCGCTGGGCCGAAGTCCGGCTCCGAATGCCGGGCCTACCGGTGGCAACGGTGACTCACGCTCGGCTCATATCGATCGGCTCCTCGAAATGCTGGCACGCGGCGATTTCGATCTCGTCGCGGTCGGTCGCGCAATCCTGGCAGATTCGGCATGGGCGGCGAAAGTTCGCGACAGCCGTTTTACGGAACTCAACTCTTTCACTCCCGAAGTGTTGAAAACACTGGCGTAAACGACGCGGTGCGACGACAGACTTTCGTGGTGTCAAAGTTGCCGCGCCCGCGTACTTGGACACACGTCCCCAAGAACCACAAACAGTGCAACTCGTTTGTTTGCCGGACACTCGCAATCTTTGACGGTGTCGAGTGATGGCAAGCGGCTTGCATTTTCATTCCCAGTAATTCTTCAGGGAGAAAACTATGATTAAGCGCATCACCGCGCTAGTGTGTATTTTCGTTTGTACCTCGATCGCGTGGGTGATTCTTGGCTCGACAATCCTTGCTCGGACGTACTCTTCGCTGTCGGACGAATTGAAGTCACGCGTTGCCTCGAGTTGGGGCACTCCGCAAGAACAAACTCCGGCCACGGCCAGTTACGACCGTGAAGTAACGGCCCCTGTGGAAGACGAAAGAGGTACGAAACAGCTAAAGAAAAAGGAAAGCGTCCCGCTGACACTGGACGCTAGCAAAATCGACGTAGCACTCGACCTGGCGCACCGCCAGATAGGATTGCTCTGGTATAGCACCTACGCTGTAGTCTTCGGTGGAGATTATAGTTTTACGAATTCGAGCGGCCAAGACCAGGAGGTAACCTTCCGGCTTAACTTCCCTGCACAGCAGGCGATTTACGACGACCTCACCCTATCGGTGGACAATCAACCGTTGGCAGTTTGGAACGTGGGCAACGGTGCCTTCGGAACCGCTCGTGTGGCCGCGGGCAAAACGGTGACGCTTCACGCGGGCTATCGTTCTCACGGCCTCGATACATGGCGCTACAACTTTGGCGACGGCGTCGCCCAAATCCGCAACTTCACTTTGAGCATGCACACGAATTTCAAAGACATCGATTTCCCCGAGAATACGATTTCGCCCACCTCGAAGCGGGAAACCGGCGACGGCTGGGACCTGATCTGGAACTACAAGGATCTGGTATCGGGGTATGAGATCGGGATGGCGATGCCGGAGAAGCTGCAGCCGGGTCCGCTCACAGGGAAAATCAGTTACTTCGCTCCCGTGTCGCTCTTCTTCTTTTTCTTCTTGATTTTCATCATTACCACGCTGCGCGGAATAGACTTACATCCGATGAACTATTTTTTCCTGGCGGCGGCATTCTTTGCTTTTCACCTCCTGTTGGCTTACCTGGTGGATCACGTCTCGATTCACGTCGCGTTCGTGATTTGCTCATTCGTTTCGATCTTTCTGGTGGTGAGCTACCTCCGCCTGGTGGTGGGAATCCGGTTCGCCGCTTTGGAAGCTGGCGCGGCCCAATTGATCTACCTCGTGCTGTTTTCGTATGCATTCTTTTTCAAGGGTTTCACCGGGCTGGCAATCACGGTTGGTTCGATTCTGACGCTGTTCGTCGTGATGCAAGCCACCGGACGAATTCGCTGGGAAGAAAAGTTCGTCAAGCCCATACTCTGATTCCTTTCGACGGTCGCAGGCTCACGCCGCAAGGTTGGGTGTTGCGGCGCATCCGAATCGAAAGTGGCACGAAACCGGTCCCAACCATCGGCGTACCGGGCGCGAGCAAGCTATGATGAATTGTGAATCTGTAGCGAGAGGACAGCGATGGCCTATTACGCGTTGATCTACGAACTGGTGGACGACTATATGGCGCGGCGCGCGGCGTTCCGGCAAGAGCACCTCAAGCTTGCTGCCGCAGCTCACGATCGCGGAGAACTTGCTATCGGCGGCGCTTTCGCTGATCCCTCGGACAAGGCGCTGCTGATTTTTCGCGGGGAAGATCGGAATACAGCCGAGCAATTCGCGCGGAACGATCCCTACGTTCTGAACGGGCTCGTTAAGCGCTGGGAAGTCCGTCCCTGGACTGTCGTAATCGGCAACACCTAATCGCTTTTCCTCGACAACCCGCGCCGTGACGCGCCCGTTGGAGTTTTCCTAGCCCTTATGCCGCTTGAAGAATTCGACTTGCCGAAGGCGCTTCAGCGCTTCATCTCTCGTCTTATACGGCCCGCCCATGTTGCGGCCCTTTGACGATAGAACCTGGTAGCCACCATTGACTTTTTTGATCATGGCCCGCCTCCACTCAAGATGATCCGCGAATTGGGTACGGAAGGCTGTGTCGGGCGTCACATCGGAACGTGGTCCCGGACCGGTAGGCAACGCTCCCACTTTCGCCCAGCTTTCGCAACACCTCGCACTTTCAGATTCAAATCTGAAACAAAAGTTCACAGGAACAACTAATTGCGCCCGCAGGCTCCTTCTGCTAGCTTGCTCCCGGAGTTTGAATGTGACGAAAACTTGGAGACAGATGGCCTAGATTGGCGCCGATGTGTTAGCGTGTGCCGCCGACGATGTCCAATTGCCAAAGAATTTCGGATCA
This sequence comes from uncultured Acidobacteriota bacterium, assembly GCA_963715685.1. Taxonomy (GTDB): domain Bacteria; phylum Acidobacteriota; class Terriglobia; order Acidiferrales; family UBA7541; genus Palsa-295. The sequence goes on along the minus strand of OY970264.1, from coordinate 800,645 downwards.
AGAAAAAACATCAAGAAGCGGAATTGAAAGAGGGGGAGAGATGAGTCCAAGCGAATCATCGACTCGAGTTTTCGTTCTCGCCGTCGCGTTGGCGATGATGATGGTTCCCGGCGTGGCGTCGGCGCAAGCGCCAGCTGGGCCTCCCCCAGGGCAAGCACCGCCAGCAGGCGGACCTCCGGGGGGCGGAGCGGCAGCAGGAATGGCCGCAATGAAGGCGCCGTACGCGCCATTTCACATCATCGGTAACATTTACTACATCGGATCGACAGGGCTCTCGTGTTACCTGATCACGACGCCTGCCGGCAATATCTTGCTCGACACGGGCTATCCGGACATGGCTCCTATGATCGAGGGCAATATCAAAACGCTCGGATTCAAATTGGAAGACACGAAGATTCTGATCAATAGCCACGCGCACATCGATCACGGCGGCGGCATGGCTGAGATCAAGAAGGATACGGGTGGCACGCTCATTGCCATGGCCGAAGACGCGCCCTACTTCGAAAGTGGTGGCCACAACGATGTAATGTTTGGCGATAGGAATTTATTTCCGCCGGTCCACGTCGATCGCGTGATCCACGATGGCGATACGGTGACGCTGGGCGGCGTGACGCTAACCGCTCATCTCACGCCGGGTCACACGCCGGGCAACACGACATGGACGATGGCGACCACAGATAAGGGAAAATCGTACAACGTGGTGTTCTTCGGGATTGTGACGCCGTTTCCCAATACCAACTTTTCGGCCAACCCAGCTTATCCCAACATGAAAGCGGATTGGGACAAAACCATGCAAGTGATCCCGACGCTGAAATGCGATGTCTTTCTCGGATCGAACGCAGCGTTTTATGACATGGCGAAAAAGCACGACGCATTGATGCAAGGGGCCGATCCGAATCCGTTCATCGATCCGGCAGGCTGCAAGGCCTTTGTGGATCGCGGCGAAGCGACGTATCAGAAATTGCTGACGAATCCGCCACCGGCAGTAGGTCCGGGCATGGGCGGACCGCCGCCAGGTGGCGCTCCGGGCGCCGGAGGTCCGCCGCCGACGAGATAGCGGCGCGGGTTCGGTAATGAGTCTTCGCAGAACATCGGCGGGGCGGGCAATGGGATTGATCGTCGCTCTCGCGTGCGCGATAGCCGTTCCGGCTTTCGCGCACGCGCAGGCGAACGATCTGTCTCGTAGCATGAATCAGCCCGTGCCGCCGTTCCACATGATCGGCAATATCTACTACGTTGGCGCGTCGGACATCACGTCGTATCTGATCGTCACGCCAGCCGGCGATATTCTGCTCGACGGCGGTTTCGTCGAAACCGCGCCGCAGATCGAAGCGAACATTCAAACGCTCGGGTTCAAGCTGGCAGACGTGAAAATCCTCCTGAGCAGCCACGAGCATCTGGATCATGCCGGAGGATTCGCGGAACTCAAACGCTTGACTGGCGCGCAATTTGTGGCAATGGCGGAAGAAGTCCCGACGCTCACCAGCGGAACTGCATTCCCGGCTGTCACGCCCGACCGCGTGATTCACGACGGCGATACGGTCAGCCTCGGCGGCGTGACGCTCACAGCGCATCTGACGCCGGGCCACACGCGCGGTTGCACGACGTGGACGATGGTGACGCAGGACGGCGGGAAACCGTACAACGTGGTGTTCGTCGGCAGTGCAACGGTTCTCCCCAATTACAAGCTGATCGATCGTCCGGGAGATCCTGCGACCTATCTGGGCATCGAGGCGGATTACGAGAAAACTTTTCGAGTGTTGAAATCGCTCCCCTGCGATGTGTTTTTCGGCGCGCACGGGTCGTTTTATTCGCTCGTGAAAAAACGCGAAGCGATGGCCCAGAATCCGCCTCAGAATCCGTTCATCGATCCAGCGGGCTATCAAGCCTACATCGCGCGCGCAGAGGGCGTCTTTCAGACGGAATTGAAGAAAGAGAGCGCGCCGCCGGCGCAATGATCGCTGCTGCGAACTGTGAGTTGGCCCGCATGTTGACCCGCCCGATTAAAATTCTGTAGGATGCACAACCAAGTTCGGTTGCCGGCCAAGGGGCTGAGTTTGTCCTCGAGGAGGGTGTGATGATCTGTGCATCGTGCGGAGCAACAGCAGCAGACGGTGCCGCATTCTGCGGCTCGTGCGGACGGCCAATCATCGGTTACAGCGTGGGCGCGGCGGCTGCGGGATCGGCTGCACCCGGTGCTGTCGTCTCCAGTGGAAGCGTTGCCGCGGCTGGAAGGACGACTGTGTACGCGGGCTTCTGGCTGCGCCTCGTGGCCGCCATCATCGACGGGCTTGTTCTCGGAATTCCATTCGGGATACTCATTTTCATGATGATCGCCAGCGCCATCCCGAACCTGACGCACACGCAAGATCCGATGGTGATCGTCACGACAATTCTGCCGCGGATCTTTTTCCTCCTGCTTTTGTCACTGGCAGCCAGCTGGCTTTACTGGGCGCTCATGGAGAGTTCCACGTGGCAAGCTACGCTGGGCAAGAAGGCGCTTGGCCTGTACGTGACCGATTTGGCGGGAAATCGTGCATCGTTCGGGAAAACCAGCGGACGCTTCTTCGCGGGCCGGGGGATTGGTTACGTTCCTTCCATCGGCGGACTCTACTATTTGATTGACTGCATCATGGCAGGATTCACGGAGAAGAAACAGGCGCTGCACGACATCATTGCCGGCTGCCTGGTGCAACGGAGCACATAGGGTTTCCGGAGCAGGGCGCCGGCCGGCAACGAGGGGGACGAGTTGCAGTGCCCAAAATGCGGAGTGGATGTTACGGGCGGCGCTGAATCATGCCCCGCCTGTGGCGAGTCGATTCCTGGCCCCTCTTCCGCCCCACAAAATATTGCCTCACCCGCAGCGGGATTCGCCGCTGCCCGCCGCCCTGTGGCGTACGCGGGATTCTGGCTGCGCTTGGTCGCCTATCTCATCGATTCCGTGTTAGTCGCGATCGCGGTTTTGTTTGTCGTCGTACTTCCCCTGATGCAGCGGGCCGGAATCCCGATTGAGAATGCTCAGGTGTTGCTTACTGGCACAAGTCGACAAGTATTCGCTATCAACCTCGCAGCAGCAGTCGCTCAGTGGCTTTATTGGTCAGTGATGGAAAGTTCGGCGTGGCAAGCCACGCTCGGCAAGAGGATGCTAGGACTGCGGGTCACAGATCTCGCGGGGCGCCGCATCAGCCTGGCGCGCGCTTCGGGCCGCTACTTTGGGAAAATAATTTCCACGCTCCTCCTTCTGTTTGGATTCGTGATGGCAGGTTTCACGCAGAAGAAGCAGGCGCTACACGACATGATGGCGGGATGCCTTGTGCTGAAGAAGACGTGAGCGCCGGTTGCTAGGCGCTTGAACCGCGGCGCGCACCCTGCGCGAGCGAACCGTTGAGTTCCCTGCGGATTTTCTCGGTGAATTCGGAGCCGCGGATGGCGACGCCTTTCGGTTCCGCGATGTCGGCCGTGCGATTTCCCTGCTCGAGGACGCGATCGACCGCAGTCTCGATCCATTCCGATTCGATCTCCAGGCCGAACGATTCCCGCAACATCAGAGTCGCCGAGAAAATCGCACCGAGCGGACAGGCAACGTCCCTTCCCGCCAGCATTGGCGCGGAGCCATGAATCGGCTCGTACAGAGCGGGCTCGTCCGGGCGCCCGCGGCTCAGCGAGGGAATCAAGCCGATCGAACCGGCGAGTGCCGCCGCTTCGTCGCTCAAAATGTCGCCAAACATGTTACCGGTGAGAATCACGTCAAACTGCGTGGGGCGAAGCAGAATCTGCATCGCGGCGTTGTCCACGTACAGATGATCGAGCGTGACGCTGGGATATTCGCGCGCAAGAGCCGCGACCGTTTCGCGCCAAAGAGTCGAGCTAGCCAGCACGTTGGCCTTGTCGACGCTGGTCAAATGGCGATTGCGGGCTGCGGCGCGCTCGAAGGCGTACCGCGCGACGCGCTCGATTTCGAAAACCGAGTATTCGGCGAGATCGCTGGCCTTCTCGGCGGTGATTTTGTGTTCGCCGAAGTAAATGTCTCCGGCCAGTTCCCGCACAATTTCAAAATCGCAATCGCCCAGCCGCTCGGGACGCAGGGGCGAAATCCCGCGCAGCGCAGGCCGCAAACGAATGGGCCGCAGATTGATGTAGAGGCCCAGCTCTTTGCGGAGCCCGAGCAAGCCCGCTTCCGGGCGAGTGCCGAAAGGCAAGCTTTCCCACTTGGGACCGCCGATCGCACCCAGAAGAATGGCGTCCGACGCGCGGCATCCGGCGAGCGTTTCCGGCGGCAAGGGCGCTCCGCAACTATCGATTGCGTTTCCGCCGAATGGGTACTCGCGAAACTCGAAGTGATGGCCGAACGCTGATGTGCAGTCCTTGAGAACCTGGATGGCGGCGGCGGTTACTTCGGGCCCGATGCCATCACCCGGCAGCACGGCGATCGTTTTGCGCAGTTGTGTCATCGAAGGAGTGTCCGCGTGATTCAGCGTACGCTGGCGGCGCTGGGTCCGGAATTCGCAGGCGTGGGAGTCTGGCCGCGGCGCACCTGGTGAATGATGCTGATCAAGTCGCGGTCGGTGATTTCCTTCTCCGCGTCGGCCCGCACAATCGCCAGCCGATAGCACTCGGCGAGTTCGGCGTCGGTGGTTTCAAAGCCCAGCTCCGCAAGCCGCGAACGAAATGCGTTCCGCCCGGAATGTTTTCCAAGGACGAGGCGGCGCGCCGGCACGCCCACTTTTTCGGGAACGATGATTTCGTAGGTCAGCGGATTCTTCAGGATGCCATCCTGATGGATTCCGGCTTCGTGGGCGAATGCGTTGGCTCCGACGACTGCCTTGTTTGGCGGCACGGATACGCCGGTAATCTTCGAGAGCATGCGACTCGTGGGATACAGCTTCTCAAGATCAATGTGTGTCGCCACCTGGTAGCGGTCCTGGCGGACGTGCAGAGCGACAACCAGTTCTTCGAGAGAAGCGTTTCCGGCTCGCTCGCCGATGCCATTGATCGTGCATTCGATCTGGCGCACGCCGGCGTCGATCGCGGCAAGCGAGTTCGCGAGCGCGAGACCGAGATCATCATGGCAGTGCGCGCTCAACACGACGTTGGGATGCGCGCCGAGACGAGCGCGGACATCGCGGAACATTTTCGCGTAATCGTCCGGCGTTGAATATCCGACCGTGTCTGGCAAGTTGATGATTGTCGCGCCGGATTCTACGACCGCGAGGACAACCTGGCAGAGATAATCGATGTCTGTCCGGCTCGCGTCTTCGGCGGAAAACTCGACTTCGTCGCAATGCTCGCGGCCGAACCGAACCATTTTCACGATCTGATCGAGAGCCTGCTCGCGCGTCATTCGCAGCTTGTATTTGAGGTGCAGGTCGGAAGTGGCGAGGAAGAGGTGGAGGCGAGGTTTTGCGGCAGGCTCGAGACCGCGGAGCGCCGCATCTACGTCTTCCTGGCGCGCGCGGGCGAGCGCCGCTACACGGCAGCGCTTGATTTCGGCCGCTACGGCGCGCGTCGCGTCGAGGTCGCCCGGCGAGGCAATCGGGAAACCGGCCTCGAGAACATCGACGCCGAGCGATTCGATCTGGCGCGCGAGCTGGAGCTTCTCGTCGCGGTTCATCGAAAAGCCGGGCGACTGCTCGCCGTCGCGCAGGGTGGTATCGAAAATCTGAAGCGTGTCCATATCCACTCCTCGTAACTGTATCAGTTGACTCCGAACGCCGCAAGGAGTCCAATTTATAATTGTTGCAAGTTGAATAAATTTCTCTTATATAGAGAAATAGGCTTAAAGGGGAGGAATTCGTGGACTTGGCATCACTGCAAGTGTTTCAAGCCGTGGCGCGTGAAAAGAGTTTTTCGCGCGCGGCGGAGAAGCTTTACCGCACGCAGCCCGCGGTGAGCATATCGATTCGCAAGCTCGAGGATTGGGTGGGGCAACCGCTGTTCGTTCGCGGCTCAGGAGCGCGAACGCTGACCGATGCCGGCGTGCTGCTCGTCGAATATGCCGACCGGATGCTGAATTTGCGCGAAGAGATTCGGAAGGGCATGAAGGAGCTGAAGGGACTGGAGCGCGGGCAACTCTCCCTGGGAGTGAATGAAAGCTCGATCCACGCGCTGCTGCCCGCCCTTGACCGCTATCAGCAGCTCCACCCCGGGATTCACATTCGAGTGCACCGCGTGTTTTCGCGCGACGTGCCCCGCGAGGTGCTGAGCCACCATCTGGATATCGGCGTGATTTCGTATCTTCCGGAGGAGCGGGAGCTGGAGGCGGTCGAATTTCACCGGGACTCGCTCGCGCTGGTCGTGTGGCCGGGCCACCGTCTAGCGAAGCGGCGGGAGGTGAATATCGATGAACTCGGGCAGGAAACGTTCGTCGCGCACATCGTGGAATCGCCGTACCGGCAGAGAGTGGTCCAGTTGTTCGCGCGGCATCGCGTTCCACTGCAAATGGGCATGGAACTGCCCACGATCGAAAGTATCAAACTTCTCGTGGAGATGAAGAAGGGCGTGGCGATCGTGCCGAGGATGTGCGTCGAACGCGAAGTCGCAAGCGGGATGCTGCGCGCGCTGCGTGTGCGGCAAATGCGCGTGGTGAGGAAGCTGTATCTTGTTTACAGGCGCGACCGTCCGCTGACGGCCTCGGCACAGGAACTCATTGAAATCATTCGCCGGAAGCCGCCGCGTTCTGCGCGTGCGCGCCGCGAGACGGACAATCCCTAAAAGCTTGTTGTAAGACGAAGCGCGTAACTTCGCGCCGGGCCGATGGCATTGCCGGAGAATAGGCCGCCAAAGTCGAGAACGTCCAGTACGTTGGTGAGGTTTTCTCCGTCGACTTGCAGTTTCATATTCACGCGATCGGACTTGTAAATGTCAGCGCCCGCAGAGGCGTCAACCAGGAACGAGGGATAAATCCGGCCGCGGGTGAAATTGATGCGATTAAGAACCTGCTGGCCATACTCAGCAAGGACGGTCTGCGGGTTGCCATCGAACTGGAAAGGGAGCCCGCTGTCGTACTGAATGCCTCCCGCGATCCAAAGGCGCGGGGCGATCTGATAGCGGAGGCGGCCGCGAACGGTATTGCGCTGGTCTTGCGAATCAGGGAAGTGGCCGGTGACCTGAAGTCCCGCAGCGGTGGCGTTGTCGCCGAGAAAGAGGCCACCGGTAACGGGATACCACGCGTTGCCGACGGTGTAAGAGTAGCTGAGAAAACCGGAAAAGCGACGCCACTCCGGAAGATCGATTTTGGCTTCCGCGCCGTAAATGATGGACTTTCGGAAGGCGATGGGGAAACTGATGGTGGTATTGGCGATCTGATCGTCGTCGGCAAAGTTGTTCACGAGCCGGCGAAAGTAGTTGGCGTCCAGCTTGATTCTCTTGTAGAGGACTTTGGTCAGTCCAACCTCGTAGTAATCCCCTTCTGAAGGCTCAACCGGCAGACGCAGAAATTTGCCTGGATCGATGGACTCGACCTGCGTCGAACTGGAAAGCAGAAGGTTGGCGGACGACGGCGTCTGAAATACGCGATCGTAGGAGAAATGCAGCACCAGGTCGGCGGACGGGAAATAGCGCGAAACGGAAAAGCGCGGGCTGAGGGCCTGCCGATTCAGGATGAGCTGGTAGTGGTCCCAGCGAAGGCCTGCGCTGACGGTCCAGTTGCCCAGGCGGATCAGATCCTGCGCGAATGCGGATTGTTCGAGATCGGGGCGGCTTCCCAGGAAGCTGAAGGTTAGGAGCGTGCCCGGAGGGAATTGACTCGTATCCATAGGAACATTGGGGATGATGTACCTGAAATTTTCGTTCAGGAAAGTATTGTCGGATTCCACGCCTGCCTTGATTTCATGGCGTCCGTGGTCGATGGTGACGCTGCCCTTGAAATATCCTTCGCGAAACCAATTGTGCTGAAAGACTTCGACAGGCGTCGAATTCGCGTTGGAATAGAAGTCGTTGGAGTTGTCGCGAACCATTCCGCGAAGGTCGGCGACAACGTTGGATGAGAAGGTGTGCTGGTACAAGGCAATTCCCATCGTTTCGAAGTTGTCGGCGTTTTGCCGCTGGCACGGGGGGCCCGAAATCTGCCCCGGTGCATAGCACCAGGTCTGTTGGATCTGCTCGTTCGGAAGCAGGTAGCGGGAAAGCTCGTGGCGGACAATTAGACTCAAGCGATCCTTCGGCGTGAAGTCGCGCTCGTAATTGACCGAGAAATCTCCGGTGGTGCCGGAATTCGTGAAATTCTGAGGCACCACGGGATTCAGATAGTGGCCGGTCATATCGCCGCCAGCGCTGGCGCCGAATGTATTCTTTCCCCAAACGTATTGGCCCTGCGCGAAAGCGCCCGCCGTGCCAAAACTGCCGCCGGAAAGTACTGCTTGCCCGTGAAAGCCCTCCTGGGAGTTTTCGAGAGTGTTGACTTCGATGACGCCGCCCATTTTCCGGCCATACTCCGCCGGGAAGCCTGCTGTGTAGATGCTCATGGATTGGACGTCATCGGCTTCGACCTCCGGGCCGAAACTCGGGGAGCGATTGTCCGTGAGGGGAATGCCATCAATCACGAATTGAGTCTGGTACTCGGAGCCGCGCGGATGCAGAACGGCGTTGCCTTCGTACAGCCATCCGGGCTGTGAATTCGCCAGATCTTGAAGCGAGCGGCCCGGCAGGGAGCTTAGACGGTCCTGAATCAGGTGCGTGCCGACCTGGTTGACGGCACCCGCTTGATCAGGATTGATCAGGGTACTGGCGGACGTGACGGTCACGGATTCTTCCACCAGAGGGAGTTTGAGCTGAATCGTGTAGTCCGTTGGAATGGAGGAGTGAATCTCGATGGTTTCGGAGACGTCGGCAAAGCCAGGCTGGTGGATCGCGACGCGGTACACGCCAAAGGGCAGGCGTTGCGCGACCACTGTGCCTTGAGCGTCGGTCGTGAGCGCATTGCGGTATTGATTCGCTTCGCTCACGATCTGGACCGTGGTTTTCACGGCCAATCCCGACGGATCGGTCACTTTCAGACGCAGCTCGCCCGTATTGCTTTGAGCGCAAAGCGTGAACGCGCTCAGAAAAAAGACAAACAGAAACAAGACTCTCTTCATCAGCGAATGGCTCTTGACTGAGGCGCGGCACGTGCGACACAGATGCCGCACACCTGTCACAGCAAGTATTCACCACTGGCGGTCTTTGTTCAGGCTTTTTTTAGTGAAAGCGGGCGGTGTTGCGGCGTTGCTCGGCGAGGGCTTCGAGAAATCTTTCCGAGTCTGGTCGGGCATCGGCGGTCACACCCAGACGCTGGCCCAGACGGTCGGCGATTTGCCGCGCCATCGATCTGCGGAGATCCTGATCCAAACTCGCGCGGCGCTCGAGAAAAGTCTCCACCAGATGAAGTTCCTCGACCGTGATCTGCGCGGGGAAATTCATTGCCACGGGTTGCGAGGGGGCCGCGGTAACCTGCCAGATCGAGGCGACGTCCTGTAGCGGCTTCTCGTGCACTACGACCGTGCCCGCCGCGTAGTCGCCCACGCGCTTCTTTTCGGGGCTGATCAGCATGGTGATCAAACCCGTGGCGTAAAACGTGGGTAGCGCATCGACGATACGTAGGAGGTTACGCAGGATAGCGTCATATGCACTGATGGGATGGCCGGAATCCTTAATGACTCTCAGGTGAGTCCAGCGCTTGCCCGGAGTCTGCCCGTTCCAGAGAGCCTCGAAGAAAGCAAAGTAACCGAACTGCAACGCAAAGGCGATGAAAAGAAGAATCGCGAACGTCCATTGCTTTCCAAGCGTGCTCGTGAAACCAGCTGCGGCGACACCAATGGCGATCATGAGCAAAATCCACAGAGCCGCCATTTGCAAGAGTGTGTCGAGGGCAATCGCCAGGAAGCGGCTGCCGATACCGGCAAGCGGAAACTCGAGCAGAGTTTGCTCCGGAGTTTCGATGGTAAGCTTGTCGAACGAGGACATCGGTGATCTCCACGAGCTGGCTTAAGAAGCGGCGCCCGTACTGGGCGCGGATCGATGAACTCCTCACGCGCTCGGGCCGGAGCGGCGTGCGCGCCCTGACTCATGCCGAGCTACAGGAATTGGCCCTATTATATCGCCAGACGGCTTCGGACCTTGCGACGATCCGCGAAGACGCTTCCAGCCGAAACCTCGCGCACTACCTGAATCAACTGCTCGGACGCGCACACAACCTGATCTATATGGGACGGCGCTCGCGGCCGGCCGGCATCATCAAATTCTATCGAGAGACATTTCCGCAGATCTTTCACGACACGTTCGCATACACATTCACGGCTTTCGCCATCTTCTTTGCCATGGCCGCGGCGGGCACGATGATGGCGATTATCGATCCGGGATTCCAGCGATACTTTCTGGGCGCCCAGATGATGGAAACGATCGAGAAACGGCAGATGTGGACGCACTCGGTGGTCAGCATCAAACCGCTCGCGTCAAGCATGATCATGACCAATAATCTCGCCGTGTCGTTCACGACGTTCGCTCTGGGGATCACCGCGGGCATTGGAACGGTCTTCGAACTCATGTTCAACGGGCTGCTGATCGGCGTCGTGGGCGCGGCATGCTGGCAGGCGGGAATGTCCGGGCAACTCTGGAGTTTTGTCGCGCCGCACGGCGTGATCGAACTGCCGGCTATTTTTATCGCCGGGGGAGGCGGATTGCTGCTTGCGAAGGGTCTGCTGTTCCCCGGCACGTTACCGCGCCGTGCTTCGATTGCGATCGAGGGAGGGCGAGCCGTTCGTCTGGCGCTCGGCATTATCCCAATGCTCATCGTTGCGGGCACGATCGAGGGATTCATCTCGCCCTCCGATCTTCCAGTCAGGTTGAAATACTCCGTGGCTGCGGGAATGTTCGCGTTGCTTCTGCTCTACGTTAAGCGGAAGGCACCACAGAAAACACCGCAGGCTGCCCCGAGCGAAGCCGCGCTGGACGTGCGTCCAGCGGGCTAGAGAAGACTGCGCTCCTTCACTTCCAGGTATCGATTCACCAGCGCTGTGGACAGGCGCTGGGGATCCACTTCCAAGGTCAGCGCGCCTTGCTGGCGCAGCCGCCGAAGCAGTAGATAGCGCCGCTGAACGACCTCAAGCGCAGCTGTGTAGCGGTACATTTCGCCCGGGTCCTTCGGACTGTCGTCGACGACGCGATGCAACTCCGGCTGGCCGATGATCCCGAGCAGCACCAGATGACGAGTCGCCATTCTCGCGGCGCACTCGATCACTTCCGGTGTGGCGGCGGTTTCGGCCAAATCCGTAAGCCAAACAATCAGGCTGCGCCGGCTTTGCAGTGAGAGCAACTGCTCCGCAGCCATCAGGTGATCGGCTTCGAAGGCTTCGCCATGCACTTGCGCCAGACTTTCGACCAGCGCGCGAAGATGATGCACGCCCTTGCCCGGCGCCAACCGTTGCTGCGGTTTGCGTCCGTAAGCGAGGAACGCGACGCGGTCGCCCGAATAGAATGCCACCTCAGCAAGGCTCAAAGCGGCGTTCACGGTGTAGTCGAGTTTGGTCAAGCGGCCGACGCGCGCCCGCAACAACCGGCCCGCGTCGAGAACGAGCCAGACGGTCTGGCTGCGCTCGATTTGATAGACCTTGGTGATGAGCTTGCCGCGGCGGGCGGTAACGCTCCAGCAGATGTCGCGGAATTCGTCGCCTTCGCGAAAATCGCGCAAGCTCTCGAACTCGCGGCCGTGCCCGCGCTGGCGTTTGAGCCGCTTTTCGAGCTCGATCTGGCGGCTGCGGATGAGATAGATGCGCATCTTCTGGGCTTCTTCGAGATCCGGATACACGCGCACGGTTTGGCCAAGGCGCGCTCGCGCCCAGCGCTCGGCAAAACTGAGCGGGCTTTGATAGCGCAGCCAGACGTCTCCGAAACGAGCATCACCGCGCGCGCGAGGCTCGATTGGATACGATGCCGTGGCGGTGGTGCCGCCGGGAACCGAGATTTCCGCGCTCGGAAGGTCGCGGCTGAAGGTTTGCGGCGCTTCGTCATGAATCCGCGCGGAGATCGCGATGCGGGATGGGTTGTGGACTTCGAGCTGGACGCGCGTCTGTTTAGCGAGGCCGAGCGGTTCGGTCCAAACCCGCCGGATTTCGAGCGAGTCCGGCTTCGGCATGCGGCTCAAGTCCCAGGCCCACAAACCGAGAACGATCACATCCCAAAGAGCGAGGGCGTAGAGAAAACGCGGCTCGCGCAACGCGGGAGCGATCCAGACGAGCCCTACGAACAACAGCAAGAAGAAACGGCGGCCGAATGCCACGGGAATGCGGCCGGCGCGCTCCGCTCGTGCGGCGACATTCGAAGGGGCGAGTCGATTCACGGCGCTATTTCGGGACGGCGATGCCCGCGAGCACCTCGGCGATCACCTGATCGGGCGAGATGCCTTCGAGATCGGCTTCCGGCTTGAGCAACATGCGGTGTCGCAAGATGGGCGCGGCCACGGCTTTCACATCGTCCGGGATCAAGAAGTCGCGCCCTTCGATTGCCGCGAAGGCCTTGGACGCAAGCATCATCGCCACAGCGGCGCGCGGGCTCCCACCGAGGCTGACCGCCGCGGAATCCCGCGTGGTGCGCACGATCGAGACGATGTAGTCGAAAAGCTTCGGCTCCACGCGGACGCGAGCGCATTCATCCCGAGCAGCCTGAAGAGCGTCTGCCGAGACGGAAACGAGTCCGGCTTTTTCGAGGTTTCGGGCTTCGAATCCGCCCTGATAACGCGACAGAATTTCCGACTCCTGCGAAGCCTCCGGATAGCCAATGCGGATCTTCATGAGAAAGCGGTCGAGCTGGGCTTCCGGCAACGGGTAGGTGCCTTCGAATTCGACCGGGTTCTGCGTGGCAAAAACCGAAAACGAACGCGAGAGCTGATAGCTCGTGCCGTCAATCGTGACCTGAAGCTCTTCCATTGCCTCGAGCAGCGCCGATTGCGTGCGGGGCGGCATGCGGTTGATCTCATCGACGAGCAGAAGATCGGTGAAAACCGGACCGCGGTGCAGGCGAAACGTGCCCTCAGCGGGCTGAAAAACGTTACCGCCAAGAATATCCGCAGGAATTAAGTCGGGAGTGCACTGTACGCGTTGGTACTGCAACTGAAAGACCTGTGCAAGACACTTCACCGCGAGCGTCTTGGCGAGTCCCGGAACACCTTCAATCAGAGCATGGCCGCGCGTGAGCACAACGAGCAGAAGCTGGTCGAGGGCGTCGTGCTGACCCACAATTATCTTGGAAAACTCGCTTCGAACGTGCGAGGCCAACGCTGCTGCGCTCATCTCCATGCCGGGATCTCCTGATCGGCCTGGCCTCGCGGCTCGAGGACGGCCGAATAATCGTGAAGCTGGCGAACGAGGTAGAGCGCCTCACGTTCATCAAGATTGAGGCCGCGCATGGCCCGCTCCGAGCGGGAGAGTGTATCGAGAAGCGGCGACTCCGGCCAGCCGAATCGTGCAGCAGCAGCGCGGCATAGCTCGGGAAGTTTCGCGGTCGCCGGAACGGCAATCTTGCGCGAGAGGGCGAAGCGGAAACGCCTGTAGGCGACGGCAACGGCCGCCGGGGACGCATGCGCGGATCGATAGAGGTCGCCCAAGGTTTCGACGAATTCGATCGGCGAAAGCCGCGACTCACCAAGAGGCATACGCGACGGCGCCGCTCGCCGCGAGAAGGTGAACATAATCGCCAGGAAAGCGATCCCGATCTGCACGCCCGCCCACGGCAGCGGAGTCTCGGCGACATACTCCCAAATCGTTCCGCGTGCGCCGTGGAAGTACTCATCCCAGAGGACGTGCGAGGTGGAAGGATCGCCGACGCAGTTCAGAAGGAACGCCAGATTGCCCTTGTCGCGAATGGCGCCGTTCGTTAAAGGCGTTGACGAAGCCCACCAAATGACCTCGCCGAGGCCAACGCGATACGAGAGCGCCACGACCGAGTCCTCGGTTCCATAGAGAGAAAGCCACGAATGCGTGCTCGACGTCCAGGCGTCGGGGGCCACCATCGTGATCTGAGGAGCGTCACGCGTGAGAGGGGACGGGAGGAGCGCAGAGTAGGTCTTGGCCTGTGGATTCCAATCCGGCACGGCGATCGCGTCGGAATCCGGCACAAGGCTTGCTCCTGTCGCGCCCATCGCCAAAACGCGCCCTCCCGCGGAAACAAATCTACGGATTGCAGCGCGCTCGTTGGGGGTAGCGCCCTCGACAGGCTCGGCAAGAACGAGCACCGTTCCTTCCGGGCGGGACGGGAGATCATCCGGCGATTTTTCCCAGCGCTCGACGTGGTAGCCCTGCTCCTGGAGCAGAACAAACGCCGCCTTCGCTCCATACCAGTCAGACGAGTAGCTCGACGGGTATCCCACCGATTGTTGTGCGGGCGTAGGCGCCACGGCATACGTCAAGCCGAGCAGCACGAGCATCACGACTCCGGCGCCGATCAGGAGCCGGAGATCGCGGGCGTCGAGGAACGAAGGCATCCGAGTGTCTCCAATTGCTGCATGGCGTCGGCCCAATCCGCGTCGGTGGCGGCGCGGTAGCCGTACCAAACAAGTTCGAAACGGCGCGTGAGTTGCGAGAGAGGTGCGTACTCGGCGCTTTCCCGGCGGATCAAGCGCAACGATTCCCGAGGGGTGCGCGAGCGATCCTCGGGCAACGAATTGGTTTCTTCAAGCCGCGCAACCGCCGCCCAATACGCGGCATGTATTGCGGCGCGATAGTCGCCGCGCGCGGCAGCCGCACGGGCTTCGCGCAACCAATAGTGCCAATCCTGTCCAGCGGCAGATGCGCCGCGGAGATCGATCTTCGCCTGCGCTCCAGCGCGGATCGAAGTGCGCACCAGCCAAAGCAGCAACACCAGAGCCACAAGCGCGATCGCGGTCCACGCGACCACATTGGCGATCGCCCGGCCGTGGCCGAGGTGCCCGAAGAGATCCTCGAGATGGCGAGCGATCCACGAATAAAGACGCGCCCTCTGAATCTCGAACCAGGAAGGCCCGCGGATCGACTGAAACTCTCGCGCCCCCAGGATTTCGTTCAGCTTTGCGCGCGAGCTTGCGACGTCCTGTGTGGGAGCGGGCGTTGCGAAGCCCTGCGCGGAGTCGCGGTACTCCGCGAGCCTTTGTTTTGCGCGCTGCAAGAGATCGGCGTTCCCGCGCGGATCGCCTTCGACTCGAGCGACATCGTCGTAGAGCCAATCCGTGGTGACGCTGAAATTCTGGTCGCCCGCCTTGACCGTCCACTTTGGCGGAAGAGACACGCGAAGTTTATGGAGCGCCGCCGAATCGGAGCCGGAATTGGCGAGCACAGCCGAGCAACGGTCGAGCTCGGCGATGTATTGCCGCAAAGTCAGCGGTTGTTCCGGGGCCGGAGCGGCCGCGGATTGGCAGAAAACCGCGCGCGGCAGTAGGACCAGGATCACCAATTGCAGGGCTAGAATGAGGGTGCGCTTCGAGATCATTTGCGATAGAGCGCTCGCCTCACGCTGGAGACACAGTGCCCGCCGCCGGTGCGGAGCTATCCAGCGAGGACATCATGAACTGCAGGTCGAATGCTTCTTTGCGAATCCGCGCGTCATAGTACAAGAGAACGATTGCGATCATCGAGATCGGGCCCGTAAGTGCGCTCCCGACCGCTCCCGACACGGAGGAAGCGAAAGCCAGCCACGGGGGCCAGTGCCCCCGGATAGCAGCCATCATTGTCGCGACGATGAATGGGCCTTGGAACAACGCAATCCCCGCATACGCAATCACGGCGGCGACCAGGAGCGTCAAGAAAATGTGCCCTCGGCGACCCCGCGTGAGGAAAACGCTGCGGCGAATCGTGGCCAGGACCTCCGTGTTTTCGAGTATCAGAACGGGAATCGAAACGGCGTAACGAAGGGCCAAATACACGCACAAGACTGCTGCCCCAATGTACGCGGCGATTATGAAAAGAACCATGATCACCCCGAGCGCCACATTTCCACCCCCGCCACCGGCGGCGGCGATCGCGACGGCTGCTCCACCTGCGACCGCGACTACCAGCAACAACAAACCGAAGATGCGGAGCGCGATATTGATGACGACTCCGATCAACCTCCAGAACCTGCCTCGTACCTTGGAGTATGCGCCGCGTACCGTGGTGGCCCTTCCGAGATACACGTCCGAGACGGCCGAAGTGGCGGCCGCAACACTGATGGAATAGACGATCAAGAAAATAATCATGAATGCGAAGTATCCGAGGAAAATACCTCCGATGAACGATGGCGAGGGAACTACGGGCGGTCGCCCAGGATTCGTCGCGATCGAGTTCATCATCGAGCCCTGAAAACTGAGGAGAAGCACGTTTGCGGGGATGGTGAACGCCGAGGGGATAGCCATGATGCTTACGAATAGCCAGAAATGACTGCGATACAGGTTAAAGGTGCGATCCAGGAGCTCTCCCAGGCTGAGAGGCCGCAGTTCGACGGTCTCCATGAACTCCTCCGCTCGAGCGGGTGACTGACGGCGAAGCGCTCGTATCTAACCACACGATAACGCCGAGCGCAACAGAGCGTCCGGCCGGTTTTATTATATCGTTAGCGACTCGCCGGGAGATTCGCGGACTTCATGTGCCGATTTACATCCAAGCGGGATGCACTTCGCAACAATCTGAGATACGGGTATGCCGCGGGATAGGTAGTTGCGGGGCAGCAGGCAGAGTAGCTCTCGTCGCGCTACTCCCAGCCGGTTGGGGCTTTGTACGGCTGCGTGACGATAACCGCGGAGATCTCCTTGATCTTGCGATTCTTTATTTTGAACAGCTCGGCGATTTCGGTGCTGTTGGGCCATTGCGAATAGCGGCCCATCGTCATCTTGCCGTGGCCAGGAACCTCGACTGTTTGCTGCGAGCCGGGATGATTGAACCGCACGATTGCAAGCACCAGGCCGCGCTCGTCATCGACAATCGGGAATCTGCGGGGACTCACGGACTGGATGT
Source organism: uncultured Acidobacteriota bacterium (assembly GCA_963715685.1). GTDB lineage: Bacteria > Acidobacteriota > Terriglobia > Acidiferrales > UBA7541 > Palsa-295. The sequence continues at coordinate 783,717 of OY970264.1, read as the reverse complement.
ACGTGAAGATTTTCGTGCTGAGCTGAGCCCCGCAACTCAAAGCTCCGAGTGCGGAAGATGCGGAGGACGGGCAGGTCTGAATGCCGTTCTCGATGCGGATGCAATCCGGATCAAAAGGGACGATGTCGCCATTGCCCTGCTCGATGCCGTCAAAATACTTGCTCACCATGGGGACCATCTCCTGGCGCGACGGCCGGTCCGAAGCGGGAACCGTTTCGAGAAAGATGGCCCTCGGTTCGGTGAGATTATCCGTGTTGAGAAAATTGGTGGTTTCCTTGCGCGCGACGAGCGTTTCAATTTCCGTGATGCGCCGGTTCACAACTTTGAGCCTCAGCTCCAAGATAGCCGGCGTCCCATTCTCTTGAATGAGCGCAAATGCGCCGACGGCACCCGCCGCTGGCTCCGCGAAATAGAGCTTGTAAGTTCCGAGGCCCGTCGCGGTCGCCCAGAGCGCATCGCCGATCTTCAGCGGCACGCCATCCTCGGTGAACTTCACGTTTGGCGCGAGGGGCAGTCGCGAGGAATCGTGCGCGACCATCGCCGCGAGGTACTGGTCGACGAGACCAGTCAAGCAGGCTCGATCGCATGGTTCACCGGCCGCGACCGCGCGGCGAGGATTAACTGCGGCGTACGCGAACAGCAAAGGTCCCAAGATGCAGCCGACCACAAACCGTGCTCGCATGGCATTCCTCCGTCCGGCAATCCGGCTGAGTTGGTAGGCCGGAAGGCTTACCACCTCGCCTTGTCGGACATCGCGTCCGCCCAAGTGCTCCATCCGGAATTCATGCCGTAAGGGCACCGGTGAAAGATCGCCTGGATGCGGCGAATCTGGCCCTTTTCGACCTTGAAAGCCTCCGCCATTTCCCAGGTCCAAGGGGTCGTGGGGCCAGCCGTCACGGTCTTGCCGTCAGGTGTTTGAAACGTGCGCGTGTTCCCAGCCGCGTGGTCAAAGAAGATGAAGGCGAGCGCTACACCGTGTTCCGTATCGAGCACGACGAAGCGGCGATCGCGAATCCGCGTGACGAAATGGAGTAGGCCCGATTGAAACTGCGCTTTGCATCCGGCGAGAGCACCGTACGAACTCGAGTTGCGCTGGCTGGAACCGCTCGCCATCGTGTCGGTTCCTCGCGTCGCTTGCATGCCGTTTTCGATGCGGCTGCAATCGTCGGCGAAAAAAGAATAATCGCCCTTGCCGTCGTTCTGCTGCATGCCCGAAAAATACTTGTTTGCAGTGCGAGCCAGTTCGTCGCGTGAGACGCGCTCGGCCGGAGGGATCGTTTCGAGGAAGAGCGGGTCCGGCCCACCGAGCTTTTCGAAGCTCTCCGCGCCGGTATCGGTTGGGCGCGATGGATTCATGCCCTCCCGAACCACGATCGTTTCGATTTCCGCGATCTTCCGTTTTTCGATTTTGAGGCGAAGCACCAAACTGACCGGCGTGCCAGCCTCGCGCATGGTTCCAAAGAAGACGACCTGCCCCGCGACGGGATCATCCATGTAAAACTTGTACGTGCCCCGGTCAGAGGCCGTGCGCCAGAATCCGTCGCCGAGCTCGAGTTGCTGGCCGTCTTCGGTGAATTTTACCTTTGGCGCGAGCGGCAAGCGCGAGGGATCGTGCGCCACGACCGCGTCGAGATATTGGTCGACGAAACCATTCAAGCACGCACGGTCGCAGGACTCATTGGCCGCGCGGGCGCTCGAAGGATGAACGCCTAGCACGACCATAAGCAAAGCTCCGAGGACTATCTGCATTCGGGGCCCTGCTCGCGTGTCGCGCCGCCCCTGAAGAAAGAGCAGCGAGGCTCTGTCCCTTACCATTGAGGCTGGTCCGACTGGGATTCTTCCCAGCTGCTCCATCCCGAACCCATTCCGTAGATCCCCTGGTTGAGCACCGCCTCGATTTCGTGCAGTTGGCCACCCCGAACTTTGAAGATCTCCGCTATTTCCCAAGTGAATGGAGTGGTGGGCCCGGCAGTAACGGCGCGCCCGTCCGGCGTTTCAAAGTTGCGTGTGTCGCCGGCGGAATGATCAAAGAAGACGAAGCTGAACACGATGCCGCGCTCCTGATCGACGATGGGGTAACGCCGGTCCCGGATGCGCGTGACGAAGTGGAGCAGGCCTGACCGGAATTGATCCGCGCAAGACCATCCGGCGGAGTACATCGTCGGCTTCAATGCAGGATCATATTTTGGCGAAGGCGCGGGGCGTGGCGCGCCGGAAGCGGTCACACCCGGCATGGGGCTCAGGTTATTCGTCGTCTGCATGCCATTTTCCAGACGGTTGCAATCGTCGGCAAAGAAGGAATAGTCGCCTTTCCCGTCGTCCTGTTGCATGCCGGAAAAATACTTGTTCGCGGTCTTGATCAGGTCGAGGCGAGAAACGCGGTCCGCGGGTGGGAGGTCCTCCAGAAACGCGCGGCGCGGGCCTTCCAGTTTTTCGAGGTTCGCTGCGCCGCCTGCGGCCATCTGGCCACGCCCGACGATCGTTTCAATCTCGGAGATCTTCTGGTTTTCAATCTTCAGCCGAACCGCCACGATCACGGGCTGTCCTGCTTCTCGCATCGTTCCCAGGAAGCCGACCTGGCCTGCCTGCGTATCGTCGATGTAGAACTTGTACGTCCCTCTGCCGGTTGCCGTCCTCCAGAAACCGTTGCCCAGCTCAAGCCGTTGGCCATTCTCGGTAAATTTGACAAGTTTGGCTACCGGCAAGCGCGAAGGATCGTGCGCCACGACGGCGTCCAGATACTGATCGACGAAACCGTTGAGACACGCCCTGTCGCAGGCGGTCGGCGCGGCCATACCCTGCGGACGGGCGGACGATGCTTGCACATGAATTGGACGGCTGATGAAGGCGCCTACCAGCAAGGCTCCCATCGCACAGACAACGCGAACTCTCGTATGCATGATATCCCCCGGGTTAGTTGTTGCGCGGACTGTATATCAGAACGAACGAGGAGTCCGCAACCGCGTCCGCACGCGACTCAGGGCAGAGAGGGCAGGGCGGCAAAAAAGCCGAAAGGGTCCATTGGACACAAATTGGAAAAGACGCGGAGAAACCGAACAGGCAAGCGATTGAAATCGCGGGCAAATGGTTGGTGGACGTGACCGGGATCGAACTGGTGACTCCCTGCTTGCAAAGCGGGAAACCAAATTCACTAAAACTTGCCGGAGCCGACGCAACACGCTAAGAAGTAGCAAGTTGTCACAAAACGGAGCAAACGCTTTTTCTCCTTTTTGTTCGCCTAGTGTTCGCAATTTGCCGCGATTTGCTGCGACTTTTGCTACGTTTCCACTACGGCAGAAGAGCGTCTGCCAACGAAGCAGAGGGTTGGGACTTCGACTCTCCCCGAGCGCGCCACTCTAGCCCAGGTCCCATTCATGCTCTAGCTTGAAACTGCAACTGCGATCATTGGGCTCACGGCGACTTAGACGCTGCTTGGCTCGAATGGGTCTGCAAAAAATCGAGCTGGGCTGCACGCGGATGAGGCCGCATGCCAACGCTGTTGTCGAGCACCATCACGGCATCGTTCGATTCTAGGTAAGATTTCCAAATGGGCAAACCAACGCCGTTTGGATCCAGAGTCTTGGCGAAGTTGGTCCAATAAGACATCACGACGCTCTCCATCTTGAGGTCGCTTTCGGGGACCGTTGTTTCCAAGCGATTCAGCAGACCGAAGACATATGGAAGTTCCGCGCCATGATCAGCTCCCGGCCTTAACCCGAGCGTCGGAGGTTCGCTGTTGTAGCCTCCACTGTCCAGATAAGAAAAATGGTACAGAAACGCTTTCCCACCGCCTCGAACGACGTCGGCCGCGAGGCTTCGTTCCGCTAAAGCGGCCCGATCCGCAATTTGACGTTGTTGTGAGAACTTAGCGGATTCATCGGAATCGCCCGGATAAAGGATCAGGAATCTTTCCGCATCATTGCCGAAGTCGGCGTGTGCGCGCTGTACGTAGTCGCTGGCGGACAGCGCTGAGCGAATGATGTGTTGGCCCTCATCGGAGTTCGAGCCCAAGAGCATTGGAATCTTGTTTTCCTTGCCGTCCTTAAATAGTGAATCCACGCTTTCCGGAAGGAACCAACCATCCACGTTTGGTCCCACGATCGTACCGGCCTGCAACAATTTCTCCGCCGGCAATGCCCGCAACTCGGCCAGTGAGCGCCAGCAGTTTCCGCAAACTTTATACCCGCTTTTTCGCCGTCCTCCAACGATGGCATACCCGTCTGCCCGAAACCGGATCCAACACCGCCGCTGTCGCTGATTGCTGCCCGAAACAATCCCTTGGCTAATGGACTCGCCACCAAAGCATTCACAGAAAACGCGCCGGCCGATTGACCAAAGATTGTCACTTTCTTTGGGTCACCGCCGAACGCGCCAATGTTGCGATGAATCCATTGCAAGGCCGCCAGCTGATCTAGGAGACCGTAGTCTCCGGAGGCGTGATGATCAGACTCCTTTGTAAGCTCTGGATGGGAAAAGAACCCGATGATGCCCAGGCGATAGTTCAGAGTGACGACGACGAGTCCTTTCTTCGCGAGGTCTTCACCGTCGAAAAGAGGCTCCCGCCCAGAACCAACTCGGAAGCCGCCACCGTGGATCCACACGAACACGGGCAGGCCAGCACTCGCTGATGCAGCGGGTGTCCAAACATTTAGATAGAGGCAATCTTCGGTCTTGGCGAAATCCAGCTTAGGAAAGATTTGTGCGCAACCATCGCTGAAATGGTCAGCTAGACGAACTCCCTGCCAACTTCGCGGAGGACGAGGCGGCGCCCACCGCAGATTTTCAACGGGAGGTTCGGCATATGGAATACCCTTGAACACGGTTAGGATGGCATCCCTGCCTGCAACACCCCTCACAAGCCCGCTTTCAGTCCGAACTGAGCCATTCAATTGCGCGTAGCAAAGCATCCCCAATAGCACGGCCACTAACGCGCACCAGCGATGTTTCACGGCGACTCCTTGTGTTTTTTGCGCTTTTGAGAAGTCGTGGCAAGCAGGTTATCCCCGGATGCCGTGCGCCACGCGGACTCAAGACATCCATCACGGATCCTTATGTCAGTTACTTCACTTGATAGAATCGAATGTGTACGGTCGGCTTTCCGTCGACCGTGGCGAGCTCCAGCGTTCCAACGAATGCGCCACCATTCAACCAAGCATGTGGCCCCAACGGGGCTTCGAAGGTCGGTGTGGTGATAAGCCTGATGTTCGCACCGGGACTTGCGCAGGATGTCCCTTTGTTGATGACGTTGATGATTGCCCCGTCGTCGGCTTGGATCATGTAGTCGGCTTGAATCGAATGGCACCCGGTTTTGGTCGCCAATTGCCAGTCCCATCCGCCAGACATTATCTGGCCTCGGATATTTGGTCCTGAGAATGTTCCCCCAGTTATCGGAACGATATTCCGCTCTCCGAACGGAGTTTCACCAGGATGAATACTGGCACCTAGCGTTACGAACTCTTCGAAGACAAACTCCAGATGCGGAGTATCCGGAGTATCCTTTTGCGAGCCAGTTGAGTTGGAGTTCGCTTGTTGGGCATATGCCGTGCCAGCCCACAAGAGTGCTACTAGAGCTGCGATCCACAGGGCGCCCCTCGCTCTACTCATGTCGTCTATTCTCTTATTCATAGAAAGTACTCACTCCTCTCAATCAGGGGTTATCCACCCAAAATGCTTTGCAAGCGCGATCGATGAATCGTTGGCGTTGCTCCCACTTGCGTTGCAACCCATGACGCGAATCGGTTTGCCGATTCGCTGATGTCTTCGAGTGATTTGCCACGCACGTAGTGATGGGCTAAACATGCCGCAAACGCATCGCCAGCACCGACAGCGTCCGCTACCTGGACGCTGAGACCTTTATGTTCGACGGTTCGGTCTTCGGAAACCAGAAGGCTGCCACGTGCACCGCGCGTCACGCAGACGAGCCGCAGATTAAACTCGCCCAGCAATCGTCGAGCCAGTGTTTCTTCATCGCCCATATCGAATCCGAGCAACGAAGTGACGCGTAGCAATTCCTGATCGTTCAGTTTGATGATGTCCGTGTACTGTAGCGACCTGCGCAACACTTCAGTGCTGTAAAACGATTGGCGGAGATTGACGTCAAAAATGCAAAGCGCCTTCTTTGGCGTGTTCTGCAAAAAGCGCTCGATCGTAGCGGCCGAGGTCGGTGAACGCTGAGCGAGCGAACCAAAACAAACAACATCAGCCCGTGTCGACAACTGTTCCCATGATTCTGTCCATTCCAAGAAATCCCAGGAAACCGACTCCTTGATTGTGAATGTCGGCTGGCCTGCGGAATCAATGAACACGCCTGCCATTCCCGTCGGATGTTGACGGTCGCACTGGACGTAGGCCGTGCTGAGTCCAAGTTCTTGCATGACCCGGCATGCTTCACGCCCCAAGTCATCATCGCCCACACGACTGGCCACTATGCCATGGTCTCCAAGGAGGTTCGTCATGTAGGCGAAATTGGCGGGCGCGCCGCCCAACACCTTTCCCGACGGCAGAAGGTCCCACAAGACCTCGCCCAACCCGATCATGAGAGCTGGGCTAGTCACGAACCCGCCTCAGCACCACGCACCGCTGCACGGTGCCGCACATCCTAGTGAAAAAGCCTGGGTGCGAAATCCGCGAGATACTTACGCCAAACGGTCCAGACATGCGCTCCCGAACTTTCGAACCACACATGATTGATTCCAGCTTTTTCCAACGCCTCATGAGATTCACTTACAGGAGCGAGTAGGAAATCGTCGCTTCCTATTCCAATCCACAACAAGTGAAGCTGCTCGTTCGCTCTCGCGGGATTCGCCAGGATGCCGTCGTAATCCTTCGTCGTGTCGACGATGGCAATCGCGGGACTGAATGCTCCGATATAGGCGAACTGATCCAAATGTTTGAGTCCGATGCGAAGCGCCTGAGCCCCACCCATCGACAAACCGGCTAGTGCACGGTGGTTGCGGTCGGGCATGGTTCGGAAATAGGAATCGATGAAGGGTATCAACTCCGTCGAAACGATTTGATCGAACTGGGTGTAGCGTTCATCCATGAAGTAACGTGGCACAGTCCGCGACGATGGTGGACCCGAATTATCGCCGGGCCGATTCGGGGCGGGAGGCTGAAAATGCACCCCGATCATCCCGTTCTCGTTGACGATGATCATGGGTTTGGTTTTGTGAGCCGCAATCAAGTTGTCCAGGATGAAATTCTCATGTCCCTGATCGCTCCAAGCCGCTTCATCTTCGCCGAACCCATGCTGAAGGTACAAGACCGGATATCGTGAAACGTCGCGATCGTATCCGGGCGGCGTATAAACGAATATTCTCCTCAACTCACCAGTTATTTTCGAGCGATACCACTCGGTGCGAACCGTGCCGTGTGGCACATCCTTAACTGCAAAGAAGTCGGATTCCGGCGCGGGAACTTCGAGTCCGCTGACTTCTTGCCGGGCGGCGAAGAAGGTTCTGCTTCCGGGGTCGTTCGAAACAAATCCATCAACGGAGATCGCGTAGTAGTGGAAGCCTGGCAGGAGCGGCTTTGTAGTCACTTCCCAGGATCCGTCAGCAGCTTTGGTCATGTCGTACGTCTGCTGTCCTAATTCCATCAAGAGCTGGACTTTCTGGGCTTGATCGGCCCGAACACGGAACGTTGCGCTCAGATCGCTATTCAGTCGGGGGAATTCGGCACCCGGTATGTTCGTTGATGCCGGCGCCGAATGACCTTGCTGTGCCCAGCAGGGCCCGCACACCAGCACGATAGCCAACAGGAAGTGTTTGGCTGCCACTCGCCTCTCCTCAAAGGTCTTAACGCACCGCCACGAACCTTTCCTGTCCCCGAAAGATCACCTTTTCCTGCCGACGGCCCGGGAGCTCCTTAGAACTGACAGGTCAACAGCAGCTGCCATAGCCTTGTAGCCCGCGGCGCTGGGATGAAGATGGTCGCCCGATTGGTAGTCTTCGCGAAACCGGGACGGACGATTCGGGTCACGAACAGCGGCGTCGAAGTCAAAAACAGCGTCCAAAGCCCCGCTGGTGCGGATCCATTGATTGACCGCTTGACGTGTGAGCTCTCCATCTTCGCTGTAATAGTCCGCACCTTCATAGGGCGTCAAGGTAGCTCCGAAAACCCTGATTCCGTGCTGATGGGCGCGTTCGATAACTTGCTGCAGTCCCGCGATGAGATCTTGAGCGCTAACAACTTCCACGGAAAACGGACCCTCCTTGGGAGTCGTGCCATCTGGAAGCGGTCGTGGCTTCATGTGCGGCCAGCCAATATCGTTGATTCCCTCCAGTATGATCAGGCTTGTAACGCCCGGTTGCGCCAACACATCGCGATCGAAGCGGGCCAGGGCGCTGACGCCAGCACCGTCGCGCAGTATTCGATTCCCGCCGATGCCTTCATTGAGAACCGCCAACCCGCCAGTCCCGTGATCATTCGCCAACCGGCCGGCCAGCATATCGGGCCAATCGGCATATTCCCCTTGCTTCGCGCCGACTCCGTCCGTAATGGAGTCACCAAACGCGATTGTTGCCGCCGTTCGGTCGGAGCCCCACACCTCGACATCTGAAAGCCAGTACCACGACATCCTTACCGTGGCGTTCTCAATGTCCGTTTTCCCGGTGAAGTCGCCCGGCTCAGAAATATAGGTTTCGTGCTGCGCCCAGAAATGAGTGGATGAGGCTGAAGTTTTTTCGGGCACGTAAATGCTAATCGCTACTTCTGCAAACGCCGGAATCTTCAAATCGACTGGATCGCTCAGCATCGGTGCCCCCGGCGGAATACTCACCGAGGCCTTACCGCTGAACGTCAAGACGCGGTCGGATTCCGGACTGATTTGCGGGCCCTTCGACACGAGCGCGACATGCGCGGCACCGATGACGATAGCGGTGGTTCCAAACCCGTTCGAGAACCTGATTCGCAGGCGTTCCCCGCCAAGCGTGGGCCGCACAACCATCCGAATCGTCTGATTCTCGATGACTGGCGAAGCAGGAAGGTCGGGAAAAGGGAGCGGTGTGTGCACGGCGTCGCTCCAAGCACTTACCCAGTGTCCTCCTCCACTCTTGGTGGTTTCAGCCTTGGCGCTCAGACTCAGTATGACGGCTACGATGATCGGGAAAACTGCGGTCGTCTTGATCTTTGCCAAGTTTCCTCCTGATCTATCAGAAACGGAAATGCTTTCCACCGCAATCCATGAAGCCTTCGGCCGGTCTTTGGAAAGCCACGACGGAACTCTAGTTCAACGCGCGACTTGACTCGGCGGCGTTGCCCAAGTGGCGATCAAAGAATCGGATGATCACGTTCACGGCGTCCTTCGATTCCGGAACGTCCATGTTATAGAAAAATCCATGGAAGAGACCTTCCCAAACGTGGAGTTCGGTATCGACTCCCAGCTTCACTAGTTGCTCATGCGTGTAGAGAGCGGAACTCAGTTCAAAGCCGCGTGTTCCCGTGATGATGAGTGTCGGTGGAAACTTCGCGAGAATGTCGGGCGAGTTGATTGGCGACACGACCGGGTCTTTCGGATCAGTGCCGCTGAAATAGCCAAGCGGCGGGGGCGCCCCCGATGCACCAGGTAACATCACGCGGGCTTCGCCCAAGGGACCTGCGGTGTACTGCGCATCACCACCGAATGCGCCACCGGCTGATGCACAGAAAATCCCAATGGCTCCGGGTGCAGGCAACGAATGGGTTTGAAACCACGCTACCGACATCGCAGTTTGCATACCACCGGCAGAGCAGCCGTAGATGCCAATGTCTTGCGGCTTATGCGACTTTAGAAGTTCCCAATACACGCTTGCGACATCTTCACTGGCGGCAGGAAACTTGTAGTTCGGACTCTCCCGATAGTCAACGCTAACTACCTGGATTCTTCCCAGGGCCGCGACAGGAATTGATTCAAGCTCGGCACATCCCGGCCAGCAACCGGAAAACCCGCCTCCGTGAAGGTTGATGAGGACTCGTTCCTTGTTTCTTGCTGAAACTCCTGCCTTGGGCGTGTAAAGATACGCATGCACGCCACCAATCTTCTCGTCTTTCCTCTCGACGGGGAACAGTTCGTAGTCACGCGCAAGATACGGCTTCATGAAACGCGGTACGCCTTCGTCTTGCTTCACGATTTCCGGATCTTGCATATCCTTCAAATGCTGCGTTACGTACGCTTTTGCTTCGGGACTCAGAAACATAGACATTGGCACTTCTTGCGCAGGAACTTCCACCGTGCCGTCGGTTTGCACAACCACCTTTGGCGGGTTCGGTGACCGCGCATCCTGAGCCAACATTGTCGGGGGTAGCAGCGCCAGACTTGACAAACACAGGGCTACGAAGATCAGGCGAGTATTCATAAACGGCATTGAGTCCCCCTTCGATCGACTGAGTAGACGTAAGACCAACCGCCAAACGAGAGCACAACGATCCATGACTGAAGCGGGCTTGTAACCCTGCCCGCTCCAAGTTGTCAAGGCACTTTGTAGACAACTAAGAAAATAGTTGTCTATACCGCATGACAATCACGCGGAAATGTATAGACGACTTCTGCAGTGTGTGAGGGAGTCCCTACATCAGGGTGTGTTCGGAAGGGGCGGTGATGCGGAGATCGAAACTCCTGCTCAGCCGTGCTCCCGGCGCGCGGCTAAAGCAATCCCGTCACGTTCCGTCCCTTCTTTGAGGCTATCCCACAAGATTTGCGCACGATGAGTTCGCATCTCAAGAGGACGTCGCGTGGGGGCAAGTCGGGATTCGCAATTCTGTCGAGCATGACCGCTAAGGCCATTCTCCCTAGGTCACGACAAGGCTGGTGCAGAGTCGTAAGGGGGACAGGCAACAGCCGTGCATACTTCACATCGTCGATTCCCACTATGCGAATATCCTTAGGGATACGTCGGCCAAGCGAGATGAGAGTGTGCATCAGATCCCCAGCAGTGAGATCGTTGGCGCAAACGAAAGCATCTGGCCGATCTTTTCTTAAGATGGACCGAATGAATTTTGTGTCGGACGTGTCTCCGATTCTGACCATATCGCGACCGGGATTGCCGGGTTGCGATCGCAGCACCTCGCGATACCCGGCAATACGAGCATCTACCGTCGGTGCGGAATTGGGTCTCGCGAAGAAGGCGATTCGCTTGGCTCCTGCCTTAATCAAGTGCTCGGTGGCCAGGTATCCAGCACGACGGTTATCGATACCGACCAAATCATATTTGCTGCGTCGAGGATACGGTTCAAGGCATCGGTCAAGAAGAACGACGGGGATTCGGGCTCGATCAAGAGCAGCCATGATCCGATTGTTTGACTGGAATCGATTCGTGCTGTACTCGACGGGGGCAAAGAATACGCCAGACACCTTTCTCGCGATATAGTGCTCGCAGAGCTGTTCAGCCGCCTTCTCTTTGTCCGGTTCCTTCGATACTGAGTTTCCCCATAGCAGGGAATGATGGATCGCTTCCTGCGCTTCCATCATGCCTTTGCAGATCGCTTCGAAAATTTCGGTCTGCCCGAGCTCCGGAATCAGCAGCCCGAAAATATGGCTGCCCGAGTGCGAATTCGAGGAGACAAACGTTCCGGAACCGACGCGCCGATTTATCAGGCCCAGGGTCTGCAACTCACGCATTGCGCGGAATACCGTCATCCGCGCAGCCCCAAAGCGTCTGACGAGTTCAGATTCGCTTGGCAGACGGCTGCCGGGCTTATAATGGCCCGAACAAATGTCCTCCTGCAGACTTTCAAAAATTTGGCGGTACTTGTGGCTAGACATCGAGCGCCCCTTCGTTCCTTCTAGTCGCACAACCCGCGGCGGCTTGGCATATTACCATAGACAACTTGCTGACAACGCTACGGCAATACTCTTGACACTAGTTGGGTTGCGCTTTAGAAGTGCTCTTGCCCGCCACGCTGAAGTGCAAGGAAGATTTGAAGAATCAGGTCCAACTGATCGCTTACGCCGACCGACTGGCCGGCGACTTAAAGCAACTGAAGGCGCTTCTCCGCGGCCCTCTTGAAGGCATTTTCGGCGGTGTGCATCTGTTGCCTTTTTTCGTCCCGATTGACGGCGCCGATGCCGGCTTCGACCCGGTTGATCACACCGAAGTTGACCCTCGACTCGGGGATTGGGATGACGTCCGCGCGCTTGGTGAAGAGGTTGAAGTGATGGCGGATCTCATCGTCAACCACATATCGAGTGACTCTCCACAGTTTAAAGACTTCTCCAGAAATGGCGCCAAATCGCCGTTTGCAGGCATGTTTCTAAGCTACGATCGAGTTTTCCCCGTCGGTGCACGCGAGCAAGATCTCGTGCGCATATATCGTCCACGTCCAGGGCTGCCCTTTACGAGCGTAACGCTGCAATCGAGTCAGAAATGGCTCCTGTGGACTACCTTCACGCCCCAGCAGGTCGATATCGACGTGGAGCATCCGCAGGGCAGGGCTTACTTGAGTACGATCCTCAGCCGCTTTCACTCGGCCGGGATACGCATGGTTAGGCTCGATGCGGTCGGCTACGCAATCAAGAAGGCGGGAACCAGCTGTTTCATGATCCCAGAGACCTATCGTTTCATTGAGTCTCTGGCGTCAGAGGCTCACGCTCTGGGAATTGAAGTGCTCGTCGAGGTCCACAGCCACTACTTGCAACAGGTTGAGATCGCGCGTCGGGTCGATTGGGTCTACGATTTCGCACTTCCGCCACTCGTCCTACATTCCCTTTTTTCTCGCGACTCTCGGGCTCTTGGCCACTGGCTGCGAACTCGTCCCAACAACGCGGTCACGGTGCTCGACACGCACGATGGTATCGGAATCATTGATGTCGGCGCAGGCCGTGAGGGAGAGCCGGGCCTTCTAACGCCGAATGAAACCGACAGGCTCGTCGAGACGATTCATTCACGGAGCGGCGGCCAGAGCCGGCTGGCTACAGGCGCAGCGGCGAATAATCTCGACCTCTACCAGGTTAATTGCGCCTTTTACGACGCACTAGGCCGCCGAGGAAATGAATACCTCGTGGCGCGCGCCATCCAGTTCTTCGTGCCAGGAATTCCCCAAGTGTATTACGTGGGGCTGGTGGCCGGGACAAACGACATGGAACTTCTGGAGCGCACGAAAGTTGGCCGTGATATCAACCGCCATTACTACACTTCATCGGAAATACAGGACGCTCTAGGCAATCCGGTGGTGAGGAATCTCCTTGATCTAATCCGTCTACGCAATTCGCATCCATCTTTCGCGGGACAAGCGCACGTTGAGACTCCCTCCGAACACGCGCTGATGATCACATGGAGGATGGATGCTCACTGGGCAAGGCTTGAGGTGGATTTTTCAGAGTCACGCGCCCTGGTTACGTTTTCCAAAGCAAGCACTGAGACGCAAGAAGGAGCTGCCATCGGAAGATGGGATCTGTGCGCCACTGGAACCCTGCGCTCGTGAGCAATCTGATGAAGAGTACCCAACCGACTAAGACAAACCTCGCCGTAATCAAGTGGCTTACGTTCTTGATGTTCATGATGTTCGCGATGACGACGGACGCGGTCGGCGTCATCATTCCCCAGGTCATCAAGGAATTTCACTTGAACATGACGGTGGCGGGAGCCTTTCAGTACACCACCATGTCCGGAATCGCGTTCGCTGGTTTCTTTCTCGGCTATCTGGCGGATAAACTTGGGCGAAAGAAAGCCATCATTCTCGGTCTCGTATTGTTTGCTCTCAACGCATACCTCTTCGCGGTCGGAAGCTCCTTTTTGTTCTTCCTCGTGCTGTTGCTGATTTCCGGGATGGCAATCGGCATTTTCAAGACGGGTGCGCTGGCCCTTATCGGTGACATCACGAGATCCACCACTGAACACACAGCGACGATGAATACTGTGGAAGGCTTCTTTGCAGTCGGTGCGATCATCGGGCCAGCCACTGTTGCCCACTTCCTGGCAATCGGCGCGTCGTGGAAGTGGCTGTACGTGATCGCAGGGACCATCTGCGTGGTTCTGATCGCTACAGCTTCCTCGGTGACCTATCCGCAGTCCACACGATCGGTCGAATCTGTAGACCTCAAACGCACGATGGCTATGATGAGAAATACTCATGCCCTCGGTTTCTCCGGCGTCATATTCCTCTACGTTGCGGTCGAAAGTGCGGTCTATGTGTGGATGCCTACGCTGCTTTCCGCCTATCGCGGATCTGCGACTATTGTAGCCGCGTACGCCATTTCGATCTTCTTTGTGCTTCGGGCAGCGGGGCGATTCTTGAGTTCGTGGATGCTCGCGAGATTGAACTGGGCTGCTCTGGTAGCCCTATCCAGTCTCGCGATACTTGCCTGTTTCGTGTTGAGCATGGTTGGCGGTATCTCGATCGCGGTATTCCTCCTTCCCCTCTCAGGCCTGTTCATGTCGGTCCTTTATCCTACGATCAACTCTAAAGGGATCAGCTGCTTCCGCAAGGCTGAGCATGGCGCGATCGCAGGTGTGATTCTATTCTTCACCTGCGCCGCTGCAGTTGTCGGGCCCTTGGCCATGGGCGCTATTAGCGATTCTCTTGGCGATCCGAGGTACGGATTCATTCTGGCCACTGGTTTTGCAGGCCTACTTTTCGTCTCGCTCCTGCTGAACTGGATTATCAATCCTACTCGCCAGCTTCTGCACCAGCTGGATGCGACCGAATACCACGTGGGTGAGACAGAACGAGGAGCGTAGCAAGAGCAGGCGTGAAGTATTTCCGTACGGGTTCAGCGTCTGCCCCGTCTCAGTGATCTCGGTTTCCTCCGCCTACTGCCTGCCTTCGGTCTCATCCGCCTGAGTTCCCGTGTCTCTCCGCATATGCTTTCCGCGTACTTGACGAACTCAAGTGTGGTTTTCGCATTCTCATCCTTGCGCCAGACGACGTGGACGGGCATTACCGCCGACCGTTCATCAAGAGGAAGCGCGACCAGGCGATCCGCAAAGGATGGGTAGTAGGGTCCCTCTCCAACGGCGAGATAGATACCTTTGCCAGATTCGACTAGAATCGCCCCTGCTTCGTCATATGGCATGGTTTCAGTGGGAATTATCTTCGGTGCGATTCCTGCGTTGCGAAATAATTCCAGCATCTTCTCGTTGAACCCTGGCGATATATTCCGATCAATCATCAGAACCGTTTCCTGGGCGAGATCCTTGAGCCGAATGCGCCTCCGCTTGGCTAGGAGACTAGATCTGCGAAGTACGACGGAAAATCTTTCCTCAAACAGCAGGCTGGACGCGAGTTGAGGGTTGCTGAGGGGAGGCCGCATGAACCCCACATCAATCCTGCGATCGTCAAATGCTTCGCTTTGGAAACCTGAAGCGACGTTCTTGACGTCGACTTCTACACCAGGAAAAAGGCGGAGGTAGCCGTTGATGATTCGGCTCACGACATCTCCCAGACCTTTGCCGATTGCGACGCGCAGGGTGCCCGCAGCACCAGCCTGCACCTGCTTCGCGGCTTCCACGGCCTGGGCCGCGTGCTGTAGCACAACGCGCGCTTCGCTCAAGAAACTGTTCCCGGCATCGGTGAGAAAGACCCGGCTGCTGTTGCGGTCGAAGAGCTGGACGCCGATTTCACGCTCGAGATCGTGTATCTGCCGGCTCAGCACAGGCTGACCGACCTCGAGTCGTCTCGCCGCTTTCGTGAAATTCAATTCCTCGGCGATTATCACGAAGTATCGCAGATGTCGAAGTTCCATATACAGCTTCGGATTCTAGCGAGAATTCTCCTCATTTGGCAATGCTTATTAGACATTGTTGCAATGTTGAAAAAGTGTTGACAAGAATTGGTGGCCGCGTGTATTCGTAGCCGACATCTGGTGGGTTCTCTAATCACCTTTTGGACCTCAGACGCGCAGGTCGACGGGCAGTCCCATGGGGAGGGGCTAAATGTTCCGCTTTGATAGACAGGTAGGTAGGTTGCTGCTGGGAGTGGCCTTCTTCTTCGGATTCGTGGCCACAGACGTGGCGGTCGCGCAGGTTGGCACGGGGAGCGTTTCGGGCACGGTGACTGACGCTTCGGGCGGGATTGTAGCCGGCGCCTCCATCACCGTGAAGAACACCCAAACGGGAGCTGTCACGCCAGTGACGGCCAATGAGCAAGGCAGGTACGTAGCACCGGATCTTGTTGTTGGGACATACGACATTCAGGCGCAGATGAAGGGTTTCCAAACGCAGGTCCATTCGGGCGTCGTGTTGGCCGTCGGTAGCAATGCAGTGGTGGACTTTTCGCTAGTAGTCGGTCAGGTCACCGAAACCGTAACTGTGGAAGGCGCCACGACGCAAGTCGAAACCACCTCAGCCGCAATTTCTGCGTTGGTCGCGCCACAGCAGATGCAAGATCTTCCGCTCAATGGGCGCGATTTCGAGCAATTGATTCTTCTCGCGCCCGGCGTACAGTCGGTTACAACCGGAGCTCAAAGCTCATTTTATGGCAGAGAGCCCAGCTATTCCATCGCTGGTTCGCGGCCCGAGGGTCAAGAACTCCTTCTCGATGGAGCAAACATCCAGGGATTTTGGAATCACGGCGCTGGGAACAGCATTATCGGAACTTCGCTTGGCGTCGAAGCCATTGGACAGTTTCAGGTTCTGACCAATTCGTACAGTGCGCGGTTCGGGGGCAGCGGGAGCGTGATGAACGCGACCACCCGCTCAGGAACAAACGATTTCCATGGCTCAGTCTATGACTTTCTCCGTAACAACGTGTTCGACGCTCGTGATTATTTCAATACGACCGCATCTCCCCAAAATCCATTCCGCCAAAATCAGTTCGGCGGCGCGCTAGGTGGCCCGGTCATAAAAGACAAGCTGTTCTTCTTCGTGAATTACGAGGGGATTCGCAGGTTGCTCGGAGAGACTTTTCTTCCCTCGGTCCCCGATGCCGAAGCTCGGCTGGGCAATTTGCCTGATTGTGTCGTTAATCCCGGACTGACGTGCGGCCAACACACACTTGATCCCCTTCCTCTAAATCCCGCTTCTCAAGCGATCATGGCCCTTTACCCAACCGGGGGAACCGAGATACCTCTCGCCGGAACACAGGGCCTTTGTGGGTCGCCGACCTGCGGGCCAAGTGGGCTTGATCAGATCACCGTCAACGGGATTTCGCCAGCCAACGAGGATTATGTAAACACCAGATGGGATTACATTCTATCCTCCAAAAACACGATCTTCGCGCGCTATGTTTTCGACAATGGCTCGCTACTGGACCCCTCCGTTTCACCGGTGGGCTTGTATCCGGAGGAGTCGAAAGGGCGAAACCAATACGCCACGATTGGTGATAAGAACATTTTTTCTTCAAATCTGATCAACGATGCCCGGTTCAGCTTCACACGGACAAATATGCGCGCGTTCGTAACTGCGGAACACCCGGCGCTGCAATTCTTCAGCTTTTACGGAGAAAATCGGCAGGACGGCACCGTTACGATCTCGGGCGGACCGACACCGGTCGGCCCCAGTGCCTTTACGCCCGACTTTGAAATCCAAAACACGATATCGATTGCCGACGATGTGTTTTGGACCCACGGAAACCATACCTTCGAGATCGGCGTGGAATTTCGGCGGCTTCAAAGTCCGCTCGAAAACGGCTTCTTTAGCGACCAGGGTTGGAGTTTCCCGAGCTACGCCAGTTTCGTAGAAGGCCAAGAGGTCAGTGCGACCGCCCCGCCGATCACCTTGCTTGGGGCGCTCCCGGGCAGAGATAATTCCTACAGGAATTTTCGCGAATCAGACCTATTCCCCTATATCCAGGACACCTGGAAAGTATTGCGCACAGTGACCTTGAATTTGGGCCTGCGCTACGAGTTTATTTCCGACCCGACTGAAACGCATAACGAGCTGTGTGCGTTTATCGACCCAAGTAGCCCATCCACCACTGGATGTACACCAGTGTCTCACGCGTTTCAGTCGAATCCGTCCCTGAAAAGCCTAGATCCACGCGTCGGTGTTGCTTGGGATCCCTTCAAGGATCATAAGACTTCAATTCGCGGGGGCGCCGGGGTCTTCCACGATCCAATCCAAGTCCGCAACTATCATCCCGCGTTTATCTTTGCCGGTCCTTTCCAGACCGGCGTATCGCTTTGCTTTTTCGGGGCACCGTGCAGTTACCCTACTCCCTTTCAGGGAATCTTTCAGCCTATCGCCACGATCGGGGAGGCATTAGAGTACGACCCGCAAGTGACACCGTTCGTGCTCCAGTATAATTTCGGTGTTCAACGCGAGATTTTCAAAAACACGGTCTTGAGTATTTCCTATGTCGGATCAAGGGGTTACAACCTGATGGTGCAGAACGATTTGAACCCCGAGATTCCCACAATCGTGGACGGACAACCGACGTTTCCCGACGGACCGCCCGCATTCCCAGGGGGGCCGCCAACAACGCCCCCACGAGAAAATCCAAATCTCGGCGGCATCGCCTTCAATAAACCGGACGGGCCGTCCTGGTACAACTCGCTGCAGATGTACCTGACACATAATTTTGGCAAGAATCTGCAATTCCAGGCTTCCTACACGTATTCTAAGTGCATCGATTACGGCTCCGTTGCCTTCGGACTGGAGGCGGGGAACAGCGGCCAGCAAGCCCAATCCGACCCTTATGATCTGGCGCGAGACAAGGGGGTCTGTGACTTCGACGTGCGGCATAACCTGGTGGCCAATTCGATTTACACGCTTCCGTTCCGCGGGAATGCATTTGTGGAAGGTTGGCGGTTTGGGGGAATTTTGACTGCCCGCAGCGGCACTCCTTTCAGCATTCAGGACGGAATTGATCAGGCAAATCTAAACGATCCTGCGGGCCAGCCCGGGGAAAGACCAAATCTCGTGTCTGGATTCAGCAACGATCCGATCGTCGGAAAAGTGGGCGAATGGTTCAATCCTTCGGCTTTTGCGCTGCAGCCCTTCGGCACGCTCGGAGATCTGGGCAGGAACACTTTGTTCGGGCCAAAACTTGTGGATCTCGACCTCTCGCTGAGCAAAGTCACGCCGATCAAAGAGAACATGAATATCGAATTCCGCGCAGAGGCTTTCAACATTTTCAATCATCCGAACTTCGCGCTGCCCGTTGCTGTTTTGACGAGCCCGCAAGTAGGTCAAATCTTGGGCACGGTCGGAACTTCGCGGCAGCTGCAGCTCGCGCTGAAGTTCAACTTCTAGCCGACAACGGACGCGACCTCTGGCATGGCCAGCATGGTCGCACTGTTCGGATTTGTAGTGCCAAGGGGGAGAAAGTGTGGCGCCCACCCCGCCCACGCGCTCCCTCTTCATGGGGAGCTGATGCGGCGCAACCACCCCGCGCGTAGCGGCTCTCCTTCAATTTTTCGCGCGCGGAGCAACGCTTGCCGGAGGCTTGTACAACTCGATGATCAAGTACAAAAAGTTTCTGCCGGTTATATTCGTCCTCTCGTGTCTCGCCGCAACCGCCAAGCCCGGTCAGGGCGCCGGGATGGATTCGGCTCCCGAGTCAAGCGCCGCGGATCGTTGTGCCGAGCTTGGGACGGCGAAGGTTCAGTGGCCCGATTCCACGACTCGCATTTTGCAATCGACTTGGCGTGCCGAAGGCTCGCAGGTAGCTATTCCGATGGGGCCGCCGGTGACACTCCCCGCCCACTGTGAGCTAACCGGGTTCATGCAAGAGCGCGTGGGGGTGGATGGACAGCATTACGCGATCCGTTTCCACCTACGCCTGCCCCTACGATGGAACGGGAAGTTTCTATTCGAAGGTGGAGGCGGCACTGAGGGAGACTTGGGCAGTGCAATCGGCGCTACCGTTCCGGGAGCGCCACCCGCTATCGCTCAGGGCTACGCTGTCGTGTCTCAGGACTCCGGCCACGACAACGCGACGAACAGCGTTTCGAGCCGCGGCGGGAACGTCGCTTTCGGTTTTGACCCTGAGGCGCGGGCCAACTACGGCGGAGCTTCTCTCAGGTTGGTCGCTGAAACTGCGAAGGCGATCATTCATTCCTACTATGACCGGCCACCCGAGCGTTCCTATTTCGTGGGGTGTTCCAAGGGTGGCCAGGAAGGTATGGCCTTTGCGCAGCGCTTTCCAGACGAATTCGACGGCATCGTTGCTGGCGCACCGGGATTCTCACTGCCACGTGCCGCCGTTGCGGAAGCTTGGGATACACAGGCCTTTGATAGCTTAGTGGAAGCGACGGGCGCAAAGACCTTCGATCCGAAGTTGCTTCCGACGAGCTTCAGCGAAGCGCAATTCCGCAACGTTCGCGAGGCCATCCTTGCGGCATGCGATGCAGACGATGGGGTGCAGGATGGCATCACGGCAAACTTCGAATCTTGCACGTGGCCGCGCGTCGCGAAGGAGCTGAATCGCCGAAACTGTTCAACTTCGAAGACTGACTCATGTTTGAGTGATGCGCAGATAAATGTGCTAGGACGCGTGCACGGGGGGCCGAAGAATAGTGGCGACAAATCACTCTATTCCGATTGGCCGATCGATGCGGGCATGGGCAGCGACGGCTGGCGCATCTGGAAGATCGGTCCTGCAACGGGTGGATTCCCTGGTATCAACGTCGCAATGGGCGGGCCGGCGCTAGCCGCGATTTTCACTACCCCGCCGACGGCCTTGAATGCAGATCCGAAGGCCTCGCTGGACTTCGCTCTGAGCTTTAACTTTGATCGCGACGCGCCCAAGATCTATGCGACCCAGGCTCCCTTTAAACGTTCTGCTTGGGATGACATCTCGGCCCGCTCACCTCATCTGGAGGGATTTCGCGCGCACGGCGGAAAAATGATCGTGCCGCAGGGAGCATCCGATCCGGTGTTCTCTCTGAATGACACGCTCGCCTGGTACCGCGAGGTTGAGAAGCTCAACGGCGGATCGGCCGCGGACTTCGTCCGCGTCTTTCCCGTGCCGGGCATGGCCCACTGCAATGGTGGCCCGGCGACCGATCAATTCGATGCCTTCGGGGCGTTAGTCGATTGGGTGGAAAAAGGATCGGCTCCGGATCGAATCATCGCGAAGGCGGGCGCCAACAGCCCATGGCCTGGGCGCACCAGGCCCTTGTGCCCGTACCCAGAAACCTCGCATTACAAGGGCAGCGGCAACATCGAAGATGCTGCGAACTTCGTTTGTCGAAGCGGTAGGTGAGCTGTCGAAACCGATTCGGCTGTAACAAGTTCCCACCCCTGGGAAGAGCAGTCGGCCGGTGCTAAATGCCGCAAGGCATTGTGACACTGGCCGGCTGTTCCATTCTTCGGAGTCCCAGAGAGATCACGAAGCAACAGTTGACACGCATTTGACGCCGGTGCTACGGTTTCGCGAGCGGCAGAGATCAGAGAAGCCGCCCAAAACTGAATCTCTAGCTTCTTGTACTCGAAGAGCTGCAGATCCGTTTTGGGCGGCTTTTTGTTTGCAAGGCTCCAGGAAACCAAGAGCAGAAGATCTTTAGCTTTAACACTGGAGAGTTCTCAATTCTGTTGGAAGCGTGTTCCAGATTGCGCGAATGGTCGCAGGCAGACGATTGTTAATCGCGGGGCATGCCGCGGTCACCACCATCGTGGCGCGCAACTGCAGCCTGGAATGATAGCGTCAAGACGTCCGAGGGACGGACCAGCGGTGAACGTCCGAATGGAAATCTCCCAACCGATGGCTTCGCGAAATACCGAAGAAGCCATCCAGCGTAACAGGAGGCCTTTTCTCGGAGCTTTTGTCCTCGGCCATCGAGGATTGAGATGAGGAGACGCACAGAGGTTCTCGACCGAATCGCAGCAACGACGTTCGACGTTTGCGTTATTGGAGGGGGTGCAACCGGTGGCGGGTGTTCGTTAGATTCGCAACTCCGAGGCATGAGAACGGTCTTGGTGGAGGCAGGAGATTTCGCAAGTGGCACTTCGTCGGCGTCAACAAAGTTAATCCACGGCGGAGTTCGATATCTCGAGCAGGCTTTGAAGAATTTGGACGTCCATCAGTACCAGGTTGTAAGACACGCGCTCCGAGAGCGGCTTAACATGCTACACAACGGGCCGTTTCTCTCACGTCCGATCGAATTTCTCGTTCCCTGCTTTAGCTGGTTCAGCGCCTTGTATTTTGCGACGGGTCTCAAGCTCTATGACTGGCTCGCAGCGAGTGCCAGATTGTCTCGCAGCCAGTTTGTCTCGAAGTCGAATACCGCAGACCGCATGCCTGCTCTCGACCCGAGTCACATTGTAGGAAGCGTTTCGTACGCTGACGGGCAGTTTGACGACGCACGCTACACGATCGCGCTTATCGAGAGCATGGCAGAGGCCGGCGGCGAAGCTCTAAATTATGCGCGGGTGGTGGGTTTTGAGAAGAATTCGGGGGGCAAACTGACTGGAGTGGAAGTCGAGGATCAATTATCACAAGCGAGATTCACGGTCAGGGCACGAGCATTTGTAAACGCTACTGGGCCATGGTCTGACAGCATTCGCCAACTCGCCACAGTTGGTGCGAAACCCCGAATGCGATTGAGCAAGGGAGTACATGTTCTACTTCCCCTGGGGGTATTGCAGTCCCGCGATGCGCTTTTGATTCCGAAGACCGAGGATGGCCGCGTTCTCTTTGCGCTTCCATGGTTCGACCGACTGCTCGTCGGAACGACGGAAAAAGAAGTGACGGATCATGAGGAGCTATACGTGACCCGAGACGAAGTGGACTATCTCTTGCGTCACCTCAATAAATATTTGACGGCGCCAGTCGGGCGCGAGCAGGTCGTATCTGCATTCGTTGGTGTTCGACCCCTTCTGAGTGCGGGCAAGTCCGGAGACACACAGAACCTCTCGCGTGACTACGAGATGGAAGTCGATCAACTGAGCGGTCTCATAAGCGTCATGGGCGGTAAGTGGACGACGTATCGTGCCATGGCTGAAGATACGATCAACGTCGTTCAGGAATTTCTTGGCGAGCCGGTCACTTCCAGCGAAACGGGGGAATACTTGCTTTCTGGTGCTCGTGGCTGGAACCCGGATTACTGGAGAACCCTCATTCGCGAGTACGGTGTTACGCAACCCACCGCGCAGCACCTTGTTCAAAAGTTTGGCACACATGCTGGTCGAGTTCTCGCTCTCACAAGGGTGGACCCCAGCCTTGGTTTGCTCCTGCTTGATGGATTTCCAACCTTGCGCGCGGAGGTCTTGTATGCCGCCCGCTACGAGATGGCAACGACCATCGAGGACGTGCTCTTGCGGCGGTCGGGTCTGCAACTGTCAAGCTGGACAGGCGCTATCGCGGCCGCGCCACTAACGGCTTCGATCTTGGCGGGAGAGCTCAACTGGAACCCTGAGTTCACACGAGCTTCGATCGAACGGTACGCCGAGAAGATCAACCATCTGATTTTTACAGCTGGACTCGCGGACAGTACCGCCTGCGCTTGATGCACCGAGTGGTCGGGAGTTCGCTTGGGAGGGAATTGAGATGACCGCTTATCTGGGGGCGATTGATCAGGGTACGACGAGCACTCGTTTCATCGTGTTTGATCGTTCGGGTCACATCATTTCCGTTGCCCAAAAGGAACACGAGCAGATCTATCCCAACCCCGGATGGGTCGAACATGACCCAGAAGAAATCTGGCAGCGCACCCGGGAAGTCATTCATGCTGGGATGCAACAAGCAGGACTGCACGCCCGCGACCTCGCGGCTATCGGCATTACAAACCAGCGCGAAACAACAGTACTTTGGAATAAGAAGACAGGACGTCCTGTTTACAATGCCCTGGTCTGGCAGGACACTCGCGTTGAAGACGCGGTGGCGCAGTTTTCAAGCAGCGGCGGACAAGACCGATTTCGTAAGAAGACGGGCCTCCCGTTGGCGACTTATTTTAGCGGCCTGAAAATCCGTTGGATTCTCGATCATGTGGAGGGCGCTCGGAAACAAGCGGAGACCGGAGATCTATTGTTTGGGACCATCGACACCTTCCTGCTATGGAACCTAACGGGCGGCTCCGAGACCGGGATTCACGTTACCGATGTAACGAATGCTAGCCGCACCCAGCTGATGGATTTGGAGAACCTTCGATGGGATCAAGAGATTGCTGGTATTTACGGGATTCCGAAGAGAATTCTGCCCAGGATAGCCTCCAGTAGTGAAGTTTACGGCACAGCTCAGATCGATCCGATTAAGGGTGTCCCGATTGCCGGAATTCTCGGTGACCAGCAAGCGGCTCTCGTAGGCCAGACATGCTTCGAGGTCGGATCTGCGAAGAACACCTACGGTACAGGTTGTTTCCTGCTAATGAACACTGGCGAGCAGTTGTCACACTCGAAGCACGGACTGATTTCGACGGTGGCTTACAAACTGGGATCGCGACCCGTGCGATACGCGCTCGAGGGGAGTATCGCGATTGCCGGCGCACTTGTTCAATGGATGCGCGATAACCTAGGAATCATCGACAAGAGTTCTGACATCGAGACGCTCGCCCGGACCGTGAAAGACAATGGCGGTGTTTATTTTGTCCCGGCCTTTTCCGGGCTGTACGCTCCCTATTGGAAGACTTCCGCCCGGGGTGTCATCACAGGACTAACGCGCTACGCAAACAAAGGGCATTTGGCTCGAGCCGTCCTTGAGGCTACGGCTTTTCAAACTCGGGAAGTCATCGAGGCGATGGGCAAGGACTCGGGAATACCGATCAAGGTGCTTCGCGTCGATGGCGGAATGGTTGAGAATGATCTCCTGATGCAGTTCCAATCAGACATACTTAATCTTCCGGTTGTGCGACCGGAAGTCAAAGAAACTACGGCTCTGGGAGCCGCTTACGCTGCGGGACTTGCGGTGGGATTTTACGCAGACTTGGAAGGCCTCGTGGCCAATTGGAGCGTTGACCGAGAATGGATTCCGCGGATGGACGAGTCCTCGCGCGAACAGCTTTATCGATTGTGGAAGAAGGCGGTAACGCGCTCTTTTGATTGGGCTGTCTAGAATCTCGCCGCGGTTGATAAGTCGTCGAAAGTCCTGAATGACAAACGAAGAACGAACTAGGCAGTTCACAACTTTCCTTGATCACGCGCGGGTAATCCCCGCCGTAAGGGCGCCGGAATCAGTGCCGGCAGCACTCGCCTCACCGAGCGTCGTTGTGTACTTCCTGCGCGGTACGCTTGAAAGCATCCCTGCCATGACTGAACTGGTACTGAAAAGAAATAAGATCCCAATTGTCAACCTCGACCTGGCGCAGGGTCTCGCCCGCGACGCCGTCGCCGTCGGATATCTGGCGAGTCGGGGCGTAAGAGGAGTTATTTCGGTTCATGATGAGCCGCTGCGCGCGGCGCGGTCTCTTGGTTTATTCGCAATTAAGCGCTCGTTCCTCATTGATTCGGGAGCGCTGAAGAGCACAGCGCATTCTCTACGGCAATTTCTGCCTGATGCGCTTGAGATTCTGCCTGCTGCTGTTGGTCCTCTGATTCTTCCGACCCTAGCCGAGGCGCACTACGAAATACCGGTGATTTGCGGGGGCTTGGTGAGTTCAATGAAGCAAGTCGAAGAACTGGTCGGACAGGGAGTGCATGCGGTTTCGGTGAGCGATGAAGCCTTTTGGACCGTCTAAACCGGCCAAGAATTCAGATCGAACTTAGAGATAAGTCTTGACATCGTTTTTGCGCCGATGCTAGGGTCTCGCGCAAGCGGCAGAGATCAGAGAAGCCGCCCAAAATCGGATTTTCGGCTTTCGAACGAGGAAGCTGCAGACCCATTTTGGGCGGCTTTTTGTTTGTCCCGATCATTTTTCCGCGCGGCATAGGGTGGCGCTGGTTGTCAACTGTCGGCGGAGGTTGATTGCAGGCGGCCAAACCGATTCTGACTAGCGGGTGGGTTAACAGAGGGAATGCGATGAAAACCTGAATTGGACGGGCGATGTCGAAGGGTTCGTCATCGCGTGCGCGCTCTGCCTTGAAAGGTGTCCTGAGGTGCGCATCGGGTGTGTAACGAGCGCCTAGCCCTGAGATTCGCTCTATCGGAATGCAGAACTTGTGTCGCCCACAAAGACATCAGGAGCCTATTCAAACAGTGGGAGCCGGCAAAGCAAGGAGCGGGAGATGAAACGACGTGTCTTTCTGAATCACGCGGCATATTTTGGAGCGGCGGTTGCTGCGAGCTTCCCATTTCGTTTTGCGTTGGCTCAGGACTCACCCGGCCTCACCGTCGAGACAGTTTCTGGCAAGGTGCGAGGAACAGAGAATACTGGAATCCATGCGTTTAAGGGCATTCCCTACGGTGCACCTACCAGTGGAAACATGCGATTCCTCCCGCCGGCTAAGCCGGCGCCTTGGCCGGGAGTTCGTGAAGCAACTCGCTTCGGCCATCAGTGTCCTCAAAACATGAACTATGTCGAAGTATTGGCTCCGCAGGCGAACGGTGAGGCAGAAGGATATGACGAGGATTGTCTTTGCCTTAACGTATGGACGCCGGGGCCCAACAGTAATCGCAAACGACCTGTCATGTTTTGGTGCCACGGCGGAGGATTCGCGCAGGAGAGTGGCAGCTGGCCCTGGGTGTTCGGCGACAATCTAGCACGACGCGGTGATGTCGTGGTCGTTACGATCAACCATCGACTGAACGTGTTCGGTTATTTCCATCTTGGCGGTCTTGGAGGCGAAAAATACGCGGCGTCCGGGAATGCAGGAATGTTGGATTTAGTCGCTGGACTTGAATAGGTGCGTGACAATATCGAGCGCTTTGGCGGAGATCCGGCAAATGTGACGATTTTCGGCGAATCCGGCGGCGGCGCTAAAGTAAGCACGTTGCTCGCGATGCCGGCGGCAAAAGGACTCTTTTCTCGCGCCATAATCCAAAGTGGTCCGGGCCTTAGAGTGAATACGCGGGACGATTCCGGCGTGCTGACGCAAGCCATGCTGACAGAACTCGCAGTTTCTCCTAGTCACATCGATGATCTGCAGACGATCCCTGCCAGCCGGTTGCTTGCCGCCATGCGAACAGTTCTGCCGAAGCCAGTTCCAGGGAGAGGCGGCCTTGGCCCCGTACTTGATGAAAGGATTTTGCCTGCTCACCCGTTCGATCCGCAGGCTTCCGCGATATCAGCGCACGTGCCGATCCTTGTTGGATGCAACGCACATGAGCAGACATTCTTTTCATTGACGGATGAGGCGGCATTCAATCTTTCAGAGGTCGAACTCCAGCAACGGATTGTGGCCATGGTGGGCGAGAACAAAGCCGGCCGCGTTATCGATACTTACAAGCGAAGCTATCCTGGTCAGAGCCCAAGTGAACTATTTTTCCTGATTGGGACCGATCGCTTAATGCGAATTAACTCAATCCGATTAGCGGAACGAAAGTTTCAGCAGCGCCAAGCTTCTGTATACATGTACCTCTTTTCCTGGCACTCTCCTGCGCTGGGCGGAAAACTCCGAGCGCCCCACACCGTGGAGATCCCTTTCGTATTCGACAACACGGATACGCCGCTTGTGATGACTAAGGGCGGCCCGGAAGTGAAGCATCTTGCGACTCTCACGAGCGAGGCCTGGATACAGTTTGCTAGAACCGGAAATTCAAACCACAAAGGCCTTCCAAATTGGAAGGCTTATGATACCGCACAACGCGCAACGATGATTTTTGACACCAATTGCACAGCCACCAACGACCCAGGCAGCGCGGCGCGGCAGCTTTGGTCAAGTTTGTAGCGCAGACGTTCTTCCTTGATCTGCCGTGAGTGAACGGCGAGCGCCGTCGAATCGTTGGTTACAAGTGGATGGCGAAGCCCCTCTAGCAATGATCGAAAAGTACATCACGGATCTAGGAAAACTTAATGCGATCGGAATGGATATCGGTACACAAGATCCCGGTGTGGCCATGCAGGAATTGGACAAGGTTCTGACTTCGTACAAGATTCCCCATAAATTTGAAACACATGAGGGCACTCACGTTAGTAGAATCGGCGGGCGGCGTGAAAGAAAAGCCTTGCTGTTCTTTTCAAACACGAAGCGAGCGGGCACAAGTGTAAGGAGACAATTCTAAATGGCGTCACCGTTCCTTGGAGAGTTGCTGGGTACTTTCGTTCTGGTCTTGCTGGGTGACGGCGTCGTCGCGAGCGTCGTTCTCAAGAAGTCGAAGGCCGAGGGTGCCGGGTGGATGGTTATTGCGACGGGGTGGTGCTTTGCTGTGATGGCTGGAGTTTTTACAGCGATCGCTTGCGGCAGCAACGACGCGCATTTGAATCCCGCCGTTACGCTCGGTTTCGCGGTCATAACGGGTAATTACTCCAAGCTAGTGCCGTATCTCGCGGCGCAGATGCTCGGCGCGTTTTTGGGTGCGGTCCTCGTGTGGATCCACTTCTTGCCGCATTGGCGGGAGACGCCCGATGCGCCGGTTAAGCTCGCGGTTTTTTGCACGGCGCCAGCAATTCGAAACGTCTTCTCGAACCTCGCGAGTGAAATTATCGCTACGTTCGTGCTGGTATTCGTTGCAGCATCCATCTTTTCTAAGGCTGTCGCGTCGAATACTGGATTGACGGGAGGATTGGGAGGCTATCTGATTGGTGCCCTGGTTTGGGGCATTGGTCTTTCGCTTGGGGGCACAACTGGGTACGCCATCAACCCAGCTCGCGATTTCGCCCCCCGAGTTGCTCATGCGATTCTGCCGATTGTGAATAAGGGATCATCTGACTGGGCGTATTCTCCCATTCCGATATTCGGACCGCTTATCGGTGGCGCTTTGGCAGGACTGCTGGTTCGGTTTCTAGGCTTCTAGATGGTTTGATGAAGCAGGCAGAATCACTGTGAGACAAATGGGGGACAGAACCCGGGCGAACGAAGTAGAGGGAAACACATGACAAACGCAAAACGAGTGAATTCTGCAATAAACCGCCGCACGCTGCTGAAAGGCTCGATATTGGGAGGAACTGCCGCGATCATGAACAGATTGTTTGCCGGAACGTTTCGAGACGTCGCCTATGCGGAGGGAAGTCAGGCAGGTGCGTCGCAATCGGTCATCGAGACAACCTTAGGCAAGGTCCGCGGCACTAGGGCGAACGGCGTCAGCGCCTTTAAGGGCGTTCCCTACGGCGCATCAACCGCAGGGAAGAATCGCTTCATGCCGCCCGTCAAGCCCGAACCGTGGGCCGGCGTGCGCGACGCCCTCGAACACGGCCACTCCGCTCCGCAGACAATCCCGGGCGCACCCGGCATTCTCGCTGGCGCGGATTTCATGGCCTCCACGTCGAATCCTGTGGGAATCGGCGAAGGCGAGGATTGTCTCGTCCTCAACGTTTGGACGCCGAGTGTGAAGGACCACCATAAGCGCCCCGTGATGGTTTGGTGTCACGGAGGCGCATTCACCTCTGGCTCCGGTTCCGCTCCTCTGTATGACGGTGCGAATCTCGCCCGTCGTGGCGATGTCGTGGTCGTCACAATCAATCACCGCCTCGGCCTGCTCGGCTATACCTACCTCGGCCACGCCAGCGACCTGTTCAAGGCCTCCGGCAACGTCGGCATGCTCGATATCGTCGCCGCGCTCGCCTGGGTGCGCGACAACATTGCTAATTTCGGCGGCGATCCCGGCAGAGTCCTCGTCTTCGGAGAATCGGGTGGCGGTCAAAAAGTCTCCACGCTTCTCGCTATGCCCCCGGCCAAAGGGCTTTTCAATCGAGCCGTGATTGAAAGCGGCCCGGGCGTGAAGATGAATTCGCTCGACTACGCGACGAAAGTCGGCGACATGGTCCTTGCCGAACTCGGCATCAAGCCTGACAGCGTAACGGACATTCAATCCCTGTCGCTCGATCGCATTATGGCCGCACAGGGCGCCGTCAATCGCAAACTCGGCGGTTTCATACCTGGGATGATCGCGGGCTTCTCGCCCGTCGTTGACGGAGTTTCGCTCCTGCAGAATCCTTTCGATCCGGTCGCGCCGGAAGTCTCCGCGGATGTGCCGGTTCTCATCGGTTTCAATCGCACTGAACTGACGCTTTTCGCCGCCGGTGATCCCACGGCTTTCACACTCGACGACGCCGGCTTGCACAAACGCATCCAATCTCTCCTTGGCGATCGCGCCGAAGCCGCAATCAGGGCGTTCCGCAGCGACTATCCGAACGAAAATCCCTCGGGACTGTACTTCCTGATCGCCAGCGCCTATCCCACGGTAGCGTTCACCGCAAAAATTGCCGAACGTCGCGCCGCCCTCGGCAAAGCGCCCACGTTCGTTTACGAATTTACCTGGGAGACGCCGATCCTTCAGGGCAAGATCCGCTCGCCGCATACGATCGAAATGCCGTTCGTCTTCGATAACGTTGGCGATCCGCTTGTGCAAAAGCTCACGGGCAGTGCGCCTGATATCTTCCCACTCGCCGAACGCGTCAGCGGCGCGTGGGCTGCATTTGGCGCTACAGGGAGTCCGAATTCCAAGGGCTTCCCGCGCTGGCCGGCCTACTCAGCCGCGGATCGCAACGTAATGATGATCAACTCGACGAGCGAAGTGGTGAAGGATCCCGCGCGCCAGTCCCGCGAGATGATCGAAGGGATTCTCTTCCCGGCATAGCTTCAGCTA
This sequence comes from uncultured Acidobacteriota bacterium, assembly GCA_963715685.1. Lineage (GTDB taxonomy): Bacteria > Acidobacteriota > Terriglobia > Acidiferrales > UBA7541 > Palsa-295. The sequence goes on along the minus strand of OY970264.1, from coordinate 753,306 downwards.
TTTGCGATCGAGCTCTTCGGTGTATGGTCGTTGTTGGAGGAATTTCCGAGCCAGGCGTGACCGTGGTCTCGCCGCTCATCAGAACTGTTAGACAGCTCTGTTAAAAGTCGCTTGAATGTCGGTACCTCACCTCGAAAGGTATTGAAAAATGAAGACTATTTCTGCGCCTACCGTGGTTTGCCTCCTGTACTTGTTCGGTCTCTGGATGGTTGGGACGGCCTCAGGGGCCCAGGAACCCGACGGCAGGTCTCCTGGGGCTGGGCCGACGGTTGGCTCGGGACCTTACAAGGCCATCATGGAAATGGATCCGGGTCTCCCCGGGCACACAGTATATCGGCCGAATGATCTGTCGGCGTTGAAAGGCACTTCTTTGCCGATCGTCGTCTGGGGTAACGGTGCGTGTGCGAACGCCGGGAATTTCTTCGCGCCGTTTCTTACAGAAATTTCTTCATACGGGTATCTTGTTATCGCCCTCGGTCCAATAGTGCAGTTGAACGCGGCAGGATTCCCACAGGGCCCAGCCGCGCCGCCGAGGCCTCAGGGGGCTGATCCTACCCAACCTCCACCCAATCTGCCTCCGCCAGCGACCCATTCTGTCCAATTGATTGAAGCCATCAATTGGGCGATCGCCGAAAATCAACGTGCCGGCAGCGCGTACTATCAGCGGCTGGACAGCAGGAAAATCGCCGTAATGGGCCAGTCTTGCGGCGGTGTACAGGCGATCGAGGTAGCGGCCGATCCTCGCATAACGACCGCTGTGATTTGGAATAGCGGTCTTTTCCCCAAGCCGACCGAAATGGCCGGGGGGAAATCGATGAGCAAGGATGACCTAAAATCGCTCCATACGCCGGTGGCATACATTAGCGGCGATGCTCAAGACATCGCCTTTGCAAACGCTGACGACGATTTCGAGCGCATTGCGGCCGTTCCGATATTCCGAGGTTATGAAAAAGGAGTCACTCATGGTGGCACCTATCGTCAACCAAACGGGGGCGAGTTCAGCGGCGTTGCCGTTGCTTGGCTGGACTGGCAGCTGAAAGGCGATCAACGCGCCAGCTTGATGTTTGAGGGAGCGAATTGCGGGCTGTGCGTCAATCCTCGTTGGGTAGTTCGAAAGAAGAAGATTGACTGAGTAATGCGTTAGGCTAGAGCGTCAAAACGGACAATGAAAGTAACGATTCACATCCCATTAGCCGTGGCTCTTTTGGCCAGCGCGGCAACTGCACAACAGAATCCGCCGCCGACGGTACTGCCGTGCGTTCCTCAGTCGACTCGGTGTTCGGCACAGCCTATCGCGTTCGGTTCGGCTCTCGATGCAGAGCAGCAAATCCGCGAATCGCAATCGCTGGCGAAGAGCCTAGCGGCACCCGGCAATCCTCAGTGGCGGGCCAAAGGTGACCAACATCGCACCTATAGATTCTCCGCTGCCGGAACGGACATGCCGTATCGCCTTTACGTCCCAACCTCGTGGGACGGTCAATCGAAATTGTCTCTCATCGTGATGCTTCACGGAGGCGGTTCAGACGAGAACCGGTATTTGGATGGCAACGGTAAGCAACTTCTGCGCTTGGCCGAGCAGCACGGCTACGCCCTGGTGTCGCCTCTGGGCTATAGCCCATTAGGTGCCTATGGAACTCCGCTCAGACTTCCTGCGGTCTTCGGGCAGCCCGAAGCCGCTGCAAAGCAAAGAGCCGCTGTGACACCAGAACAGGAGCGGGCGCTGGAACTCAGCGAAAAGGATGTCCTGAATGCCCTCGAGATAGTCCTCAATGAATATCCGATAGACGAGACATCCGTTTTCTTGATGGGTCACTCGATGGGCAGTGGAGGGACGTGGTATCTCGGGGCAAAGTACTCCCAGTTATGGCGAGCCATCGCGCCCATGTCCGGTCCTTTTGTTGATGAGGCGAACTATCCCTGGGATCGCATCCGGACCATGCCGGTCATGATGTCCGAAGGGACGAAGGCGTTGCCGTCAGTGAAGGGCAGCCATTTGATGCGGGATTGGATGATAGCCCAGGGTTTCGATCTGGAATACCTCGAAGTCGACGCCGACCACGGTGGCATGGTGACCTTAACGCTTCCTGCTGTTTTCGATTTTTTCGATCGCTATCGCAGCGAGTAGTACAAACCCTGGAAGCAACGACACTCTGAGCGCCGACAAGAGTGCGGGTTGACTACAAGATGATTTCACTGGCACGGCCTATCTACGGCGGACCTGAGTCTCAATAAACTCTGCGACACGCTGCCGCATCGATGTTGCATCCCACCGGCGGCTATCTACCATGTCCGCCCAGATCTCAAGCGCCGGAATACCGGCGTCTTCGAGCGCATGCCTGATGAAGAATGACCCAGTCGCGGAAGGTCTACTGTTCTGGGGCACCAGAATCACCGCGCCGTCGATGCGATGGCGCTTGGCTTGTTCGACGATCCATTCGTTCGCCCAAGGGGGATTGTGCAGTTGCTCATTCATGCTAACGACGCGGCTGGCGAGCGCTCGCAAGGCGTCGTCGAGGCCGTAACGAATATAGCCATCGGGTCCAAAGGCGAGATACATGGACCACACGAAAACCGCCCCCAGGCTTTCTTCGAAAGCTGTGTAGAAATCCGTATCGTGCCACAGGCCCGCGCCGACCCACATGAGGCGCAGCCTCTCTCCGGGGTATGCGGCGATTCCTTGGTCCACTCGGTACCGCACCTCGTCTCGAAAGGCGCGCGCGTGGCTCACAGCCCATTCCGTGCCGCGATGCCATTGTGCGTTCATGACGTTGATGACTTGCTCGTTCATGCGGACGGGCGTTTGCGGGGCGGAACAAATCAGATCGCGGACTTCATCGAAGTATTCTTCCTGGCGATTCACGCTTTCCATTAAAGAAAGTAGACGAGCGTGACTAAACTTGTTGCGGCTGACCCTTTCTAGAGCACGGATCAGAATGCGAATTTGCGCAACCATGAAATCCAAACGATGGGGCTCGTAGAGCTCACGCCAGCGATGACGACTCAGTTCCCACCAGCGCGGAGGAAGGTGAGTTGCGCCGGGGCTATCGAGAGCGATGAAGTCACTACCAAAAGAGGCGGCCCACGTTTCAAAGACGCGTTGTATGCAGTCGCATGTGAGACGAGCCGCGAGCAAGGCAGGCTTAGGGAGTCCGCCCCAAGGTGCCTTCGCCGGATCGCCCGAAATCGAAGAGGCCAGCGAGAGACTGCAATAGCGGCAAAGACCTTCGTGATAACCGGCAGCATTGAGGGCGTCGAAATAGTATCCGGACAATTGCTTCGCAGAAACTACAGCGGCCCACCATTGATTGCTGACCACCGGCACGCCAAGGAGCTGAAAGAGCTCCAGCGGCATGTCGGCCTGAGCGATCGCGTACGGTTTCTTTTCGTCGAAAACACTGCGGCGAAGCGAGGCGAACCAAGCCTTCTGGTGCTCGGATGAGGCGCGTGTTGATTCGAGTTGCTTCTCAGACGCGCGAGACACGGGACCTCCTGCGGATCGTTTCGACGAACTCTTGGACTCGGGCGGTCATGTCGGCCGAGAGCCCGCGGCTGGCGTCTTCGCGAATCAGCAATGACGGAATGGAGCGCTCACGTAGGAAATTGCGCTGGCGCGGATAATCCCAACCGTAGACGTCGTCATCCGGCGGAAGATAGAAAACCACGCCGTCTATCCCTTGTCGCACAGCGTTCTGGAACCAACGATCAGCAGCGGCGGCTGGCGATACTCGTGGGCTTGGAGTGCGCAGATAGTAGTTGTCGAAAATCGCCCGAACGAGAGAGGCGGAGCCGTGAGCGAGCGCTATGTTTCCATCGGCTGCCCGAGAACCCCACCAATCGTCCTCCGCAACCACGACAGCGTCATGCGCCTCAAGCGCCTGGTGAAGGCGAGCGTGATGCAGGGGCGCACCCTTGATCAGCAGCCGCGGACCACGCAACGGTCTCGCCGCCTTGGATTCGCGGCACACTTCGTCGACCAACCGTGCGTATTCCTCGCGGTCCATGAAGTAAAGAGCCCCGGTGATCGCGTGAGCGTCGCTTCCACCAATGCGCGGCTTTTCACCTCTTCGCAAATTGTGCAGACGCCGCAGCGCCGCTCGGGGACGATTCGACTCCTTGATCGTATTTGACAACGATTTTGCGCTGATGGACCCGATTTCTCCCAGACGTCGCATTAGATCCTTCGTCCTGTCGAATCCGTACTTGCGGCTGATAGGCGAGCGCGTGTGAAGCAGATCATAGAGATATACGGGCGGTTGTTTGTCCATCAATTTCTGCCGGGCAACTTCTCGAAGATAGAGATACAGCTTGTTCTCGGGCTCCGACGTGCGCGGAATGATCAGTAATCGAAGAAATGACCAAGCGCCGGAAAGGACGTCATTGAAGATGGTCCGAATTCGGGAGTCGAACACCGGCTCCATGAGCGAATCGGCAAGCGGCGTCGGTTTGTCGAGGACATCGAGTTCAGGCCCAATCAGAACCGGAAAGCATCCGGCCGCGCGGATCAATTCCCAAGGAACGGTGTTCGAAGTGAATGCGACCACCGGCACGCCGGCTTTGTGTTGCGCGAGTGCTTCGGCGGAGCGGTGCTGGTAGTGCCAGAGAAGCTTCTTAAAGGCGCCCGACATGAGTGTTCAGATGATGCCATCTCGCCGGAGCTCGGCGATGCGCTCCGCAGAGTAGCCTAGAAGTCCGCCGTAAATCGCCTGGTTGTGCTCTCCGACTGCAGGCGGTGGCTGATCGAAGCCCACCTGAGCGGCGGAAAACTTGAGCGGCATTCCCATCCCGTAGACATCGTCCACTTCGCCGTACTTCGGATGCGAAAGTTTCACCGTTTCGCCGCGAGCGACGACGCGTGGATCACGGACGGCCTGGTCCGTGTTTCGTACCTGAGCAGCGGGAACGCCCGCAGCTTCGAGAGTCGCGATTACCTCGGCCGCCGTGAACCGTTGCGTATAATCCTCGATGATGCGGTCGACTTCGCGAACATTCACCACCCGTTTATCCCGGGTTGAGAAACGAGGATCCGAGTTCAACTCGGGCCGGCCAATCGCTTCAAACAGCGCCTTGGCGAACACCTCCATCGGAGCACAGATGGAAACGAATCCATCTCGCGTGCGATACGTGCCGAAGGGTGCAAGGCGCGGCACGCTTAGGCCGGTGCGTTGCGGTATGCCGAGGCGCTCGAGAACGTCGAAGGGCTCGCCCGAGACCATCATGGACATAACGCCCAGCATCGAGACATCTACGTGTTGGCCCACTCCTGTGCGCCGGGCTTGCATCAAGGCCGCCAGCACGCCGATCACGCCAAACAGCGGAGCGCACATATCAGCAACCGGAACGCCGACGCGGACCGGAGGATCGTCTTGCGAGCCTGAGATCATCATGAATCCGCTGAGTGCCTGGATAATTGCGTCCATCGCTTTGCCTGAACCGTCTTCCCCTTCGCTGCCGAAGCCGGTCAGCGAACAGTACACGATGCGGGGACTGATCTCGCGCACCTGTGCATATCCGGCGCCGAGGCGATTCATTGCGCCCCGACTGAAGTTCTCGAAAACGACGTCGGCTCGCCTTACGAGGTCAGCGAATACCTCGCGTGCTTTGGGTTTCTTTAGATTGAGTGTGATTGCTTGTTTGTTCCGCAAACGGTTTATCGCCGAGACGGAAACATCATCGGCGTCGCGCCGCACAAGTGTGGCCCCGTTTCTCCCTAGATAAGGGGGATTCTCGCGACACGAGTCCACGGAGAGCGGATTTTCGATCTTGATCACACGAGCGCCAAGGCCGGCCAAGAGCAGGGTTCCGAAGGGTCCGGCAAGTGCCGTCGTCAGGTCGAGCACAGTGACGTCTTCAAGAGGGCGGGCGCACGTTTCCTTGGTAGACGGGTTTGGCATCTAGGCTCCGCTAAGAATCTGCATCCGCGAAAACTGCGCTTTACCGGCGGCGCGTTTCAAGACCAGTATAACCAAGAGCGCAATCAAGGCGCCGATGGCAACGAAATACCAGCCTGCGGTGAAGCTGCCCGTGCGGTCGCGCAGGATGCCTAGCATCTGGGGGCCGACGTACCCGAAAATTCCTCCCCCAAGACTGACGATTCCCATGACCGGCCCGATTTCACGTCCCGGTATGACTTCACTCGCGATCGCAAAAATTTGATTCGTCACGCAGAGACCGAGCGAGATCACGAGCGCGGTCGCGACCCGGAATACGAAGAGATTGGGCGTCATCATGGCAAAGGAAGCCGGGATGAGGAGCAGCATGATTCCGATCACGACGCCCCAACGATTCAGCCGATCAGCCAAATAGCCGCAAAGCAGGTTTGCGAAGATCGCGGTGACGTATGAGGCGCTGATGATGTAAGCCGCAACCGTTGGTCCAAGGTGAAATGTAGTTCTCACGGCCGAAGGAACAAAGAAGGTGGCGCTGAATCCGCCCATGTTTGTAAGCCCCAGCAAGACCATGGACCAAACCAGCGGGTTGCTAAACGCATTGGCGTCTAAAGAATGTGCGGATCCATGTTCTTGGGTAGACGGCTGCGCCACCGCTTCTGGGACGCGATAAAAGATCCAGAACACGATCGATCCCAGCAGGCCCATGCCGGCAAAAGCGAGTATACCGTTGCGCCACCCAAATGCCACACCGATTGACGTGCCGAATGGCGCGCCGATCACAGAAGCGAGTGACGACATAGCGCCCAGAATGCCCATTGCGATGCTGCGGTGATGAGATGGAACAACCCGAGCAATCGCCGTCATCACGCACACGAAAGCTACACGATAACCAATGATCCAGATCGTACGAGCTGACAGCGCTATGGCGAAGTTGGGAGACTGGCTCAGCAGGACAAGCCCAAGCGTCACGACGAGCAATCCGAGCCACAGGATGATCTTTTCGCCGAAGCGCTTCGCGAGCACTCCGCCGGGAATGCTAAAGACGATGGCAGCCAGTCCGTAAACGCCACTGAATAGTCCCACCTGGGAATAACTGATACCGAAATCTCGCTGAATGTCGGGCAAAAGAGGGGAAAACCCAAGGCTGGACATCTGCAAAGTCATCATCGCGAAGACCGTTGCCGTAAAGGGCACGATCCAGTATTTGGCCGGGGCTTGAGCGAGATTCGGTTCAGACATGTAGCCGGCAACCCAGTTGGCTCGAGCGAATTCGGGAGTATATCACCGTTACTTTGCGCCCTACCGGAAGCAAGGCGGAGAAACGTGGTTTGATTGTGTTCAGGAATTTGTCGATAACCGGCGGCTGGATGTATAGGCGACGGTGCGATCTCACCTGCTTTTTTCAGAATGGGTTTTTAGGAAATCGAGCTGCGCTCCGCGGGGATGAGGCTGCATCCCTACACTTTTGTCCAGGACCATCACCGCATCACCGAATCCCGTGCGCCACGCACACGCAAGAAATCCATCACGGATCCTTATGTCAGTTACTTCACTTGATAGAATCGAATGTGTACGGCCGGCTTTCCGTCGACCGTGGCGAGCTCCAGCGTTCCAACGAATGCGCCACCATTCAACCAAGCGTGTGTCCCCAGTGGCGCTTCGAAGGTCGGCGTGGTGATAAGCCTGACGTTTGCACCGGGACTTGCGCAGGATGTCCCTTTGTTGATGACGTTGATGATTGCCCCGTCGTCGGCTTGGATCATGTAGTCGGCTTGAATCGAATGGCACCCGGTTTTGGTCGACAATTGCCAGTCCCATCCGCCAGACATTACCTTGCCTCGGATATTTGGTCCTGAGAATGTTCCCCCAGTTATCGGAACGATATTCCGCTCTCCGAACGGAGTTTCACCAGGATGAATACTGGCACCTAGCGTTACGAACTCTTCGAAGACAAACTCCAGATGCGGAGTATCTTTTTGCGAACCAGTTGAATTGGAGTTCGCTTGTTGGGCACATGCCGTGCCAGCGCACAAGACTGCTACTAAAGCCGCGATCAACAGGGCGCCCCTCGCTCTAATCATTTCATCTATTCTCTTGTCCATAGAAAGTACCCACTCCTCTCATGTAGGGGTTATCCACCCGAAATGCTCTGCAAACGCGATCGATGAATCGTTGGCGTTGCTCTCACTTGCGTTGGTGTGATGCGCGATCATTTGGGCGAAGCTCCAGTATGCATACTTAATTATGACAAACCCTAAAAGTTTGGGTACTAGGAGCAACTTGATTTCATAACAATGTCAGGTCCCTCGACCGGAGTAGACTTTGGTTGCTTGACGACCAGAGGCTCGAGTTCTCAATCGTCTTGGAATTCTCAGCCCGCGTAATCTCCGTCGCGATCAAGCCAGCAAGAGAAAGCAAGAGCACAAACGTCGGAAGACGTAGCGCAGATCGGTTCATCGCTTCTCCTTTGATGTGAAATTCAGACCAGATCTCAGGGTTGCGCGCCGTAGACAGTCTTGCCGCTTACCACCGTCCACAACACTTTCGTATCGCGGGCCTCCTCGGCTGAGACCGTCAGAACATCGCGATCCAGCAGGGCAAAATCCGCTTGCTTGCCGGGAGCGATCGACCCGATCTGGTCCTGGTCGGCCAGTGCCAGAGCTGCATTTCGTGTGTAGGCATACAGCATGGCCTCGCGAGGGACGCGCTGATTTGCATCCAACACGCCTTCCGGCCCTTTGCGCGTTTCGGCCTGATAAATAGCGCGAAAGGGGTTGGCCGTCGAAACCGGCCAGTCGCTGGCGCCCGCGATCACGCTACCGGCGTCCAGAATCGACCGCGCCGGATATTGCCACTCGTACAAAGCCGGATCGATGTAAGGTTTCACCAGTTCGATCGTGTCCGTTTCCGCGCTGGCCCAATAGAGCTGGAATGACGCGATCACACCGAGTTCGTGGAACCGCGGAATATCTTCTGGCCGCACGAATTGCAGGTGCGTAATCGTATCGGGCAGATCGGAATTCCCGTTTGCCTTGCGGACCGCCTCGAATCCGTTCAGCGCTTCAGTGACAGCGCGGTCGCCGATCGCATGGACGTGAACGAGCAATCCTTGCTTATCCGCCGTAATCGCGATCTTCGCGAATTCGGCCGGATCGAACAGGAGCTCGCCGTTCCGTCCCGTATTCCGATATGGCTTGGATAGAAGCGCTGTTTGCGAGGGATATTCCACAACGCCGTCGGCAAACACCTTGATTCCGACAATCTTGACGCCGGGAACATTTTTGTATTCTTCCCGCCACTTGAGCGCCGTTGCCAACTGCTGCTCCGTATGGCCGCTCTTGAAGTCGATGACCGGAAGCGCCGCAATGTGAACGTTCAGTTCACCGCGTTCCGCCAAATGTCGATAGGTGGTCAGGATCTCTTCACTGGCCGCTGCGTCCAGCCACGCCGTGATTCCTTGCTCATGCATGTACTGAACTGCGGCGCGGCCGGCCGCAAGCATTTGGTCGTCGCTCGGCTTTGGCAGCACCGATCTCGCCTTGTCCGATCCGACGTCCACCAGGAAACCATTGGGCTCAAAATCCGGGCCGTAGCCGTAATATCCGCGGCCCACCGAATCGAGGCCGCGAATGAATTCTTTAGTGATGCCGGCTCGCTTGAGCAGCGCTCGGTTTGCCCACGCCGTGTGGTGGTCCATCCCTTCGAGCAGGACCGGCTGATCTGCGTAGGGGCCACTATTGAAGCGATCGTTCAATTCCTTGTTCTTCGACCAGAACGCCAGCGGAACTCCACTCACAATCAGGATGTCGCCGTGCATTCCTCGTCCGCTTTTCTTGGCCTCGGCTGCAAAGGCCACCAATTGATCCATACTGCGAGTTTCTTCTCCCACGATGGCCGCAATCAGCAACAGCCCCCCACCGATAGCGTGACAATGGCTGTCGATCAACCCCGGCATCAAGAAATCGCCCTTGAGATCGATGAACTTCGCGTCGCTTGCCACCGCCTTGGTAACGTCGCCACGGTTACCGACGGCTACAATCTTGTCATCACGAATTGCCACCGCCTCAGCATAAGGATGCTCCGGCTCGCCAGTGAAAATCTTGCCGTGGAAGAGCACAACCTCATCCGCAGCTCGTGCCGGCGATGCACCCTGAAGGCAAAAACAAAACAAGAACGCAAGCACCCGCCTAGGCACTGATATTCTTCTCCGCGAGAAATTGAAGCACCTGGCTGCGGCGCGCATTTCTCAGCGCTCCCTTTCAGATGTTTCCCAACCAGTGCGAGATCCGTAGGGGAGAGCTATTGTCACCCCTTCGATCTGGCGAATTTTCCCGCCTTCGATCTTAAAGAATTCACCAGCCTCCACACTGGATGGTCTGCGTGCGATCGCCGGCATTGGAACCTTTCCTACGCCCGGCACCTCCGCCGACTCTACGGTTCCAGGATGATTGAACATGAGCATGCCCAACATGATTCCCATCTTCTCGTCGACCACTACGAAACGCCGGGGTTCGATCGACCTGATGTAGGTCCAGATTCCTGTGTTCATGTTTTCTCGGATTCCCATCGAGTCTGGCCTAAACGATCCCATGTCGAACCATCCCTTTGCGGTGGGATTGTTGGTGTCCTGGTATCCGTCTAGGATGCGGTTGCATTTCGGATCGAACGGCACCGAATCGCCCGACGAATGGAGGATGCCGTCGAAATAGGAATTCGCGATCTTGATCATTTCCTGCCGCGGGACGCGTTGCGCGGGCTCGAGCGGCTGAGTCCAGACCTGATTCGGCTGCCCGAATCTTTCAAGAGCCGCGGCATCGTCCGCGTTGCGGTGCACGAGCGTTTCGATCTCACTGATTTTGTGGTTCGCGACTTTCAGGCGCAGCAACAGGATCGCGGGTGTGCCGTTCTCGCGAATCGACGCTTCAATTCCCGCTGCGCCCCCTACCGGGTCAGCAAAGTACAGCTTGTACGTCCCGAGCCCGCTCATCGTTCCCCACAGTGCATCGCCGAGTTTCAGCGGAATCGTGTTCTCGGTGAATTTGACGTGATCTGTGACAGGAATTTGGCTGGCATCGTGGGCGACGAGGGCCTTCAGGTACTGATCCACAAAACCTGTCAGGCAAGTGTAATCGCACGAATCTTCGACGCTACGGGGCGCTTCCCTTGTAGCAACCGTCGCCGGATTGACGTGCATCGCGAAGACGAACAGCAGCAATGCCGTCATGCTCGTGACTACTTCAAGCCCTCTTCGCATGTTCGCGCTCCCTTCTCGCGGCCTTCGGGTGGATTTTGAAGTCATTCCTTGCCGGAAAAAGGCGACCACCGAACCCGCGTCGACATCGAATCCTGCCAGCTGCTCCAGCCCGAGCCCATGCCATAGGGACATCGTTGGTAAACAGCTTCGATCCGGCGAATCTTTCCGCGCTCAACCCGAAACACTTCCGACATTTCCCAAGTCCACGGCGTAATAGGTCCAACCGTCACCGTGCGACCATCAGGAATCTGGAACGTGCGCGTTTTCCCCGCTGCGTGATCGAAGAAACCGAACGCGAGGGCCACTCCGCGTTCCGGATCGACAACGACAAAGCGGCGATCTCGAATCCGCGTCACAAAATGCAGCAACCCTGACTGAAACTGCTCCTTGCATCCCCACTCCGGCGAATAGCTCAGATCAGCCCGGCGCCGTGCGTTGTCGACGGAGTTCCCCTGCGCTGCGACCGCGTCGGCGGTATCAGCTGCGCGGTTGTTCGTTGCTTCCATGCCGTTTTCAACGCGATCGCAGTCGTCGGTGAACGGATAGTCTCCCTTTCCGTCGTTGAGCTGCATCCCCGAAAAGTACATGTTCGCGGTCTTTACAAGCTCCGCGCGAGAAACACGGTCGGCGGCAGGAATGGTTTCCGCAAAGAGAGGATCGGGATGGCCGCGCTTTTCGAGATTCTCGGCCTCGCCCTTATTGCGAACGACGATCGTCTCGATCTCGGCGATCTTGTGATTCTCGATTTTCAAACGAAGCGAGATAATAATTGGTTCGCCAGCCTCCCGCATCGTTCCGAAGAAACCTACTTGCCCGGCCTGCACATCATCCATATAGAACCTGTAGGTTCCCCTTCCGGTAGCGGTATTCCACAAGCCGTCGCCCAAATTCAGCCGTTGGCCGTCCTCGGTGAATCTAACCGTCTGTGTCAGGGATACGCGCGACGGATCGTTCACAGCGAGAGCATCAAGATAGCTGTCGACGAACCCATCTAGACACGCGCGATCACAACTTTGAGTGGTAGACATACTCGAATGAAAGCCAAAGGCCAGCCCGACCCGCAGCGCACCTGCGACGACGATCACAGCGAGGGCAACGCTCCAACCTACACACATGAGCCAGCGGTACATGCCGTCCTCCTATGGGGATTTGATTGCATCGCCGTCTTACGCCAACTGACCTCGAGCAAGCGAGTCGTATGCTATGTCGCGCCCTTTCGATACGCAAGGGAATCTCCAGTCTCCTAACCATAGCTAACTGATCTTGAAAAAATCTGCGGGTTGGGCTTCTCCCGCTTCTATGACCGCCTCCCACAGCGCGCGAATCTCCTCACGCAGAGGTTCGCTAGGAAGGATTCGGCTGTGTAATTCGCGGTTGGAATCAGTGGGCAGGTTGGCGCTGCCTCCGGGAGAGCCAAGCGTTAATGGACGATCGCTAGGGTCCTTCGGTTCTTTCGACTGAATGAGGGCTGGGCTCGATCCGTGCTCAAAACTTCCGAACACCGGGCCCCGGGCACCTCGTGGATACGCGGCGGAGGCGCATCGGAAAGAATTATGGAGTTACCTTAATCATCGTGCCCCGTCACTACGCGGCGCAAGGTACGAGATAAATGGACTCCTTGGTAACATCCATTGAATACTAACCTCGCAGCCGCGGGTCCTGCGATTGGTGTGATCCCAACGCATATTCATCGGTGCTGGCGACGCGCGCTCGACATTCGCCGAAACCGACGGCGACATATCCTTCGCGCTTAGCGCGCGCCTTGAAAATGACTTCATCGCCGTCCTCAAGATACCGACGGCTTTCGCCATGCGGCAATTGAAGCGGTTCTGTATGTTCCATGAAACAAGCCCTGCTGTCATCCATAGGACCTGATACCGTGCCGCTGCCCAGGAGGTCGCCCGCTTGCAAGTTGCAGCCGTTGCTGGTGTGGTGCGCGATCATTTGGGCGAAGCTCCAATAGGCGTACTTGAAATTCGTTGTGACGATGCGAACCGGAGCTTCGCCAGATTCGCGCATTCCTGCAGTCGAGAGGTGCGCTTCCAACTCGATGTCGATTCCACCTTCAGCTCGATCGCTTTTCGAATCGAGATACGCAAGCGGCGAAGGCCAGTCGGGTTGCGTGGGGCGGAAAACGGCTGCGCGAAACGGCGCAAGTGCTTCCGGGCTGACAATCCACGGCGAAATCGTGGTGGACAAGCTCTTGCTGAGGAACGGTCCCAGCATGCTCTCCCAAAATTGGACATCGCGTGCCGACCAATCGTTAAGCAAGCAGTAGCCAAAGATGTGCGACGCCGCCGACTCGATGGGAATCGACGACCCGAGTGGATTGCCGGTGGAAACAAATGCGCCCACTTCCAGTTCAAAATCGAGCGCCTTCGACGGGCCGAACAGCACAACGCCCTCGGAATCCTTGAACTGGCCCTGCGAGCGGCGAATGTTCTCGCCGCTGACTCGTATCGAGCTGGCCCGCCCGTGATACGCCACCGGCATGTAGGTGAGAACGGGCGCCAAGGGCGAATCCAGGGGCTTTCGTACCGCTCTCTGGGCGTGGAATGTCGAACACACGAAATCTGTAAAGTTGCCGATCTTCGCAGGAAGCAGCATCTCCGCGGAAGACATGGGCACGAGCAGGCGGTTGGCGTGTGACTCTACGCGCCTTCGCTCCGGACCGTCGGCGCGTAGCAGGTCGGATAGCCGCGCGCGCAGGGCGGACGCAGGCCGCGATCCGAGAGCCATCAAAGGATTGAGAGTGTCCCCCGCCGCCGCGCGAGCTGCATTAGCAGCCTCGCCGGATAAGAAGCCCAGATCGAGGGCGGCAGCGAGATCGAAAATCCGGCCCCCGATGGCGGTTCCGCCTCTCGCAATTCCGCCTTCGCGAAAGATCCCCAGCGGGAGATTTTGGATCGGGAAGTCGGTGTCGGGGTGATTCGCCGACTGCAGCCAACTCCGGCGTGATGGATCGTGCGTCTCGTTCAGGTTCATCCGCGAACTCTGTCCGTTCGGGTCTTACGCTCATTGTGATAGCGGGCCATGCCGCCGAAGAGTGCGGGAACCGGCAGACGATCCGCTTTGCCGCTGAACTCCCGATAGCAGGCGTACACGTTGACGACGATTCGCTCGGGATCAGTCCAATCGGCGAAGGCGTCGAGCGCAATGTCGCGGGCGGCGTCCTCGTAGCCCATTCCGGCGTCGAAGCGCTTTCGCGATTCGTCACGCACGAATTTGAGGTAGCGCTTTAGCGCGCGGACGCCGCTTTTGTCGGTGACAGGACCGTGACCCGGCACGACAGTCTCCACATCCCATTCGAGGATCGTGTCGCACGCTCGAATCCAGTTGCCGACGGGGCCCGCCCAGATCACGGGATGGCCCCCGGCGAAAAGAATGTCTCCGGTGAATACTGTTTTGTCTGCGGGGACGTGAATGACGATGTCGCCGCGGGTGTGCGCCGGGCCCATCTCCAGAAGGCGCACTTCTTTGCTTCCGACGCGCAGCGTCAGCTGGCGATCAAACGTGCGGGACGGAAGCACGGCGCGGATATTACTGAAGTCGAACCGGCTGCCGAGCACTTCCTGAAAGAAAGCGCCCGCATCGCCGGTCATCGGATAGCGCGGGGCGGAGCTTTGTTCCTTCATCTCCTCTAGACATGCGGTCGACGATATGATTTGCGCGCCCGCGACCAGCTGGTTTCCATTCGTGTGGTCGGGATTGGAATGCGTGTTCACAAGCGTCCCTATTTGTTCGGAGACCGGCACGGCGGCGCGCATCCGATCGAGCATTTCGCGCGTCAGCTTGAGATCCATGAGCGTGTCGACAAGCAGCGCTTCGCCGCTGTCGACCACGAGACCGGAATTGCTGTAGCCCCAGGTGCCATCCGGCTGAAGATACGCGTAGCAGCCATTCCCGATGTCGTGGAGCCCTTTTGTATACGGCCACTTCTTCATGAGGAATCGCCTTTTCGTTTCGATCCAAATCCTCTCACTGGCCTGGCCCGCTGCCGCTCGACGGCGATTTCAGAGCGGCTGCACAAGCGTCTGAGCAACGCGGCCCATCAGGCTCCCCACATCTGCTTTGGGATCCGGATGCATCTCCCATTCACCGATCTGGAGCGAGGCTTCCAGGATGAATTTGCAGCGCTCGAAGCGGCGGCGCATGAAGGATTGCAGCGAATCCTGCAGCGGCCCGTTGTTTTGCAACTCCTCCGCCAGCACGACCGCGTCTTCGACGGCCTGTGCCGCTCCCTGCCCTAGGTGCGGCGTAATCGAATGGGCTGCGTCGCCGATCAACGCCACGCGCCCGCGATACCAGGGCGAAGGCACCAGAACCGATTCGAGAGGGCGGTAGACGACCAACGCCGGATCTGTGATGCCGCGAGCCAACTCGCCGATCGTGCCGCCGAACGGCTTCAATCGCTCGCGCATGATATCGGCCAATTCATTTTTCGGGAAGCGGGGATTGCCCGGTTCCGGGCCGATCTGGAATATGTAAGCCGTTTCGCGCGTAAGAGGGATCAGCCCCGCCTTCGGTCCTTCACTCGTGGTATAGATCGAGCCGTAATCGATTTCCGGCGGGCGAGGAACGTTGTAGCGCCAGACGCCCTCTCCGGTAAATCGAGGCTGAAGATGATCCCCGAACAGCATCGTGCGAAGCTGGGAATGTACGCCGTCCCCGCCAACGACGAAGTCGTACTCTCGCGTGCTGCCATCGGTGAATCTCACCGCGACTTTGCTCTCGGATTGCCGGAGCTCTGCGACACTCACACCGAGATGAATCTGGGCGCCGGCCTTCTTCGATGCGGCAAACAGCACGTCATGCAAGGCAGGACGGGTCAATCCGAGAAATGCGGGATAGTTGGGTCCGGCCAACTTCACGCCGGGGGTTTCGTTCATCACGTTGCCGTTGGCGTCGCAAAAGCGGAGGCCCTGGTAGGGAAACCCGGCGGCCACACAATCGTCCGCGATGCCGAGACCGACCATCGCCCGGACCAGGTTGCTCTGCGCGATGATGCCCACGTGGTAGACGGTCCATTGCTGTTTGATCTCGGCGATCTCAACTTCGATTCCGGCTCTGCGCAACCCGATGGACAGGGCCAGACCGCCGATCCCGCCGCCTACGATGAGCACTTTGCTGACTTTCGGCATTCCGTTCTCCCCAAACCTCACACTCTCGAAGTCGCGCCTGCGTCGATACCCAGCAGGCGCGCCGCGTTTCCTCCGAGGATTTGCTCGCGCTGCTGTTCCGTCAAACCCGGCACCGCCGCGAGGAATTTGTGGGGCTCGTACGCGCCCATGTCGAAGGGGTAGTCCGTGCCGAGCAGAATGTGCGCTGCCCCGACTTCTTCGATCAAATGCCGCAACCCTTCGGGTGTGTAAACCAGACTGTCGAAATAGATGCGCTTCAAATACTCACTCGGCTTGTGCTTGATCTTCGCCGCTTCCGGGCGCACGGCGAACCCGTGGTCCGATCGGCCCACGTAGGAAGGCAAGTATCCGCCGCCATGAGCCGCGCAGATCTTCAGCCCCGGATGGCGGTCCAGGACGCCGCCGAAGATCAGATGCGAGAGCGCAATCGTGGTCTCAATCGGCTGGCCGATGATGTTGCCGAGGTAATGGCAGTTCACGCGTTCGGCCAGTGATGTGCCGAGCGGATGAATGAAGACAAGGCAGCCGAGCTCCTCGGCTTTCGACCAAAAGCGGTCGTAGCAGCTGTCCGAGAATTCTTGCCCGTTGCAGGCGGATGAGATTTCGACGCCGTGCAACCCGTACTTCCCCATGCAGTCTTTCAATTGCTCGACCGATAGCTCCGGATGCTGAAGCGCTACGTTGCCGAGCCCGCGCAGACGGTCCGAATGGGCGGCGCACAGCGATGCAATCTGTTCGTTCTGCGTAGCCACGATCTGCTTCGCCAGATCGGCATCGGCCCAATAGTAATACTGGTTCGGCGAAGGGCTGATCACCTGCACATCCACGCCCATCGCGTCCATCCGTCGCAGGCGCTCGCCGATGTCCGTAAGCTGAGGCATCAGGTCGGCGAAAAGCTTGCGGTTATATTCGACCGATTCGGCTCCATACATTCGCAGCTGTGCCGCGGGTTCGGCCTGTTTTTCCGGCCGGTCTGCGACGAGGCGCTCGACTTGCACCGTCAGAACGTGGCAATGAATGTCCACGGTGAGAGACCTGCGGCCGCTCTCGGATCGAACTACGCGAGCGGACATTTCAGCGGGCGGCATGAGCGTCGCCCTCCTCCGCGATGCACGAATTACGCTGCGTGCCAAGGCCCGTGATCGAGCCTTCCATGACGTCTCCGGGCTTTAGGAAGCGGTTGTAGTGCGTGCCGTTTCCGGCAGGCGACCCGGTCGCGATCAGATCGCCGGGCCAGAGCTGCACGTGCTTTGAAAGGAACTCGATGATGCGCGCTACCCCGAATATCATGTCGGCAGTGCTTTCGTCCTGCATCACTTGGCCGTTGAGTTTCAGAGTGATTTGTAGGTTCTGCGGATCGGGAACGAAGCCAGCGGGCACGAGGTAAGGACCCATCGGCAGATAACCGGGGGAGCCTTTGGCCGCAATCCAGTCCGCTCCCATCGCACCGATGTCCTTGCGGAAAACGAGGTCGCGATTTGTGATGTCATTGACGATCGTATAGCCCGCAACATAGTTGAGCGCTTCGTCTCGACTCACGTGACGCCCTGGCTTGCCGATGATCACCGCGAGCTCGAGTTCCCAGTCCGGCTGCGCGGCGTGACGAGGCAGAATCACTGGATCGTAGGGTCCCGTGACAGCGGAAACCGGCTTCGTGAACACGAAGGGCGCTCCGTGCGCGGCGCGATCGTCCATCATCTTTGCGGCTTGCGCTCTGCGCTCTTCCGGGCTTTGATCGCGGGATGCGCCCGAGGCTTGATCGACGATGAGGTCGATCACATGTTTTCGATAGTTCGCGCCTGCGCAGAAAACCTGCCGCGGCAAATCAACCGGCGGTCGGAACGTCAGCTGCTCGCGCGGCACAAAGACGTTTCGCCATGCATCGCTCTCGGCTCCGGTGGCTTGAAGGAATTCTGCCGCCCGCAGCAATGCCTCGAAGCTAGTCTCCCACTTTTCCAGGAGCGCGAGGACGGAAGAGGACTCCGGCGGCGCGCATCCGATCTGCTCGAACACCGGCTTCAACGCGTGAACCGGCGCTACTCGGTCGCCCAGCACCAGCGCCGAGACCGGCGCTCCGCCGCCCGCCGAGACGGTCGCAAGCGCAAGACGCGGCCCTAGCGGTGTCATGAGAGGTGGCCTCGAGCAGACATTGGGATTATTCCTGCCTTGGACCTCGATTAAGAACTCCTGCCGGAACCTGTGCGATGTCGGGCTCCGGAATCGCAGGCTCGGGCGCCGGAGGCATCGCTTCCATGAAAGACTTGGGGCCGTAATCGAGATTGCGGAACATCACGTGGGATCCTTGCGAGGGTTTCCAGACGGTGGGCTGCCAATCGGGTATGTAATTGCGGTATCCGCCGGTATTAAGCTCCACGCGTAAACCGACCGGGTCTCGAAAATACAGGTAACCCTGTTCGCCGATTCCGTGTTTGCCCGGGCCGAATTCGATCGGCGTACCTGACTCGAGCAGCAGGTCGGCCGCGCGCAAGAGCTCCTCGTAGGATGGGATCCAGAAGGCCACGTGATGGAATCGTCCGGGCACCTTCGAGAAGTCGCCCCCAAAGCCCAGATCGTGCGACTTTTCGTTCGTGGTGAGGACGCCGAATACCGTGACCTTTGGGTCGTGGTCGAGAACCGTGTAGCCCATGAAGCGAAAGCCCAGAGCGTCGCGATACCATTCGCACGTTTTCATGACGTCTTGCGTGTTTAAGGTAACGTGGTCGATCTGCCGCGGGGCGACGGCCCGGCCGACGAATCGCTGCGGGCGATCGGGATACGTTGACTTCAGCTCGGCAGGTGCATCGAAACGCTCGACCTCCCAGAAGACTTCGTGGAAGTGCCCTCCGGGGCCGCGAAATCGGTACGCGCGGCCATGCCCGACCGATTTCTCGCGCCATTCGCCGCGGATACCGCTTGCTTCAATCCTTGCGGCCGCCTCGTTGAGTTCGTCCGGGCCTTCCGTGCGCCATGCCGCGTGGCCAAGCCCGGGCTGTTCCGCCGCGGTAAGCACGATGCTGTGATGGTAGTGCTCGCCCCAACACCGAAGATAGACGGACTTGCCGGAGCGGGCGCTTTCAACCAGCCCGAGGGCGTTCGTGAAAAAGGCGACTGAGTCTTCCAGCCTCGGCGTCAAGAGTTCCACGTGTGCGAGATGGGACAGGATGCGTCTGGGCATACGGGCCTCGTTTCGATCAGTAAGACTTGCGTACGCGGCCACGATAGACGGATGATTCAGTATTCACCAAATCGTTTTTGTGCATACGCCGTATCCATTGAACAGATATCGGGAAACACCGATGAAGCTCTCTGAATTCGACCTCAATCTGCTGATTGCATTGGACGCTCTGCTGACTGAGAAGAACGTGACTCGGGCCGGCATGCGCATTCACTTGAGTCAATCCGCCACCAGCGCCGCGCTGGCCCGGCTGCGGAGTTTCTTTCAGGATCAACTCCTGGTTCCCGTCGGGGGCCGGATGGCTTTGACGCCGGTGGCCCAGGGGCTCATCAAGCCGGTGCGCAATCTCTTGCTTCAGGCGCAAGCTACCATCGCGACGCAGAGTCGGTTTGATCCGGCAACCTCGCGCCGGCGTTTCTCGGTTGCTGTCTCCGACTATGCGATCACCGTATTCATGGCGGATGCTCTGAGGATTGTGCAGCGCCTGGCGCCGCACATCGCCTTCGAGCTCGTGCCGACGAGTGAGCGGGCAGTGGAGGCCCTGGAGGCCGGCACCCTCGACTTCCTGATCGCCCCCGAGGTGTTCGTATCCAAGGGGCACCCGAAAGTGCCCCTGTTTGAGGACACGCACACAGTGATCGCCTGGACACGCAACCGAAACATGGGCCGCCAAATTTCTCTCGAGCAGTACCTCAGCCTTGGTCACGTCGCCATCCACGTAGGTGAGGGCGCGGCGCCAAACTTCGACGAGCTGTTCCTCCGACGCCTGAAGTACAGGAGGAGAGCCGAAGTGGTGGCGCACAGCTTCGATGTCGTCCCGCACCTGGTCGTGGGCACGAAGAGAATCGCCACCGTCGCCACGCGCCTGGCAAGAAAATATGCCAAATTTCTGCCGCTAAAACTGAGCCCTCTACCCGTCGATGTTCCGCCCATGATTGAAGTGCTTCAATGGCACAAATACCACGATAAGGACCCGGCGTACATTTGGCTTCGAGGAGTGTTGAGAGATCAGGCGGCGAAGTTGCAGGAACATCTCATCGCGCACTCGAATCGCCATCGGCAGCCCGGAACCACCAAGAGTCGCCCGGGAAGTCGGAACTCTTGAAACACTTGGTAGACAGAGCGCACCTGCCTTCTAAGCAGGGTCGTCCCCTTCCTCCGTTTCTAATTGCCCAAGCTCGTTCCTCAATTTCAGCGACTTACGTTCCTTCGTGATTGCGCACAGCGGCTCGATTCGGCTCTTTCTTGTACAGTCCAGACCAGAAGCGGGAATGCGACGCGGAGACGAATCCAGTAAATCATTCACAGTTAAAGGGTTTGGTGGACGTGGCCGGGATCGAACCGGCGACCCCCTGCTTGCAAAGCACGAACCTCTGCTCCAATACCTCTACCGCGCATTTTAATTGCTAACGTTTTCAACAATTCGGGGAATCTGCTTTTCGCTCAAAGCTAACCCCAATGCACTGAAAACGTTCGATTCGTGCACACTTCGTACACAGACGCGGTCCTCTTTCTTCGAAATCCCGATGATGGGCGGGCAGAAGACTACGTCACCCGCTGTGCATTTCTCATCGAGCTGCTGGTTTCCTTTCCGCCCAGGCAGCCAATCCTTGATCCGTTTCCACTGATCGTCCCGCAACCCATACCGTCGTGCGATAGCCGGCCCCTCCCTGAAGCCGACCTTTCATGAATCAGCTATCACCTTCCCCGGAATACCTCTCCTGCCATTTTCTTCCTGCCTTGTGTTTGATTGATGACAGGTCCCAGTCGTGCAGAAGTCACCGTACCCCCGACGCCAACTCTTGACCATCGCCGTAGCGCCCATTAGAATCCGCTCGCAATCGTGGGGGCACACGAATATCCGAAAGCCTCGCTAAGTTTGCGTTGCGTCTGCCCGTCGTTGCGCACGAATTCACCGTATCGGGGGAAACAAACTTGAAAAACCTGCTTAGAACTCTCGCCGCTGTCTTGCTCTTCTGCGGCGTCTTGGTAATCCCGCAAGGTGACCCGCAAGCGGCGCCGGCGGAGTGTGACCGCGCGTGCCTGATCCAAACCACGAACATCTATTTAGCCGGTCTGGTCGCTCACGATCCCACCATCGTGAATTGGGCATCCAACGCGAAGTTTGTCGAAAACATCACACCGATGAAACCGGGCGAGGGTCTCTGGAAGACTGCAACCGCCATCCCGACGACCTTCAAGATTTACATCCCCGATGTTGTCTCCCAGCAAGTCGGTTTCCTCGGCGTCATGCAGGAAAACGACCGGCCGATCGAGCTCGCGCTGCGGCTGAAGATTGTCGACGGCCAAATCGCCGAAGCCGAACACATCGTCGCGCGCAATCTTGGTTCCGGGAGCTTGGTGAACCTCGTGGTTCCGCGGCCGGGCTTGCTGGCAACGGTTCCGGAAGACCAGCGTTCGCCGCACGATGCGCTGCTGAAAATCGGCGCTACGTATTACGACGCGCTTGTCGGGGCCGACGCCAACAACGCGCCATTCGCCGAAGATTGCGTCCGCCGCGAAAACGGGATGCAGACCACCACCAATCCTCCGCCGAAGCCAGGAGCCCCCAGCAGGGCGATCCTGGGCTCAATGGGGTGCGCGGCTCAACTGCGCACACATACGTTTGACTATATCAAGCGCATCGAGCCTCGCCGTGTCTGGATCGCAGATCCCGAGACTGGCTTGGTTTTGGGCCTATCGCAGTTCCGCCATCCTATGGAACAGAAATTCGTAACGATTGTTGGCGTACCGGGCGTCGATCAGGTGCCATTGAATATCAACCCGTTCGATATGCCCGCCGCGCACATTTTCAAGATCAGCGGAGGCAAGATCCACGAAATCGAAGCGATGGGCTTCACTACGGCTTATAACTCCAAAACCGGCTGGGAGTAGTGCCAGGGCTGTCGAGTTAGCAAAGCGCCGTTGGTCGCCGGGCATCGGCTGCGGCCACGTATGTTGCGAAGATTAACCGCCGAGCCGACGAAGCGATATCGGGAGCAACGCTCTTCGTTTGTGCCGCCGCTTGTTTCTCTCCATGAACCATGCTTCCGACCACGACAACTGAAAGAAGGGCAGCGACTGCAATGGAAGATGGTCGCATGGCAACTATCATTGCATCGAAGTACCGGAAAGCCATTCTGTACACCTCTCCACTGGGACAGAGTTGCAATGGCCAGGAAGGCCTCTTGCACCCCAACTTGAATGCAAACCTAACCGACAGACGTTCGTATCGACTGAGCAGACGCATAAGATCCAAAGACGAGAATCCCCGCAACCACTTGGGCAGCCAGCGTCTCGACTGTGGGGAAAATGGAGAACCAGAGACTCATCCATGAGGGGATTACCTTGGCCAAACCCGACACTTCTGTTCTGGGCAACCAATGAGCGAGTTGCATCTCCTGAACTTGCTCACCCACCATCACGAGCAAGACGACTGCAAGCATCAATCCAGTTAACACCAACATCTTTCGATAGGGCAGTCGGCGATGCGCCACAAAAGTAAGAATCGCCACGACTCCAGAAAATAGGATACCCAGAACGGCACCGTGCAGCACCACCGCGCCACCTAACCTGAGCCTATAGCTCTGTAGGAAGAGCACCACCTCGAATCCTTCGCGATAAAACGAAGTGAATCCCAGCAGCCCCATTCCCCACAGTAATCCTACTTTGTCGTCTCCCTGCTTCTCGTCTTTCAATAGCTGTTGTTTGCGCTTGGTGTGGAGTGAAATCCAGCCGGTCCAATAGGCCCTATGAAAGAACCAGTTCATGACCAGAAGCAGCACGAGAATCGCGAGAAGTCCGGTGCCCGCTTGAACGGCAAGAGCTGAGACGTTCTTCGCGAGGTCAGCGAGGATGTGCACCGCCAGGCCCCAGGTCAGGAGGGTTGCGGCGAATCCTATCCCTGCACCCACGGCCACAAACCGTTGACATTCCCGCTCGGAGCCAGTCATGCCCGCAGTTATAGCAGCGAGCACCAGGACACATTCCAGTCCCTCACGAAACACCAGCACGCCGATATTAACCACCGCCGACGCATGATTCGGGCCGGAAATCGAAGCTGGAGAACTCCCACTGAACGTGAACCCATTTCTGAATGCGGCAAGCGTCGCCAAGAGAATCGTAGCAACGAGAAGAGTACCCCATAGGAGCAAGCGCCTTCCGCTAAGACCGCTCACGTTTGTCGAAGGATGCGAATCCGTACTTCCAAACCTCTGCTCATTCAATAGCCTTGCGCTCATTCCGTTTGGTTCTGCTAGTAATCCCTTACAGCGGCTCGAACCCGCACCCGATATCCGTCGAGATTTTCGGAGCTAGAGTGATTTGAAGTTCTCAGCCCGCTCTTCTTGAAGACCCACTGTCGGAGAAAAAACATGACTAGCAGGAGTCCGCCCACTGTAGACATGAACGGCAAGCTGTAGAGCGCCGTTCGCGTCTCCCCTTCGGGTTCGACGAGAATTCGCGGACCGTAAAGCTCTTTGTAATGGTCCAAGATCTCCCGGTCGGATTGTCCTGACAGGACCATTCCCACAATCTCGTCCCTCATTTCGACTGCTGCGTCACTCATGTGTACCCTGACGGGCTGCCTGTAGCAGCATGGCGCCAACAACGCGTCCTCAAGATGCAAAATCCGTTCCGACTGGCTTGGAGAAGGCGCTGGTACTGTGGTCGGGGGGACGCTGATTAGGGTCAATAGGAGCAATGCGGCCACAGAGCCGATCCGGATGAGCACATTTTCCATCACATCTCACCTGGGGGCCACGGCCATCATGTATTGGAGGCCAGAATAGCCCTCAAACCGCTTACGATTTCGTCGACAGTCGCCTCGTAAGGGAACAAAATCCGTGTCCGTCCCTCTGCATCAAGTCCATAGAGTGTCGTACTGTGTGCGACCGTATACTTATCTTCGGAGTTTGGGGTTGGAATGATCTCGTACGAGGCCCCGTAAAGCCCGACGACCTTATCAATTTCAGACTTGGTCCCCGTCAGTCCCAAGGCATCCACACGGAAGCTTCCAAGATCAGCTTTCAGAACAGCCGGCGTGTCGCGCTGGGGATCCACAGTAATGTACAGAGTCTTTACGCGGCTCGCATCGTCGCCCAGGTTCTTGTAGACGGAAGACAACTTCGAAAGGGTCGTTGGACATACATCAGGGCAGGAAGTGTATCCAAAAAAGATCAACACGGCTTTCCCGCGCAGCGCTCTCAGCTCAAATCGCTGACTATTGAAATCGGTCAGGACAAAATCCCCGCCGACCGGTAGCACAGGCAATGGCGCCGCCCGCTGGCAACCGACGAAGGCAAACGCCACCAAAACCAAAATGTATTTCCAGTTTTGCACTGCCGTAATGCCCTTCTTCCATACCTGCGGGTTTAGCTAGCGAACCGTCGCCTCAACCGGTATCGTCGTTCCATCGTCAAGTTTCAACGTAATCTTGACCTTGTCTCCTGGCATTGGCCTCGTCTTTAGCCCAAACATCATCATGTGAAGACCGTTGGGAGCGAGCGTCGTCTTGCCATTGGCGGGTATTTCGATTTTCTTAATTGGCATCATGGCCATCATCGACTGGTCTGCAGGTTTGTTCATGGACATCGACGACTGGTCTGACGATGAATCACTCTTGCCCATGGACGAGTTCGAGTCATTCATCGAACCCGCGTTTTTATTCATCGAATCATCCGGCTTCACGGTCTTCATCTCATGCATTTCGACCTTATCCGCGGCGTCGCTGGAAACGGACACAACCGCCCTCGGTTGGGAGGTGTGATTTTCGAGGACCATGTAGATGGCTGTTTCCGTCTTGGACGGAGCTGGCATGCGCACCCACGCGTCATGCGCAACAACGCCGCCCGTTTGCGCGTGCAGTGCGCCCGCGAAGAGCAATCCTACGGCACAGACCATCAGAAACGTACACGACTCGACCACCAAGCTATGCTTCATCCTCATGGTTGAACTCTCCTTTGGTTGTCCTCGACACGCAATGAGATCACGTATCGGGCTATGGAACGCCTTTCCGTCTTTGTCAGGTGATCGAACTTGGGCATCAGAAGCTCGTGGTGGGTATGGTGCAGCGCCGGTATCGTATGAACCCTTGAAATCCCCTCTTCAAGGGTTTCGGCTATCGCGTCCT
This sequence comes from uncultured Acidobacteriota bacterium, assembly GCA_963715685.1. GTDB lineage: Bacteria > Acidobacteriota > Terriglobia > Acidiferrales > UBA7541 > Palsa-295. The sequence goes on along the minus strand of OY970264.1, from coordinate 727,718 downwards.
CAGACGATCCTCGTTTGAAAAGAGAAACGTCACGGAAGTCGATGGGCTTCGCAGGAAGGTTTGGTGCCAAGGGTCCGTCTCCATGTCCGTCTGGTCCGTGACAACTGGCGCACCCGTTTTCCTGATAAAGGGTACGACCCTGGCTGACGGAAGGCCGCCCGCAACTCACGAGAAGTACAACCACCGCTCCCAGCCCGCCTAACCTCACGACGCGTAGCACGCTCTTAAAGTCCGAGAAACCCGAACAATTTAGCTTGCGGCTTTTCCCCTTGTAAATGCGGCAAATTGTCGCAGAGCGCTAGCAAGAGGCGGTGCGACAACGTGTCGCATTGTCTGCTCTTCTTTTTTCTGCGAGTCTCTCGGGCTGCGAACTGACTCTGAGCCAGCGCAATGATGCTGTGAACAATTGAGAGTCACAGATGCAAGCGGGGGGACATGTCGAAGTCGTTTTCGGGCGTTTTGGCGTTACTGCTCCTGGGATTCGTGACCGTCGGCGCACGGACCGCGCACTCACAAGACGTTGGGCGGCCAAGAACGCTCAGCGGGAACGTGGTGGACTCTGCAGGTGGTGCCATCGCCGGTGTTGAGATCAGGCTACTCGACGCCGCGGGCAGCGTGAAGGGCAAATCTACGACCGACTCGGAAGGGCATTTCTCGATTTCCTCAGTTCAGCCGGGTGAATACGTTCTTCAGGCGGAGCGGAAAGATTTTGAGACATCGCGGAGTAGCATCAGCGTATCGGACACAAGTGAATCAGGGCTACCTCCTATAAAGATCACTCTGCGGGTGGCGCCCGTTCTGCAAACCGTAAACGTAACAGCTCAGGCGCCGTACACGGTCTCCAGTGCCTCAGCCGCGACCAAGGTTGAACTTCCAATTATGCAGACTCCCGTTGCCGTGCAAGTCATACCCGCTCAGGTGCTGGCCGATCAACAAACGGTGAATCTCGTCGATGCGTTGGTGAACGTGAGTGGTGTGGCGCCGACAAACGACGCCTACGGAACGGGAGACAGCTTCTCGATTCGAGGATTCGATGCTCTCTCAGTGCTCTATCAGGATGGAATCAAGCTGGACGAATACAGCGCCTCGGGCTTTCCACAGGACATGGCGGACGTCGAGGAGGTAGAGGTCGTTAAAGGCCCCGCATCGGTCCTCTATGGCCAGGCTGAGCCGGGCGGGCTAGTCAATGTCGTGACCAAGAAACCGCGCGAGGAGCCTTTCACGACGATTGAGCAACAGTTCGCCAATCACGAATTTTTCCGCACCACCGCCGACCTGAACCAGCCGCTGATTCAAGACAAGCTGTTCTGCCGCTTCGTGCTTGATGGTACCGACGCCAATTCCTTCCGCCGCTTTATCTACGCTCACGAGTTCAATATCTATCCCTCAGTCACATGGCGGCCCAACAACTTTCTCGAATTCACTCTACAAGGCGCTTATGAGACGGGTTCCAACGTTCTCGACAACGGCATTCCCTTCATCAACAACGGAACCAGCACAACAGCTGCCACCCGTACATGGTTCGCCCCGGTCCCACTCAGCAGCAATTTCGCCGATCCCGGCCTGAATCGAGCGCCGAACACGCAATACAGCCTCAAGCCAACACTAACCATTCACCTTGCCAAGGACTGGCCATTGCGGCTGCAATACAGGTTTGAGCGGTTCGGAAACCCGACGCCTGTCGATGAAATCTACGCTGGCGACGCGGATCAGAACGGCGATTTACCACGCATTGCCTTTACAACTACTTATTTCCACCACCGTACCGACCAAGTTGTCGCAGATCTCCCTGGAAAGTTTTCCATCGGGCCCGTGAAAAACACGTTTCTCGTCGGCTTCGACTTTTACAAGGAATCTGGTGCCTACGACTACAACACGGTCTTTCCGCAACCGATCAACATTTATAATCCCATCTACAATCAGCCGTACGCGCCCCCTGATCCCACGCAGGAAGGCTTCAACACACAGGGTTGGACCGAATATGGCGCCTACATTCAGGACTTGGTCGAGTTGCCAGGCCATGTCTTTGTCTTAGCAGGTCTTCGCATAAACTGGGCCAAGGAACTGGAGGATTACGCCGGCGTATACGTTGCTAACACCGTCGTGCACGACCGGCCGGCGACGCCTCGCGCCGGAGTGCTCTGGCTGGCCAATCCGCACCTTAGCCTCTACGGCTCCTACACATCGAACTACGGTGCATCGGCTCTCGGTTTGCTCAACCCGAATGGTCAGTTCTTGCCGCCGGAGTCCGCTACACAGGTCGAGTTTGGTGCGAAGACAGAGTGGTTAGACCGTCGCCTTACCGCCTCGACTGCGGTCTACCGCATCATCAAGCACAACATTCCGACCGCCGATCCGCAGGACCCAATTGCCAGCATCGCGATCGGCGCAGCGCGAACTCAGGGCGTCGAATTCGACCTATCCGGCCAGGTGACGCCCGATGTACGCATCATTGGGGGCTACTCCAGTTTGCAAGCACTCACAACCCGGGACGACAACATTCCCAGCTTTCAGGGACTTCCATTTCCCAGCGTGCCGCACAATCTCGCGAGTTTGTGGGGAGTCTGGGAACCGGCCACACATGGCCCGCACGGCTTCAAGTTCGGCGCGGGAATCCAAACGCGCTCCGGCGAGCAGGCGTATGAGTATGACTTCGATCCGAACACAGGCGCGGTGTACTACTTGCCGGATCGTATTCCGTCCTTCGTAGTCTTCAACGTCATGACAGGTTATGAGGGAGTCATCGGGAGGGCACACGTCAGTGCGCAGATTAACTTCAACAACCTTCTGAACAGACATTACTTTTCCAACGTCACCCCTTTCCAGGCACTGCCGGGTGCGCCGTTCACGGTCCTGCCTGCGCTCCACATCACGTTCTGAGCAAGCGAGCAAACGGAAAGGCCTGTCATGTCACAGAAATTCGGATTCAGGGACGCAAGCATTATCTTGCATCGCTGGACCGGCCTGTTGCTCGCCACGTTTCTGATCGTTGTGGGGCTGACGGGTTCAATCCTCGCGTTCCAATGGAGGATTGACCGTTTACTCAATCCCGAGCTTCACGTTCTCAATCCGCCCAATCGGCCGCCTCTTGATTTGGCCACCATTGCCGAGCGCGCCGAGGCATTCGATCCGCGCTTGCGCGTCGGCTATTTCTGGGTGGATGAGGATCAGGCGCAACTGGTCGTGAATGGTCGTACCGATTCATCCACCGGAAAGCCATACGACCTGGGTTACGGCGTGCTCATTCTCAATCCCTGGAGCGGCGCGGTCCTCGGAACAGAAGGAATGGAAGAACAATGGAAAGGGCCTCAGTCGTGGCGCAGGAAAGTGCTGCCCTTTGTTTACAGCCTGCATACGAGCCTGACCACCAACACTGCCACCGGTTGGACTTTTGTCGGAGTCGTGGCGTTAATTTGGACTCTGGATAGCTTTGTCGGCTTCTATCTCACGCTGCCGCGCGGCGAAGGCCTCTTCTGGCGGCGTTGGCGGCAAGCATGGAGGATCAAGTGGAACGCGAATTCAACACGGGTGCACTTCGACCTGCATCGGGCCGGAGGCCTGTGGCTCTGGCCTTTGCTCTTCATCTTCGGATGGTCGAGCGTGATGTTTGGCCTCCCTCGAGTCTACGAGCCGGTAATGAAGCACGTCTTCGGCTTCGTTACGGCCAGCGAAAGCGTCGCCAGCAACTCCTTGCCGAAGCCGCTCGAATTCCCGGAGCTCGACTGGCGGCGAGCCCAACAGGCCGGTGAACGTGCCATCGCTGAGCAAGCCGCACTGCATCATTTCACCATCCTGCGCCCCTACGGCATGGCGTACATCGACGCGTACGGCGCCTACACCTACTGCGTCCGATCCAGCATTGACTTCCGCGGTCACGGCTGGGATACGAGCGTGCTTATCGATGGAAACACGGGCCAGGTTCGGAGCGTGGATTTGGCGCGCGGTCAGCACTTGGGCAACTCCATCTCTACGCTGCTGTGGGGGATTCACTTTGCTGACCTGCGCGACTGGTTGCCCTACCGCGTCTTCGTCTGTCTCTTTGGGGTTTTCCTCGCCACACTCTCCTACACCGGTGTCGTGATCTGGTGGCGGAAGCGGAAGGGGAGGTTGAAGGCCAAGCCAGTAAGAACTGCGGCAGTGACAACGACGATCGTCCTTGCTGCGCTGTGTGCTTCCGTGCACTCGGTTTCTAGATCCTCCGGCTATTTGTCAAACAAGAACGGAGCCCCGCCATTCAGTGTTTTTCACGGTTTCCAACCACATTCATGATTTGCAAGGGGACGGTACCAACAGCCTCGTTTGTTGCATGAAGCAGCCTTAGAACCGAGATCTTCGTCAAAGCAGACTGCGTGAATCGACGTTAATGGGAAGGCGGATACTTCGCGAGTTTTCTCTGTAGCGACCGTCGGTGAATTCCAAGCAAGCGCGCGGCCTGGGAGATGTTGCCGTTGCAGTCCGAAATCACTCGCTGCAAGTGCTCCCACTCCACTCGCGCTAGACTCGGAACACTGGGGGTGGATATCTCCCTGGAAAAGCCAGCACCACCGGTCACAGTCTTTTGGTATGCCTCCAAGATTTGGTCGGCATCCGCGGGTTTGCTCAAGAAGTCGTCTGCACCGAGATTTGTCGCGGTTAGCGCGGTCGCGATGCTGCCATATCCCGTGAGCATGATGATGCTCGTTGCCTCATCCTGACTGCGGAGTTCACGGACCACTTCTAGGCCTCCCATTCCTGCCAGACGCAGGTCCACAACGGCCAAGTCCGGAGGACGCGTCTTTGCAAGTTTGATCGCGACGGTTCCGTCAGGAGCACCGTCAACCTTCCAGCCGCGCGCCTCTAATGCTCGGCAAAGGCGGTTGCGGAATACGTCGTCGTCATCGACGACCAAGGCGAATCGCTTAAGCTTGTTTTCGCTCATTTCCGTTTCATGCCTCCGCTTTCAGTGTCATGGGAAGTTCGAGGACCGCTACAGTTCCTGCACCCGCAACTGATTCGTACTTCAAGCTGCCTCCAAGCTGTTCCGCAAGCGTCCTGGCGACAAACGTTCCCAAGCCCATCCCCTTCCCGACTTCCTTCGTCGTGAAGAATGGCTCTCCGACGTGCTGCAGCATCTCTGCAGACATTCCAGGGCCAGTGTCCTTCACGCGGAACTGCAAGAATTCTCCCGAACACTGTGCAGAGAACAGAACCGGAGAGGTGCAAGGGCTGGCTTCCAGGGCATTTTTCAGTAATGCGATGAGCGCCTGCTGAACCGGATGCCTTGGAACCTTCAAAGAAGGCAGGGGCGCGCGATCTGGCAACTTGACGATGACTCTCGAAGCCTGAGAGAGTTCGTCGCAGATATCCCGGAACAGTTGGTCGACAGGCACGGTCTCTAGAGCGAGCGCCACTGGCTCCGCCCCTTGGGCGCTCATTTTCCACAGAGTTTTCTGGCAGCGATCCACTTCGTCTCGGATCAAGCGACAATCGCCACTGACCCCCTCACTGTGAAGAACATCTGTTGCGAACAGCTCAAGGTCCTTTGCCACAACGGCGATGGTACTCAAAGGCGTGTTCAACTCATGAGCGGCACCTGCGGCCAGGGTGACGAGCGAAGCGAGCCGGTCCCTCTTGGCTAGCTCTCCCTGCATGCGCAACATGGACTCTTCACGGTCGCGCAGTAGTTCAGAAATCTTCCCTGAGAACGTTGTCACCATGACGACGGTCACCAAGAAGCTGACCCACATACCTCTTAAGTGAAGGTCCGCGCCGGCCATGTGGTGCGCCATCTCCAGTGCCGGAATCGGACGATAAATCAGGAAAAGCGCTCCAAAGCACAGTCCTGAAAATGCACCGAGTTGCAAGGTCTGCCGCCTGGTCAATATGGTCGCCGAGAGCGTGATATGCACGAGGTACAGCACGCTGAACGGGTTGGTGGGACCGCCGGTCAGCATCAGAACGACCGTCAAACAAAGCGTATCGAAGACAAAGATGCATTCGACCAGCGCTGAAGTACCAAGCCTGCGGAGCAGATCGGGGCGTCGAATCCGATCGGCTACCAACAAATTGCTGGTGGCCACGAGCCCCGAGATGAGCAAGATCCACGTCAGTGGCAGGTCGATCTTTAGGACATATTCCACAAAAAACGCCGCTACCATCTGTGCGACGGGGATTCCGTACCGTAACCACGCGATCCAAGGAAGAACTACCTGCGATGTGTCTTCCAGCCTAGCTCGTTCCTTTTTCATATTCGAACCTCGATACCTGCGATGGCTCAGGGTCGGTGACGTTGTCTTCACAGTGGACTGCCGCCTCGGACGAATCTCTATTGCGAAGCGGCGCATCTCGTAAGCCGCGGCCCGCGGGGCTAGATAGGAAATTGCGCCTTTCATTCCTGCGCCTGTTCTCCGACGGGTGGGCGTGCCACTTCGCTGTCAGCTCAGAATCTCGACATCGAAGAGAGCACTTCGTAAAGGAATTACCGAAGGACTGAGCGAAAGTTCAGATCCGGATGATTCCTAGAAAATCAGTCGGTAGTCCAGCGCGGAGTTATGAACGAGGAGGTTGCCTCGGTGGGGCAATCGTGCGGAGCAACAAAGATACGAATCCGCTTACCGGCATGGCGTCCTCGACGATAGGTGCCGTCAGGATGGCCCAGGGGTTCAAAGTCGCCTTCGGCAGGACTTGCTGGACGACGGGCTGCGATTCTTGACGGACGCCGCACGTGCACTTGGGCTGCGATTCGGCAGGAGCACCGCAGAGCATTTTCTTCTTGTTTGACGCCTGGTTGCGATGCATGGGGCACATCTTGGCGCCGCAGCAGCACTGCGAAGCGGGAAACACGGCTGCGGCTACCAATCCAACAAGATTGGTCAGAAGAGTACCCAGCAGTAGAAGTGCGCGAAGCCTTTGCATGACGCGAGCAAAATCTTACTCTTGGACAACCTCCAAAGTCCATTTTCCAAACTTGATTAGTTGATGCCGCAGTGCGGCCGCGACACCTGTATGACAGTTCAGGAGTCTTATCCCAACCACTTGCTCAAGCCATCGCGATGGCGTTGCGCACAGGTTTCTCGAACTAGAGAGAGCCAAAGAGAAAAATCGAATAGCAGAGCGCCTCCTCACTAGGCAGGAGGTTCCCTTCGTCCATTCGGAAGGACGACAACCGGAAGTAGCACACACGTAGGGAAACTTGGCTTAACCGAAAATTCTGGGAAGTGAACCCCAAGTTGAGACAAATGTGTGCATCACACTCTGGTTTTGAAGCCCACAAAGACCTGGAAATGTGAATTAGAGTGCCGGAGCGCGCCTGCGAGATGCGGATAAACGGCGGTCTGGGACGTACGTCGCGCTTCTGTGAAACGCCGCCCGGCACTTTTCCGGCCCGTTTTGCGATTTCGCAAAGTGTGCATCATGAAACTGTCTCACTTTAGGGGTTCACTCCAGAACGCAGTCATCAAAACCGGTTCACGCCAAATCCATTGAGATCGGGCAATCGTAGAGGTTTCGTCGTGAGCCAAACGCGTACGAATGTGGTTTTTCGGTAGGGACCGCATTAATCAGATCGCGTATGATCTGCTTGGTATAGTAAGCAAACTAACAATTCTGCTTACATTAATTCGATTTAGCTCGTACACATGGGACAGTGGATATCCGGGCGTGTGACGGCCTCAAGATGACTTGTTAGCAGACACTCGGGCTCCACATACCTGTTGTCTGCCTATTGAATGAGGCTAGCAGGAGACGTGCCGTGAACCTCCCACACGAAGTTGTGACGGAACCATCGGGCAGCCGTCGTAGAGCTTTCGCGATCTCGTGTATGGGTTCTTCCGATGGTGGCCTGATTTTGGTTCGCGAGTTGGATGGGCGACTGGGTCTGGAGAAGCTCATCGACGAACACTTGTGGTCAAGACAGGCGGGCGGCTGGTCAAGCCTGCCCGCTATTATTGGTTGCTGCCCATGGTCAAATCGTCCAATAACTAACACGGTATGAAAGCCCCGAAAACTATAAAACAGTTCGATTCTGCGGCTCTCAGTGAACCTTACGAGCTGTTAAGCGCGCTTTTTAACGAGCCCACTGTCGGCCTTGCTATCATCGACCACCAGTTACGCTATCGATCCGTGAACAAGGCGCTTGCCGCAATGATCGGCGTTGCACCCGAGAAACTTCCAGGCAGAACCATACACGACGTTCTCGGAAAGGCTGCCGCCGCGTTCGAGCCTCCGTTCAAACATGTCTTCTCCAGTGGAGTGGACGTGTCGAATCTTGAGATCAGCGCTAAGTTGCCGACGAGAAACGAAGTGGGTTACTGGATTCAGAATTACTTTGCGATCAGAAATGCGACAGGCAGAGTGGAACAAGTCGGCGCGGTCGTTGTGGAAATCACTGAACAAAAGAAGCTAGAACAGTCGCTTTGTTGTGTCACTAATATGTTGTTTCGGAATCTCCTTTTGAGTGCGCACGATTCAGATGCGCTGTTGCGGCAAATCATGGAGGGGCCTCTCAAGCGGTTTCCAGACTCCCGCTCCGCCCGCGATCGGTCTGCGGCAATGGGAGTTTCAAATCAAATGGCTTTTTTCTCACACCAAGCGGTGCAAGAAGCTTTACAAGGTCGTTCACAAAGTGACGCGAAAACTATGGCGTGTGCAGTGGCACTGACGCCTAGGGAACGGGATGTTGTCAGATTGCTTGTTGAAGGGACCGGGAATAAAGAAACGGCTGCACTCTTGGGCATAACTGTGAAGACAGTAGAAACTCACAGGGCAAGAATCATGCTTAAGCTTGGCCTACATTCGACTCGGGAACTGGTGCAGTATGCGATCCACAATAAAATACTTGATCTAGTAGGTTAGCTTAATCGGAGCCGAGGCTCGGAGTTCAGCGCTGTTCCTCTTTTTCTGGTCGCAGGCCGCCGATTTCTCCAATCAGTTATCCCTTAAGGGAATTCCCTGCTATGCACGTATCATCGCCGCCCCTACTGTGTTCGTGAGACACCGTCCCGTTGTTAAAAGATGAGCAAGACGGTGCGCGTTGCGATCTCGTTTGTCGCTGTCAGTTCAACGCTTCGTACGAACGGAAGCTGATCCACACCGTTCGCGGTGTCGGGTATCGGGTGCAGGAGCCGCAGGCGTTCACGAAGATCGCTTCGTGACGCCGGATGAGCGGTCTTCGATCCAACGATTCCCGGGGGGAAACCAGCCACATGGGACTTGTGACGTCAGCCTGTGATGCCCTGAACGACTCGAGTAGCCTATTGCCGGTCGAGGTGCGGCCCGCCGAAGTGCACGTTTCGGAAGGCGCGTGCGTTCAGGAAATGCCAGGAAATGATTCGTACATGTGGGACCCTCCGCCCGCGATCCCTCGTCCCAAAGCGGGCAGCGCGATCGACGAACAGCAGAGACAACAACTTCTGCTCGATCACCTTCCACAGGTTCGACACGTCGCGCGGCGCATCCACTTCCGCCTTCCTCCTCAAGTGCTGCTGGAGGACCTGGTCCACGCCGGGGTTCTCGGGCTGATCGATGCGCTGCGAAAATTCGATCCCAGCAAAAACGTTCAGCTCAAATACTACGCGGAGTTCCGCATTCGAGGAGCGATTCTCGACAGCCTGCGTCTGGTGGACTGGAGTCCGCGGGGGCTGCGGCGTCGGGCGCGGCGTCTTGATCAGGCGATTGCGCGATGCCGTGCCCAGCTTGGGCGGGATCCGAGCGAACTGGAGATCGCCGCCGAGATGCAAATGAGCCTGGAGAGCCTCCAACCGCTCGTAGGAGACCTCCGCGGACTAGGTGTCGGTAGCCTGCAATCCGAAATGGATCATGCGAGCGGCAAAAAAGAGATTCGAGACCGCGCGGCCTCAGTTGAGAATGACCCGTATCACCAGACGCTCCAATCGGAAATGATGAGGCTGATCGAACGAGCGATTGAAGAATTGCCGTGCCGCGAACGCGAAGTGCTCGCGCTCTATCACTTCCAGGAGCTTACGATGAAGCAAGTCGGCGCGCAGTTGGGCATTGGCGAATCGCGTGTCTCCCAAATTCACACGGCGGCGATGACCCGGGTGCGTGCACGCGTACTGGAGTTGCGCTCCAGGAATTCGCGGGAATCGAAGCCCGGTCCTCAACGCGCAATCGCTTCCCTGCGCCGAAAGTCTGCCGTGGAAATGGCTTTGCCGTAGCACAGCACTTCCATCCGTCCCCCAGTCGATCGGACGACCGGGCTGATTCAGCGACTCAAAGGGTTAAATGGCATCCAGAGAGCACAAAGGATTGCAGCTGGTCGCGTGCGACGCACACGCGCCCCAAAAGCGGAACGATGCGTTCGCGCGTTCGCCAGAACGAAGCGCGCGAGATTTCGAGGATGCGGCTCAGCGATTGACCACGCCGTTGGATTCAGAGCCCGAGGATTGTGCGGGAATCGCTTTTCTTCGGGCACCAATGAGGCTAGCAGGAGAGGTGCCATGAACCTCCCACACGAAGTTGTGACGGAACCATCGGGCAACGGTCGCAGAGCTGGCACGACCTCGTGTACGGGTTCTTCGGGAACCCGATTGTTGATCGTTGATGACGAAGCCGCATGCCGGAAACTGCTGGCGGTGATACTGACGCAGGCTGGAATGTCCTGCACGACGGCGGCGAATGGCGCGGAGGCACTAAGTGTCCTGCAGCGAGAGCCGGTAGATGCTGTGATCGCGGATTTGATTATGCCCGGCGTTTCTGGCTTGGAGCTGTTGGCGGAGGTGCGGCGATTCTATCCCCAACAGGTATTCTTGATCGCTACGGGAGTGGATGATGTTCGCGTGGGCATGCAAGCAATGCGACAGGGTGCCGACGATTACCTCGTGAAGCCGCTCGAGGCAGATATGATTGTGGCAAGCTTGGAGCGCGCCTTCCACAAGCGGCGACTGGAACAAGAGGTGGAGGACTTTCGCCGGCATCTTGAGGAGATGGTCAGCGCACGAACGCTGCAACTGCAAAACGCGCTTGGGCGGATCGAACGCGGCTATGCGGATACGCTGGATGCGCTGGGGGCGGCTATCGACCTTCGGGACAGCCAAACCTGGGGGCACTCGCGGCGCGTATTTCTGTACTCCATCGAGATGCTGAAGGCGCTCAACGGTACGCCAAGGCAACTCAAGAGCCTGGCGATAGGCGCTTGGCTGCACGACGTCGGGAAATTGGCGATACCCGACGCGATTCTTTTCAAGCCCGGACCGCTCACGGGAGAAGAACGGAAAATCATGGAGACCCATGTGCAAATCGGGTATGAAATGGTGAAACGCATCTCCTTTCTCGCTGACGCCGCGGAAATCATCCTCGCCCACCACGAGCGCTGGAACGGCAGCGGTTACCCGCGAGGCCTAGAAGGAACGGAGATTCCGCTGGGAGCGAGGATATTTGCGGTGGCGGACACAGTCGATGCCATGACCTCGGACCGCCCGTACCACTCTGCTCTCCCATTCCAGGCCGCGCGGGATCAAATCGCACGCAACGCAGGAATTCTGTTTGATTCGCAAGTGGCAGACGTCTTCCTGGGTATTCCGACCGAAACCTGGGAAGCCATCCGTAAGCCGACTTCCGCGATCGAAATCAGCGGGGTCCTAGCAGGAATTTCCATTGAGAATTCGGGTGGTGCTGCCGAATTGGTTGGCAATGACGTGAAGTGAATTGGCTGGCCGGAACCCGAAGCAGTCCACTCGCGAGTGATGGCAGAGCGAGAAGCGGATAATCGGTGATCGCTGATGAATTTTAGGAAGATCGAGGGCAAGCTGGCCAGTATCTGCACAGTAACTTTCGAGCGCCTAAAGTTGGAAGGTGCCTGTGCCAAAGTGGTACAAACATGTCATGGAATTTCGATCGCAGAGCAACATTCAGAACCATATGCGATCAGTTGAGCGGCGCGAGTGGATTCTCTGGTTTTTCGCAATCCTGGTAACACTCCTGCTCACGGCCGGCATCGCGTCGTTCGTCGCTCCGATGTTGCACGAGCATGTCGAGGACTTCGACACGCTGCACATTAATCTGGCCGTACGAGGGCTGGTCGGCCTGGTCTTGTTGTTCGACATTTATACGATTTACCAACAATTGCAGATTTACCGAATTCGTAATGAGCTGGTGCGCCGCGAGGAGTTATTTCGGCTGATCAGCGAGAATGCGGCCGATATGATCGCGGTGGTGGACGCCGACGGGAAGCGGCTCTACAACAGCCCAGCGTACGAGCGGATTCTTGGCTACAGCGCGGAGGAACTGCTGAAAACCTCGTCGCTCGAACAAGTTCACCCGGACGACCGCCCTATCGTGGAGGAGGCGGCACGAGCGGCCCGCACCGGAGGCCAGGGCCGCACGATTCAGTATCGGATGCGCCACAAGGACGGCACTTGGCACGTGCTCGAGTCCGGTGCGAGCGCCGTGCTGAACGACCAGGGCCAAGTCGAGAAGCTGGTCATCGTGAATCGCGACGTCAGCGCACGCAAGCAATTAGAAGAGCAGTTCCGGCAATCGCAAAAAATGGAGGCGGTGGGCCGGCTGTCCGGGGGAGTGGCACACGATTTCAACAATCTTCTGGGTGTGATTATCGGCTATGCGGAATTCCTCCAAGAACGCTTGGAACCGGAAAACTCGCTTCGGGACAGCGTCGACGAAATCTTAAAGGCTGGAAAGCGCGCAGCATCACTCACCCGCCAGCTCCTGGCCTTCAGCCGCCAGCAGGTGCTCGATCCAAAAGTGATCGATCTGAACAACGTCGTCCTCGATACGGAAAAGCTTCTGCGAAGGCTGATTGGCGAGGACATCGAGCTGACAACCCCCCTGAGCTCCGACGTTGGCCACGTGAAGGCCGACCAAGGTCAGATCGAGCAAGTCATCATGAATCTGGCCGTGAACGCCCGGGACGCGATGCCACAAGGCGGCAAACTGACGATCTCGACCGAGAATATGGTGATGGACGAAGAGTTCGTGCGCCGGTATCCGTACCCGGTCCAACCCGGGCCGTACATTTGTCTCACGGTAACGGACAGCGGAATCGGGATGGATGCCGAGACCAAGGCGCGGGCATTTGAGCCATTTTTCACCACGAAAGAAAAAGGAAAGGGTACGGGACTCGGCCTTTCGACCGTGTATGGCGTTGTGAAACAGAGCGGCGGCTACATCGACATCTACAGCACGCCCGGCAAGGGGACGACATTCAAGATTTATCTGCCGCGCGTCGATGACGCTATCAAAGCCCAAGGGCCTTCGGCCGACCCAGCCGCGTCTTTCGAGGGCAAGGAAACGATTTTGCTGGCCGAAGACGAGGAATCCTTGCGAAAGCTGACCCGCACCACGCTGGAATCGCTCGGCTATGTGGTGCTGGAAGCAAACGATGGTGTGGAGGCGCTGGAGGTGAGCGAACAACATGCGGGACCGATCCATCTACTGCTCACAGATATCGTGATGCCTGGTATGGGAGGGCGCGCACTCGCGCAGGAACTGACGCGGCGGCGTCCGGATACCAGGTTGGTCTATATGTCCGGGTATACGGGCCAGGCCGTCGGTTCGCAGGGCCCGATCGAACCGGGCAGCGACTTTCTCTCGAAGCCGTTTACACGGGAAACTTTGGCACGCAAGATCCGGGAGGCGCTGGATCGCCGCGTGGTGGCGGAGTCCAGATGAGCACATTAACGAGCAAAGAAAGCGGTTCGGCCGTATCAGGAGCCTTGAAAGTGGCGAAGATACTGATCGTGGACGACGACGAATCCGTACGCGGGCTGCTCCGTATGCGATTGTCGGACACTTACCAGGTTGTTGAGACCGGCGATCCGGAACAAGCCCTCGCGCTGGCCCTCGAGCACAAGCCGGACGCGATTTTGCTGGACCTGCTGATGCCGGGTTTTTCCGGTTTCGAGCTCTGCCAGAGCTTTCACAGCCTGAGCTACACCTCGCGCATCCCGATTTTCGTGATCACCGGTGAGGCCGGAGCGAAATACAAGGAGCACGTCGAGAGCCTGGGAGCAAAGGGCTACTTCCACAAGCCCGTAGACTTCGCTGCGCTCAAAGCCGCTCTCGCGGCAGAACTCAGGGCCAAGCAGCCGGAGCGCCGCAAACACAAGCGAGTACAAATGCGAGTCCCGCTCAAACTGCGTGGAAACGATGCGAATGGAAAACCGTTTGAGGAACCAACCACTACGGAGAATCTGAGCGCCGGCGGATTTCTTTGCAACTGCACGGCGACGCTGGTCAAGGGAGCCCCGATCGAGGTCTTTCTCGCGTCCGGCGGGCAAGATCGGTATGCAGGGCGCGCGGTGGTGGTGCGCAAGGAGTCGACCGGCGCGGCTTGGCAGCGATACGGCTTCCAGTTTCTGGAAGCGACTTCCGATTGGGTGCTTCAGGATTAGTAGAGCGGATCCTTCGCTCAGGCTGACGATCGCTTTAACTTGAAGCAGGTTTCTGTTTCGATGTTGTCCCTACCAAAAACTCCGTTCTCATTGGGCCAGTTGAATTTGGATGAATATCGCTATACGTTGCACACCACATGTTCCCCATCATTCTCGCGCTGTTTTCTTCGATTCGGCAAGGCTTTCGGACCCGGGCGGCGCTCCAAGCAGAGGAAGGGGTAACAGGTTGGGGCGCCAAAGGGAAATTGGACATTGATCGTATCCGGTCGTTGGCGTTGGAGAAGTGACGGGCGGAGTACCCGCACTGCTAGCGACATCAACCCGAAACGCATTCCGAATTCCGTTACCGATGCGGTCTCGTCGTCCGAAGATCGCGGACTGACTTCCCACAAGCCACCTCTTCGTCTGAAGGCGCGACGTCGGGAATCTGGACGAGGTTTCTCGGGATGACAGGCGATAGGAACCCGAGTGCTTCATCAATTGGATTATTCGACAGGGCCGTGTCCAGTCGGTGCCTTAGCGACCTGGCTCTCCAATTCGGCGAAAACCTTCCAAGTAGTTTCTTGGCCAATTTTGCCCTCCGCAGCATGAATAGGTCAGCTCGATCATCCGGTTTTCCCGTCATCCGACGCCTGACGCTTCGCCTATACCCAAGGCGCCTTGCAGCAGCATTACGTCCCGGATGTGGTCGTAGATGCTGGCTCGCCAAATCCGCTGCTCTCGCGGCGTCGAGCCTTGATTTTCTGCAAGGCGCCTTTGAAAAAATCCACCTCCACCGCTTTCTCGGCGACTAGGCGCTTCAGGTTTCTAATCTCTTTCCGAAGTCGGGACTCACGGGACTTCGCTGTCACCGGCTGTTCGTCCGGCTCGGCTTGTTCGCTCTGCTCGTGCCACCGATAGAGCGTTTGCCGCGGAAGGCCCAGCTCTTTCGCAAGTAGTTCAACATTTTCGCAACGATTGAATCGATCTAACGCGAGTGCGCGGAATGCTTCCGGATACCGCCACACTTTTCTGTTTGTCATCTGTAGTGACCTGCCTTTCACTGCAGATTGTAACTTTTGGCAAACTGTCTCAAAATGGGGCTCACTGCCTGAAGGTTTCAACCTCTCGCGCACTTGATTGTTGCAAGCTCAACTTTCGTTTGCTAACAAAGCTACTGTGACCGCGTGGGTTAGAGATCGAATCGTCTTTTGACGATTGTAACAGAGCGTCATTGCCACCGTGGCCTAAAGACCTTCAGATTCTAACCGCCTGCGCACGCCTCCAATCGAACCCATCGCCTGGACTTGTCCTCGCGCAAATCAGCAAGTCGGAAGTAATCGGAGGGACGAACCCGTGAGGCTTTGTTTCACGCGTCGAGGATTTCGAAAAATATCAAGCTCGAAGCACCCGAACGAATGTGGCCCTAACCTTTTCTCAACGTGCATACGCTAGTTTGTAGGACTCGCACCGGGACCGGGAGAAACGCAGGCCGAGCTAATAATCCCGTCAAACAGACGCGCCTGTTCGGCCGTGCTTGGGTGATAGCCTGAATGAGTGCGTCCATGGTCCCTCCACCGCCGCCAAGCCTCGTGTTTGAACTCCGCTCCTATGCGAGGTTGCGATGTAACTAAACCCAAAGGTCTACCGTGTCAAATAAGTGGGGCAGAGGGCGCGTAACGAATTGAGGGGACATGAATTACAAGAGGTCAGGCTTCGGTCGAACGGGATTCAGGCAGGACTCTGTTCAATTGAGGAATCTGTCGCTCGGCGAGGCTGAAAACCGGGCTGAATGATCCAGCGCCTTTTGCTTGGGAGCAGTTGAGGGTGCTCAACGATATCGAGGAACCGGCACTCGCGCACGAGCCGGTCGAAATCGCTGACAGCATAGCCACCGAATTTCTCGTCGTCAAAGTCCACCCAAAGCCAAATCCGTGCGACTCGGTCATACACGTAGAAGGCACCGGATTCCGGGTCTCCGGGAACGATGAGGAACACGAACAGGGCCTTTGGCAATTGCATCCATCTTGCGATGCTGGGATGCTCGGTCGCTAGAAGCAACCGGGCCACCGCTCCCTGGACCGAACCTCCCACTTCCTCCGGCGCATGCCGAAGGTCGATGATCGGAACCACATTCATTTCTCCAAACATGGACTCCCTCCTTAAAGCCTGAATTAAACGAACTCTGCAACTGTGCCCTGTATCCTAAAACACAGTTCAGGGCTGCCGCGTTAACGGGTCACGACCGTTCCGATAATGGAATTGCTCCCTAGCTGCCAGGTAGATTTCGGTTTATAGTTTCAGGTCATACAGAACGCTTCCTGCTTCGAGGAAACCAGCATGATGATCGGTGACCGCTTACGCGCTGTACGCGAAGGAAAGAACATCTCCCAGGGCGAGGTTGAGAAGCGGACAGGCTTGTTGCGCTGCTACATCTCCCGCGTCGAAAACGGACATACGATTCCGGCCGTCGAAACGCTCGAAAAGTTCGCGCGGGCGTTGGAAATGCCACTCTATCAACTCTTCTATGACGGCGAAGAACCGCCTGAACTTCCAAATCTTCGCAAGCGAAAGACTGCAGCCGACATTGCGTGGGGGAGTTCCGCGAAGGAAGCGCGCCTTCTGTTCAGGCTGCGCCGTTCTCTGAGCCGCGTTAATCAAAGGGACAGAAACTTGCTTCTATTCATGGCTCAGAGAATGGCGAAGCAGAAGAACGCCCACCATTAGACTCGGTATTGGCTTCCGTTTGAAGCGGGCCAACCATTTGTCTTCCACTGTGCCACTAACTCCGTCCCACCGTGCCTGAGGCATCGAGTTACGAGAGCGGCCAGGAATCTTATGGGAACCTGCGGATCAGTTCTTAGTTGGCGACGATATGTCCGGCATCGTCGGACCCACTGCGCGCCGATGACCTGCCAGATGAGGATTGCCATGTGTGCAAGTCGGCCAGTACTCGGGCGCTCCGCGGTTTAGGTGGTCGCCTGGCCCTTACGCACACGCCCTGGCTACAACTTGACCATTCCCTTTTCGTCAAATCCCAAGACGACGCGGCCACCAGCAACGATGACCGGTCGGCGGATCAGGTTCGGCTCTTTCGCCATCATCCGGATCGCTTCGCGGCGCGAGGGTGGTTTTTCCCGCATTCTCTTTTGGCGATAGAGGTCGCTCCTTTTGTTCAGGAAGTCAATGTGGTCGCCGTCCCCAATCAGTTTCTCCAGCTCGGCAGCGCTCAGCCGTTCCTTCCAGAGGTCGCGAAATTGGAGGCGGTATCCGCGTTTCTCCATGAAATGCCGCGCCTTGCGACAAGTCGCGCACGTTGGCTTGTGCAGAAATAGGACGCTCCTTCCCGATTTTCTTCCCTTGCTTGTGCGTTTGCGTAATGGTTTCTTCATGGCCTAGAGCCCGTTTACAAAGCACCCGCTTGGGAGTCCGCCGCCCGGTCTATCGAGCTGGACTCCTCAGCCGATGGGAAGTTGACTGTCGTTTGTCTGCGCCGTCTCGGCTATGAATTGCTTGATCTTGCTCTCGATCTCGTCTCGTACGCGGCGGAAGACTTCCATTCTTTGCTCTGGGGATCCTTGAGCGGCAGCTGGGTCTTGGATACTCCAGTGGAGAAGACGGGGCGTGAACGGGAATATCGGGCTCCGCTCCTTGGCCGCATCGCACACCGTGATCACATAGGCGAAATGTTCCTTCAGCGATTGGGCGACATTCTTGGGCTCATGCTCCGAGATGTCGATGCCTCTCTCCTTCATGACAGCGCATGCTATGGGATTCAGCGGGCCGGGTTCGACGCCCGCGCTTATGACATCAAAGTGCTCACCCCGTAAGGCACGCAGAAAGCCTTCAGCCATTTGGCTGCGCGTGGCATTGCCAGTCGAGAGGAACAGAACCTTTGGTTTCTTCCGCTCCATTTTGCTCCGGCCATCGCCAGAGAACCCAACACACGAGGGTCACCTGGGCACTTAAGTATGTCCAGAGTTCAACCGGTTCGCGGGCGACCGTTAAGGTGCCGACCGAAACTTTAGTGCCGACACGCTGACACCTTTTGGCTGCAGGAATGTTGGCGTTGCGTGAATCCTGCGTAACATCCAGCCGAAGGGCGGTTTTCAGAGCCGAACAGTCACGCCGAACGGCCGAGATTGGCATACGATACGGGCAGGTTGGTGAGGATCTCAGGAGAACTGTATGTCGTCGCAGCCTGAATTCGACGCGATTGTTATCGGTTCCGGTATGGGCGGGCTGGCATTCGCAAGCATCATGGCCAAGCTGCGCAAGTGGCGCGTGCTCGTGCTCGAGCGCCACTTCAAGATCGGGGGATTCACGCACACGTTCACACGGCCGGGCGGCTGGTCCTGGGATGTGGGGCTTCACTACGTGGGCGAGATGGGCGAGGGAATGATGGGCCGCCGGCTGTTTGATCTGATCACGGACGGCGGAGTCCTGTGGAACTCGTTGCCTGATGTTTACGATGTCTTCGTTTATCCGAATCTGCAAGTCAGGGCGTGCAAGGGCGAAGCAAATTTCCGAGATGCCTTGATCGACGACTTTCCAGACGAGCGGTCGAATATCGAACAATATTTCCGGGACCTCAGGTCTGCGGCCCGCTGGACGACCCGCTACTTCATGACGATGGCGACACCTGCGCCGTTGAACTGGCTGGTGAGGGCGGTGAATCGCTTTACCTCAGGTCTTCCCCTAGAGGTCACTCAGCATTATCTCGAAAGGCGTTTCCGTGACCCACGGCTCCGCGCGGTGGTCACATCGCAGTGGGGCGACTACGGAGTGCGCCCTAGCCGCAGCGCGTTCGCGACCCATGCGGTAATCGCGTCACATTACTTGAACGGAGCATGGTATCCGGCTGGAGGTGCACGTGAAATCGCCAAAGCCACAGGCCGTGTAATCCGCGCGGCGGGCGGCGACCTGCTGCCAAACCACCAGGTCACGCGCATTCTTCTCGAAGGCGACCGTGCCGTCGGCGTTGAGGTGAACATTAAGAAAGGGAAAGAAGGAGCCCGCGCGGAATTTCGAGCGCCGGTTGTCGTATCCGACGCAGGAGCGTGGAACACGTTCACGCGCATGCTGCCGGCATCTGCTCTGCCGTTCCGTGACCAACTCAAGGCGCCCCCGGAAGGCTTCGAGGTTGTCGAACTCTTTCTCGGCTTGCGACGAGATCCACGCGAGCTGGGTTTCAAGGGCGAGAATTATTGGATTTTTGAGTCTTTCGACCACGATGAGACGTATGCCCAGCGGAGCGAGCTGCTCAACGGTCGAGCGGCGATGGCATATCTCTCGTTCCCATCCCTGAAAGATCCTCACGCCCAACGGCACACCGCGGAGATTATCACCCCGCTCTCCTATGGCTCGCTCGAAGCACATCGCGATGAACCCTGGCGCAGGCGCAGCGAAGACTACGAATCTGCCAAGAACCGGATGACACGGGCATTGCTGGATATTGTCGAGCGCCACCACCCGAGGTTTGGAGACCTCGTGGAATATTCGGAACTTGGCACGCCCCTGACATTCGAACACTTCACGGCGGCGCCTTCGGGGACGATTTATGGCTATCCGGGCACGCCTGAAAAATATTCCAAAGCGTGGCTTGGCCCGCGCACGCCGATCCAGAATCTGTATCTGACGGGCAGCGACGTGGCCTTGCTCGGCATCATGGGAGCGTTGATGGGTGGAGTCTTGACTGCGAGCTGCCTTCTGGGGCGGTTCGGATTCTTTGAAGTGATGCGTGCCGCCCGCTCCCACTTATAACCCGAGATGCAGTCCGGTTGGTCACCTTGCCAATCATGTCTGAGTCACGCCGTACCCGGAGGTCATCTTGTCGCTCGTGGGGTGGGGTCTATGTAACTTCCGGATTGCCGACCACTCGGGACTTAGCCGTGTCAGCTGGGATTGTACGCCTCGGCGCGGCGGGCGATGCCTAGGAGCTGCTTACGCTGCATGATGGAATGCGCCAAGCGACCGGCGGGAACAGCAATCCATTGCGGCAGGCCGTATGGACGGTAGCCGGGCGCTACTCGGCCCCGCACGATGAGGCGCGTCTGGCCTTGCTGGGGTTGTTCTAGGATGAACGCCCACGTGGTCTGATACTTGCCGCTGGGCAATTTCCACGTGAGAACAATGTTGTGCTCTTGCTGGCACTGCGCGACCAGGAACACGTCCTTGGCTCCGGGGACTGCCGGCAATACGCTTCCCACGCCGATGTCCTGATACTCGGGCAGGATGCGTTTGGCGCTGCGCTGGCCACCGTTGTCAATGAAGTCGTAGCTGTACCACCCGGCGCGGCCCGCACCCATCTGGGCCAGCCACGGCCAGACATCATGGGGAGGCCGACGAATCGTGATGGCGTGGTTGACGGAACCGAGGGGCTGAGGAATAAAGGCGTCTCCGGGAAGAGTCCGGGCCTGCTCGTCAGGAGTGGCGCGGATTTGCCTGCTGCAGTAGATCGCCAATATCGCCATCACTATCAGTGTTGCGAAGAAGATACCAAGCATTATGACGCTCCGTTGAGCTTCGTAAGCGTGATTGTAGTCACTTGCGTCTGTGCGGCTAAGCAACCTGCTTCATCAACATGGATTTGTAATTCCCGATAAGGGTTTCAATAGTCGACCGGGGTCAATTCGTAGATGTGACGGTTCGCCGGCAGGTTGTGCCCGGATCACGGCGTACTCGGAAGTAATGCACTTGTTTGCCCAAGCCGGTACCGTACATCTCGCTGACTCCCACTAAGTCCGTTTCTGAGAAACTCAACGCGAAGTCCCGATCCAGTGTTCACAAGACATGAGACCAACCCCTATGGCTACGCACCCATAGGTCCTCCAGCTCTTTCTTAAGACAGATATTCTCCATTCTTCTTGAAATATCCGGGCCGTTCATCCGTCTACAAGAGTGGATGAATGAGGCGCTGAGCGTAGAGGGAATGGCTCCCGAGCAAGACCAACGGATCTCGGAGGTGGTCAAGCTCGAACGAGCGAGACTCAAGAATTTCATCCGCAGGCGTGTGCCCGATGAGCGGGACGCCGAGGACATCCTGCAGGACGTTTTCTACGAACTCGTCGAAGCCTACCGGATGATGAAGCCGATCGAGCGGGTGAGTGCGTGGCTCTACCGCGTGGCGCGGAACCGGATCACCGATCTCTTTCGCAAGAAAAGGCCTGAGGCACTCGCCAGTGATCCGGTGGCGGTCACTGCGGATGGCGAGTCGCTCTTGCTTGAGGATCTGCTCCCGTCTCCCGATGCGGGGCCAGAGGCGGCTTATGCCCGGAGTGTATTGCTCGACGAACTCGATGCCGCTCTCGATGAGCTGCCCGAAGAGCAGCGCCAGGTATTCGTCGCGCACGAGATGGAGGGCCGGAGCTTCAAAGAGCTTGCTCAAACAACCGGCTTGAATGTGAACACGCTGGTTTTGCGGAAGCATTATGCGGTGGTTCAACTGCGCGGACGTCTGGAAGCGATCTACGAAGAATTTCGAGGAACGTGAGGAAAATATGAAGGGAAGATGGATATTGCGGGGATTGAAAATCGCAGTACTCGTGCTGCTCGCCGCGGCCGTGATGAGTTTTGTGGTCATGGGCCTGTGGAACTGGCTGATGCCGGCGCTGTTTGCGCTGCACCGGATCAATTTCTGGCAGGCGCTCGGTCTCCTGGTCCTGGGCAAAATCCTGTTCGGGGGATTCCGCGGACCGCGCGGGCCGCACATGCACTGGAGAGGACGCATGATGGAGCGCTGGGAGAAGATGACTCCCGAGGAGCGGGAAAAGTTCCGGGAAGGGATGAAGGGCCGCTGCGGACCGTTTGGAGCGCGAACCGCGGAGCCGAAGGCCTAGAGTCCATGCGAATGAACTTCGGTGAAGTGCTTACGATCGAGGATTTGGGAAACCACTCTGCAGCGACGGTGATCGAGCTAGGGATTCTGCTGGCTGGCACCGTGAATGTCACGCCCGACCTGAAGCGCAAGCACTTTTACGAGATCGAAGACGAACGGACTGTTTACTACATCCATGTGTCGCCTGCTACCGGGACAATCTTTTTCCTCGCTACCTGGGAAAACCTACGTGCGTCTTCATTCCCAACGCACCAACGACACACAACCCACGCGCAGTCACCCACACAGTCCCGCACACCGAAAACGCCGCCAGAATCGGGAATAGTAAATACCGAAGCTCTGCTCACTCAATCACTTGCGACGCATCAAGAAAGGGCAATGTCGATTAAATAGCGCGTCAAAGAACGGCCAATGGAAGGGCAAACAAACCGCTCACCCAGAAATCGCTGCCGCCTCGACATGTGTCCCAGCGTGATCGAGTGTCTCCCGAAATCGGAAGCAGCGAGTCGCTGAGCTGCAAGACACTGGCATGTCCAGAAGCTGGCTGTGCCAGTCTTTTACCAGCCCGAAGTACACACGACGCTGGTTATTCCCGAAGAAGCTAGAAACGAATTGCAGCAGGTCATAGTTGCTGACCAGGTAGAGCACCTGGTTCACATGCACCTCCCGATTCAGCGCAGCCGCGACATCCCTGTAGTACCGCATTGGTTTGGGGGTCCGTTCGTATTCGAGTGCAAAGCGCTGCTCGCCCGCGTCCGTGCGAAATGTCAGGACGGCATCGTAATCTTTAGCGAAACCAAATCGCGTCAGTTCATTTTGGGAGCGGATCTCCAATGAACCTATCCACCGGACGAGCAAGCCCGCGCGAAGTACAGTGAGCTGGATGTCGTTGAGCCCGATCGCATGTAGAACACTCCGCTCAGCTTCCTTCCCATTGAACCGGTCACGGCCAACGAGGCAGTACTCACCCATGCCCTGCAGTAGGACCGCAGCGGTGTTCGCAATGGAATACACAAGCTCACCCGTGCAGCCGGGAATTGTCCGCCGCCGAACAACTTCGCGCTCCGCCAATCTTCGCAACCTCCAATCGAAAGACTTGCGACTGCGCTCGTAGTGGTTCAATCGCATGAATTCGAACAGCTGCGAGTGCGTGACAAACTCGGAGTGGAGGAGTTGCCGCAACAGTGGCAGGTCCCGCGACTGGCTGAGTTGGAGAGACCCTTTTGGATAACGCACGTCAGTCCTCACCATTCAAGGACACTAATTGCAGGCGAGCACTCCAAGGCCAGGAGATGAACGGACGAAGGACAAATTTACCAACATCCGTGCGCAGCCAACTGCCTAGAGGCATCAACATCATTGCCTCCTGTTGCTTTCCGCACTCACTGAAGGAGATCAGCAGTGTCCCTTCCGACCTCCACGCCGTTGATCCGACATCCACATGTCCGACCTCACACGATTTGGCGACAACCAACAGGTAGTCCGGCCGTTGCGGAGTGGGCAGGATGCGCTTGAAGAGAACCTTGATCTGTCCCTGCCAAGTGCAGGGCTCCGCGCATTCAAAGACACTGTTCAGCATCCGCAAAGGAGCATTGGGATCAAAACCTCCGACGCCGTTGAACCGCACATGACCCACGATCTTTGGCCGTGTGCGGATCTTTCCATGGACAGGAACACCTGTTGTATTGAAATAGGCCGCGTGCACGAATCTCTTCGGATCGTTCAGGTTTGATCGGAACCGTCGCCGCCAAACGCTGCCAAAGCCAGTGACTGTAACTAGCATCGCCGTCACGAACCTTTCAACCGCTTGTTCTTTTGCCGCTCGGCATACAACTCTTCCTGCAGCCGGTTGATGTGCCCGACCAGTCGCACGCCGTCCCCGTTCTCCCCCGTGGTTTGAACCTGATTTGCACTGCCGCCGTCGTGTCCCGCGCCATTCACCTTCTTAGAGAGCGCGTCGAGTCGCAGCGAAAGGTCCGCGACGACGAGCGCTTTCTGCCGGAGCTCTTCCTGAAGCTTGTTCCTGTCTTGGGTCGTCGCTTCGAGCTGACTCGCGACGCGCTGCAGTTCCGCCTTTAGACCTTCTGCCTCCGTACTGCCCCAGCCCGGCCGGCCATCGCCCGACTCCGCGGATTCAATCACGCGGTTGCACTGCTCGATATGCAGGTTGTATTTTTCGATTGCCTCGGTTGCCGCCTGCCGGGAGTAGAGGTCGTGGCTGTAGACGTCCGCCATCAGCTCCGCGGTGATCCGCATGCTGCGACTATGGTCTAGATACAGCTTGGTGTAGACAACCATGACGAACAGCATCCCCACCGTTACTGTTGCGCTGTACCAAAAGTACGGTTTAGCCACCGTGGATTCGAGAAACGCCTGGCGCCGTTTCTCAAGCCAAGCTCCGTAGTCGCTGTTGCTCGGGTTGAATTGCTTCAGCAATAGTTCGTACCATGTGTCCCGGCCGGCGTGTGGCTGGTGCGGGGTCTGCGCGCGGACACCCGAAGCTGCGAAGGAAAGAAGGAACATCACTCGGCAAACAACAATCGCTCGCTTCATATTCACCATTCTCAGTGCACGCGCCTCGCGTGCCGCGCCTGTGCGAATTCGGCACTCTTAAAGCGGAGATTTGCACCGACGGATTCCGCGCGGGACTGTTTGAGCCGCGGATAGAGAGCAGGCTCGAAGTGAGGCACCCGAACGTCGGCTGGAGGACGCACGTGCAGGTGCGCGTGCAGTGTGCCGCACGTGTCATCGGTCATCAGAATCTGCAGTTGGCCTTTCGGCAGATTCTTGACGTGTTCGTCAAGGGCGCGTGTTTCAGTCGCCTGAATATCGACTGCCCGACCTGTTTCCTCGTATCTTTCGAATCCGAAGAGTTTCCATCTCTCCATGGACAGGTTCCGCCGCGTTACACGATGCTCCGCCGAGGCCCTCAGAAAATAGCTCGCCGTTTCCTCGTCGCGGGTTCGCAGGGTCATGGTCGTGTTTGGCGCGGAGGCAACATCCTCCTGGAAGCCGCGGCCAACATGCATGAGCTGAGGAAGGCTCTGCATCGAGAATAGAAATGCCGTGTTGGTACCTCGTGCTGTTTGCAGGATGTGCGGAAAGTTTCGGTATCCAAATGGAGCGAATTCGTCGAGCACGACGCTGAAGAGCGGGCGGTTGACCTTGCGCCGCTGCTCTTCGCTTTCGTACCGCTTGCCGACGACGAGCTGAAGGTTCTGCAAGAGCATCTTGCCCAAGGCGCGCACCGGCTCTGTGTTTTTATTCACATTCAGCGTCACGAACAGAATGAGTTCCTGCTCGATCACTTCGTCCAGCGAAAGCAGATCCTCATAGGGCCCAGTGATGACACTCAACTCATCGTCGAGAAACGTCATGCACTCGTTCAACAGTCCCTGAATCTTCGGAACCCGTTCCCGGTCCTGAAACGACTGGTATAGGTTCTTCACGGACATCTCAAAGTTCAGTCTTCGCTGTGCGGTGGCCCTCGTATCTTGTTCGAGCTGCCGCGAAGCCCTCGCCGCCTGTTCCCGCAATACCTGTTCATCGATCGCCATGACGAGGACGTCGTAGAAGTTGAACTTTAGGCCCGTGTATACGAGCACCCGAACAATGTCTGCGAGGTAATTCAACTGGTGCTTGCCGAAGAACTCATCGTGCAGGTTGAAGGAACCAAACACCATGTTCACCACCGGCATGTAATCCTCGCCACTGCAATGGAAAGGGTTGTACCGCACCGATATGTCCGGGCGGCCAGGATTGAGAACACGCAGCTGACTTAGGCGGCCAGCTCGGTGGATGTGGGGCAGAAGGCTATAAAAGAATTCCATGTCGCCCTTGCCGTCGAAAATCACCATCGGTATGCGATGCCGGTCCTCGGGGGGCCCGACAGCACGGCACAAATCCTGCGTGATGATGTTGCGGAGTAGAGTTGTCTTTCCTGAACCAGTCATGCCCAACACGATTCCTTGCATCACCCGAACACGATCGGGCCAGAGCCAAGGCTTGCCGTGCACGTCGTAGCCGAGCACAACGGAATCCTGCCCCCAGGCTTCTCGCGTCGCGCGCTCGTCTCTTTTGGGGCGGACAACCAGCGGCGGGTGAGGCCACTGCCTCTCTCGGCGCGACCGTGCTGTCAGAAGCAGAAAGGCTGCGGAATAGAAAGCGATGACCCCGATCGAGAGATAGCACGCTAACTCGGCGACTTGTCGGCCCGTGAGGTGGTATCGCTCCCGCGCGATGTACCAGGCTAAACAGCCGGCGGCGAATATGATTCCGGCGACGATAACCTCGTACGTCTCGACAAGAGGTGGATGCTCACGCGGTGGTAGATGTGCCTGGTTCATAATTTGATGAGTGCGCTTCCGTGTTCGACGGGTTGCGACTTCAGCGTTTCGATCAGAGAGTCACCTCCCGACCGCTGGGTTTCTTGACTGGACGAACGAGTTCATCGGGCCACAACCACTAACGGACAAAGTTGAAATAGCAAAAGCAGCCAGCGGCTACGGCACACAGGATCGCGCACACCACGAATCCGGCCTTGGGCTTGCGCCGCGCTCTCGGATCGAAGGGGTTGGGGGTCTCAAAAAGCGTGTTGACGATTGCTTTCCCGAGGCCGATGTCGGAACGTTGCCCCAACGACTCCTCGATCCAGGCGTACATCTCGCGAGATGAAACAGGCGCCGGCATCTCACAGAACCAGCGTGGCGCTAATCGGGCCCTTAGGGTCCGCAAGGAACACCAATCGAAGCACCGTGGGTTCTGCGTGACCGTGGGGCAGCTTTATCGCGACGATCCCCGTCGTTTCCTCGCCTGGCTGGATTCGCGAGGAGCGTATCTCGCCTTTCGTCACCTCGATTGGAGTGGCGCTACCGCTCCACTTCAACCGCGCCGCCGCGTCCGGGCTTAGTTGAAAGTTGGAGAGAGGGTAGAGCGACTCACGATAACGCGGTGCGTTGAGTACCACTACCTGCGGGTCCCCGGGCACATAGGCCCTCTTCGTCTGGTTCCGAATCGTGTACCGGATGAGGACTTGTCCGTCATGCTCGAGCGAATCCGTCAGGTAAACAGCGACTCGATTCTTCTCGGAGATCGACCCGTATAACCGGACAGGCTTGGTCTCAATGAGGACGTCAGCTGGCGACGGATCACTTGGCCCTACGCCCGTCTTCGCAGAAATATTGACAGTGGGTGGATCGATAATGGGCTGATCGATCGCAAAATCCATCTGGGGCACAGCTCCTGCCGGGTCGAGTTCGTAGTTGAAGCGGCCCGACGCCGTCCAAACAAAGAGGTTCGTCGCCACGTTCGTATCTGTCGGCTCGATGAAAACCTTGTTTTCCCGCCACTCCACTTTGAATGCGGAACTCCCCACCGCAACCGTGATGACCGGTTCGCTCATCTCAAGAACGGTCAAATGATTCAGCGATGTTTCGACGTGGACGATTTGTACGCGATCCGGCTTCTGGACTTCGACCTTCTGCCCCCAGGCCGGCCACCAAATGGCTGCAACTGCGACAAAAGAAAGGCAAATCTTGTTCACTTCCATTCTCCTTCCCATCCTTATATATGGGCACCGCCCAGAGGGTCTGAAGCTCAGGCCCTCTGGACAGTGTTCTGTTTAAGTTTGAGTTTCTCCGTGTATGCGACCCGCGCTGCCATCGCCCGGTGAAGCCGCTTGCTCCCGAGTTTCGGCAGACGGTTTGCCTACAGGTGTGGTTGATCGTTTTACGGTTGTGTGCTGGCGAATGTCGTTGAACACCAGCTTGCCGTCGTGGATCGTGCCCGACCCATGTCGCATCGGAAACGGCTGCACGCGATCGACGGTTTTCCCGTCCACAACCACTTCGCCCTTCTTTGAAATCTGAAGGAGGAAGATCTTGCGCTCGTGGGTGCTTCCGTCGCCGTTGGGAAATTGTTCGACGAGGAAAACGCGGCCCTCATCGTCAAACTCGATTTCCCCATCCACAAGATCGGGAACGAAGACCTCGACGGGATTGCTGCCGGTCTCCTCCGCGATCTTGTCGATGATTTCCTGCGGAAAGGCATGGAAGAGAAGCGAGCCGTTTCCTTTCCCCGCACAAATGACCGCATGCAGGCATTGGCACCAGCCTCGCCGGTTCTGCTGTTTTCCGTCTCCCCATGCTCGAACGATCGAGCGCAAGGCCTGAAACTCCTCGCGGGACCGTTCTTTATAGGCATGCACGGCACTTCGGGCGGCATTGCGCCGACTGCGTGCTGCATTCCTGGTTGCTGGATCGTTGCGTTGAGCCTCGTATTCCGCCACGGCTTTTGCCAGGGCTTCATCCAAGGCCTGCTTCTCCTTAATGAGCTTCCCGATTTCCTCCGCGTAGATGCGATTGACTAACCGGCATTCCTGGGACATTTCGCGCGTGAAATTCTCGCCCGAAATCAACCCGTGAAAGTCGGCGATTGGCAGCTTCGCGGAGAAAAAGTCTTCGACTTCCTTTCTCGCCAGGTTGTAGAGGTACCCGATCTTGTCGGTGGGCAGAACATCGAGGTGCACCGGCATATCGCTGACCCGCTCCTTGTCCTTCAACTGCAACCAAGGCGCGAGCGGCACCTTTTGGCGGATCTCGGCGACAAGTTGCTGGTTTACCTCGGTACCCCATTTCAGGCTGTCCAAGGCATGCTGCAGTTCGTCGACGAGTTGGTAGGCTTCGCCTCGAAAACCGGCGGCATAGCAAGAGGTCTTCAGGTCGGTGATGGAGCCGATCTGATCTCCCTTCGCCTGATTCGCCACCAGCGCGAGGTTCCACCAGGGACTCTGTTTCTTAGTGCGTTTGGTTTTCCCTTTTTCGTGCCAATCCTGCTGCGCGAAACGGCTTTCGACGAAGCGGGGGAAACGATCGCCCTCGACCACGGCTACCAGGTCGAAATCGAAGTCTCCTCCATTCTTGGCCGCTGTTTCGCTGTGCAGGGTGAAGGTTCCGTCGAGTTTGATCTGCTTCTCCACCAAATCCACGGCTGCCTCATAGTCCATCGAGCAACCGTTCTGCTCCTCGATGACTTGCGTCACGAGGGCTACCGCCTCGTCGGTAGTGACCCGCGTGAAAGGAAGCAAATCCTCGAACATGCGGATTGGGTAGCGCACAACCAGACCCTTCGTGCACGGAACCGAACTGATGGCCCGGTCCTGGGGCAGCCAGTCCGACGCGGCAACGACTTGACCTTGATACAGACGGAGAAAGCCGTCATCGGCAAGGGCAAAGCCTGGGATTTTGAAACCGCCAGCCGTGCAAAGCTTGAATGCCCACTTTGCCAGCAAACGGTTCAACGCGTTGTTGATGTAGGGGTGCTTGATGAGGTAGCCGCTCGAATCCACCTTGAGCACAGCCTCCACAACTGTGTGCTCGAAGGAGGTGTATTCCGAGTCGTCGTTGGTTTCTTCCCATGCACGTTGTGCGTGCGATGTGCCCAGGAGTTCGATGACGTCGTCATACTTCCCGTCCTCGCACGCCGTTCGCAGTTTGCGTGCTTGCTCCATCGCGAACGGAACGATTTCGAGTTGAATGGACTCCCACGGCGCGTGTTCGAGCAGCGTGTAACTGCTGTGCAGGTCGAGCGTTCTTGAAACCTCCCGGATGCCGAATACCACCGGCCCCCGGTAGGTTCGAACCTCGATCTTTGGCTTCCGCCAGTGCAGGAAGTCGAGGAACCGTGAGGATTCCCTCAGTTAGGGCCTCTGTCGCACTTGCTGTCACAATCGGATCCTCCCTTCCTTTCGTCCTGCCGCTATGGTCACGGCCTATCTTTGTCGAGCTCGCTCTTTTGCAGTAATCCCGACTCCCGATCCCCCACCATCTGTTCCTCCCCGTACTCGGCTACTAGAAGCCCGCTGGGGTTGGTTTCCGAACGGCTCGTTTCGACCAGGCGCACGTTATATTTCCCGATGATTTGGTCGGTCGCCTCCGCCTGGTTCTTCACTCGGTGAATCTCCTTTACGCCGAAAATCGTGTACGTCCACGGCGTGCCCTTCACGTGCTCGATCGAGCGAATCTCGATGTCGGAAATCACGTGGTCCGCCCGTATTTTCCCGATGGTGTCGTCGTCCCGAAGTTTGTTCATCGTGTATCCGCGCAGGTTCGCGGTCATCATGTTTAGAGCCTCGGCCACGTTTCTATCGACCGAGTCTGGCGTGTAGGCGAGATAGCGGGTGAGAAATTGGCGCACGACGGCCCGTCCTTCGAGATCGGTAGGCGCAACACCAGGAGGCGGATCTGAGGAGGATGCATCGGCAGACAGGCTAAACGCAGTCACTCTACCGCCACGAGGCCCACTCACGGCGAAAGCATTGCCGCTGCTATCGACGCGGATGACCGTGGGCGGTTGCACGCGGACATAAATCGCGAATCCGAGTGAAGCCATCGCGAGCGCACCGAATACTATGGCCAGCAGCATGCTTCGGTTGGCTGCCACCAAGCTCGCCTGCGCCTGTACGGGCGGCGGACTCGCCAGTGCCACGGCCAGCGCGCCGGCCAGCGCGAGGCCGATCACTTGTCGGCGAGTTCTCGCGACGATCATCCCGTAGGAAAAGAAGACAACGAACAAACCAAACAAAACGCCTGTCAGTGTAACCATGTAGACGCCTCCTGTAGTCTGCTTGGATGGAGATCTTTCATGACACTTCTCCTGTCACAGCGCCGGAGATCTCTTCCGGCAATGGCGAAACCTCGGCCAATCCGTGTGGAAACTTGCGGGCCAATTCCTCGTACCTCTCGAGCAGCGGGCGGTCCGCCAACTTCTTCAGCGCCCACGTCCGGTAGCGCCTTTCTCTCGGGAACGTTGTGCAGACCCAGTAGTCGACAGTTGTGGGGGCGATCCGGATCGTTTGGGTTGTCTCGGCCTTCTCTCCCAGGACCAAACCCTCGCGGGGCAAACGAGTGTGGGCGGAGGTTGCGGCATCGCTTGCGATACCTATTAAGAGAGTGGAGACGCTGATTGCGCGCGGTGTCCTGAGATTTTATGATCCGACGATTACGGAAAATTCTCTGAGACATTTCTGCCGGCGCTACGGATCTTTCATTGAGCAAGACTATCTTTCTCGAGAGACCCGGGAATGGCTTAGGAGTTCGATGGATTGGGTTCCGACATCCGGTGAAGCGGCATCTCGCCGGTTAGGGCCTCTGCGTAAGCACGCGCGAATCGTTCGCCGATGCCACAAGTGTGACCGCCCGATTCGTGGCAATGCGTTCTTCCGGCATGTCAAGCGGTGTAATCGAATGAAGCTCGAATTCTGAGAGCGGATGGCGGCAGCACCTCGTCCACCTCACGTGATTCAAGAACCCAGCCGCTAACGGGATGCGGAGCCGAGCGCATTCGAGCATACATCGAGGCCGTGCGACGTGATGCGATTCGAAAGACAGATTCGAAGGACCGAGCTAAGGTATTGGAATGGATCGAATGGGCTGAACGGCAAGCGGATCGGATCGATCCTTCGAAGCCAAGCCCTCCTTCGCTCGTGGACGACAAAGAAAGAGTGATTCGCTGGCTCGAAGCGGCTGAGGGATGGTGGTGGACGAGGAATGTGTCGGAGGAGGAGTCCGAAGCGGAGCCCCCGAGCGATAGCCAGTGCACGGGTGACGTTCTTGATAGCCCTGCCTTTTGTCCGATCCTTACTTTTTCCTTCGATGCTCTTTTATTAATTCGGTCAGAGAATTGGCACCGGTTTCATCCAGCACGGTGCCGAGGTGCGCGTCCCCGCGAAAATCAGGTAGAAAATCGTCGCCGTAAGTCTTCCGCAACGTATCGACGCGCGTATCGCTGCGCTTACGGTCAATTTCGCCGTCTTTATCGCGATGCCGTCCGTCCAAGCCGGGCTCTTTCATAATCGGGATGGTAACACGATCATGGGCGGCGAGGCCGAACGGGCGAGCTTTCTTTGGCGAAAGTTGTCGCGCGAGATCCGGCGGGAGCAGGTACGGCGAATCATCGGATCATTCATCTCTTGGCGGCCGAGCTGAGAGAGAACCGTCCGGAGAATTCCTTGTACCAGCGAACGGATGTTTGCAGCTGCGCAATCGCTACGATCTGTCTGAGTGCGGTCTGCTGCGCATGGTCGTTTGAAATGAACTCGTCGCAGTAAGGAAGATATCCCGCCATGAAAATGTCGTTCCGGCCCGCGAGCTTTGGCTTCACTTCCTCCGAGATCGACCGTTCGTACTGGGCGACCACGATCGCCGCGAGGAGCGCTCGAAACGGCGGGCATTCGCGGACGAACTGTCGGATTTTCTCCTCGTCCACCGTGATCCCTGTCGCCCTGTGGTATAGGCCGATGGCGTAGTTCCAATAGGCGCCGGCCGTTTTGGAGCGCTTGCGCGAGCTCCGAGGCGGACTTCGGCCAGGATTCCTTTTCCGTTTCCCTGAGCTTCTGGAAAACGGGACGTGGCGCAAGAAAGACCTGCTCGAATTGCCCGGCTGTTTCTGTGGCGCTGATGCGTTGCTCCAAAGAAATAGTCTCGTAATCGGCGTCCTCTTCAAACAGGGCGGCGCTTACTTCGTCGTCAAATATGAATCGCATGTACTCATTGGATCGAACATCGACGCGCGTCCAGTCAAACGGGCGCCCGCTTTCAAACGCCACCGCCAGTCGGGTGGTGATCTCGTGGAAGGGAAGCAGAACATCGCCCGCGCCGTTGGTAAGCAGCTTGCGGCAAAGCTTGCGCAGTCGTTCCCGTTCGCCCGGCAGGCTGTGCGCCACGATCTCATCGAGGGCCGTACCGTTCAGGCGGATGGCGTAGCCGATATCAAGTCCAGCGAGGAGAGGCGAAACGTCCGGTCCGCCCCGGTGTAGGGCGTTGAGGGCGCTCGTGTCGAAGCCGAGTATTGTTCTCTGCATGGCGCTTGATCTGAGCCAGTCAGCAAACTCTTCCAGGAACGCCGCCTCTAGGAGAAGGCTGGTGTAATGGAAGTAGAAATGCAGTATAATCCAAGTTGATCCTGGTTAGAAGGGGGAATCTATGGAAACGGCCATGCTGGTAGAGGCGGGACCGAAACGCAGGAAACTGCTTTCGGAATTGCTCGAGGAAGAAGGTCTCAACGTGGAGTCGGTCAAAAGCGCGGAGGAAGCTCTCAGCCGAGCGGCGAAAAGCGCGCCCGGTCTCGTTCTGTTCGATATCCGTATGCCAACGGTGCCAGGACTCGAAGCTCTGGAGCAGCTTCGAGGCATGGAGTTACCTATCATCATGATCACCGCAAACGAGGCGGTGGCCGTTAAGCACGGCCTCTACTCCTTCGGAGATGTTGTCCAAGCGTCGGTCGAAAACCGAGCCTTAAGGGCCCGCGTTCGGGGGATTCTAAAAAGGCATTCTCGGGAGCCCCGTCAGCGAGTTTCAGTAAGCTCTCACGTTCTCGCCGAGCTCCACGATCCCGAGACCGGGCGACTCGATGCCGGCCGGATCGCATCCTTCCTGGGAGCGCCGCTTTCGAGTTTTGCCAAGTTTTCGGACGTGAGTGTCGCCGGGCTGCACAAGAGCCCTCGATCGGTTTCCGTGCAGCCTCACCTGATTCCGATTGCTCGAAGCTTGGCAATCCTGACGCAACTCCTCTCGACAAAGGAAAGTGTCCTCGCGTGGATGAATAGTCCTCATCCGGATCTGGGAGGCCAGACTCCCCTGCAGTTGGTTCTCGAAGGGAAGGCGCAGGTTGTGACGGATCTGTTGGAGGCGGCCCTCGCTGGCCAGCCTTCCTAGTGCTTCCTGAAAGGCAGCTCCGTGCCGCATTGCGGAAGATCGCGCCGGTTCCGATCGAGGGACCCTTCAGCCGCGCGGTGGCACTGCACTATCTCTTTCCAAAACCGGCGCCTGCCCCCCGTGTGAAGCCGCAGCCGCTCTGGGGTATGGGAAGCAAACGATTCGGCGGACGCTACACTCCCAAGAATTCCTTTGAGACGGTCTATATGGCAAAGGACATCGTGACCGCTCTTAAGGAGGTGCAGGCGCTTATTTCGATTCCTTCCGGACCTGCCTTCACGATCGTCAGTGCGCCGTGGGTCACTGTCGCCATCCATGGGATTCTTTCGTCCGTTTTGGACCTGACGCAAGCCGCGAACGTGCAGGCCATTGGTTCGAGTTACCAAGAGCTTACCGGCGCGTGGAGGTCGGTTCCTGGCCAAACGGGTGAGCCTCCCACGCATTTGCTCGGACGCCTATGCCACTCGTCCAGACGCTTTGACGGGATTTGTTATCCGTCGAGCAAGAATCCCCCTGGCGTGTGTGTCGCTGTCTTTCCGGATCGCTTGCGGAAGCCGGCTTACCTTGAAGTCTACGATCCTCACGGCAATGTCGCGCAGAGGTTGCCGTAGCTTCTCGTGTCTTCGTTGGCCGATAGGGCAGTGAAGGCGGAATGTTAATAGGACGCGGCCAGAGTCGTGCGTTGGTGTCGATCTGTCAGGGCCACGAACACCTTTGAGCCGACCCGGGTGGGATTGAATCGGGCTTCGAGCTTGATTGAGCCCACGACAGATGCAAGGCGAATCTTGAGGGCTTCTGTCGCACTCGGAAAGTCTCGCAAGATTTCGGGAAACACGGTTGAAATGATTTCATCGCAGGCGGATTGTTCGGGTTCATGGCCGGCGTTTGCGCGCCGGATGAACTTGTCTTCTCCGATCAGCACCGTTTGAGGAAGATGGGCGTCTCGTCGGAACGGCGCCACAAATCGAAGATCGTAGTTCGCCGGATTGATTTCGACGCCCAGCTCAAAGACGTAGGGGCTTTTGAAATTCTTCGTGTAACCGGCAACCAGATAGCTGAGTAATCTGCCTCCCGGCTGGTAGCTCTTCCATGCTCCCTGTAGAACGAGATGCCGGGAAGGTGCGAAGGTGTTCTGCAGGTCGTCGAAAATTGCTTCGGCTACGACGCTGGGAAGTTGCGGCACGGTGTCATCGAATCGTTCCGAGAGTTTGCGGGTGCACTCGGTCACGCGATAGCTCGTGTGAGGATCGACCATGATTCCCGCGCTTCCAATCAAGACCCCACCCAAGGTTCCGACCTTGCGGAAGTCCCGGTTATGTGGAAGTGGCCCGCCGTCCCGCTCGAAGTGGAGGAGATCGTCGGCGGCAAGGAAGACTCCGTCGTCCATTGCGTGGCAAATGAGCGTTGTTCCGCACAACACCGGCATGAACGAGCCCCCGAGGATAAGAGTAGGTAGACTATCGTACTCCGAATGTCCGATCCGAACACTTCGGGCCCGCAGGCTCTTCGATCGATTGAGATAGAATGTTTTCATGGGCGACCGGCACTGTTTAGGCTGTGGCACCGAGCTGACGGGCGAAGTCATCACGCTTGAGCATTCACTTCCCCAGTGGCTCGCCCGGGAAATCGAAATGCCCGGTGTCGCCCTTCGGCATTTCATGCACGATGAAACCCAGCCCGAAGGAGAGAGCGCCGACGCGCTTTTGGCTGGTGGTGTGACGGACCATTCGACCGAACTTCGATTATTTGAATTGCCCGCCGCCGACGAGGCCATCTCACTACGCGGTTCTTGTGCAGCGTTAGGCGTAAGGCAAACATTATTGCTTGGAATTGCCTGCAATGGGCCGGACTGGCGCAAACAATCGAGCGATTCGCGAGTTATACGAGGATCCCGCACTTCTAATAGACCTTCGACAATAAACCGCTGGATCGCGCCCGTGGAAATATGTAGTTCACTGGCGAGAGCAGATCGGGCGAATCCTTCCACGTGGGCACGGCTGCTCTTGCCAAGCGTGGTGAGGTGATATCGAATGGCGGCTTCGGAGCGATGCAACACTTTCGCAATCACGCGAACACTCTTATAACCTGCAAGGTCGAGGAGCATTCTGTTGTCTTCTTGGGTCCAGTCGAGACGAGCGCGCTCCCGGCCACGTTTAGAAGTCCGTTGAATGAGCCCGCTTTTTCTTGCGTGCTGCCAGATTACGTGAGGCCGCCACTCCGGATGGTGTTTTAGAAGTCGGCGGACGGCTTCCCGCTTACCTTGCCATCCGGCTTGGTACCCCTCGCGCAGGATCCTTTCATCTTCAGGACTCCAGACTGAGCGGAATTGATGCGGCTGTCGCGCTGGATTCTTTAGTCGCCGAATGCGTTGCCACAGCTGCACCCTTTGCAACCCTGGTTCATGCCTCAATATCCTTTCGATCGCCGCGTGAGAACCTTCGCGACCTCGCTTCGTGCCGTCGCGCAGTATTTCGTCCACTTGTTCCGGAGAGAAAAACCGGAAGGAATAGCCACCCGTTGTGTGTTCCCAACGGTCCGCCATGGAAGAAAACACCTTGGTCTATTCGGTCGGGAGACGATAAGCACTCCGCAAAGGCTCACTCGAGGTTTGTTCATCGAAAGCGGTGTACTACCCAGAGTGGCCCATGTACTTTCTATGGCTGCATCCCAACACTCTCTCGCACTCGGCTGCTCTTCATCGTTGCTCGGAAAAGCGGCCAGTGCGCGAGGGCCAGATCGTGCCTTTCAGTGGCGGAGAAGCGGTGGAATAATATGTTTCTGGTCGGAACAATGGCCAGCCAAAGGCGGGGAATCGGAATCAGCAGCGGAATTAGGGTCGCACGACCCGTGCATCTTGCAGGAAGGAAGCTCAGCGAGCCGGCGCTTGGTAGGGATTGCGACCGAAGGAGGGTTTGCGTTGATTCTCCTAGGTCACTCAAACATCAGAAGCTACCGAAACAGTGCTTCTATTGTGCCCATCGGCAGGAAGAGTCTTCGCTCGATCTTTGGAAGTTCGAGAAACCCGTACTTTCTATAAAACGCAGCGGCCGCTGGATCTTTTGCGTCGACGATCACGCCGGCCGAAGCTACCTCTCTGCTGTAACGAACGCTGCGGTGGAGTGCGTCCATCAAGAGTGTTGCCCCGTGGCCCTGTCCGCGAAATGCAATACTTACGGCGAGACGACCAAGTAGCGTGGTCGGCACCATCGGATATTTGGGCAGCTTCTTCGCGACTTCCGGGGGAATTACGTCGAGGTGCACCGCATATTGAGACAAAGTGTAGTACCCAGCGATCATGACTCCGTCAGACGCAAGCACAAACGGAACGGCTACGTGCTTCCTGAGATCCTGTATCGCCTGTTTGTGAAGATAATCATCCAGGATCTGAACACCGCATGAAAAAGTCGCCCGGTCGTGTTTCGGACCGAGCGGCTCTATCACGAATCGACGTTGTTCAGGATCGCTGGACAATCAGAGCCCCATCTGTTGCCTATACCGCCGGGCAGCCTTACGTGCGGCTTCGTTCGGCGCCGGGGGATTCAAAACTGCGTTCACAAAGACTTCGCGGGCCTCACCATGCAAGGTCAAGAGCTCGTAGTCCTTGATTGCCGCTGTCGCAGCCTCCTGGGCGCTCGCGACGACAAACTCCGTTACCGAGGTGCCGCGCAGAGCTGCCGCTTGGGCGATTAACTTCTTCTGTTCCGACGTTACTCGAGCTTCCAGACGTTCCTCTTTCAGAGATCGGCGACCGATTGTCGCAGCTCGCTTCATAGCATGCCTCCACTCTGCAGGCAATTGTACGGCGAATCGCCGTACGTGTCAATGGCATACGAATTACCGAACGTCACTACGCCTCGTGGACACGCTCGCGTCAGGAAGAAATCGAAGCCGATCTGCAAGCAGCATGAAAGGTCGACCCAGTCATTGCCACAAACGGGATGGGGACACGAACGACCACAACGCAAAAAGCGCGCTGTCTTCCATAAGTTGAGTTGGTAAAGCTACAGCTTTGAGGACGTGGAAGAGGAACGCCAGACCGCTGACCGTCTCATCTCCAATAAGCCCTTGACAGCCATATAAGTTTTTATATAAGATTTGCCGTGACTAGCCCAGGATCGCAAACGCGGATTCGTTGGCTAGGGGACTCGCAAAGAGTCATTCGCGGTTTCTCAGAAGAGGCGCGCCAGAACCTTGGGAACGATTTGCAGCGCCTCGACGAAGGTGAGGAGCCCTTGGATTTCGCCCCAATGGGCGCTGTTTTGCCGGGTGTCTTTGAGTTGCGAGACCGGGATTCAGACCACTGGTACAGAGTCCTCTACATTCCGTTGGAGGACTTGATTTATGTGTTGCACTGCTTCACGAAAACGACCAACCAGACGCCACAAAAAGAGATCGAAACAGCTGGGAAACGACTCCAACTTGTAAGACAGGAGATCGCAAAACGGAAGAAAGAGGCCAAGCGTGAAAAGTAACGTGTTCGAGCAAATCGGTTTCTCCCCGGAAGAGGCAGCCTCACTGAAGATGAAGTCGGAGCTGCATTCGCAGATAGTCAAGGCAATCAAAAAGCGGGGTTACACACAAGCGGACTTGCAGAAGCGTTTGGATGAGCCCCAGCCAAGGGTTAGCGATTTAATGACGGGAAAGATTTCAAAGTTCAGCTTGGAAACACTCATCACTTATGCCGAGGCTTTGGACTTACACCCGCAAATTCTCGTTGGAGCACGCTAAGGGGCGAACATACCCATTTCGAGATCTGGTAGAAAGGTGACTGTCATTCCCTTTTTCTCAGCGAATGCTCATCTGATCTCAACGTCGTATTGCCCGGCGGTGGCGCAGCGTACAGCCTTTGCAACCACGTGTGCTCTTTCGCAGTTCAGTAAGCGCTTTATGTGATCCGGGTGGTCAACCCCATGATCTGACCCGCTCCTCGAATTTTCGGATAAACACACGCCTGATCTTCTGTGAATTCTCCCTGATCAGCTTCCTCACGCAGTCTCGCGCAGCCCAGCCACCAAATATCTGAGAGTTTTTGGCGCTCCCCTGGACGATCCGGTTTAAATCCGCCGCGGAAAACGGCTCGAATTTCGGCAAGACCTTAGCCCGTCGAGCCGACTCCTCGAAGTTGCTGCTTTGGAGAAAGGCTGTAATAACGCCCTCCGTGACCGCCTCCTTGAAGGCTGGTTTTGAGGCGAGGTTGGCGGCGATCTTCCAACAGGTCCCTTGGAGGTCCTTCTGGGCCTTAAGGGCTTGAAACTTGCCGATAAAGCCATACGGAAGAACACTGAACCTTAGAGGCAGGATCACCTTTCCCCGCGCAACAGCTATTCCTGTCTCTTGATCGGTCCAAAGAGACGAGTGGAAGCTCCTGGTGAGGAGGGGGATGAAAACGTCACATTTCTTCAAAGCGCGTAAGATATCCTGCTGGCGAAAGTCGGAAACCGATTGCTCTTTAGTGACAATCAAACTAACTAACGCCACCACTCCTGCAATGATTGCAGCGAGAAGTACAGCGGTCGCTTCCGTCACAGGGCGTGCCCCTTATCTGCTCGCGGAAAACATCGCGCGGATTCTAGCACGAAATAATTAGTTATACAGAAAGTGAACAGAAGGATAAGAGAAAATGACGAAAGCATCCAGAAATCCGTCCGAACCACCGGTCAGAAAGACGCGTACGGATGAGGTTTGGTAGGGGCGGTGGGGATCGAACCCACGTCCAAAGCTCGGGAAGATTCTATTCTGCTGCTGACAGAGCTTCGATTCTTAACGTCGGAGTGCGGCGAAGCGAGCCCGCGAAGTCGCCATCGCGAATCCGAAGAACCGATTAGTCATAGAACCGAGTGCCGTCAATGTCGAGTGTTACCACTGAGCAGCATTGATTGCGCGCCAGCTTAGGAAAGTTGCCGGCTCTGCCGTATTTTTCCTAGAGCCTCGTCCGCCTGTTGCAATTCCGCCAAGCGTTGCTCGAGCTCTCCACGAAAGATTTCTGCCTGCTCATAGAGTCGCGCATTCTGAATGGCTACGGCCGCGGGAATGGCAAGTGACTTGGCAAGCCGCAAATGCTCGTGTGTAAATGTGTGACCGCGCGTATCACCGAGCGAGAGAAAGCCAAGAACTCGCTGGGACGCAACAAGCGGTACGCAGAGCCAGGAACCCAGATGAGAGAAGCCTTTGAACCTTACCCATTCTCCCTCTTGAGCTGTATTCGTGATCAAAAGGCTCTGCTTCGTAGCAAGGATTTCCATTAGGAACCGGCTGTCCCGTGCATCGAGAGTTGCCAGCGACCGCGGGAGGCGTCGATTCGGTTCGCATTTCTGAACCTCGCGAGCGAGAAACAGGCGAGTATCAGTCTCCACCAGGATGACTTGTGCCAGTTCGCACGGAACTAGATTCAGGAGCGACTGAAGAAGGGTGTCGAGCACATAGTCCATGCTCAGGTCTTGCGTGAGCGCGAGGCTAGTC
Source organism: uncultured Acidobacteriota bacterium (assembly GCA_963715685.1). GTDB lineage: Bacteria > Acidobacteriota > Terriglobia > Acidiferrales > UBA7541 > Palsa-295. Next base: position 687,384 of record OY970264.1, on the reverse strand, counting down.
TTGCGAAATGCCTCGGCTTCCGCTCGTGCCGCTTCGGCCATATCCAAATTCCGCGCCATCTGCTCTTCCGCGGATTTCCGCGCTGTGACGTCCTGTGCGGTCCCTACAAGACGCCGGACAATTCCGGCGGGATCCCTAACAGGGAATCCGCGCACCCAGACCCAGTGGGTCGTGTTGTCGGGCCTGACGATTCGGAATTCCTCATCGAACCGGCCTGTTCGAACTGATTCGTCCAATTGCGAAAGCACCCGGACCCGATCCTCAGGGTGTATAACATCCTCGTATGACCTGGGATCTTCGCTTAGCGATTGGCAGGAGCGGCCAGTGATTGTTTCATATGCGGCGTTGACATAGAGGACTTTCATGTTCTCCGCGTCCAGCATCCAAAAAATCTCTTGGATGTTGCAGGCCATCTGCTGAAATCGTTCTTCGCTTTCGCGCAAAGCAGCTTCTGCCCGCTTCCTCTGGGAGATGTCACGAAGCACGGTCACATGCCGGCCCGGAAGAAAATTGGCCTTTGCTGTGTATTCAACAAAGACAGTCCGGCCGTCACCACGCGAAACCCGCGTCTCGCTGTGTTCGTACGTGCGGTCGAGGAATCGCTTCCAGGCCACGTTGAAGTCATCTCTTGCGAAGAATTTGTCAATCGACTTACCCATTAGCCTATCGTGGTCGGTTCCCAAGAGCGTCAACGCCGCCGGATTGGCTTCGAGACAGACGCCATGATCGTCGAGGATCAGAATGCCGTCTAGAGCGTTATCAAACACAGATTTATATTCGCGTTCGGTGGCGTCAAGCGCACTGGCAGTCTCGCGGTGCTCTTGGCGCGCGAGTAGCAGAAACCGAATGTGAAGACCTATAGCGATGGTGAGCGAGATAAGGACGAGTGTGAGCAGAACCGACGACAGCGAACCGCTATAGACGCGGGCCCCGAACGCGGTTACGAGCAAAGTGAGGGCCGCGAAGCCGATGAGAACAGATCCGAGGCGCATCCAACGTTGTGACTGCTGCTTAGAGAAAAATATGTGACGTCCTTGCATCGAGCCGCGCCCTTTGGAGGCTGGCGGTCAATAGTCCGCAACCCCTACTTCGTCGCTAGGCAGGATGCTATGCCCGTGCTTAAAGAGAGTCAACATTTCAAGGAAGGAGCGCCCAAGGGGACGATTTTAGAACTTTTCTGGGCAATTTCGTGTCAGCCCTGCCACAGATTGAATTCCGCGCTGGATTGAGCCTGTAGCCTATTTGAGGGCCCCGAGGGCATTTGTCCGGTTATCCGTGTCAGCTCAACCGGTCGATGCAACACTATGTACTCAGTTGGTCCGACAGTACTTCCCCTCGAGAACCGACCTGTCGGGCTGTACTCAATCAGAACCTAGCCAGGGCAGTGTTCCGTTCGATTCGACGCTCGCGAACGACTATAGCCTTTGAGGCTCGCGCAAGTAGACTCCGCGCTAGTGTTGCGTCGACCCATTGAGACCGCCGCGTTTATCAGGCACTTGGGTATTGAACCTCGCTCGCCTGAAGCTGAGTTACACTTTGCCACGATGATCTATTTGTCAGCCGCGCTTGTGTTGCTGCCCCTCGCAGTGACGCTGGGGTTTCGCCACGCCACACTGAAACAGGCAGATGCGGACCGGTCCATAGCGTGGTCGGGTTATCGCCGTCTGAATCGCTTTACTATGCTGGTGACAGTGGCCGGATGGTCGGCGACGTGGGATCTGAATCGACGTTCAGATGTAACATTGACGCCACCTTGGTTGAGTTTTCTCGTGCCCTCCAACGCTGGGGTCCTGCTCTTTTGGCTTCCACCCCTTGTGGGTCTCGGCTTCTACTCGGTGCTCTGCTACTCCACTGACAAAACAATCCTGAACCTACGATGGTCCCCTTGGGACATCGTGCGGCAGGCGTGGTGGAGAATCACAAGTTTTGTCATGCCACTGCTGATGATAGCCATGGGCTTCGGTGCCATCTTCGATGGGAGGGGCAGAGGTGTTGCCTGGATTATTTGCGCAGGGCTGGTTGCTAGAATCGGAACGGTTTTTCTGCATCGAGCCGAAGGTATGAAACTGCATGAAACGAAGTCAGGCGAACTCCGAAACCGCGCTTTCTCCGTGGCAAGAAGGATGGGCACCACGATCCAGCGGGTTTACATTGTGCCAGCGGGCAAGGGACATCTAACTAATGCCTACGGAATGTCGCGAGCTATTGGTTTAACGGACAATCTGGGCAAGCACTTCACAAGACCGCAGATAGACTACGTCATCGCGCATGAAGTAGCACACGTCAAATACAGACACGGCCTCAAGCAATCTCTGTTCGCCGTCATGTTTTTCTCTGCCCTGACGCTACTTCTTTTTCGGATTCCGATCGCCATTGGCGCGTTGCGCCCCCTGCTCGATGTAGTGGTCATATTTGCCCCACTGACGGCCTTCTACTTCTTGTCGCGTCGCTTCGAGTATGCCGCTGATCGGGAGGCCGTGAATTTTACGGGTGATCCTGAAACAGCCGTCCGCGCGCTTGCAAGTTTGTACCAAGTCAGTGCGGTGCCTATCCGTTGTAGCCGATTGATTGAGTTGTTTCTGACACACCCCGCTCTAACGCGCCGGGCTCGTGCGATTGCTCGGCTGGGGCAACTGCCTGCTGAGCGTGTGGCCGATATCCTGCGAAATGAGGAAGCGTCGGCGACGGTCCGTACCGACCGTTGACTCCTTTTATAGAACTAATCAGGAGTTAGCACATAGGATTGCATCGACAACTGTCAGGCTCCGATAGATTTGGCTCCAGCATCGTGATATGCTCCAGCCTCCCCTACACATTCCCTCCGTGAGGTTCAAATGATTGCAGAACTGATGAAGAGCTATCGCGGAGTGTCTTGCATTTGGTGCAAAGAACCAATTCCCGTTTCTGCAAGGGTTGCGAGTCTACAGGACGAATTTGAGTACAGAGAGCCGTACACGCCCCATGCATTCATAGCTCGTTGCAAGCAGTGCGAGCGTGAAAACATATACTCCGTCACCGTTGTCCAAACCTTTGACGGAGAGCCCCGGAAGAGAACCTCGAAGGCATGGGCGGCTGGCGCATAGTTTCTTGCCATTGGCACGGCCAGCCGAAGACGCGCAAGGAATCACGGCTAAGACTTAACATCTACTATTTTAGATCCCCGGAGCTACCCCAATCAGCCGGAACCTGCTTGTCCGGCATGCAGGAGGGGTTTCGCAGTGCTGTCGACGACGCCCGAGTCCCGCCAGCCCTCAATCCTGGCTAATTCTCGGTCTGGACGCTCGGTGACCACCTTGAGCTTGCCGGCGTAAATGCCGCCATTATTGCCGTCGAGAGATAGAAACTCGCCTTCACGCATCGTTTTCCGGCCGATGCAGCAGCACCGCCGGCTGAGATCAATTTCGAGATCCGCACAAGCTACCAGGCACACCTTGCCGAGTTGTCGCGCAACGACGGCTGCGTGGGAGGTTCGGCTGCCGCCTGAGGTAAGGATGCCCGTCGCACTCATCATTCCACTGACGTCAGCGGTGTCCATCTCACCGCGAACCAGGATTACCGGTGTCCCGGCATTGGTCATGCGTCTTGCGTTCTCCGAATCGAGGGCGATCGCGCCGCCTGCGACTCCCATGCCGGCTACCTGAGCACGGGCGAGGGGTTCAGCCGTCGCGTCCGCTAAACGCGTTCGCACCACAGAATCCAGATTGATGTGAGCGAGATGCGACAGCGCCTCCTGCGGACTGATCAACCCCTCGTCCACTTGATCGACCGCGATGCGCAAGGCAGCCCAAGGGGTTCGCTTGGCGGAGCGGGATTGGAGCAAGGAGAGCTTGCCAGATTGAAGCGTGAATTCGAAGTCCTGGGCGTCGTGGAAAAGCACCTCCAGCGTGTGGCCCGCCTCCACGAGTTGCCCCCAGACCAAGGGCAGCGTGCGGCGGAGTCGACGATCGCCACGGGAGACCAGACGCCCGGCAACCACGTCTTCGCCTTGGGCGTTGAACTGAAAATCCAGGTACAATTCCCGATCGCCGGTTGCGGGATTGCGCGTGAAGGCGACACCCGCGCCCGAGGACCCGCCCGCATTTCCGAATACCATGCGCTGGATCGTCGCGGCAGTTCCGCCGTTGTACTTGATTCCATTCGCGGCGCGATAGGCAACGGCCTTGGGCGCATCCCACGACCGAAAGACAGCCAGCGCAGCTTGCCTCAATTGCTCGTGCGGATCCTCCGGGAACGGGGTCCCGGCGAGTTCGCGGAAGCGACCGAGCAAATCGCGAGTCAATTGACGCAGATTGTCGTAGTTGAGTTCGCATTCCGCTTCAACGCCGGCGCGCGACAAAGCCTGAGTCACCCCTTCGTCGAAGGCGCCTCTCGGCAGGCCCCGTACGACGCTCGCATATCCTTGTATGAGGCGGCGGTAACAATCCCAGGCGAGGCGCGGATTGCCGGTGTAGCCGATCAGTCCTTCCACGGTTTTGGCATTGAGCCCGATGTTCAAAACCGTCTCGAGCATGCCCGGCATCGAGACGACTGCTCCTGAGCGGACGGAAACCAACAGCGGACAGCGTGGCAAACCGAATCCGAGGCCCGTCGCCCTCTCGATTGCTGCGATTCCCGACGACAAAGTCTGCTGGAGATCGTTGTCCTCTGCCTGGGACTGGACTCGCCAGCACCACTCGGTGGGCAGTACAAAAGCAGCCGGAACGGGCAGGCCTGCCGCGGCCATGCGCATCAAGTTCCAGGCCTTGCTGCCGACCTCTGCGTCACCACCGGGCGGCAGGGCGGAGTGCGGCAGGATTTCGTACAGGCCCAAGCTCATAAGATCCCTTCAAGCGCGCAGCACGTTGCCGAGCAGATAATCCCGAGCGATCAGACCGGCCCATTTCAGTGCGTCTGACGCTTCCTCCAAGCTGCCGCCCATCTTGGAATAAATATGGAGCTGACGGAAATCGCCTGCCTTCTGGACTGCGCCATACGTCAGCGCCCGCTCGGCGTCGTCCGCGCGATGCTCCAGAGCGAACAACGCGTCAATGGCGGTGAGAAAATCGCGAACGTAGTCCTGCGCGGTCATCGCAGTGGGCTTGTCAATGTGCGAGGCGTGGCTCAGCGCCTTGATCCATTCCTGTGCGGCTTCGAGCAGCAAATCGGCAAGGGCTCGCAGCTCTTCGAGCACTTCCGCGCCAGGCTTGGATGTGACCAACAAGTCCACCAAGAATGCGACCTCTTCGAGTTCGTCCGCCGCGTTGTCGGCCGTTTCGAGCACTCTGAACAGCGGCATGTACTCGGGACGCCGGCGCACAGCCTCGCGGCTGGCGGCGACGAGTTGATCGGCGCTATGCTCGAATTTTCGCGCGCGATCGGCCAGCTCCTTATAGCGGCCGTTGTGATCGCCGGAGCCGATGCTGTGAACACCTTCATGCAGCAGCGTGGCAATCTCGAAAATCATGGCCGCCTGCTCGCTGGCGAGCTGGAGCAGGCGCTTGCCCTCGCTGCTGAAGTGCGCTTGCAGCTCAGCGCGGACGCGATCCTGGATGAGACCCGGAGACTGGTTCTCGCGTAATCCTTCGGTCGCAGCTCGAAAGACGAAGCGCACGAACTCCATCACCGCTTCGTTTCCCAGCACGTCGCAAAGCCGGTCGCCGAAATGCATAGCGGAGTCATGCGTGTCCTCGATAGCGCGGTTGATGAGTTGCGCGCCGCCGAGTTCGAGGAAACCGCGATGGCCAACCCCCGCTTCGGCGGCCCAACCCAGCAGAGCAATTCGGTCCTTCCCGCGCAGGAAGCCACGCAACTCTTTCCGCGCTCGGTTCCAATCGATGAGGAAAACCAGCCGGGAAGCGAGGAAGCCGAGATAGTTCAGGAGCTCAGCCGAATCCTTGGCGTCGAAACGCCCGGTGACGAGGCGAAAGGGCACGCCGGAAAGGCCCGAGTCCGCCTGTTTGCTTTGTTCTTCTCCCCAGGAGACCGCGTAGGGCTTGAGCATCTCACGCAGGAATTCGATACGCTCCGGATGAATGTCGGTGTGGGTGATTTGAACGCGCTTCCCTTCGACGTGGATGACGATGACATGCGCGTCTGTAGTTCCGAGATCGTTCTGGATGATCAGCCGGTTCCCGGCACGCGTAGCGGTGGTGCCCAGGCCGGGATGACTAAACTTGAGCGGCGCGGTGCGATTCAGCCCAGCCATGAAGGCCGCAATCAGGGGGCGGTCGGCCGGCTCGATATGATAAACGGACGCGCCATCCAGTTGCTCCGCAGCAAGCTCGGCCTGCATGGCGTTTAAAGCTTTGTGCAGATCCATGAGGAGGCGATGGAGGCTATCCGCTTGGCCTTCGCCGGCGCTGGTCAGATTGTCGATGACACTACGGTCGGTCAAGTCCTCTTGGGGCTTCGACAACTCGGCGAGCATGCGCTCCAGCCGCTCCGCGAATTCGACTCGCCGGCCATGCGTCTTCGCCAACACCGGCGCGGCCACAAGACGAAGGTCATGAACGATCTGTTCCAAGGTTGCGCCATAACCCGGTAGCCGGTAGTGCCCATTCTCCCGCCGCGATTGAGTCACCAGGTTGTCGAGAGCGCGATCGTCAATGCCGCAGGCCAAGCGCTCACGTCGCAACGAGTCCGAAGGCTGTTCGGGATGGTCGGCTCGCGCGAGGGCCAGCTGTAAGAGACTCAAGTAGTATTTGATGCGTTCGTTGGCCGCGAGTGCGGCGTGGATCTGCGCCGGACGGTCCAGATCGGTTTCACCGATGGCCTCAAGGATTTGAGTCTTCATGACGCCACCTCCTGCTCAGCGCAAATCCTCGTCGCGGCGAGCGATTATGGCCATCGAGCTGGCTGCAGTTGTGCAAGTGCTCAGATGGATCAACACGTGCCGAATAGAAGCTGTGAGGAGCAGCAGGAACCGATTGCAAGACAATGGGCCTTGGCATGGTCCGGCCTCGGCGGTTCACTCGTTCTCTCTTAGAACACAATCTACGTTTGCGGCATCACCGTGTCAGTGACAACCATCACAACGCTGACGGAGGTCGGAAGCTTCGCTAGCGCGCGGTCAACAAGTTTTCGGCAATATGCAGCGGTATGTCCTGCGTTTAGCGCTGGTTGTTTCTACGCACAGCACATAATCGCGGTGCCCGGTCGCGATGAAAGACGTGTAAGTCAATTGTGGAAGGGTTTTGGGACGTTACGCCCGATTAACGGCGTACTGTGAAGTAATCCACATGCGTGATTGACGCGGTTACCGGAAAAGTGGGTACTGGGACCGGGTGACTTCAGGAATAGGCCCGCTCGCGGGCAGGGCGGGCGGCAAGGGAGGCATTCGGTATGGCATTGGGGCACTCGAAACCGCCCTCAAGAACATTTTACCAATCACACGTGCTCTAACTAAACCGCCTATTTCGAGCGGATCTTTGTGATGACGGAACTGGAAAGCGCAAGGACGCTTGCTTCATTGAACGCAATTCTTAACCTCACGAAGTATTTCGGGGGGGGCCAACGCTGCTATCATCCGATGTTCGAGTCTAGCCGAAACGAGCCTGTCCCTTAAGTGTCTTTCGTTCAAGTACTTGCCGGCAGGGCACTCCCCAATCAGGGGAACTCCTCATGGTCTTCGGACCGATATTTACGATTCATTAATGATTCTGAGAGCGTCCGTTCTCATTATTTCTTCAACTGGACGGTAGGATCTGCGGGTTCCTCCGCCCTTCCATCGTGTAACGCGCGGACGGGCCTCATTACGCACAGGTTATCTGGTGCAGCCATTGCCTGTGTCTCGCGTACACTCGTGAGTTTGCGAGGCGCCGTTGACGAGGGACGCTACCTCGCTAGCGTAGAGATTTGGATCCGCGAGTATCGTCTGTAGAAAAATGGCAACTCACAGTAACTTGCCTGATCGCCGATAGGATTCGCGCTGAGTATGAATCAACCGTCTCCAATTTCCCTCCGGTTTGGCGAAGAGATACCTCCGATCACCCGGGCGCGAATGTCCTATGCCTTTCGCCTGTTTGCCGCTATTTATAATTATCGAGTCGTCGAAGCCATCAGTGACTCAAATGCAATCCGGTGTGTGTACTCGCGCGTGCGTCCTCAGGAACTTGACTCCCGGGCTTTGTGGATTCCGGCCCGTTACCAAGTGCCATCACGACATCTCGGACAAGGACGACTTCTAAAACGCCGCTACCTCGGCGAAGATTTCTATCTCCTTGAGGGAATCGACAAAACGACGGGAACCCCCGACTGGCTTGGCGAGATCTTCGTGTGGGTCTCTTCGGTCTTGGAAATGGACATTGAGAATCGGGATTCCGTTGGCCGCATTCCCCGTTCCGAGATGGTTTTCAATCGGCTAGGGATCTCGCCCGGAAAACCCCATGCCGCCATGATGATGGCGTGGCTTGAGGGTGCCTTGAGAAACGGGGGCAACGCCCTACCGAGGGCGCCGTCTCCCGTAAGCGGCGTCGAGCATTTCGTGGTGTGTTCTCACGACATCGACTTTTGCTTTACTGACAAGCGTCACGCGCTGCTCCGTCTACTCAAGAATTTCGGAATTGCAATCCGCCCATATCGTAGCTGGTCGTTCCTGCAATCGACTTCGAAGATGCTCGCGAAATTGATTGGTGGCAAGCGCATCGGGGACTATTTGCCCGCGCTGATCACAGCGAGCGAGGAATGCGGATTCCAGTCGACTCTGTTCGTCGTTTCTCAAAAAAAGCATCGAAGGGACCCCGACTACACGCTTGGGGAATTAACGCCGCGCCTCTCCGAAGCATCCCGGAAGAGTTTTTGCGTGGCATTGCATGGGTCCTATGCGAGCGTTGTTGAAGCGGAGAATCTGGTCTCGGAGGTATCCGCCCTGGCGCGTGTTACCGGGACAACACCGATGGGCAACCGCCAACACTGGTTGCGATTTGATCGTCACGACAAATTGTTCGAGGCCGTCGAAAAAGCGCGTCTGATGTTTGACTCGTCGCTCGGTTTTAGCGATATGGTGGGCTTCCGCAACGGCGCTAATTTTGCTTTTCCTCCCTACGATTTCAAGAATGAGAGGCCTCACGAGTTCCTCGAGATTCCTTTGGCAATCATGGACGGGGGCCTCGAGGCGGCTGCGCGTTCGCTTGGAGCGAATCCTCAGAATATCGCTGACGACGTGCTTGTCGAAAGCCGGAGATGGGGATGGGGCGGCATGTCCGTTTTGTGGCATAACCCGATCGAGCCATTACAGGTGCCGGATTCGATCAACGGGGTGTTCTGGGAGTGCGTGAAAAAGAAGCAGCAGTTTCAAGAAGAATGGACCAACGCGGATCAATTCATTGCGTGCTGTCTGAGCCGGTATCAAAACGCGGGACTCTTGCAGAATGTCAGGATCGAAACCGATGCTTGCGTCTCTTAATGGATTTGAGTCATGGCTCTACTGTAGTGAAGCGCCCGCAGCAGGGAGTGCGCCGATATCAATAGAACCGGAAGACGTATGCTCGGATACGGTCGGACCGGCGGCGGGAATTTCTAGCTTTTCTAAGCGCTTCCCGGCTCCAATCGCGGGGCTATCAGAGCTGAGGCGATAGTCTCCCGACGACGCCGAAACAAATCGGGGATCCTTGCCGGAAACGCAGTTCGCACACACAAGATTGTGGCTGAGGAGAAAATCGCCTGCCGCGTTGTGAAAGCCGAGGTTATTGCTGTACACATTATGGATTCCCGTTTGGCCCGGATCCTGCGCTTCTTCGCGAAGCCCCCAGCTTCCGTTGTCGGCGATGATGTTGTTGCGAACGACGGTAAAGTCGTTCCCTCCGGGGCAGCCGGTCGTGCTGCACGGAGCATCACCCGATCCGATAACAATTCCTCCGCCGCGATTCCCGACAACAGTGTTGTTTGTAATGATTGCACGCGTGGCCCCGTGCCAGAGGTGGATGCCCCAGCCGCAGTTGTTGGCCGAAATGTTGCGATCGATGTGCCCACCCGCGTTGGACTGGTAGATACCCTGAACGAAGTCATGCTGCGGGGTACCGCACATGAGGTCGCCGATCCCGACATTGTGAACGTAATTCCCAATGATGTCGTTTTCCCGAGATGAATAATTGAAATCGTTGATCCCTGACCCGCCGGTGTTGTTGTTGCATCCAGCGGCGGAGTTGTGGACGTTATTCGAAATGGCCTGTTGAAACGAACCGCCGAGGCCGATCCCGTTGCACAAGGCGCCGGCGATTTCAAAGCCGACGATATCCGTGTAATCGCCACTATTCCTCCATGCGAATGCCGCGCGAGCCGTGGGCGCTATGACTGCGCCCCATTTTCGCTCAGAAATGTAAGTGATTCTTTCGTGGGGTGTACCGTTCGCGATTGTGACCACGGCTTCGTCGTACGTTCCAGGCGAAACGTGGATGGTCGCGCCGGGAACGGCGATCGAGCCCGCGTGAGTGATCGTTGCCCAAGGGTGATGTCGCGTGCCGTCGTTTGCATCATCGCCGCTAGCAGAAACGTAGCGATCAGCATTGCTGGAGAGAGCCGGACTTGCCGCCATTCGCGATAGGCTTTTGCCGGCGAACGTGCAAGTTGCGACCAACAACAGGCAGGCGAGAAATCCGTCTCGCGCCGTTCGAGCAGCAGTCTTCCGCCAAGAGTTCCAGGACACCTTCTGCTCCGCAACCTACTTCCGTCAAGTTCGGCCCGAGTCTTATCACGGTGCCAACGCACGATCACGCGAAAAACGGGGCAGTCATGGATTTATCGTGGTGCAGACATCTGCCAGTAATGAAAGCCACACAATCTTACCTTGGCGAATGGGCGGCGTCTGAACGGACGCCGGACGAAGGAGAACGGAGCCATGAAAGTCACATTCGTCAACCACGCGAGCTTCTGGCTAGAGTCAAAGAGCGCGGTTCTGCTTTGCGACCCATGGACTAGCGGCAAGGTTTTCAATGACTGCTGGGCCCTGCTGAGCCCGTCGGCGAAGATTCCATTCGAGCGGGTGGACTACATCTTCGTCTCGCACGAACATCCCGATCACTTCCACCTCCCTACACTGCGTGGGATTCCCGAGGCCGAGCGTCGGCGGATCGTGGTGCTGTACCAGAAGCACAGCTCCACCCGACTTGTCGAGGCGTTCCGTTCGCTGGGATTCGCGAAAACCGAGGAATTGCCGCTGTATCGCTGGAAGACGATACGGCCGGATTTCGAGGTGCTGTGCGGCTCGGTTGGCGCGATGGATTCGTTCCTCGCGGTTCGGACGGAGGGCGAATGCGTGCTGAACATGAACGACTGCTTTTGCAACGTAGTGCAGATCCAATATATCCAGAGGCTGGTCAAGAAGGTGTCGCTGCTCTTCACGCAGTTTTCGTTCGCGAATTGGATCGGCAATCACGCGGACGAAACCAACGCCGTCGAAACGCAGTTGAAACTGCTGACGGTGCAGATGGAAACGTTCCGCCCTGAGTTCACGATCCCGTTCGCGAGCTTCATCTATTTTTGCAACCAGGAAAACAGCTGGTTGAATCAGCTTGCGGTCACGCCCGCCCAGATCGCGGCCATGAATTTGCCCGGGTTGAACTTTATGTATCCCGCAGACGAATGGGACTCGCAGGCCCGGGCGTTTCATAGCGAAGCGGCGGTGGCCCGATACGTGCGCGACATCGAAAAACTCACGATCGACCCGATGCCGCCTAGCGTTCCGGAAACTGAGATACAGGACGCTGCCGTGAAGCTGCTGAAGGCATTGCACGACAGGTTTGGTGGGGCACTCACGGGCAGGATGGAACCGTTTGAAATCTACGTTCACGACCTCAATCGAATCGTCAAAGTCGTACCGAAAATCGCCGAGTGCAATATTCGCGAGGCAACGCAGGAAAGTGCCGCACGCGCGCGGTATGCGATGTGCAGCCAAGTGGCGTGGTATACCTTCGAGCACACGTGGGGCTGGGGAACGCTGCTTGTTTCCGCAATGTTTGAGGATCGCGAGTTCAAGGAAAAAGGCGAGCAGGACTTGTTCAAACGCTCGGTGAACGCACTCTCGACTGACATCTTGAGCTTCCGCGATCCGGCGCACGCAAGACGCACGCTCGAATTCTTTTGGGGCAAGAAGTTCGAACTGCTGTACCGGTCGCTGGGAGCGCCTTTGATTCAGACGCCTGTCCCGGCTAACAACCGGTGACGTAGGCGGCCGCGGCAAAGTTCCTCATTGAATTGCGGCCGTTAGGGCAGGGCCTTTTGCGCGTAGCAAAGGTAGTGCGTGCGAAGCCAATAGGCGGAAGAGAGCAAGTGGTAGAGAGTTGGCGAGAAGCGAGTCGCGAAGCGCCCCAGCGGGGGCGCCAGCGTTACGCGCTCGAACTCGAGCTTGCAGCCGCTTAGCAAATCTTTGATCTCACGCTTCCCGATCCCTCTTACAGTCCTGTTGCGTGGGTTCGAGTATGCGAAGTCATACCAGATGAAATGGCCGCCGCGCCGCAACGTCCGAAGAATTTCGGACGCGATCTCGCGCTTCACGCTGGGATCCAGAACGGACGTGAACAGGGTGAACTGAAACACCACGTCGAACGTCTCGTCCGGGAACGGCAACTGCGTACCCGTGCACTCAACCAGGCCCAAAGCCGCAGGGCTCAACTGTCTGCCGACTTGCAGCAGGTTGCGCATCACGTCGACGCCAAAGCAGCTTCGCGGCTCCGCGCCGAGCTCAAACAGACGGCGCAAGAAAGCTGCGGCACCACAGCCCACGTCGAGGATTTTCAGTCCTTCGAGCGATCGCAGGCCTTTCCCGGAAAAGAAGCCGACGATTCGCTCTTCGCGCTCGTGAACCGCGCACTTCCCGAAGAGATCAATGGGCTGCTGCCGCGGAACGGTGGCGTAGACGTCCCGAACGCGTTGTACTTCCTTTGCGTGCGCGGGTTCACGTCTCTCGATCGTTTCCCTCTCGTCAATTTTCATCGTCATCTGCTCGACCCCAGTCCAGCGCCCGCGACGGTCAAACTCCCCTGCACCGCTGAGTTTTGGAAATGCACGCCGAGGCGGTCATTTTGTTCGCCGGCTCGCAGCGGGCGCAGGCATAGTTCCGTCCACACGGGCGAGCACTGATAGATTTGGTAAACGGGGAGGTCTTGCGCTTTCACGACGTACGTTCCTTGTTCGGCCGCCGAAGCGTCATGAATGTCGCTCACGACGAAGGGATTGCCGGGTTCGGCGCGCACGCGGAACACGCCGGAGGGTGGCTCGTAATTCGCAAAGCTGAAGCACCGGCCCAGGCATATGGGTTCTACCAGATGATGCACACTGAACCGATATTTTAGCGGCGGAACGACGGTGGCTAGAATGCGCGCGTTGCCTGCGAGCGGAGCGACGAGGTTGTCAACTTGGTCTTCCATGCGGTTCAGGACCTGCGTGTCCTGGTACAAGAAAATGAAAAATATCCCCGCCGCCACTGCCAGCGCTGGCAGATGCCATGCCCGCGGATTCACAGCGCCGAGTACACAGCATAGAAGCACCGCGGAGATGGAAGTAAGCCTGTCCGTTAGACCGGTAAGGGGCAGGCCCGTGCTGGGGGTGTGAATCGTGTACGGGAGGAGCTGGGCGGCAGCTTCGACAACGAGAAAAAGCAAAATCGGCAGTTCGGCCCTCGCGAGAAACTCTCGAAAGCCGCCAGGCCGCACGAGATCGCGGGTGAGGGCGATGACGAATACGGCGCCGAACAGGAGCACGGGTACGACGTAGCGGCTGGTGAAGATCAACTGATCGAGGCCGTTATAGAACACGATCGAGTGCGGAGGCGGACTCACCCAATAGTGACGAATCGTATACCAGCGGATGATCGCTAAGGCCGCGACCGCCCCAACCGCGAGTAGCCAGCGAAAACGCCGTGAGAGGAAGGCGGCAAGAGTTACAAACGCAGCAGCACCTGCCGCCCACGCGACGCCCATCGGATGCGCAAGCAGCACCAACGGCAAACCGATAACGCTGACGATGCGCCTTGGCCCCTTCAGGGCGAGGAAAGCAGCCAGCGCAAAGAAGGAAAGTCCGAGGGATAGGAGAAAATTGAAAAAGCCCGCGTTATAGGTCCAGCCGAAGGTAATCGCTGCTAGGAACGGCGTCAGAAGCCAAGGAGAGCGCCCCGTGGTTGCGCTGACAAGCGCGAAAGCTCCCCAAAAGAAAGTGAGAACCACCAACGAAGCTGCGATTCGCTCCGCGGAATGCAAGCCCACCAGCGCGCCAATTCCGCCTAAGAGATAGTCGAAAAGAACGTTGTTCCACAGGCGGGCGATCCACAACCCGGGAGCGCGCCCCTGGTGAATCAATTGCACGAGCCAGGCGTTGTAGGTGTGGCTCCGAAGGTCGCCGGCCTCGATCCGGCCCTGCCAAAAACAGGGAACCACGACAAGAGACGAAACGACCGCGATTCTGGCCCATAGCAGAGGTGCGATGTGCCAAGACGGTGACTGGGACGATTCGGGATCACTCGCCGATACGATTGGCATTCGGTCAGCCACGGCTAATGCGCTTGAACGCGCCTGGAAAAGCGCGCGCGAGCAAAGGATGCCCACGGTTTGGCTATGGGGAGGGCCGGAGACAGGCTAGCGGAAGCGTCTGAGACAGTCTTCGCGCAGCGGCAGGCAAGGCCAAACCACAAGAATGTAAATCCCTGCAGCGTGTCGCTGGTGAATGTGGACATTCCGACATTCATGACGATCGCCATCAGAGCCATCGCGAAGCCGAAACGCGCAATCAAAGATGAAAGCGGGAGGCGCTGTTCGAGAAGAGGCCCTGCGCGCCCAAGGATTGCGCGGAGGCCTCGCCAAAGCAGAAACAGCGGGAATAGGAAAAAGGCGAGGTATGGCATCAAACCCAGAATTCCGTATCTCTTGAGGATGGCCAAGTATTCGGAGTCGTCATAGCTATCGAGGAAGAGTCCTTTCGCGGGCCCATTGCCCAATAACGGGGACTTTTCGAAATAGAAGACACCCTCGATCCACACTTTATTGAAGCGCTCCTGCAACGAATCGACTTCCATCGGATGCTTGAGGGCGGAGAAGCGCTCGAATGTACTTCGATTTTTCAACTCGACCGTAAGGAACGTCCAAGTGAAAAGCGGCAACAGAACGAAGAGGATCACCAACAACTGGGTCGCTCGCCGCCGGAGCGCGCCCGCCGACGTCAAAATGACAAGAGCGAAGCCAAAGACCGAGGCCAGCAAGCTGTAGCGCGACGCTGTCATGACGCTGGTCAGCAAGCACAAGAAGGCGGTGCCAGCGTTGCGAAACGGGCTGCCAACTTTGAAAAGAAACGCCATGGTGTACAAGACGAGACACCAGCTGAGCACCTCGCCGAGAACGTTCGGGTTGCCCATCGTTGCGTAGACGCGATGGTGGTGCTCGAGTCCCAATTCGTGGTGGAGACCACCACTGAAGTAAGGATTGAGCTTGTAGGTAAATCCGAGATCGAAGAACTGGCCCCATCCGTATACGGCAATCAACACGACAGCAATGGAGAGAAAATTGAGCAGCCTCTGGAGAGAGGCTTCCGATAGCTCGGCCTCGTACGAAATCGTGAAGTAGAGGGCGATCAGAAACATCTTGGGGGGCTCGAAGTAGTCCCGAAAAATCAGATTGTGCCCGAGAACCTGGGACCCGTACCACATCGAGAGGCTAATCGAGAAAGCGAACAGCGCCGCGATGAGAAACATCGCGTTCAATCGAATCGGCCGGACGATTCCCGCCAGCAGCAGCCAACCATAAACTCCGACAATGACCACCGCGAGCAGCTGTTCAATCTTCAGGCTCAACTCGGAAGTGAGCGGTATTGCTGGGAACAAGATCGAAAGGCAGATGATCGAGGTGACTCCGACCTGAGCCGCGAACTCGGGGATCCACCCACGGGATCGCGGGGGAGCCCAGGCCCGGAATGTCGGAATGGCGTTGACGCTCATTTTCGTTTTGTGCCTTGCCTACGTATCTACGTCTGCCCGTCTACTTACGGCTTACGGACCGGCATTTGTCTCGCTAGCAGGTGGCTGAATCGACGTCGGGCGAATCCACGCTTTCATGCGAAGCCATGCTTGCTTGTAAGCGGTCCACTCCGCGTAGGACGGCACAAGCAAGAACTTCCAGCTCACGCCCAGCACTCGTTTCAGTGCTATGGCGACGAGCACGGTGTGAACCAAGTACGCGATGGAAGATGCGAGCGCCGCGCCTCGAATCCCCATCCAGGGGATTAGCGTGAAATCGAGAACCACAGTGACGGCCAAAGAAAGAAACGCGCAGATTGAGCTGTATTCGGGCTTGCCTCGTGCGGCCAGATCGGCGGACATCACTTTTGCAAGCGAAAGAGATATAGTTCCCGGCAAGATCCACCAGATCACCGAAACGCTGGGGCTGAACCGCGCTCCGAACAGCAGAGGGATCGCGAGCGGACTTGCAACGGCGATCGCGAGGCCGGAAAGACAGGCGATCACGAGGACCTGTCGCGTGACCGCGCAAGTGAACTCCGTGGCGCCTTCGTGTATGGTGCGGGCCGTGCGCGGCAAAAGAGCGACGGCCACTGCGCGGGGAATCTGCCACAGGGATTCCGAGATGACGACGCCCAATGTGTAGAGTCCGACCTGCGCGGGATTCAGGAAGTAGTTGACGATAAAAACATCGAGACGGTAGTTGAAGAGCGTGGCTACATTGCCGAGCTGGCCTCGTACGCCGAAACTCAGGGCAGCGACGAGACTTCTTGCGGAAGGCAAAGAGGTCCAGACGCCGCGGAGAAATTTGCCGAGAATCACCGCCGCGATCACTACGCCGGACAATAAGCCGAACCCATAGCCAAGAAGCGCCATTTCGGCGGTTCGGCCAAATATTAGCAGCAGAATTCCAACACCGGCCAATTCCGCGACTTGGGCCGCAAACGCAAGGCCGGCACCGGCGCGGAACTGCTCGTGTCCCATGAGTGCTGCGTTGAAATAGCCGATGAGAACCGTGAGAGGGAGGGCCGCCAGCACGAGAGCGGCGAGGGGTGATGTGATTCCTCGCAGGAAGCTAGGATGCCACTCCCAAAATAGAACGGCCCAAATGGCGCCGGTCGCGATGGAACCAATCAAACCGCACAGAAGGACAGACGAAAACCATCCAGTGGGCCGTCTGATGGGATCAGCTGCCCATGTCGTGATCGGTATCTCGCCCCCGAGACCCGCCAAGAGAGCTAAGGTGTAAATGGCCATCAGGCAGAGGCTCACTTGTCCGCGACCTGCAGGACCGAGGAACCGGGCGTAACAAATTTCGATCACTACCGCCACTGCCGCGCACGCAATCTGGCCGCCTAGCAGCGCCACCAAGCCCGTCGTAAAGCTGGACCGACGAACCTTGGGACCGGTGCAAGAAGCAGCAACGATCGGCCGCGGCGAGCTATCGAGCTCCCGTTGGTTTGCAATCGCGGCATTCACTTCGCCGGCTTCGAGAAGATTCAATTTACTCGCCTTCCAAGCAGACGGCATTGATCGTGGCGTCGCTTGTGAGACAGCGCCCGCCCTTATCGAGGGCAAATTGCCAGCGGTGTCGCGGACAGGTCCACAATCGTCCCTGATCGAGTCGTCCCTGGCACAAATCCGCCCCCTGATGAGGACAATATTGGTCGATGGAATACCGCGTACCTCCCGCCTCCACAACAACACGCTTCTTTTTTTCCTCGATTTCGACGAGCTTCCCGCAAAAGGAATTCATGTCCTCGGGTTCCATCAACAGAAAACCCTGGATCAGGGTCTGGTGCCAAAAGCCAAGGGTCCATGACCACGATGGCTTGGCTCGTCTCAACCCAAAAGCCCGGATGGCCTGAGAAGGTCATTTGCATGGCTAAACTGCGGAAATGAAAGAATCAACTCGTTTATGAAAGTGCTCAGCCGTTTTTCGTGTCTTCAGCCCCGCAGTGTTACGCGGCCATGTTACGGAGAAAAGAACGGGAGTTCACAATTTTACTTGGGCGCGCACGATCGGAAGAATACAAATAGCGGAAAACTGTTCTCTCCTGCGTTCCACGGCAATCGCTCGATTCTGGAATCGTTCCATTTTAGTTTTCACTCTCCTGTCATCTCGCACTAACAAGTGGGCTGTATCCACGTTGTGCGTGACGGGCTGGCAGCGTGCCAGTCCACCGAAACCAAACGTCAAACGAGTCCTTCAGCAGTGCTCTGAAGATACGCAGATGTAATTCTGGTAGCGGATTGTAAGTCAGAAAGCGGAGCTGTCTGCGCGTGCGAGTAAGAGCGCGACCGGAGATGAGCTTGAACGAAGTGCCGTGGTACGCAATTTACACAAAGCACCAGCACGAGAAGTCTGCTGCCAAGAGTCTGACGAACAGAGGACTCGAAACATTCGTCCCGCTGTATCGCCAAGTTCACCGGTGGAAAGACAGAAACAAGATCCTGCTCTCGCCGCTTTTCCCCTGCTACGTGTTCGTTCGGACCGACCTGGGGCGCAAGACCGACATCTTGCGGACGCCGGGCGTGTGTTGGCTGGTGGGAAGTGGCGGCTACGCTTCACAAATTCCGCCGCAAGACGTGGAGGCGCTGCGAACTGCGGCCAACGGCTCCACCCGCGTGGAGCCGTATCCGTTCTTACAAACGGGGGATCGGGTGCGCGTGCATTCGGGCCTATTGGCCGGTGTTGAAGGAATCCTGATTCGATTGCGGAATCAATATCGCTTGGTTTTATCGGTCCAGCTGCTCAAGCAGTCCGCAGCGGTCGAGGTAGACCTCGGAAGCGTCGAACGCATCTCGTCGGAATCGGCCGCAGAGAGAACGCTAGCAGCGGCGCTCCCCAAGCGACAACGATCCTTCGGAAAAGAAGTGAACTGAAAAGTGGATAATCAACAGCGGTGGGGACTAATCCCACGCGGAAATTCGCCGGAGCTGCTTAACGGGCAGCCGTTGAACCCGGTCGTGCCGGCCGCGTTGGACAGCGGGTTCACATGGGAGCAGGCGCTCCGTGTGGTGACGAAGAACATCGTCTTCTCCCTCGTCTTCGTCGTGCTCGCGACGGCGGTGGTCGCGGCTGTGGCATTCATGATGAAGGACTTCTATCAGCCGGTCGCGCGCGTCGAGATCGATCCCGTCAGCAGCGGAATGAAAACCCTGGGTGAAATCCAGTGGAACACGGACTCAAACGACGAAAACTACGTGGAGACGCAAACGCAACTCTTACAGGGCGATTCTCTGGCGGTGGGCGTCATTCGTGCCTTGCGGCTTGATCAGAATCCGGAATTCGTCGGCAAGGCTGTGAAAACCTCTGGGCAAATGGCCGCCTCGGGCGGACAAAGCAATTCAGCACTTCCCCCAGGCGATGCGTACCTGCAAGACCAGTTCGAACTGGCCAACCGCACGCCCTTGGAATCGATAGCTCTGAGTTCATTTGCAAAACGGCTCTCCGTCAACACGATTCACAGCACGCGCGTTGTCGAAATCAGTTTTTCATCCCGCGATCCCCAGCTCGCGCAAAATATTCTGAACACGCTCGTGACCCAGTATCTCGAGCAAAACTTTCGGATGCGCCACACAGCAAGTATGCAGGCTTCGGAGTGGCTCGCGTCCCAGGTCGACGATCTTCGGCGGCAGGTGGTCGAGGCAAATCAGGCGGTCACGGATTACCAGAAGCAGTACGGTCTGGTAGAGCTCGATGATCGCGACATCCCAACGGGCCAGTTAATGTACGAAGTGAACCACGAGTTGAGCCAAGCCCAAGCCAACCGTATCGAGCAGGAGGCCTACGTCAGGATGATTGACGCGGGGCAGGGCAACTCCGTGCCTGCGGTACGCGACGACCAGCTCTATCAAACCCTGATGGCTCGTTACGACGACGTGCGCGCACAGCTTGCGCGAGCTCGCAGCGTATATGGCGACGAGAATTCCGTTGTTAAGAAATTGCAAGACGAATCGAGCGAACTGTCGACGCAGGTCGAAGCCGAACGCAAACGGATGGTCAGCCAGGTCAAGACGTCCTATGCGGCATCGCGTGACGCCGAGCAGATGCTGCTAGCCTCGCGCGAGAAGCTGAGAGCCGAGATGGGCGATGCCAGTTCACATATGACTGCGTTCCGGCTGCTCAAAAACCAGGCGATCGCGAATTCCGAGCTGTACAACACACTGAAAGGTCGCCTAGTGGAAGCTGGAATCTACGCCGGCTTGAAATCAAGCAACATCCACGTCGTCGATCTAGCCCCGAGGCTCCCGAAGCCCAGCGGCCCCCATCGCGGCCTGATGATCGCAATGGGATTCGCGGTGAACTGCGTATTCGCTGTGATCCTTTCGTTCGTCAAGGAGAGCTTCAATAATACGGTGCGAACTCCCGATGACCTCCAGGAATGGATCGGGCTGCCTTCCCTGGCAATGCTTCCTCCAATCGGACTGAATGGCAATAACGGAAACGGGCACGGACCAACCTTGCGAACGTTCGACAAGGGACGAGGGGCTGGATCGAAGATTCAGTTCACGAGTCTGCGTACCGTTGAGGCAGAGGCCATGTCCGATCTTCGAACAGCGCTTATGCTTTCCGGACGTGGCACGCCGCCACGCGTGATTCTGGTGACGTCGGCCCTGGCCGGGGAAGGCAAGACCACTGTGGCAATGAATCTTGCGATTGCCTTCGCGCAATGCGGAAACACGTGCCTGGTGGATGGTGACTTGCGCCAACCGGAAATTGCCAAGGCCTTCGGTCTGAACAAGGAAACAGGTTTGCAAACTGTGTTGGCGGGATCCTCTTCGCTGGACAACGCCTTGGTAAGCGCTCCAGACGTCCCAAGTCTGTCATTACTCACGGTCACAGCGCTGGCCGCAAATCCCATCGATCTGATTGCATCGGAGAAGATGCGGTTACTGACGGCGGATCTGCGCAATCGGTTCCACTACATTGTGATCGATTCGCCGCCCGTAATTCCGTATTCGGACGCCCGCATCCTCTCTTCCTACGCGGACGTCGTGATCCTGGTGGGCCGGTATGGATTGACAACCCGGCGGGCAATCACGCGAGCTGCACAACTGCTAGACGAAGTGAATGCTCCTGTTGCAGGTGTCGTCGTGAATGGCATTGACGTGGCCTCGCCGGATTACCGGTACTACAACTATGGCTATACGATCTCTGGCAATGGGAAGAGCAACTCCTACCACCATCCGGCAGGGCCGCGCGATTTGCCTTCCGAGCCGCCACCGGAAAACAAAGACACAAAGAGCAAGGGCGCCCATGCGTGATAGCCACCAACTCTTGTCATTTGAGGTGCGTTGGCGAAGGGTGAAACGATGAGGACAAGAATCCCGAGCGCCAGTGAGGCAAATCGCGGGGCATTCATTCTTATTGTGGGGCTGTTCTTTGTGTTTTGCGGAATCGCTGGCGCTCAGAGGAGCGGGCAGGCATCGCCTCCAGGGAGTGGACCAGCTGCGGGACAGCCAACCGTCCCGGGAGCGTCCACGGTCTCGGATGAATACAAGATCGGTCCCGGAGATATCCTTTCGGTTGTCGTTGTCGACACACCCGAACTGGGCGGGAAGTTTCGTATCAGCGATACAGGTTCACTCCAACTCCCGGAGTTGTCCGAGCCGATACACGCGGATGGCCAGAGCCCAGAGGAGCTTGCTCATACGGTTCGCGTGGCGCTGATCGACGCCAAGCAAGCTCGCGATCCCAAAGTGAGTGTTTTTGTGGAGCAGTTTCACGGCCGTACGATCACGGTCCTCGGATCCGTGACGAAGCCTTCCGTTTATGCTCTTGAAAGGCGCACAACCGTTCTCGAAGCATTGTCCATGGCTGGCGGGCTTCTTCCCAACGCAGGGAACATCGTCACAATCATAAGGGGTCCCGCCAGTGCCGAGTCCACCAACACGCCCGTCGGTTCCGTTGAAATCCTCGATATGAACAAGCTGACGAAGGGGCAAGACCTTGCCGCCAACGTGGAAGTAAAGAATGGCGACACCGTCACTGTTTCGAGTGCGGCGATTGTTTATGTGGTTGGCGCGGTAACGAAGCCCGGCGGGTATGCAATGCTCGATTCAAGCGACGGGATGTCCGTGGTGCAAGCGGTCGCGCTGGCGCAGGGCTTTACATCCGTAGCTGCAACCCATCGCGGTGTCATCGTTCGCCAATCCAGCAGTGACGTCGGTCGGCAGGAAATTCCCGTAGACATCGCTCAGCTCATGATGGGGAAGGCCACGGACGTGCCCCTTGCTCCCAACGACATTGTTTTCGTACCCGAGAGCGGAGCGAAAAAGACGCTAAAGGTGATGGGCGACATTGCCATGGCAGCAGTGAATGGAATCGCGATCTACGGTGTCGGATATCGCGTCGGCCAAATCAATTAATAGCACGGCATTCTCAAAACTTCAGTTGTCGTCAGCTTAGTTGCCTCTCTCGGATCGCACGAACAGTTTCCAAAACCAGGCCCAGGAGAAACATGGTGTCTTCTTCCGTCCAGCCACGTAAGAACATTGCCACACAGTCCTCGACTTTGCCTTCAGCGCCTTCACCGACCGGCGAGGCGAGGTTTGACTTCCTAGACTTGAAAGCCCAGTTTGCGACGATCCGCGAAGAAGTAATGGACGCCATCACGAAGGTGATGGAAAGCCAGCATTTCATTCTGGGAACCGAAGTGCGTCTCTTGGAAGAAGAAGTTGCGGCAATGCTTGGCGCGAAGCACGCCATTAGCTGCGCTTCGGGATCGGATGCCCTTGTCCTGGCGATGATGGCGGCCGGAATCGGTCCCCAAGACGAAGTCATCACAACGCCGTTCACTTTCGTCGCCACAGCAGGCTCCATTGCCCGGCTGGGCGCGAAGCCCGTATTCGTGGATATCGAAGCGGACACTTTCAACATCGACGCCAGCCAAATTGAAGCTGCCGTCACGCCGAGAACGCGCGGGATTCTTCCCGTGCACCTTTTCGGTTTTCCCGCGGACCTCAATCCAATTCTCGACCTCGCGGAGGACCGGGGGCTCGCTGTCATCGAAGATGCAGCGCAGGCGATCGGTGCAAAATACTGCGACAGGTATGCGGGAACCGTCGGCACCTATGGCTGCTTCAGTTTCTTCCCGTCGAAAAACTTGGGTGGGGCCGGAGACGGGGGCCTGGTGACGACGGAAGAGTCCGGGCTGGCCGATAAGCTGAGGCTATTGCGCGTGCACGGCACCGCGCAGAAGTATCATCACGAGATTCTGGGAGTGAATAGCCGTCTGGACGCGCTGCAGGCAGCCATCCTCCGGGTGAAGCTGAGATACCTGGCGGGTTGGACGAGCTCGCGCCAGCTTCACGCGGATCGCTACCGGGGGCTGTTTGAAGAAGCGAATCTCGGCGACCGCGTAAAGGTTCCGGCGGTGCCGCCGTCCGCATTCGTGCACGTTTACAATCAGTTTTCGATTCGCTGCCATGAGCGCGATGCGCTGCGCGAGTTTCTGCGGAGCCGCCAAATCCCAACGGAAATTTATTATCCATTGCCTCTTCATTTGCAGCCTGCTTTTGCCTATCTCAGTTATTCGCGCGGACAGTTTCCTCAAGCCGAACTCGCAAGCCAGGACGTACTCGCTCTGCCTGTGTATCCGGAGCTCACGGAATCGCAACAGCACGCCGTCGTGAACGCGATTTCCGAGTTTTACGCGACAAAGAACTGACTGCAATACGAAACGCTTTTGTTGGTAAACCGAACTTATCACGGACGCAAACCAGGAGACGGGGCCATGTCTGACAATCAGCTTCCCGCTGTCGGCGTAGTAGGTTGCGGGTATTGGGGACGCAACCTGGTAAGAAATTTTCATGAGCTGGGTTGTTTGCACGCAGTGTGCGAAACGGAAGAAGCCAGATTAGAGGAGATGCGAAAGAACTACGGCGTCACCGGCACCGCCATTTTCGACGAACTGCTTGCCATGCCGGAGGTGCGGGCTGTGGCAATCGCCGCTCCCGCCGCGCAGCACTTCGATCTCGCGAAACGGGCGTTGCTCGCGGGCAAAGACGTGTTTGTCGAAAAGCCGCTCGCTCTTCAAATTGATTCCGGAGAAGAAATGGTCCGGCTGGCCCGAAGCCGTGGCCGGATTTTGATGGTTGGGCATCTCCTTCATTACCACCCGGCTGTCACCACTTTGCGCCGAATGCTTCGCGATGGAGAACTAGGTAGGATCGAATACGTTAGTTCTTCTCGCTTGAACCTCGGAAAACTGCGCACGGAAGAAGATATCTTGTGGAGTTTTGCCCCTCACGATATCTCCGCCATCCTCTATCTCCTCGATGAATCGCCAACCAGCGTGGTAGCGCAAGGCGCGAGCTATCTTAACCATCCGAACGCGGATGTCACGCTGACGATTCTCAGTTTTTCGAGCGGGGTGCAAGCGCACGTCTTCGTAAGCTGGCTGCACCCGTTCAAGGAACAGAAGCTCGTCATCATCGGCGACCGCAAGATGGCGGTGTTCGACGATACCCGGGCCGAGGGCAAACTGGTGTTGTATCCGCACCGCATTGACTGGGTAAACCGCGTTCCCATCGCTCGCAAGGCCGAAGGTGAAGTCGTTCCGCTCCCGGGCGATGAGCCGCTCAGGCTGGAATGCCTCCATTTCGTCGAATGCGTGCGCGACCGGAAGAATCCGCGTACCGACGGAGAAAACGGCTTGCAGGTTCTCAAGATCCTTCACGCGGCGGGTCGGTCGATTCGCAATCACGGGCAGCTGGCCACGGTCGACGAAAAGGCAGCGCCGCATTATTTCGCGCATCCCTCCGCGATCGTCGACCCGCCTTGTGAGATCGGTGACGGGACGAAGATCTGGCATTTTTCGCATGTCATGCCGGATAGCCAAATTGGAAAACGATGCATCTTAGGCCAGAACGTTCACGTTGCCCCAGGTGTGCGGATCGGAAACGACGTAAAGATCCAGAACAACGTGTCGCTTTACACCGGCGTGGAACTCGAAGATGACGTGTTCTGCGGGCCGTCAATGGTATTCACGAACGTCATCACGCCCCGGAGCCACGTCAATCGGAAAGCGGAGTATCGCCGGACGCTGGTCCGACGCGGGGCCACGCTCGGCGCGAATTCGACAGTCGTTTGCGGAACGACCATCGGGGAGTATGCCTTCGTCGGCGCGGGAGCGGTGGTAACTCGAGACGTTCCGGACCACGCGCTCGTGGTCGGTGTGCCTGCGCGGCGAATCGGATGGGTTTGCCGATGCGGCGTGCGTCTCGAATGGTCAGGCAACATCGGTTTGTGTTCTTCGTGCGGAAACACATACTCGCTGAATCAAGGTGTTTTGGGTGACCTCGCTCCGATGCCGTCACGCGTGTCTGCTCCGCGCGCGCTCGCTGCCACCGCAGGAGAAGACTAAGGTCCGGATCAGGCCTACCCACCGGGCGCTATCTCATTACACCCCAACTGTTACAGTAAGAGCATTCGGACCCAGGCGTCCGGCCGTTAAAGACCGAAGAATCGCGTGGAGGACCGCTTGAAAGGCGAAAAGACGAGCGGGCAAGACTCGCTTCCAATTTACCTGTCGGTCCTCGAACAAGCGAAGTTCGATCTCGAACGGGCCGAGAAATGGTCGGGCGCGACCGAGGATCCGTTGGAAAAACTTCGGTGGTCCATCGAAGTGGATGTCCGGCGAATCTTGGTACGGATGTACGACGGACTTGTGAAAATTCTGCAAGAGCGGGAAGAAGAGCTTCGGTTTGCCCGCAGGGTGAATGCCAGGGCCGAAGCCATAGTTTCTCCCGGAGGCCAAGTTGCCCGAGAGTGATGTTCGACGACCCTTTCGCGTTGTGCTCCACGGACTGCCTTACTTCTGCGGGAAGCTGCGCGATCTCATTCGAAACGACGAATGGGATGTCCGATTTCGCGCGAGCCTGACTCCCGCCGGGCTGGCGGCCCATGCCGAAGACGTCCGCTGGTGTGACCTTGCGTACACCTGGGGTGGACGGGTCACCATGGGGAAATTTCTCTGGGTCGCCCGCTGCCTAGGTAAGAAGAAGGTTGTAATACTGTGGTCAGGCAGCGACGTTCTCTACGCGAAGACCGATTATTCCCAGGGGAAGATGTCACCTTGGGTCGCCGAGAAAATTCATTGGGCGGTCTCACCCTGGGTCGCCGAAGAAGTGCGCTCCATGGGAATTCCGTGCGAGTACGTCCAGGCTTCGTTCGTCACACCGGTCGCAAGTCCGGCACCTTTGCCGAAGAAATTCTCGGTCCTCATTTATGTAGCATCGGTGGAAAAGCGATACCTCTACGGATGGGATCGCATGGTGGAGGTCGCAGACAAACTGCGATCGGTTGAATTTAATCTTGTCGGGCTGGAGCCGGAACAGGTTTTGAAGGGGCCGCCGAATATCAAGGTTCACAATCGAGTGAACATTGCGCCTTTTTTTGAGCGGGCCAGCGTCATTTATAGACCTGTGCGGCATGACGGATTGTCTTTCATGGTGCTGGAGGCATTGGCGTACGGGCGCCACGTTCTCTACAGCTATCCGCTTCCCGCGTGCATCGAGGTGACAAGCGTGGAGATGGCGTGCCGGGAACTGCAGCGACTCCAGGCGCTCCACGATTCCGGAGAACTCGCACTCAACGCGGCTGGGATCGAATTGATTCGCCGGGATTACCATCCCGACAAAGTGCAGGCCGATCTTCTGAGACGGTGGAAAGAGGTCATATTGGCGCCGGCAGGCGCGCCTCGAACATCGAACGTGGTGCGGGAGAATGCATGACTGCGGGATCTATCGAAACGAATCAACCGGGGCCAAGTAGAGTCACTTGGATCAGTATTGTTGGCACGCGGCCTCAATTCATCAAGCTCGGACCGATTTGCCGCGCGATCGAGGCCTACAACGAACAAGGACGATCGCCGCAAATCCAGCACCGAATCATTCACACGGGCCAGCACTACGATCATGATGTTGCGGACCTTCTGTTTGAGCAGATGCGAATTCCGCGACCGGACCACAACCTGCAAGCCGGCTCCGGATCACACGGCACGCAACTCGCAAAGATGATCGAACGGCTTGAAGCAGTTTTGCTCACCGAGAAACCCGAATGGGTGATCAATTATGGAGACACGAACTCCACCCTTGCGGGGGCGCTCGTTGCCGCACGCCTTCATTTCGCCGCGGCGCATGTGGAGGCCGGCTGCCGCAGCGGACAAATTGCGATGCCTGAGGAGCAAGCTAGGATCGTCGCGGACCATTTGAGCTGCCTTTTGCTGGCACCGTCGCAAACCGCAGTGGATAACCTCCGGCTCGAGGGCATCGGCGTGGAAGGTGATGCGCGAAACCGAAGAGTCGCAATCGTTGGCGATGTTACGTACGATGCCTTGCTTCAGAATCTCGGTCTTGCGGACAAGCTCGCCGAGCAAAGCCTCCGGAAATTTGGCATGCAGGATCAAAGCTACTATCTTCTGACTCTGCACCGCGCCGAAAACACGGACCGGGTCGAGCACATGTGCGCGATATTGGACGCTGCGGAATCTCTGGATCTGCCGGTACTCTTTCCGATTCATCCGCGCACCAAGAACGTTCTTGCGGCGAACGGAATTTCGCTCAACGGAAATCTCCACGTAACCACGCCGCTCGGATATCTTGAAATGCTGGTGCTCGAAAAGCACGCCCGCGCGATATTGACGGATTCCGGCGGAGTTCAAAAGGAAGCGTTCTATCTTCGGGTCCCCTGCGTGACCCTGCGCGAAAACACCGAATGGCCAGAAACAGTCGAGCTGGGCGCAAACCGACTGGCTGGCGCTTCCCTGGAGAGGATACGCGCAGCGGTCACAGCGGACCACCAAGCGCCAGAGTCTTCTAGTCCGTATGGTGATGGGAGAGCTGCTCAGAAAATCGTGCACGAGTTGCAAGAGTTCAGTCTTAGGTAGAGGCCACCGCAAAGAATAGTGGGAAGCCTTATACCTTGTGCACCTCCAGCAGCTGTCTTGTCTCAGGGCATCGGGTTCATATGAGGAAGTTTAGAATTGTTCACCTGACTTCGGTCCACTCCGCACTCGACAACCGTATTTACTACAGAGAATGCCTTTCGCTGGCAGAGGCTGGGTTTCTCGTAACGATTATCGGTCCGCATTCGGAGGACATCGTCACGAATCACGTTCAGATCAAAGCGATTCCGGCCGAACACGGGAGACTTGCGAGAATGACCCGGGCGGCTTGGCGGGTTTATGTGGAAGCGCTGCGGCAGGATGCCGACATCTATCATTTCCACGACCCGGAATTGATTCCGGCGGGACTTTTGCTTCGGGCGCAGGGCAAGCGAGTCGTTTACGACATTCATGAGGACTTGCCTAAGGACATTCTTTCAAAATATTACCTTCCGGTTTGGAGCCGGCAGCTGATCTCGTGGATAGCAGAACGCGTGGAAAGGGCGACGTGCGGTTGTTTTTCCGCGCTGGTGCCAGTGACGCCATCGATTGCCGAGCGCTTCCGCTCCCTAAATAATCGGATGGTAGTCGTACTCAACTATCCGAGAGAGGCTGAGTTTATTGCTGCAAGCGCAGCATCTCCCTGGGAAAAGCGGGGAGCGTCCGTTGCCTATGTCGGGGGCGTCAGCGTTAATCGCGGCATTCGGGAAATGGTAGTCGCCATGTCGCTTTTGCCTAAGGCTCTATCCGCGACTCTCGATGTAGCGGGGAATCAGGTCCCTGAGCACGACCACCCGGAGGTGATAACCCAGCACCCGGGATGGAAACGCGTACGGCACCACGGAACGTTAGACACGCCCGGGGTCGCACGCCTATTGGGCGAAGTGCGGGCGGGGCTCGTGGTCATCCACCCGACCTCGGGATTCCTCCACTCGATGCCGCTGAAAATGTTCGAGTACATGGCTGCGGGACTTCCGGTCATCGCGTCCGATTTCCCGCTCTGGCACCAAGTGCTTGATGACATCGGTTGCGGCATTCTAGTTGATCCACTCGATCCCGGAGCCATCGCGGACGCAATCGAATACATTTTGACTCATCCTGCTGAAGCCGAAGAAATGGGGCGCCGCGGACAAGCTGCCATTCGGAAACACTACAACTGGGAGACGCAAGAGAAGAGACTTTTCGACCTCTATGCGGGGTTGCTGAAGCCAGCATGTGCGGAATAGCCGGCATCGTCTCACTCGGCGGGTTTGATCCGCAAACTCTTGTCGCCATGACTGAGCTTGTGAGTTACCGCGGCCCGAACGGTTTCGGATTTGCGTACGCGGCTACAGATACAAACGAGCGAACGGAAATCATTCACAACGAACGCCGACGTCCGCAAATGTTGCGGCCAGTCGTTGGTCTAGGGAACCGGCGTTTGTCCATCCTGGATGTATCGCCGCTTGGGAACATGCCGATGGAGAGCGACGACGGGGCGCACGCGATCACCTACAACGGCGAAGTGTACAACTATAAAGAGATCCGCCAGGAACTCGAGAAAGCCGGCCACCGGTTCCGCACGAAGACGGACACCGAAGTGATCCTGCACGCCTATCAGGAGTGGGGCGAGGATTGCCTCACGCATTTCAACGGGATGTGGAGTCTTGCATTGTGGGACCGCTCAAAACAAAGGCTCTTTTGCGCGCGCGACCGTTTTGGTGTGAAGCCCTTCTACTATGCCTTCAGCGGCGGCAGGTTCTTTTTCGGATCTGAAATTAAGCAGATTTTGCAGGCTTCGGGAATGCGACGGGTAGCACACTCATCCGCCGTGTTCAACTTTCTCGAGCGGAGCCTGATCGACTATTCCGAGGAAACGTTTTTTGAGGGCGTCGACCAATTGCCGGGTGGGCACTATCTCGTCCTGAACATCGGCGATCGCTTGTCTTTACGGGTTCAGCGATATTGGGAACTGCGCATCGAGCCAAATCAGCAAAAGAGCGAGGAGGCGGCCGTCGAGGAGTTTCGCGCGCGGTTTGAAAACGCGGTGAAGCTGAGGTTGCGGAGCGACGTCCCGGTCGGGGCGTGCTTGAGCGGAGGACTCGATTCGTCGGCGGTGGTCTGCGAAGCGACAAGGATCGCTCCAGCGATCGAATTTCACAGCTTTTCCGCGTGCTTCGAGGACGAGGCGCTCGACGAGCGGAAATACATTTCCGCGATACTCTCGGCGACGCATAGCCAGGGTCACTGGGCCTTTCCCCAGGCAGACTCGTTTTGGCGGACGATCGAGCTGATGCTCTACCATCAGGACGAGCCGGTGGGAAGCTCGAACGTGTTTGCGCAGTGGTGCGTAATGGCCGAGGCCAAGCAACACGGTATTCCGGTGATCCTGGGCGGC
The DNA here is from genome assembly GCA_963715685.1 of uncultured Acidobacteriota bacterium. Taxonomy (GTDB): domain Bacteria; phylum Acidobacteriota; class Terriglobia; order Acidiferrales; family UBA7541; genus Palsa-295. The sequence goes on along the minus strand of OY970264.1, from coordinate 657,200 downwards.
CAAGGCGGGGATGAAAGCCTCTGCGGGTATCAGAAGTATCGATACTTTTATCTGTGGCACCTTCTCCGCAACCGCGATGCGCGACTTTTTCGGGAAGCGATGCTTTGGGCGCGCAACGGCACGCGGTCCCATTGGACCCTGGGGGACGCCAGTAGGTATTTTCCGGCCGCGATGCGCGGGCCGTTTTCACTCACCGAGCGAGTGTGCGTTCCCGAGTTCTCGCGGCAGACGACCGCGTCCCGGCCGAAACTTGGCGCAGGCGGAAGTATAGCGGAACGGCAAAAGGCGGACCTGGTGTATGCGAGCTTGCCGTCTCTCTTGCACTACGAGGACCGAAACTCGATGGCGCATTCGGTGGAATCAAGGCTCCCGTTCCTTGACTACAAGCTGGTCGAGTTCGCGGTGAATTGCCCGCCGTCTCTAAAGTTGCGCGACGGCTGGAGCAAATGGATTCTGCGGAAGGCTCTTGAAGGGACCCTGCCGGACAGCGTGCGCCTGCGAAGAACCAAGCTGGGTTTTGATACTCCTCAGGCCCGATGGATGCGGCAGGGCCTGCAGAATGGACACCGCGACGTTTGGCAGGCGCCCGGACTTCGAATGGGGCGATTTCTTTCGGCCGAGAAATTGGCACACGAGAGCTCGAAGTTTCTTGGAGCCGAACCCCACGCTTTGCAGGCCGAAGCACTCTTTCGCGCGATCTGCCTCGAGCTGTGGGCGCGAGTTCACTCGGTTTCCTGACTGGCTCAGCCAATTACAAATATGGACGCGAACTCGCAGGATTACCTGCGCTTTGTAAAGGCGCAAGGGATGCGCATCGTCGAGGGCAAGTCCTGTTATTGGATCGAGAAACGAAGCCACCTTTGGGAGAGCGCGCCGGCCCATCGCCGCGTTCATTTGCCGGAGGACGAAGCCGCCATGCTATTTCGGCTTGGCGCGATCGCAATCCGATACACATGCGACGCGGATGAAGGGACGTCGACGTGCCAATACATCTGGGACGACAAGGCTTTCGGTTTAAAGTCCCTGCACAAGGATGCACGAAGAAACGTGCGAAAGAACATCGACGCTTGTAAATTCAAACCAATCGACTTTGAGTTTCTCGCGCGCGAGGGCTGGTCGATCAATCGCACCGTCTTTGAGCGGCAGGACCGGGAAGAAGAAGAGTTCCAAACGGATCCAGCGAAATGGAACGCATACATGAAGGTGTGCGAGACCCTGCCGTTTGTGGAAGCCTACGGCGTTTTCATCGAGGACCGATTGTGCGCGTATTCCCTGGTTATTTTTTGCGACGATTACTGCTACACGATGCATCCCTACGCGCGGGCCGAGTATTTCAAGTTCTACCCGATGAACGTCCTGATCTATTTGCTGGTGAAGACAATGCTCGAACGGCCGGGCGTGCGTTGCGTATCGTACGGGATGCAGTCTTACACCTCGCGGCCGACGCTCGAGCGTTTCAAGATTGCCATGGGTTGTCGCCAGGATCCGATTGGCATGCGAATCGCGGTGCATCCATTGGCACGACCCCTGTTTTCGGCGTCCGGAGCCTGGCTTACTGAGCACGCGTTGCGGTTCGTGCGGCCGCGGCTGGCTAGCCAATTTTCGATTTTCTCGCAAGCTGTCCAAAACCAAGCACGAGGCTCTGCTACACAGGATTCGGGGGCGGAGACTGAGCCGCGGGCCTTCGGAGCAGACATTCAATGAGCGCTAGCGATTTTGTGCACGAGAACTCGCGCGATGCCGGCCCTGCCGCGCTGCTTTCGCGGACTTGCCCGCTTTGTCTGGGACTCGCGGGAACGCGCAAGCCTTTGCTCTCAAGTCCAAAGCGGAGCATGAGGAAATGCGAGAGTTGCGGAGTGATTTTCCTCGATCCGCCTCCCGATCGGCGAAAGTTTTCGGCGATCCTGGCGGATGACTACATCAAAGATGAAGCGCGGCTGGAACGGGCGTTTGGAAGAACGCGGGAGCCGGTGCTTTCGCGCGTGGCCGCGAAGATCATGGAGGGCAAGAAAGGCGGAAAGATTCTCGACGTTGGCTGCGCGGGCGGCCATTTTCTGGAGCAATATTTTTCCTCGCGCGAGTGGGAATGCTTTGGAGTCGAGCCTTCCAAGTACGGTTCGGCGCGAGCGGCCGACAAAGGCATCGAGGTCTACCGCGGCGAGATTTCGGAAGTGGATCTGCCCAACGCTTTTTTCGATGTGATCACCGTTCTGGACGTGATTTGCTACATCCAGGACCCGCAGCGGGCGTTGCGAAGGCTTCGCAACGCCTTGAAGTCGGATGGCTTGCTCGTTGTGGAACAGCCGGTGGCTGGGACTCACATCTGGCGGCACGTCACCAAGCTGGGAAGACTTTTCGGCGGGCCGCCGATGGTGCTATTGGAAAACAGCCAGATGTTCCTCTACGAGATGCAATCGATGAACGTATTACTGCGCCAAACCAGGTTCAAACAGCTCGAATGCGAGCCGCTGCCGGGAAACAGGCAACGGCGGCGCTATCGAGACGTGATTTTCGGCAGCTACTACCTGGGCTCGCGATTGGCCTGGCACCTCTCGGGCCGCACGCTAATGCTGGGCCCGAATTTTATCGTCGTTGCATCGCCGGCCTGAGTTCTAAGCGCACGAGGGCATGAAGGCTCATGGAAATGACAACCGCGGCGTGGCCCTTCTGGAGGACGATCCCGCGGTTTGACCGCGAATACAGCATCGCAGATTGTGTTCGGGCTGCGGGCGCGCTCATGCGCCAGAAGGAGATTGTTGAAAGCGAATTCACCGACCTCTTTTCGGCCGCACCATTCTATTTTGCGCGCAGCGGGCGAGAGTGCCTTTATCTGATTCTGAAGATGCTTGAGCTGCGTCCCCGATCGCGCGTGGGAGTTCCGCTGTACTGCTGCGTTTCTGTCTTTCAGGCGATCGCCGCGGCGGGCCACCTTCCGGTGTTTCTCGATGTGGATCTCAACAATTACGCGCTCGACGAGGAGTTTCTCCGGGAGAACAAGGACCGTATCGACGCGCTAGTGGTTGTACACACATTTGGCTACCCGGCGAATCTGGAGCGGCTGCGACGGTGTTTGGCGGGGCGAAACGTGCCCGTCATCGAGGATTGCGCGCACGCGCTATTGACGGAGTTCGGAAACAGTTTAGCCGGAACGAAATCTGACGCGGCCTTCTTCAGTTTTGCGCCTCACAAGCCGGCGGCCGCCGGGGGAGGAGCGTTGTTGGTGGTGAACAATCCCGAGCTTGCGCCGGTGGCGAAGCGCGAACTGGGCAATTTGCGAAGCGAAAGCTTGTGGGCAGAAATTCGACATTCCCTGACATGTTGGGCGCGCAGTGTGTCGTACCACCGGCTGGCCTATGGGGCGCTGCTGGCTTCGCCTTGGGGACGGCTCCGTGATCGAGAGCGTCTTACTCCAACGGATGACGAGCTTGCGAAGATCCATCAGAGTTGGTCGCCTGCGAGGATCCGTTCGGTTGACCTGCAGCTTGTGACGCGGCGGATTCGCGAATTTCGAGCGAAGATGCCCGCTCTCGCGGAAAACACAGAAAAACTGCGGAACCAAGTTCGCGGCGCCGCGCTGTTGATGCCGCAGGAACCTTCGTACGGGAAGTGGAACCATTTCATGGTGCCCGTTCGATACAAGAGCGCTGACGCTCGCGATTCTGGGCGCCGGTTTCTTGTGAAACGGGGAGTCGATACTTCGCCCCTGTATCACAATTGCGTGCGAAATGCGCAATGGTTCGGATACGCGGGCGGTTGTCCGCAAGCGGAATTGGCGGGAAGGACTGTGTGCACGGTCCCTAACCACCCTTGGCTATCGGATTCGGAAATTGCGTACATCGGGGAATCGTTACGGTTAAGTGCAGAGCCGCAATGACATTCTTTGCGCAAAGGGTTTTCGTGTTGAGACGGCCAGATGCGAACAGCAAATGAGATTCCTGATTCTTACACAGTATTTCCCTCCGGAGATTGGCGCCGCGCAGACGCGGCTCGAGGCGATGGCGGCCGAGTTGCGGCGTATGGGTCATGAAGTCGAAATCGTAACAGCGATGCCGAATTACCCTCGCGGGCGCATTTTTCCAGAATACCGGCGCCGCGTTTATTGCCGCGAAATTCGCGATGGGGTGACGGTTCACCGCGTTTGGGTTTATGCCGCGATGGGGGGCGGGTTAGGACGTCTTTTGAACTACGGCTCGTTCGTCTTCATGTCGGTGTTCGGTCTGCTGCGAGCGAAAAGACCTGACTATGTATTCGTCGAGTCGCCTCCGCTCCCGTTGACCCTGACCGGCTACCTGTTTGCGCGAGTTTGGGGAGTGCCGTCCATCATGAACGTCGCCGATCTGTGGCCCGACGCCGCATTGGAAATGGGATTTCTCGAAGATGGGCTGGTTGTGCGCGCGATCAGGATGCTCGAGGCGTGGAGTTACCGGCACGCTACTTATGTCAATGCGATGACCGAGGGCATTCGAGAATCGCTGCTTTCGAAAAAACGCCTGCGGCCTGAGAAGGTGCTCTTCCTGCCCAACGGCGTGGATACGCTTCATTATCATCCGCGGCCCGTCGATATTGTCTTGAAGCACCAGCTAGGACTTGAAGGGAAGAAGGTCATCCTTTATCAAGGCACGCATGGTCATGCACACGGGCTGGATAGCTTGCTTCGTGCGGCGAAGCTTCTCGAAGGTAAGCCGGATGTCCACTTCTTGTTGATCGGAGATGGCTCGGAAAGGCCGCGTCTCGAACAACTTCAGAAGAGCCTGAATCTTAGCAATGTGACCTTCCACGATCCTGTGCCGATCAAGGAGTTGCCGGCGTATTTTTCGCTTGCTGTGTGTGGTTTAGTTTCGCTTCGGGACCTGCCCCATTTGAATGGGGCTCGACCCGCGAAGATGTTCCCGATTTTGGCGTCGGGCAAGCCAATTATATTTGTTGGGCGGGGCGAGGGAGCGCAACTGGCCGAACGGGCACAGGCTGCCGTCGTCGTTCCACCTGAAAACCCGCAAGCGCTTGCCGAGGCGGTTTTGCAACTAATCGAAAATCCTGAGACCGTGCAGGAACTCGGCGCGAACGGGCGCCGCTTTGTAGAGACAAATCTGCAGTGGTCAAAGCTGGTTAGTGCATGGATGGCGCAGCTTAGTTGATCCCGCGTCGGACGCAATTCGCAAAAAGAAAATTGCTTTCAAATCTAGGAGGAATCGTGCGGCTTTCCACGGAAGGCAGGAGTGCGTCTGCGACTCAGGCGAAATTCTTGCCATTTCACCGCGCGTCCATTGGCGAAGACGAGATGAAAGCGGTCCGCGAGGTTCTCGAAAGCGGCTGGCTTACGACCGGTCCACGCGTCCGAGAGTTCGAATCCGCGTTTGGGTCTTATATAGGCGCTCGAGAGGCTGTCGCTGTCAGTTCGTGCACTGCGGGACTTCATCTTGCTCTGGCAGCTATCGGGATCTCCGAAGGAGATGAAGTTATTCTGCCGACGATGACCTTCGCAGCAACGGGCGAGGTCGTCCTCTACTTCAAGGCGCGGCCTGTTCTCGTGGATTGCGCTGAAGGCTCATTCCACATGGATCCTGACAAAGTCGCGAGCGCCGTTACGAGTCGAACGAGAGTGGTTCTCCCAGTGCACTACGCTGGATACGCCAGTGAGATGGACCCGATCCTCGACATCGCCCGACGCCATTCCTTGAAGGTGGTCGAAGATGCAGCTCACGCATTGCCGTCTCGCTACAGAGGAAAAATGGTTGGCACCTTGGGCGATATCACCTGCTTCTCTTTTTACGCAACCAAGACTTTGACGACTGGCGAAGGAGGAATGGCGACGACCGAGAACCCGGAGTATGCGGAGCGCATTCGGATCCTCGGTCTCCATGGAATCACGCGCGATGCCTGGAAACGCTACACGGCTGAAGGTTCGTGGCGCTACGACATTTTGGATGTTGGCTACAAATACAATCTGACGGACCTGCAGGCCGCGCTTGGCCTCGTGCAGCTTGCGAAATGTGATGCGATGTGCGCTCGCCGAGCGGCCCTAGCCGAGCGTTACACGCAATCGCTAGAAACACTTTCAGTCTTCGAGACTCCCCGGACGCCCAAAGACGTTACGCACGCGTGGCATCTTTATGTTCTGCGCGTGAATCCCTCGGAATTGAGAATCAGCCGGGATCGCGTCATCGAGGAGCTCAAGTTGCGAGGCATCGGAACGTCTGTGCATTTCATCCCCTTGCATTTGCATCCGCTCTATCAAAGAAGTTTGGGCTATCGCACCGGACAATTTCCAAATGCGGAGCGGGACTTTGAGCGTGCGATTTCTCTTCCAATCTATCCGGCGATGACGGATCAAGATGCAGATGGAGTAATCGAAGCCCTACACGATATCGCGCGCATACACGGCCGGTGAGGATCGCACATTGAACGGCATTCGGCCTTTTCCATACCTCCCGTCCGGGAAGCGAATTCATTCCCTCCAAGGGGCTTTCAGCAATGAAGATTGATATTTATTCCCGAACGAACCAGCTTATCGTCGATGGGCTAGTCTTCGCCGGATCATTCGTCGCGGCGTACTTGATCCGTTTCGAAGGATGGCCCAGGGGGCTCGACCTCCGGCAATTGCTGCTGTGGCTGCCGATAGTCGTCTTTGCCCGGCTGGCTGTTCACTTGATGATGGGCATGTACCGCCTGGTCTGGAGATTTATCTCGTTTTCTGACGCGATTGAGCTGGCGAAATCGATCGCCGCCGTCTCGGCAGTCCTGATGGCTCTGCGGCTCTGTGTGTACGGAAACGAGCCGTGGGCCATATTGGCAAGACTTCCCCTGAGCGTCATCGTGCTCGACGGACTATTGTCACTAACCGCCTCGATGGGAACCCGCGGGCTGAGGCGAATTCTCTATTCCCTGGGAAGACGATCCGCTGCGACTTCCGGTTTGCCGGGTAGACGAGTGATCCTTTACGGAGCTGGCAGGGGTGGGATCATGCTGAGCAGGGAACTGGAAACCAACCCCGCCTACGATGTGATCGGTTTTGTGGACGACGATCCGCGAAAGGTCGGTTCCGTCATCAGCAGCGCGCGCGTACTGGGAACGGGGGATGAGCTTGCGGAGCTTGTGGCGAAGTATCAAGTGGACGAAATTATTATCAGTATGGCTACGGCGAGTGGCGAGATTCTCGCTCGAGTTCTGGCCAAGTGCCGCCGTGCCAAAGTGCCGGCAAAGGTCATGCCCAGCCTGCAGGAAATTCTCGTCGGACAAGTGCGAATCAGTCAGTTTCGCGAGACGGAGATTCGCCCGGTACTGGTCATCGGCGGCGCCGGCTATATCGGCTGCTGGCTAGTCAGGCGTTTGCTCGATCAAGGCCGCCGAGTTCGGATCATGGACAATGCAGTGTACGGTCTGGAACCAATTCATGATCTCCTGTCCCATCCCAGCCTCGAACATTTGAATGGGGACAGCAGAAATATTCAGGACGTCGTAAAAGCGATGAGGGGCATTTCGAGCGTTGTTCACCTCGCCGCCATCGTCGGCGATCCAGCGTGCGAAATCGATCATAAGACCACGATCGAAATCAACTACGCTGCCACTCGGATGCTCGTCGAGATCGCCAAGGGTTATGGCGTCGAGCGATTCTTGTTTGCTTCCAGCTGCAGTGTTTACGGGGCGACCGATGAACTCATGGATGAAGAATCTGCGGTCGAGCCCATTTCGTTGTACGGTAAGACAAAGGTATCTTCGGAACAAGCGCTGCTGAAAGCTGCCGACAACGATTTTCATCCGGTTTTGATGCGTTTTGCGACCGTGTTTGGGCTCTCGAACCGCCCTCGATTCGACCTGGTCGTAAACCTGCTTTCCGCAAAGGCCAGCCAGGATCATGTGATCACGATTTTTAACGGCCGGCAATGGCGGCCGTTTGTGCACGTCAAGGACCTCGCCGAGGCGATGATCCTGCTTCTCAAAGCGCCGTTACGCGCTGTGAGCCGACAGGTTTTCAACGTGGGCGATAACCGGTTGAATCATACGCTCGGCGACGTCGCCGAAGTGATCCAGCGAGTAATTCCTGGCACGCGCGTTGAACATGTCGAGAATTCTGACCGGCGCAATTACCGCGTCCGCTTTGACAAGATCGAGCGGGAAATAGGGTTCCGTTGCCGTTACAGCCTCGAGGACGGCGTCCGCGAGATAAAGTTGGCATTTGATTCCGGCACAATCGATAACTATCGGAACATTCACTTCAGTAACCAAGTCTTTTTGCGCGAATCAGGCACTCCGGTTAACAAGAGCGATTTTGACGCTCAAGTCATGGCCGCTTTTGGGGGTGAGCAGATTGCCCGGGCTCTGTTGGGAGAGACCGTGGGGCTGCAGCTCAAGGCCAAAGCGGCCGCGTCCACCTGAGGTGCGCTGTGTGGCCGACCGCCCTCCTGACGAACGCGCCAGCTGGAAAAACGATGAGAAACAATGACCTGAGGATTCTATTTATTGGCGCTCACATCGAGGCGAAGGCGCCGTTCGAACGGCTAATCACGACAGGGGAGAATCTTGTGGGCCTCCTCACCCTGGACGATGAGAGTCTGGCTGGAATTTCGGGAGGCGCCGATCTCGCCAGCCCCGCCGAAGCGGCCGGGATTCCGGCGCGGAAGGGCGCCAAGGTGAACGCGCCCGATTCCGTAGGTTGGATTAGGTCCATGAGTCCCGACATCCTGCTAGTGGTCGGGTGGACGCAATTGCTTGGGCCGGAACTTCTCAAGGTGCCACGGATTGCTTGTCTGGGCTTCCATGCCTCTTTGCTGCCCAAGTATCGCGGGCGAGCACCGGTGAATTGGGCCATCATTAATGGGGAGAAACAAACCGGCAACACCATGATCGTGCTTGAACCCGGCGCGGACGAAGGCGATATTGTCGCTCAACGAGTTATCGACATCGCCGACGATGACGACTGCCGAACCATCTACCGAAAGGTCTCGCTTACCGAGTGCGATATGCTCGCGGAAGTGCTTCCGTTGATTCGAGAAGGCAGAATGCCACGCCGTAAGCAAAACTCCTTGGAGGCAACCGTTATGCCGAGGCGCCGGCCGGAAGATGGGCTGGTTGACTGGAATTGGTCTTCGCGGCGTCTTTACAATTGGGTTCGCGCCCTGACGAACCCTTATCCAGGCGCATTCTTTTACGCCGACGACACGAAAATTACCATCTGGAAAGCTGGCCTTGACGTTTCGAGAAGACCGTCCGCTGAAGCTGTTGGATCGGTCCGATTAGACACGGATGGCTACCCAGTCGTTGTCAGCGGCGATGGGTGTCTGAAACTCTTGCTGGTGCAACGCGAAGGGGAACCTGCGATTAGCGGCCCCGATGCGGCGCTGACATTTCTGAGACCACACTCGACTGTGGGACCGGCAGGCGTGGGTTCGACGCCATGAGGGTTCTGGTGGTCGCGGCCCATCCTGACGACGAGATTCTGGGTGTAGGCGGCACTGCGGCATTGCATGTCGACCGTGGCGATTTCGTGCAACTCGCAATCCTCACCGACGGCGTTTCGATGCGCCACTCGCCGGAACGGGGGCTCGAAGCCCGCAAGCAATCGCAACAAGCCGCCGCGCGACACGCCGCCGCAGTTCTGGGCGTCGAAAACCTCGTGATGCGCGAGCTGCCCGACCAGCGACTGGACACCCTTCCGCTCAGCCAGGTGACCGCGGAAGTAGAGTTGCTCGTCGGATCGTTCCAGCCGGACATCGTGTACACGCATTTCGGCGGTGATATTAATCGCGATCACCGTACGCTGGCCGAAGCGGTGATGGTCGCAACCCGGCCATATTCGGCGCCATTTGTGCGCGAGATCCTGATGTATGAGACGCCCTCGTCGACCGAATGGGGGATTCCGCAGCTTTGGCCGGTTTTCCAGCCGAACGTGTTCGTCGACATCGCCAGCACACTTGAAAGGAAGCTGAAAGCCTTTGCGTGCTATTCGGCCGAGATTTGCGCCGAGCCGCATCCTAGAAGTCTCTCGGCCCTTCGGGACCGCGCGGCCTATTGGGGAAGCCTCGTAAACCGACGAGCGGCCGAGCCGTTCGTCTGCGTGAGATCGTTGCGATGATCCGCCGCGTAATCGATATTGTTGTGTCGGCGGTAGTGTTGATGCTCCTGAGCCCGCTTTTTGTAGCGGTCCTCATTGCTATCCAGATCGACTCTCCGGGCGGAGCGATTTATCGCGCATGGCGCGTGGGTGAAGACGGTCGTCGCTTCCGGATGATTAAATTTCGCTCGATGTTCGTGGGCGCGGATCGGCATGGCCCAGCGGTCACAAGAAGCGGGGATGACAGGATCACGCGCGTGGGGCACTTCTTGAGAGCCACGAAGCTCGACGAAGTGCCGCAGTTTTGGAACGTATTGGCGGGCGATATGACTCTCGTGGGGCCGCGCCCCGAGGCGCCTGAGATTGTTGAGCAATATACGCCCGAACAGGCGCGGATTCTGTCCGTGAAGCCCGGACTGACCGGCCCAGGGGCGATCGCCTGCTCTATAGATGAATCGATGGCCGTCCAAGGCGCAGACGGGGCCGAACGTTATTATATCGACCACGTATTGGATCGAAGGCTTGCGCTCGACGCGGATTACGTTCGCAGCCGAAACGCCCTCACTGACCTCGCTCTGATCGGTAAGACCTGCCAATTGATGTTGCGAGCTCTCACTCGCAAACCAGCCTGAACCTCGCGCGCCCGCCTTAGAAGAGGAATTTCACGCCAAACTGCATCGTTCGGGGGCGATGTGCGTCTACCGGATGAAGAAAAGAGCTGGTGCCGAGGCACGATCCACCGGCGGATAATGTGGCGCTGTCGTAGCAGGTAATCACGTTGTTCCCAGTATTTCCGATGTTTTCGGGGTCGTAGATTCGAAACTGAGTGTGATTGAAGAAATTGAAAACTTCGGCGCGGAATTCCAAAGAATAGGATTCGTTGAAGCTGATATCCTTGATTACCGCAGTGTCGAAATTGAGGCGGCTCGGGTTATTCATCGAATTGCGCCCGGCGTTGCCAAACGTGAGCCCTTGTGGTGCGACAAAGCGGTTGGGATTGCCCAGCAGCGGGCCAAAAGTCGTTGTAGTCGAACTTGGGGGCGGGAAAGCTCGCGACACGGTTGCTGCTAGGTCCGGGTACGATCCATAGCTGACTCCCGTCGCTACGCCCGCGTTGTCGGAGGCCGAAACGCCATTGGCGCTCCCGGCATTGAGTACGCTAAATGGAGTTCCAGAGGAATAGGTCGTGACTCCCGACAGCCTCCAGCCATTGACCAATCTCGGATGGGCCGCGGCGGCGTCGTAACTCGGGAGTGCCCCGCCCGGATTTTCCTCCTTCGCCCATGAAGCCTGCATGTTGTCGATCCACCGCCCAATCGGCAAATCGTAAATGTAGTCGATGTTCAGAAGGTGCCGCTGATCGAAATCAGAACTAGCCCGGTTTTGCGCCAAGTTATAAGCATTCACCACATTCGACTCCGTCCGGTCCGAGGAGTCGTCGATCGAATGGCTGTAGCTGTATGACATGCCGAGCGTCAAAGGACCCTTTGTGCGACGAAGGGTAATCTGAAGTGCGTTGTAGTTCGAATTAGCCACGTTTTGAAGTGAATAGATTTGGCCGAAGCCGGGAGCGAACGTTCGCAGCGCGTTGGGGTCCGGAAAAGCGCCCACGGAGTCGCCGGCGTTCGTGGAGCTGCACGCTGCCTCGAGGTTTGAGAAGATCGGCTGCCCCGTGGAAAACGTCTGCCCATTGACCGTTATGAATCCGCTGCTCGGCCCGCCGACGAAGGTTTGGCAATCGGACTCCGTGAGCGGTTGTCCCTTAGCGTATGGGTTATCGGCAGCAGAAACCGGCTTCAGCTGGTTGATCTGCAGTTCCGCTGTCAAATGGGTGCCTTTGCTTCCTACGTACGCGATTGTTCCAAAAAGATCCCATGGCAAGTCCCGCTGGACGCTCAAACTCCACTGCTGAGCGTAAGGCCAAACAGCTTTAGTGGGTACTGCGGTGACGTTCAACGGAAACGCTTCAGTACCCGGTCCCAGCGGTCCACCAACCGCCGAATGCACGTTATATTGGGTCATAGACTCGACGAGCGGTGAACTCCCTTCCAGAGAACCTGTGTTGGCCTCATTGCCCGTGCCGTGCTCGTAGAAAATCCCGTAACCGCCACGAATCGACATCTTTCCGTTGCCGAAGGGATCCCACGCGAAACCGATGCGAGGCGCTGGATTTACGACGTGCCCTGACATGCAGCTGGACGGAACCCTCGTTCCGTTCGAGTAACGGTCCACGCCGCAACGGACGAGTCCGTTTGTAAGGTGAGGATCGCCCAGCGGGACCGGAGTTCCGGTGGAAGTAAACTCAAGATTGCCAAATTGTGGATTCACGTTCACCTGCGCAGCGTAGTTCGCGTTGTACGCAGAAGCGACCCAGTTATACGAGTTGAGATTTTGTTCCCGGTACGTTCCAAACAAGCTGAACCGCAGCCCCAGATTCAAGGTCAAGTGCGATGTCACATGCCAGTCGTCCTGCACGTAGGGCTCAACGATGTTGTAATTGTTGTGATATTTCAGTTGACCGCTGTCTTGTTGAAAGGCTTGAATCAGCCCACCCGCTAGGAAGTCCGCGAACGCGTTTCCGGTCGTATTGTTGCTTTCAAGATCGCTGAAATAAAGGATTCCCTGCACCTCCCCTGTTGTCGCGCCGACAGGAGGGTTGATCTCATTACGCTGAGCGATAATCGCAAGTATTCCGAAGTCCAGAGTATGCTTTCCACGCTGCCATGTGGCGTCGTCACGAGGGCTGTAGGTGGGGTTGGAATGCTTCCACGGCATATAACCTGGATCAACCGCAAATCCCTGTCCGCCATAGGCCTGGTTGTTTCCGCCGATTACGATACCCGGCACCTTGCCTCCAAACCCGTTATTGAAGATGTACAGGTTGGAAAGCCCGGCCGGGCGTGTCCACGTTGCGCCCGGACCGTTGACGTCCCTCAGCGTGATGTGATCCGTCGTGAACGCCATCGCTACATCGTTATAGAGGTTGGACGAAATCGTCTGCGAAAAGTGCGCGATCAGGCTGATCCCGGGTCCTACGAAATCGTTCTCGATTGTGGGGAAGTTCTCGATTGTGGGAAAGCTGTTGTGGATATAGGCCCATTGCGGGGTCGGCACAGTTGTTTCCCACGCATCATGGATGTAACGGAAGTACCCTTTAAGTTTCGGAGTAAAGTTTTGATCGATGCGAAAGAGTTCCTGGCGCCAAGTAGTCAAAGGAGAAATCGTTGCGTCGTAGCACGCTCCAATTGGTGAATTGCAACCCTTTGTCGAAGTCGGCGCGGGGATGAGACCTGTGCCGAGGAGGATCTGCGCCTGCTTGCCGATCGGAACGAGGTTATAGGGATATGTCTGGTAAATCGGGTAAGTGCCGCCATTAATGGTCACGGTGTTGCCCGTCGCGGGAAATCCGGGGCAATCCGGCTCGGATGGAAACGAACTCCCCGTCGCGCGGACAAATTGTGCGACAAACGCGCCATTGAGGGCTGGACACACGTCGCTGAAGTCCGCAAAGGGTCCCGGTCCCAAGCCATATCCGACGGAATTCAAACAGGGCGCTTGGGGATTCGTGGCCTGCTGGCAGTTCCTCTCGGCATTCGAGGGCACGGCTTGGTTGAACTCGACCGGCTCTCGATCGTGACGGTATTCCTCCGACCAGAAGAAGAACGTCTTGTCCTTATTCTCGTTGTAGTGCCCGGGAATGTAGACTGGCCCGCCGATGGTAACGCCCGGATCGTACTTCTGGTACAACGGCGCATGAGGCGTCTGGTCGAAATAATTCCGGGAATTGAAAATATTGTTTCGCGCGAAGAAATACGCATCGCCGTGGAAGCTGCTCGTCCCGGACTTCGTGGTTGCCAGGATCGTGCCTGAAGCGCTTCGCCCGTACATCGCTCCGTAGTTCGACGTGAGCACCTGCATGTCGCCTAGGGCGTCCAGGCTGGGATACACGATCAGCGCACTGCTGCTCCCATTGATCGCCGCGTTCAGCACGTCGCCACCGTCGACGTCAAAAGTGTTGTATTCCGTTCGTCCGCCGTTCACGCTGTACTTGACGCTGCCCTTTACGCCCACCAGCGCCTCGTCCTGTCCGGTTTGATTGCTGACGCCCGGTGCCAGCGCGACTAACTGTGTGAAGTTGCGCCCATTCAGTCCGATCGAAACAACTTCCTCCTGCGTGACCGTCCCGGCAATCTGCGCGTTTTCAGTCTCGATTTGAGTCGTTGTCTGCCCTTGGACTACGGTGGAAGTCATGACTGCAGCGAGGCCGAGCACGGCCTCCACTCGGGCCGTTTGACCTCCGGCCACCACCACACTATTGGCTTGGAAATCCGTGAACCCGTGCACCGAGACGGTGACCGTGTAGCTCCCGGGTGCAAGGCCGCCAATCAAAAATTCTCCGCTTTGGCCGGTGGTGCCAGTTTGTATTACGCCGGAGCCATTCGAGACGGTCACGTTGCCCCCGGGAATGACGGCCCCGGTGTTATCGGCGGCTACGCCGGCAATCGAGCCTGTGTTGGGGTTTTGGGCCTCTACAACCGATGCAAGAACCAGAATGAGAGCGAACGCATACACCACCAGAGCCGATAACTTCACGCCAAATCCCCTTTTCTGGAAAATCGCGCAGGATCGTCGCAGTAGTCCCGTTACTGAATGATGAGTCAGACGTTGGATTCACATCAATAATCCGTGAGCGGCTTGCGTCCCCGCAAACGAGCGAACAATCCTGTCTGATGGCATCGAGCGAGAATGGATTTCCGCGCCTGCCGTCGAATGGAATCGTGGTGCGCTAGGGCAATTTCGAATTGCTCTTTGAAAGAAATAGCCGAAATAAGGGGGTTTTACGATTTTTCTGCGGATTTATTGGCTCAGCGGTGTTTTGCCAAATTTTCTGGGGATGACGGGTGCGGGTTCACAATCACGCCACTCATCGCGTCGGTTGCGGTGGATCACCGAGCGCGATTGTTAATGAGACTTTCGAATGTCGCGCCCCGAAGCATCGTTCAGAACGCGATTTTGCTTGAGTAATTTGCAATTTTCACTCTGACGCTGACCTCAGCGATTCGTTCACAACAGTTTCATCTGAGTTTACCCCGTACGTTATTCCCCGGTAACAGACCGCGGCTAAGCTCCATGCGTCAAGTGGCCCGTGCTTTAAATTCATCCGACCGTCGATCAGGAGAGGCCACATCTAGCTCTTTTCTGTGCATCCGCAACCTGATTCCGTCGCCACGAGACGTGTGCGCTGCAAGACGACGCCGGGCCGGATCACGCATCTCAACCGTCCACCCAATCGTGCAAGGCCGAAGTTGGGCCGCGCACCCAACCTTCTGAATTGAAACGGTTGTGTTGAGCACGCAGGAGTCTACTTTCCAACAGGAGAAAGAACGATGAAAAACTGGAAGTTTGCTGTAACGCCTCTGTGTCTGGCGGCAGCCATGCTGCTCGCCTCCACATGCTACGGCCAGAAGGTTTCGATCTTTGTCGGCTCCTCCGGAGCGTTCAATTCGTTCAGCGTTGCGGGCGTGACGACTGACCCCATTACCTCAGCTGCCGGCCCCTGCGTTGCGACCGACGGTGGCGGCGGGAACGGAAACTATCACCTCTGGACCGCGAAAACCGGTTCGCCCATTTTCCCCGTCGGTGTTGACGCCAACCGAAATCTGGCCTTCCCGAACGAACCCGGAAACATCTGGGTTGAGTGGGACAACTCCGCTGCTCCAACGGTGATCTGCGCCTACCTGACAGTGGACTCCGTAGTAGGCGAGCGCCTGTTTTTCGGCACCTACGCTGGGGGCGGCCACGCCACTCTCGCATTCCCGAATGGCGTCCCAGCCGTCCCGGGAGCTGGCACCTGCCTCGGCGGAACTAGCCAAGCGGGAGCGGCAGTCCTTGCACCTTATCTCAAGGACGACGCCGCAGGATTGCCTTGCACTGTTTTCACTGCGATCGCGGGCCAGCAGTTCACGGCAGCGGTTTCCGACATACGTCCTGAAGATGCCGAATATGCCACGCAGCGCGCCGCTGCACCCTGTGCTGGCGGCAATTGCGCAACAGACAAGGTTAAGGCCGGGTTGGGGTACGGCGGAGCCACGCTCGGGCTGCCAGGAACTGTCATAAGGAGCGCCTTCAGCAATTCCGGCGCACAAGTAATAGGCTACGCGATTTCCGGAAGCGACCCTGAAACCGGCGTGCCGGTGCTGGGTGGCAGCGGTTTCACCGTCAACGACGTCGGCGCGTATCCGATGATGATCTTCGTTGGGTTGAATCGTCCGGCAGCACCGTGCGCGACGGACTTCGCGGTAGTGCAACCCACGAATGTCCCGAGCCACACACTCGCTCTGCTGGAATCGGGCACCCTCTCCCGAACAACGGACCTGAACAACCTACCTCCGACTCAATCGGCGGCTGACGGTGGTGCTGGGCTCAACGGCTGCCCGATGACTATCCTCCATCGCGAACCGATGTCAGGAACTTTCAACACATTTGAGTATCAGATACCTCATACTCAGGGCCTCGCTTTGAGCCAGGAAATTGGCGTCAATCCGGCGCTCGTTGCTGTTCCACCAGTTGAATCCGGCAACCCCTTCTGGCACAACTTCGCTGACGGTTCGGTTCGGGCTCGTGTGCAGGGTAGCGGAGAAATGGTCAAAGCGGCCGACGGTGATACATTGTCCCCGGCCGGAGGCAAAGCTCCGAACACACTTGGGTACGCATTCTGGACTTTCTCGAGCTATTCAGCCGCCTCAGCCCAGAACGACCTGCGATACATCATGTTGGATAACGTGGATCCGATCCAGGCGAATTATTTCGCCCCCGCATCGGCCGGAGGCGCAAATCCGGTTCCTGCTGTGGGCCAGTTTCCCCCTTGCCTTGCAACACCGTGTCGCGTGCCCATGACAGGGGTTCAGAATGGCGGATACCGGAACTGGAACATCATCCGCGAAGTCCAGGCCACCAACCCAGCTCTGAACACCGCGGTCGGAGCGCCAACCGCAGCTGACGTCACACTCGCCGACACCATCGTGGCGTTCGGTCAGGATCAATCCGACCCGGCCGTGGGCAACTTGACGGACTTCGTGCCCTTCAAGGACTCGAATGGCCACATCCTCAACGTCTTCCGCTCCCACTACAACATCAAGAACTACTACAACTACGGGAATGCCGTCTCTGGAACCATCACGAGCGGCGTGCTCCTGAACGGAACGAACCCCTTTGCGTTCGCAGGTCAGCCAGCGTACGCGGACAACGGCGGCGACATGACGGGCGCAATTTTCAGCGACCAAAACGACATGGACTCTCTGAACGACTTCGGCGCAGCGGGCCTCATCACTGGGTATCTCCAGTAGAGCCCCGAGGTGAGGTCTGAAGTACGGTAGTCCAACTCACACGGACTGGCAGGCGGCTGGTTTCAGCTGCCTGCCAGTTCTTCTTTTGCGAGGATGTGATTTCAATCGGAAGTCTTTTTGACAATCTGCTTAGAAGCAAACGCGAAAGGAAACCAAGATGCCAAGTAAGCGGGTGAGAAGGCTCGCCCAAGTTCTCATTTTCAGTCTCGCAGCCATCCTATCGGTTCTGTCGTTCAGACTTGCAGCGCAGCAATCATCAGCGCAGCTTCCCGCGGTGCCAGCAGTAGCGCAGGTGCCTCCGCCCTCGTCGGCGCAGTCCGGCGACCCGCTCGCATTTCGCGAGGACTGGAGTTCGCCTTCGATAGATAAGACCGACTTGCGCCCCATGACGCCGGTGCTCGGGAACGTAGTTGATCTTCCCCAAAACAACTTCATAAGCGAACGGTATCAGGTTCAATGGCGCCCCGAGGACCCAATGGATTTGTACGTCATTCGGCCGAGGAATGTTAAGAAGCCGCCGGTTGTACTGTATCTCTATAGCTACCCGGACGACACGGAGCGCTTCACGAACCCAGGTTGGTGCACGCGCGTGACGGGCGGTGGCTATGCCGCGATCGGATTCGTCTCGGCGCTCACCGGACATCGGTTCCATGACCGCCCAATGAAGGAATGGTTCGTGAGCGAATTTCAGGAGTCGCTCGGCAAATCAGTCCACGACGTCCAGATGATCGTAAACTATCTCTCGACTCGGGATGACTTGGACATGGGGCATGTGGGGATGTTTGGAACAGGCTCGGGCGGAACGATCGCCATTCTAGCGGCCGCCGCCGACTCGCGGATCAAGGCGATCGACGTACTCGATCCCTGGGGTGATTGGCCCGATTGGCTTGCCAAATCCAGTCTGGTCCACGACGATGAGCGCGCCAATTTTTTGAAGCCGGAGTTCCTAGCAAGCGTGGCGGGACTTGACCCCGTGCAGTGGCTCCCCAAGCTCAAGTCGAAGCACATCCGCATTCAAGACAATGCGGACGACCCCACGGACCCTCAGGCTGTGCAGAAAGCGATTGAAACGGCAGCTCCCGAAAATGCGGAAATAAATCAGTTCGGGGATGGCGCAGCCTTGGTAAGGGCCATGGGGGGAGGATCACTCTTTGACTGGATCAAGGACCAGGTGAAGCCAGGCGCAGAGATGAAAATCGTCGCCGCGGACCAGCGAGTGCACGCCTATCCGGCCCAAGGAGGCTCGATTCACTAATCCATATTGTCGCGGCCGCTTTTGGAACAAGCTCGAAGAGCGGCGATCATAGGATTTCATTCGAACGAAAAAGGCCAGCATCGTTCAATTGGCTTTAGCCGACTATCGGCCGGTTCGTCGAATGTTTGCCTATCATTATCACCCCGTTCACAATTTCTATTTAGAGTTTCATCCTCAACTTCCGCAATCTCCTGTAATCAAGCCCTGAGGAGAACTGCAAACTAATCGTGGGAGTAACGGATGAAGCGCTTTTCGAGCGCTGTTATGGCGTGCGCTATCGGCATCGCCCTTGCAGCTTGCGCGGGAACTCCTCCTGGCGGAGGCCCAGTCCCTATCAAGGTCTCCATCCAGGGTGCCTTTCAGACCGCTCCGGTCGGCGGACCTCCCATTCCGATCGCTGCGACTCTGCAAAATGAGGTTCCCACCAGCGGGAGTGTTACATGGTCAATCACCGCAGCAGGTTCGGCGTGTTCTCCGGCTTGCGGAACGCTTACTGTGGGTGCTTTTCCGGGCTTAACCGCAACTTATAACCCGCCTGCGAACGATCCGTCCGGTGCTAACCTGAATCCGACCATCACTGCCACCTCCGTTTCGGCGCCGTCGAAGAGCGACAGTTTCTCATTCAAACTTCTGACAAAGGCTGTCTTCAGCTCCATATTTCTCTTGCGGGGGTTTGACGGGGTCGGCTCGCCAATGGCAATGGTGGGAAACGTGATCGCCGACGCGAACAACAATATTAGAGGCGGCGAATTGGACGTAAACGACGGCCATGAGATTGCATTTGTTTCCGGACCCCTGTCGGGAAGTTACGCCATCGATTCGGCCGCTAACGCAGTTGTGCGGGGCACAATTAACCTAACAAACGTGGCGCTGCCGGGCGGGGCGGCCAACCTCACCTTCAAATTCGTAACGTCTGCGGACCACACGAGTGGAAAAATCATCGAGGTCGATGGAAGCGGATACTTCAACGAGGGAACTATTCAGTTACAGGATCCGGCCGCGCTAGGTCTGGGCGTCCCCGCTGGTCCCTTTGCCTTCGGCCTTGATTCGGATGATCCGCTGGGTAGCCGGGTAGTTGAAGCAGGCCAGTTTGGATTGTCTGCGGGCGGCGTCGTCACGTCTGGTGTTGCCGATCAATCCGAGGCAGGTGGTTCGAACCCAACATATACAGCCCAACCCATATCAGGATCGGCTACGACGCCTGACTCGCTCGGACGAGGGAAGTTGACGTTGAACATCGATGGCAACTCCACGCTTTATGCCTATTACATTGTGGATTCCAGTCAGATCAATCTGATCGAAATCGAAAATGGGTCTTCCACAGTAGAGGCGGGAGTTGGGCGCGCTCAGAGCTCCATGAACGCGAGCAGCGTGAACATGACGAGCGTTTTGCAGTTGACGGGCATGAACCACGCGTCTGGGACAAACGATGTCGCGCCAGACGCCATGATCGGTCTGGCAACTATTAAGGGCAACAGCTCCCTCGATGTGCTATTCGACTCGAACAACGTGGGCACGGTGTTGAACAAGGTCAGCGTTAACGGTTCCGTGGCTTCCTTTGATCCGGGGACCGGGCGTGGAGTGCTCTCTGTGACCGGAGGCTTCACCAGTGGTTTTGTGAATTCGGCGGTATTTTATCTGTACGATTCGGGCGATGGATTTTTGATCGATACGGACACTACAACCCCCGGAGGCGCTACGAACTACGCGCTTTCAGGGACTCTTACGGCCCAGGTTGGATCGCCTTTCTCCAATGCGGTATTGTCAGGCAACGCCATCCTCGGAGTGGGCGGCTCGCCAACCCGTGACGTACCCAATGCGGTTGCCGGAATAAATTTCGAGAGCGCCGCCGGCACGTTTGCGGGAACAGGCTCTTTGACGTCTTTCTTCAAGTTGGGCGGGCCTTTTGTGGATTCATCCTTTATTAACGCCACGTATCAGATCGTCGACGCCACAAACGGCTACGGCACGGCGATGGTCCCGGCACCTTTGTTCGATAACTTCACTTCGAACCTGATGTATCCCGCTTCGTTCTATGTCATTAACAGCAACCAAGCAGTCATGATCGGAACGCACGCCGGCTCTTACTCGGGTGTCGTCTCCTTTGTACCTTTCTAGCGTTTATGGCGTATCTTGGTTTCGCCGGAGACGCAGAGCGAACGAATGTTCCGCGCGTATCGAAAGCGAAACTCGGCGCTGTTCGTTCACCGGCCCTACCTCAGGGATCAAAGCTGAACATCGCATCATTCATTTTCCATGCAGCCGCGGTTCGGAGTTCCTGATTCTCGGAATGAATCAGTTCAGTCCTGACTCGCGAGACGCAAAGAAAACCAAGCCATCGCAGGCGTGCCACCAGTTCGCTGGCAGCAGCTTCATTTCCATAAACCGCCCACCGGACGCCTAGGGCGTTTTGATCCCGTGCCATTCGAACCATCGTTTTCACAAAGGGAGCGACGGAATCTGCGGAAGTGAAATTCCATTGGCACACGCGAAGGTATCGATTCTCGCTTCCTCTTTTGACGATGGCGTAATTAAGCGGGAGACTTTCGATCGCCAAACGTTCGTATTGACCCTCCAAATACCGCCAGCGCAGGGAGTCCTCATCTTCGAAGAAAGATAGCAGCTCAGGAAACTCTTCTACGGCACCCGAGGCAATAGGGATTGACCGGACTCGATTTCCGTCGCCCGAGGCAGTGGGAATCGCTCGCCAGAGAGTAGTCTGGAGCGCTCCCACAAGAGAGAGCGCCATGCGCTGCCATTTATTCAAATTGGGGGTGCTTCGGGCGGACGCCCACGGCTTCAAAATCAGAAGGCCCTCCCGGAGCGGGAAATCGACCGGATAGCATTGCACTCTCGGACCCAGTTTGTGGAGCGCTGGCGTGGTTGAAATCAGGAAGGGCCCCCATCCCAGGTTTGCACAATGCCGAAACAGTTGATCAACGAGGATTAGGAATTTGGGGCGGGCCGATCTCTCAAATCCCTGAATCTTGACGCTCCGGAATTCCTCGCGAATGAATGAATACTCGGACTTGGCCGGAGTAATCGAGGTTCCTCGATAAATCGTCCGCAGTGGAATCAACGAAGTGTGACCAACGATTTCCGCATCCTCGGTCTCCAGCAGGGCATGCCAGGCTGGTCCGACGGGTCCGTCTTGTACCCAGCGCAGGAATTCACTCATTGGGATTTCGGATGCGGTCAGGCGATTGTACTGGCTCAGAATCGACCGATTCTGGTCGTCGCTAAGTGGGCTTCGCAGGATTCGAAGATTAACCATCGATCTCAATCTCGGCAGCGGACAACGACTGATGCGCCTTCGTTTAACCTCAGGCAGGCGATGAAGAGCGATTCCGGACAGGAGTTTCCAAGTTCGATCTGACCGGAGCCGAGGCACACAGCTGACTTGCCGTCTCAACCCACATAGGTTGGCCGCAGACTATTGCAGATACCGTATTCTTGTTAGTGATGTATGACGCGCTCGTGAATACTAACCTCCCTTCATTAGCGCTACGAGGCTGGTCGGAAACTCCTGGATCATCGACTTGCTCAACGGAATGGCCGGAAAGCATTACGATTTATGGACAGTCCGTGCTGATAGGCCAGGACGAGAAGCGGAAAAGCTCTATAGCGAGTTGCTGTGGATCAAACAATCAGGCCCCCGTAATACTCCAAGAGGACTGCGGGATGTACTTCAAGAAAAAGCTCCGAAGATTGACACACACTTAAAGCTCCTTTCATTTTTCTTTGCCTGATTTCAGGTACAACGTGCAAGTCGCGGTAGCCCGAACCGTTTTGTCGCAAAACGCTGGACCAAGTCACGCCCATTCTCCGACAACCATCAACCAGCAGGAAAAAGGAGCCCAGCATGAAGATGCGCCAGATGGTTTGCGTTTTGCTCTTTTTGTTCTTTGTGGTGACTTGCCCCGCGATTTTTGCGACCACGGGCTTGAATCCCGTGCCACTCATCAACCAGCCACTCATACCGACGGCTGCGGTGCCTGGAGGGGCGGCGTTTACACTCACCGTGAACGGAACGGGGTTTGTTTCTGGATCGATGGTTCAATGGAACGGAAGTTCGCGGGCTACGACGTTCGTGAGCAGCTCGCAACTAACCGCTGCCATTCTGGCCTCGGATCTCACCGCTGCAACGACTGCCACCGTCACGGTGCTCAATCCCGCACCGGGTGGCGGGACATCCAATCCTGTTTACTTTCAGATCGTAAACGCAACCTCCTCTGTGGCCTATAGTGTGTCTAGCGTCGCTGTCGGAGTTACCGTGCCAAACCCCAGCCGCGAAGTCGTGGTCGGGGACTTCAACGGTGACGGAAAACTCGACTTCGCCACTCAGAACGCGGACAACACGATCTCTGTAGTGCTGGGAAATGGTGATGGCACCTTTCAGCTCCCAGTGCTCTATCAAGCCGGGCCCACGGGAACGACCCTCCAGGGCCTGACGGTCGGCGATTTCAACGGTGACGGAATCCTTGATATTGCCGCCTCTTTCTCAGGAACGGATTCAGGTGTAGGCGTTCTGCTTGGAAATGGAAACGGTACTTTTCAACCGGCTGTTACAACGTCGGCGACCAATAGCATCCTGGGAGTTCTCGTCGCGGCGGACTTGAATGGAGATGGGAAGCTCGACTTAGTCACGAATTGCGATGCGACGGTCTGCGTCCTGCTCGGGAACGGTGATGGCACGTTTGGGGTGACCAATCTAGGAACTGCATTCACTGAGATGGTTCAGTCGATCGCAGTGGGCGATTTCAACCGCGACGGCAACCTGGATCTGGCTGTAACATCAACCCAATCAGGCACTCCCTATCTCGCCATCCTCCTCGGCAATGGTGACGGAACTTTCGGTGCTCCAACGGCTGTAGACACAGCTTTGGTAAACAATGCTTCGACGAGTTCCGTCGTGGTTGCCGACTTCAACCAAGACGGTATCCTCGACGTTGCGTACTACTATTCAGCCTGCGGGGAACCATGCACCGGCTACATTGATGTCTTGGAAGGCGTCGGAGACGGCACGTTCCAGCCTCCTCTGACCGTGTCGGGGTTGCCAGGGGTTGCGGGAGCCAGCCCCGTAGTCGGAGACCTCAACGGGGATGGGATTCTCGATCTCGCCATCGCCAACGCCGTTCTTCTCGGCAGAGGTGACGGTACCTTCGCTTTCAATCCTGTTTCGCTCGGGCAGAATGCCACGGTTGCCGGAGACTTCAACGGAGATGGAAAGCTGGACTTAGCATCTCCAAACGGAACGGGTGTGTACGTTCAGCTCGAACTGCCGGGCGATTTCACCGGATATCCGTCGCCATGGTCGCGGACAGTCGTCGCAGGAGCGAATGCCGGATACACGCTTGTGATCGAACCCCTGAACGGCTATCTCGGAAACGTGACCATCGCAACGGGCGTGCTTCCTACTGGTGTTACGGCTGTTTTCCAGCCGAACAATACGATTGCGAACAGCAACGGCTCGGTGTCTCTGACACTTGTCACTGACCCTACAACTTTGCCTGGCACATATACGATCACGCTTACCGCGACAAGCGGTAACCTTACGCATAGCGCTCCGATCACGCTCGTCGTCAATGCCCAAGCTGGCGACTTTACAGGTAGTATAGTTCCCGGCTCCCAGACAATCGGCGGCGGTGAAGTTGCGAGCTACTCGATCCAAGTCATCCCAATCAATAACTTTGTCGGGGATGTCACGCTCAGCGTGAGCGGAGTACCGGCCATGGCCAGCGCCAGCTTTAGCCCGCCGGTGGTAACAGGCGGTTCAGGTTCGACCGTGCTGACGATTACCACCACTCCTGCCACCCCGATCGGAAAGTACGTCCTCACTCTGACAGGGACCAGTGGCAGTCTCACTCACAGCGCCAACGTCATTTTCAACGTGAGCTCAAACGCAGATTTCACGGGGAAAATAACGCCAACAACGGCCGCTGTCGTCCCGGGTGCGCGCGCCTCGTTCACAGCCTCGGTTATACCCCTCAACGGTTTCACCGGTAATGTGACCGTGAGTGTATCGGGGCTGCCATCGGGTGCCACTGCGCAAGTAACCCCATCAGTCGTGATGCATGGGTCAGGCTCGGCATCACTGCTGATCAATACGACGGGCAGCACACCGCTCGGTTCTTACGTCTTGACCATCACAGGTACCTGCGGGACTTTGGTGCATAGCACCACGGTCCAGCTCAATGTGAACGCGACGCCCGGTGATTTCGGGGCAACAATTAATCCGACGTCAAATACGATTGCCGTCGGAGGCTTTGCGAGCTATTCGATCAACCTGTTCCCGATTAACGGATTCACAGCCAATGTCGCGCTGTCTGTGAGTGGCGTGCCTGCAGGAGCATCGGCCGGGTTCAATCCAGGAAACGTGGTTGCAGGTGGCTCGGGCAGCGCCACACTCACGGTGACAACAACCGGCTCGGTAACGCCCGGGACCTATACTCTCAGCGTAACTGGAACGAGTGGAAGCATCACGCACACAGCAGAGATCACGCTCATCATAAGCGCTGGCCCCTAATTTTGGATCTGTGTGCTGTTGATCAACATCTGACTAGCCGTGTGGTTCCGCACCCGACATGCGGACCCACGCGGCATAGTTGTCAAACAGCGTGGTGGCACCCAAATTGTCGGCCAGAACCCGAGATCGCCAGTCGCAAATTTTCCCCTAGTATTGGCACGCTTGTAACGTCAGTCGGCTATACGGCTTTTACAGCAGCAAAATATGAATGCAACACACCCTGCATTTTCAGGGTCTAAGTGCCGTTAGCACCTAGGTTTACGCACTTAGGTTCCAGCCTGGGTTTGTGAGCACGGGAGCATCAAAATGCTGAACGGACCGGCGTCTCGATTCACGCGTTCTGAATGGCTGCTCCTGCTCGTTTTTGTTCTATCGCTGCCATTTGTCAGACCTTGGCTTCACGGCGATGGGTTCGGATTCTACGGCTTCGCGCGCACCCTGCTTATCCAGCACGACCTGAACTTCGAGAAGGATCTGCGAAAAGGGTATGAAGCTAACCCGGATGTGATGAAGGAATCCTTCCGGGAGAAATATCTCGTCCCCTCCACTGGCCGTTTTGCCAATCACTTCACATTGGGGCCGGCCATCCTGTGGTCTCCCTTTCTGGTGCCGGCGCATGGCTTCGCCTTACTCTTTGACAGGATCCGCGACACTCATCTGGCCGTGGATGGTTTTTCAATGCCCTATATGATTGCCATGGCCCTGGGCACCGCGATCTACGGCTTTCTTGGAATTTGGTTTTCATTCCAGTTGGCCCGCAAATATCTGCCCGACCGATGGGCGCTTCTCGCCACTTTGGGAATCTGGTTTGCCAGCCCGCTTGCCTTTTACATTTACGTTGATCCTTCTTTCTCCCACGCTCATTCCGCGTTCGCTGCTGCGCTCTTCGTATGGTATTGGGACCGCACGCGTGGCTCCCGCGCTTGGAGGCAGTGGTTTGTCCTCGGATTGATCGCAGGTCTCTTGATCAACATCTATTACGCGAATGTCTTTGTCCTCCTGCTGCCGCTGTTCGAGTCACTGTCAGGATACCGGGACGCTCTTCGGAGCTCGGGATCTGAGAGAGTCGGTAGCCTTCTCGCGAAGAACGTGCTCTTTGCTGCCACCACCTTCCTCCTATTCATCCCCACCATGATCACGAAGAAGATCCTCTTCGGTGGGTATTTTACTTTCGGTTACAAGGAACGCTGGTTCTGGAATTCCCCCGCATTCTTCAAGGTATGGTTTTCTGCCGACCACGGATTGTTCACGTGGACGCCGATTCTTCTTCTTGCCGTCGCGGGCTTTTTCTTTCTGCGAAGGATAGACCGCATTTTAGGCACCTACTTCTTGATTGTGTTCGTGGCCTATACGTATTTCATCGGCTGCTACGAAACGTGGCACGGTCTTCACTCATTTGGCGCTCGCTTTTTTGTCTCGTTGAGCGTTCTCTTTGTCCTCGGACTCGCTGCGCTCCTTAACTGGCTGACGCGCCTGGCTCCGCGCCGGCTCACTCTGTCGGCCGCAAGCGTGGTGATTGCTTTGCTGGCTCTTTGGAACTTCGGCCTAATGTTTCAGTTTGGGCTCCATCTGGTATCGCCAGTCGGTCCGATTTCATTTCGTGACGCCGCTTACAACCAAGTCGTCGTCGTGCCAGTTAGAGCCTCTCAAATGCTCTATTCCTTTGTGAGTCGAAGAGTTCATTTGGCATCGCAAGCGTATTACCAACCGGCCAACCCACCCACTTCTTATCAAGCGGAAGATGCTAGATAGTTCTCGCCGTTCGCGGAGCGAAAGCACGATTCGCCACGAGAATCGCGGCTCAGCGAGGCTTGTGAAATGCGAACGCACTCTAAGCCGAGCAAGTGAAGCTACGGGGCGTTTCAGCATGGTTAGAGAGCGTCCATTGTGAACGGGCAAACGCATATCATTCACGTTGCGTTAATGAAGCAGACGAATCGAAAACCCATACTACTTTTCTCATTCCAAGCACCATGTGCAGCGAGGCGAGCGCTGAGAGAGACGCAGAAGTATGGCTGAAACGCTGGCGAGAGCGACGGTCGAGCAGGCCTATGCAATGGCCATTCTGATCCGAGAAGTGGAACAGAGGCTATTAAGCCTTTTCGCAGATGGAAAACTGTTTGGGACGGTCCACACCTGCATCGGGCAGGAGTTTACGGGAGTGGCCGTTGCGCAAGCATTGCAAGCGGGGGATTTGCTCTTCAGCAATCACCGGTGTCACGGGCACTTTCTTGCGCGCACGGGGAACGTCGAAGGACTCATCGCGGAGGTCATGGGAAAAGAGAGCGGCGTGTGCGGAGGCCGTGGGGGGAGCCAGCACCTTTGTGAGAGGGAGCGAGGGTTCTTCAGCAACGGGATTCAGGGAGGAATCGTTCCGGTGGCGGCGGGGCTGGCAATGTCGCTTGAGCTTGCTGGGACGGATGGAATAGCGACGGTGTTCATCGGAGACGGCACATTGGGAGAGGGTGTCGTGTACGAGACGCTGAATATCGCGAGCAAGTGGGGGCTGCCGCTGCTGATTGTGCTAGAGAATAATCGGTATGCGCAGAGCACGTCGCAAAGCCAGACACTGGCGGGAGAGATTGCCGCGCGGGCGGCGGCGTTCGACGTGAGATTTTGCAAGGGCTCGGTATGGGAGCCGGAGAGATTGCTGGATCTCGTAGCGGAATGCGCGGAGAAAGTGCGAAGGGAACGGCGCCCCGCATTGCTCCAGGCGGACACCTACCGCCTAATGGCACATTCCAAGAGCGACGATGACCGCGATCCGGCAGAAGTGCAGAGTTACTGGGAGAAGGATCCGCTGGAGTTGTTCAAGCTGGAGAGTCCGGAGGCGGCGCAGCGTCTTTGGAAGGAGGCAGAGTCCCGCGTTGCGGCGGCCGTGGAGAAAGCGAAATTGAGCGCGTTTGCAAGCGCAGACAGCGAGAAATCGGAAGGGCGTGAAAAGCGAAAGGCCCGATGGAAGGCCGTGGAAAAACTGCCGGAAGGGCGCGGGGTCGCAAGCCTACGCGAAGCACTGAGACGGAACATGCGGCGGAACGAACGAATCATTCTTCTGGGCGAGGACATTGAAGGGCCGTATGGCGGTGCGTTCAAGGTGACGAAGGGGTTGAGTGAAGAGTTTCCGGGGCGCGTGCGGAATACGCCCATCAGTGAAGCGGCCATCGTTGGAATTGGAAATGGACTCGCACTGGGAGGATACCTGCCCGTGTGCGAAATCATGTTCGGGGATTTTCTGACCCTGGCAGCGGACCAGTGGATCAACCACGCTGCGAAATTCCGCTATATGTATAACGGCCAGGTGGAGGTACCGCTGATCGTGAGGACACCAATGGGCGGGCATCGCGGGTACGGGCCGACTCACAGCCAATCCATCGAGAAACATTTTCTGGGAGTTCCGGACACCCGAGTGCTGGCGCTGAATGGGCGACTGGATCCCGGAATCGTCTACGACGAACTGTTTGCAAGCATTGACCGGCCAACGCTGGTGATTGAGAACAAGATGATGTATGCGGCTTCGCTGGATTCGCTAGTGCCAGCGGGATTCGAGCTGGAGCACAGCGACGAGGCATTTCCGACGACCCGGCTGCGACCGTCAGAGATGCCGGCAGTGACTGTCTTTTGTTACGGCGGAGTGCTTCCGTACGCCGAGCAGGCAGTGGCAGAGGCGTTCGCAGAGACGGAAGTGGTGGCGGAAGTGATTTGCCCCGCCCAGCTTTATCCGTTGAATTTGTGGCCAGTAATTGAATCGCTGGAGAAAACGCAGCGGTTGTTGGTCGTGGAGGAAGGGATGAGCTTCGCCGCATTGGGGGCGGAGTTGATTGCACAGATTTATGAACTGGCGCCAGGAGCGATGAGACTTGCAAAGCGGCTGGGGCCGCAGGAGCAGGCGATTCCGTCCTGCGCGGTTCTGGAGAACGAGGTTCTGCCGAGTGCGGCATCCATCGTGTCGGCCATTGAGGAGCTTGCCCGGCATGCATGAAGTGACGGCGATACGCGTTCCGTTTGACAACGTAAACGACGAGACAGTGAAACTGTTGGCGTGGCTGGTGGAAGAGGGGCAAGAGGTCTTCGAAGGGCAGATACTGGCGGAAGTGGAGACCAGCAAAGCCGTGGTCGAGATGACGGCGCCAGTTGCCGGGCGAGTGTCGCTGAAAGCGAAAGCAGGCGACGATGTGCGCGTTGGGATGGCGATTGCCTATATCGGAGCAGATGGGGAGGACGTAGCCGGGCAATCGAGAGGAGAGGAAGAAGCGGAGGTTGGGGGGCGCGCGAGGGAATCACGCGCAAAGACAGGCGAAGGCCAGGATGCGCTTCCCACCGGAGTCACTTTCAGCAGGAAGGCGTTAGGGTTGATCGAAAGGCATGAAGTGGACCCGAGGGTTTTTGCGGGGCGTGGATTGGTGCGCGAACAGCACGTCCTGGAGTATCTGGAGCAGATTCCCGGTATTAAGGCGGATACGCCGGGACTCCATTTTGCGCTGAAGGGTCTAGTGCTCGATAACGTGACATTGCCTGACGGGCTGGCAGATAGCGACCGCGGGCGTTTGGATGACGAGTTTCTGCGCTACTTGGGCGCGAATGCCGAGAAGTTTAGCAAACTGAGCTCGGCAGAGAAGTGTGCGGCGTATCGCGAGCACGGGGCGGAGATTGGAAGCGGTGTTGTGCTGGGGCCAGGAACCATCGTGATCGCTCCGCGAATTGTGATTGAGACAGAGACGCAATTTGGGGAGAACACTTCGATTCAGTGCCGCGAGCGGTTTCACGTGGGCGGTTTTTCGAGTTTTCGAGGGAACCTGAGCGTGCGGGGAGGCACGGTCGTCTTCGGCAAAAGTATCTTTGCGGGGCGGAACATTCGGATTGGGGGCGGTGGCAACGCGGATCCATGGTCACTCCTGTGCGTCGGAGACGGGACGTACCTTGGGGACGACGTCTTTGTCAACATTTGCAGGCCGGTGATGATTGGGGAGGAAGTGTTTCTGACGCAGCGATCGATCCTGGTCACGCACAACATCGGGCATTCGATTTTGGATGGCTATGAGAACCGATTTGCGCCTATCGTGCTGGAGGATTATTCACAGGTAGGAATGAACTGCACCATCTATGCGGGGGCGTGGATCGGACGAGCGGCGATCGTGGCTTCGAATTCGTACGTGATTTCCTCCATACCGGCGGGAAAACTGGCGATCGGAGTGCCCGCGAAGGTGGTGAGAGACGCGGTGAGGCGGCCGGAGCGAAGCCGACAAGCGCAGATTGTACACACGATGGTGAACGAGTACCACGAGTTGTTGAGGCTCAAGGGACACCCGGTTTCAGAGTTGGCAACCAGGCCGTATCACGGGTTTGCCGTGAGTCAGGGAGAAAAACGATTCCAGTTGGTGTTCCTGGAGAACTCTTCGCTGGATGACATGGACTTGGAGGCAGCGGACCAGACGGTACTCTGGGTGCTGGATAGCCCCTCCGGAAATGTCCCCGCGAATTGGACAGTGATGAATCTGCTGGAGAAGAAAGTTTCGGGGCCGGGCGGAGTGTTTGTGGACTCGACCCGCGAGTTCCTGCGGAAACGTGGAATCCGATGCCAGCCGGGCCCCTGGCTATATAAAAAAGGTATGATCTAAGGACTTATCGAATGATTGCCCAGCAGGGTGTGCCTGAATTGATACCGAGCGATCATTTTTCGCCGGAGTTGTATGAAGAGACTCTGTGCAAAGCGAAAGAGTTGGGGTACGAGTTTCCGACGGTCTCCCAACTGAAGGATGGGATTTCACGGTTTCCGCGGTTTCTATTGCTACGGCACGACATCGATTCCTCGCCGAAGTATGCACTGCAGATGGCGAA
Organism: uncultured Acidobacteriota bacterium; assembly: GCA_963715685.1. Taxonomy (GTDB): domain Bacteria; phylum Acidobacteriota; class Terriglobia; order Acidiferrales; family UBA7541; genus Palsa-295. Next base: position 626,190 of record OY970264.1, on the reverse strand, counting down.
GTTGGAGAAGCGGCTAGGCGTGCGATCGTCGTACTACGTGCTGATGCATTCGGAGAACTACAATCCGGCGGCGCCCGCGCATTGGGATGCGCTTCGGGAAATCATCGAGATGGGATTCGAGGTGGGGCTGCATTACGAGACGGACTTTTTCGAGAACCGGAAGATAGATCCGCTGGAAGGGATCCTGAACGACGTGGCGGCGCTGGAGAAGATTCTGCACATTACGATTCGCTCCGTATCACAGCATCGGCCGGCGTCAAACACTTTTCTGAAGACGCTCAACGAGTATTACGTCGATGCCTATAACGAAGAGCTGATGCACGACATGCTGTATGTGTCCGACAGCGGTTTCAAGTGGCGTGGGAAGAGCCTGATGGAGCAACTGGGAAGTCACGATCGTATCCATGCGCTGGTTCACCCGCTCACGTGGAGTTTTGGAGATCTGGACATGGCGGGAACGTACCGAAGGATGAGTGGGGAACTCGAGCAGGCGATCCGAGCGTCGTTTGAGGATTTCATTGAATCCACGAACCGATATTTGAGCGAGCGCGGCAAACGGGACCTAGAGCGAATCAGACAGTATGCTTATCCGGCGGTCGCAAAAGAACCGCCGGAAAAGTCGGCGAAACTCCCGGGAGTCGGAAACTTCTTACGTCATCCGGAGTAACCCGTCAATACCGTCGACGATGTACCTGTTCTACTAATTGATTCATATATATATGACGCGCTCGCCTCTTGGACTCGGGAAGGAAGCACCGGGGCGCAGAATTCGCTCTGTGGCCACTGGTCGCATCATTTCTCATGACGGCGTCGGCGGGCTGCATTATCGCTACGATCCGGCTGCCTAATTTGAACCGACGTAGCGCCGCGAAAACGCCCGGATTCCCCCATCCCTATCTCTAGGCACTTGGCGCGGCCGTTCTCCTGGGGAGAATCTTCGCGCTCGGGGCGGGCCCATCACAGGTTTTCTCTTTATGCTGTCGCGATAGGGAATCGTGTGATTTTCAGTGCGGACAGAATTCTGCCGAACGACATGGCCCGTTTTGTACCCAGTGCAGGAACTCATTCATTGGAATTTCGAACGCTGTCAGGCAATTGTACTGGCGCAGGACCGCCTGTTTTGCATCATCGCTGAGAGGGCCCTGCAAAATTCGAAGATTAACCATCGATCCCAATCTGGGCTGAGAACGACCTCTGAGACACCATCATTCTTCCGGTCCTAACAGACATGGGTCGGGCGCAGACCAATGCAGGTACCCGACTCTTGTTAGCGATATGTGACGCGGGCGTGAATATTGCCCTCCCTGTCTGGCACGACAAGGCTGGTCGGCAACTGTCAAATCAGCCGATCTATCGATCCGGCGCCAGCTTGCCCGGTGGCCAAGCTCTTGATGGAGAACAACCCGCAGGTTTCTTCTGCCAAACTTTTCCTGGGCATTTGCATGTTTGTAACATCGGTTAGCTAAACCCTTGTCTGGATTTACGCGGCGAATCGCGCTCAGAACTCACCCCACACTAAGATTCACGCAAGGGAAGAAACCGTCATGAAACGAAAGCAACTCGAGAGCGAAACCGGCGGATATTCGCGATGCGTCCCGGCGGAACTGACTGGGCGTCGCCGGTTCCACTGGAACACTCGGACACTGCCCTGGATAGCCGCGCTGTTCTGTTTAACTCTGGGGACGGTCGGAGTTCATGCTCGCAACGGGAATCCACACAACCCAGACTCAGAGACGGGTGCTTCAGACCCCGCGCCAGCCAAAGCGGCTCCCCACACGGAATTAGCTCGAACGAGCTCCTCAGCGCAACCAGTGCCTGCTGCCACGCCCGAAACTCCCGTCGTTGGCGCGGCAACCACGGACGCGGCCGCTCCAGAGCCGAGCTCGCCGGCCAACAAATTGGTCGGCAACGCAGCCCCCGTGACACCGATTCCCCTGGCCGCCTCATCCACGTCGCCAGCTGGCCAATTTGCATTCTTCTCGCCGAATGGCACCACCCTTTCGAGCAGCCCGGTCGTAACTTGGGATGATTACAACCAACAAGTAATCTTCACACCGAATATAACAAGCGGTGCGCAAGACTTCATGGACTGGGTCTCTCCGGTTGGCCCGAACTATTGCGCTGGAGCACCAGGGCATCACCTATTGCAGCTTGATGTTGACGGCACGCTCTACCTTAAAGGCTTGTGCGGTGTTCTGCGGAACGAAGAGATCCTGGATAATCAGGGCAATATCACTTTCTTTGGCAGCACAGCAGGATTGCCTGCGGGAGGGTTCGCGGTCGATTACTCGAATGGTGATACGTGCGTCGTCTACATCAATCATGACGGCACGCTCCCCTCGGATGCCGGGACTTGCGGCGACAGGGCGACTCGCTACAATAACGTCACGGGGCTCGCGACCCAATATGCGGGTTTGCCGAGCAGAGGATCCTCCACTGGGTTTCCCTTCATCGTCAGTTCGATCGACACGACTTTAGCGGGCTCGGTGGCCGATTACACTCTGTATACCACGGCCGCGAACGGATACGGAGGCCCCGGCTTATACCGCCTCGAAGTGTATATAGTTGCAACTTCGCCAGCGGAGGGGGCGACCTTGCAATTTGCAGTTTCCTACAACGACGGGCAGGCAAATCAGACCCTCACCAATGGACCGCCAGTTTGGTTCAACGCGCAAGGAGACTTCTTAAGTTTTTCTCAGCCATTTTATGTCGCTGCGAACACACCAATTGCCGTCTCGACAGTGGCGACGAATTCCCCCACGTATCACGCCGTCATCCGGCTGCTTGCCGAGTAGATTTGCGCCTCTGCACTGATGCTTCAGCGAGCAGCGGCAGTTGATGTGCCACAAGACAAAATGTTCCTGAGTTTTCGGCGGCTGCAGAAAATCGGGAAGGGAACTGACTGAAAGCAAGTATCTTAAAATTGTGGAGCCGAGGCCCGGACTTGAACCGGGGGGACCTGCCGATAGCTCCAGAAATATCATCTAGTTGATTCTGTTAGCTCTTTCTTGCCTCTTGTTTCACGGTTTTGTACCGTATTCGCAGCTTATTGTTCCCTTCCTGTTCCCTCGCCATTTCTCGATATCCAATCTGCTGCCGGTGGGTTCAGCGGCTGAAAATGAGAGTCCGGCCGCATGTTGTTTCGTGCGAAAGAAGGTTGAAGAGAGATCCTTCGCCCGGCGGGTCGGGCCGGGCGAAGGATAGTGATTCTAGCCGGATGGTCACAACCACTTATCAATCGAGACGCTCATGCGATAGCTGAGGTTCCCGATTTGGTGGTACGGGTTGGTCTGGCCGCCGCAGACGACGAAGTTGAAGGCGTCCGCCTTCGGCCACTTCGGGAACACCGAATCGTCCGTAAGGCTGGCCGCCTCCGGACCTCTCGGCGGATAGCTGAACAGACTGGATTTGACTTCCTTCAAAGTGACCGTCGTATTCTTCTGCAGCCAGTCGGCGAGATCTTCCTTCGTCTTGAACCCGAGATCGCCCAAACCGTGGGCGACGAGCGGATCCACAACGAAGAGCGCGCCGAAGAGCGAAGCGAAGGGCGACAGGTTGTGAACAAACGCTTCGTGGAAGTGCGGAACCGGTTTCATGCCGAGACCCCGGGCGCCCTGCCCCTGTGTGATTCCAAATCCGAAGAAGAAGCTGATGACGCTCTCGTCGGGCTTGAAACCCTTTTGGACGTGGAACGGAGTCCACGGGCTGTCTTTTTCGTTTTCCGGAATGATCAGGTTGCTGTAGTTCACGACGTTGCCCTGCGTGCCCATGTAGGTCTCGCCCGGGATTCCGCCGCCGTCGAGGTTTCTCGACATCAGTGTCCAGGCCCGGCCGATCGCCGAGTTTGGCTGCGTGAAGGGACCCATGGCGCCGATTCCAGAGTTCATGTTGAGCTTGTCGCGGACCGGGCCATTGATCACCGCTGCGGACACGAGCGAGTTCGTCGAGCTGAAGAGCGCCGAAATTCCCGTGGATGCAATCGCGAGGATGGTCGGGAAATAGTCCGGCGTTGCGCCCGCCATCACCGCGTTGACGGCCACGTGACGGACTGTATAGGACCACGCGGGGAAAGCACCCTGAGCGGGAGTCATCTTGCCGACCACTTCATCCGGCTTGTGGCTCGTGCCCTTGAGCATTTCTTCGACGAGGTCGTCGGTCGGAATGATGATCGGGAGACCATCCGTCATTCCATTGTCGAGAAAATATTGCTGTAGGTTTTTCGAGGAGTCCGGCCCGAACGTGGGCGCGCCGGTGGGAGGAGTGATGGAGCCGGTCTTCGCTTCGTCCGCCGTGAGCGGGGAAGTGAGAGCGTCGATCACTTCCTTCATGAAAGGCTTGCCGCTGACGGGATCGTTCCCTTGAATGTAGGCTTGCATTTCCGTTTCGTTCTTGCCCCACACCGGATGCGGAGTGAAGCAGATGCGTTCGAGGGGCATTCCGCGTTTCGCGGCATTCGCCTTCGCGAGGTCCTTGAACGCGATGGTGACGATCGGGGCAGACGGCAGGCCCATCTTCTCGAACGTCATGCAGTGGCCGACGGTGGCTGGCGTACACGTGCTGCAATGGCCGATCGCCATAATGGCGGCGTTGGCCTTGGCCTTCATCTCCGCGAAGAGCTTCGGATCTTCGTCGGCGAAGCCGCCCGCCTTCAAGCGGTACTCGATGTTCACGCTGGGCATGTTCTTGTTGAACCAGATCTTGATCTGGTTCAGAAAGGTGTCCGCGCTGGGGAATCCGTCGGATACCAGGTAAATCGTTTTGCCGTCGAGGCTGTTCAGCCGCGGCGCCATGGGAATCAGCTGGATGGCGGGAGGCAAGCCTCTCGGATTTACGGCGGTGATTTTCCCCGGATCAATTTTGGCTACAGCCGGGCTCTTGGACGGCTTCGCAAGAGCGGGCGCGCCCGCCAGAATCGCCGGCGATACCCCGAGCAGCGACAACATTTTGCGTCTGTTGACCTTCATGATTGATGTGCCTCCTATGTTTCGCTCGCACCCCCTGGGGCGCAGCGTATGCGTGCGCGGAGCCGTGCACGGCTCAAGGGCGCACGAAAGAAAAAATTAATCTCGATTACTTCAGTTTTGGGGAAACAACCAACGGTTGCTTAGGAGTCGAGCGTTCAAGTAAAACCTTGGAGCCAGCTCAGGCGGGAAGATTGGGAGGGAGAAACTCCAGACAAGGAACCCATAAACGCAATCATTTGAAGCGATCTCCTCGCTCCGGTCCAATTGCCTAACCCATTCGAACGGTACCATATCATAAGACGCCGATTATGATAAGACGGGTACACCCAATGGCAAGAGCGATTAGGACGAGAGTGAGTAAAACTGAGGACAGCGGGCCGCTATAGAGGTGGGCCCCGAATGCGGTGACCAGTAAGGTCAGGGCCGCGAAGCCGATGAGAACGGAGCCGGCACGCATCCAGCGGTGTGATTGGCGCTCAGAGGAGATCTTGTCGCGCCCTCGCATTGCACCCTGCCCTTTGGAGGCCAGCGGTCAACAGTCCGCAACCCCTACTTCGTCGCTAGGCAGGATGCTATGCCCGTGCTTAAAGAGAGTCAACATTTCAAGCGAGGAGCACCCTGGGGCACGATTTCAGAATTCTTTCGATCACCTCGATGCTGAACACATAATCTCTTCGGGCTAGCACACCAACCCGCCTCACATCGCGGGCTTTGTTTGAACCGCCGACCTCCTGGTCCCGAACCTGATTCCAGACCTTATTAAAACGTGTGGAATTTGGCAGCTTCCAAATGCTTCCTGTTGAAGCCGTTGCGACTCGCTCGTTGAAGATTAAGGAACCGCGGTGAACTCTGATGCCTTCACCGTTACGATATTATCTACACTCAGTGCGACTCCCGAGCAAGTTCCGTCGCTCTCTCCAGCACAATGTCACGCCCGTGTTTCAAATCTTCAATGGACGGGCTTACCTCAATATCAGGCTTGATGCCGATTCCCTCGAATTCCGTGCCATCGGGAAGGTAGTCGCGCTTGACGGCAATTTTCACGCTCATGCCGTTGTGGAAATCGTAGAAAAATGGCAGGCCCGAACTCCCTTCCGTGGTTTCGCCGACGAGGATTGCCCGACCGTTATCTTTGAATGGCTCTATAAGGTCCTCGCACGCGGAAACACAACCGCCGTCCACTAACACAATGACTTTCCCTTTGTATGCGGTAGGGTCAGGCTCAATTGATCGAGGATTCCAAATCAGTTGAGGGTCGCCGAGACTCGTAAGTGCGTCCATGTAACCGCGCGTGTACTCGCGCAACGTATTCGACTCGTCACTGGCAATTGCTCCTTGGTAGTAGTCCAATGATCCGATTCGCATCGGTGTTGATTCCTTCCATCCGCGGTAGGGCCGGTCCATCAGTGCTTCGATCAGTCGCGTCGGCGGAATTCCTCCAGGATTGTTCCTTACGTCAATGATCAGGGCTTTTGCTTTCTGGAACTGTCTGACATAAGTCAGCGCCTTTTCTTGGAGAAGAGGCGAGAAAAAATCAGGGATACGCACATACGCTAGTTCGCCCGGTTTCAACCAGCGCCCCTCGACATCATCGTGATGCTCTTTCACAGAGGCGCGATTGACGGTCATTGTGCGGTCTCCCTCTAGTGTCAACGAAAACTGTTCTGAAAACAGGTAAGGAAGAAGAAACAAATTGCGGCGCTGAGCGGCTTCACTTGACGCGGAAATGTATTTCTGCGTCTTCTGGAACAAGTCCTGGACTCCCACATTGTCAACAGTGGCGAGGACGTCGCCCGGCTTTAGGCCGTCCAAGGAACTTGTCCTAATGACCCATTTGCCGTCAAGAGGTGCCGCGTAGAAGCCCAGGGGCTGGCCGTAGAATTCTCCCAGCCACGAATCCCAAAACAGAGTATGTCCATTGTGAAACTGAGCAACAAACTCCATCGTAGCCAAGTCGAACTGCCGCCGGTCGTCGCTCGCCAATGCTTTCCGCAGATAGTCCTCATAGAAAGCTGTTAGGCGTGGATCAGATGCTCGTTTTCCATCGACAAAGTGCACTTGCACAAGCGCGTAGATCTGAGATGCGATGAAAACCCTCTCCTCGACGCTGAGCTTGGGATTATGGGCCGTCTGCCCCGTTGCCGACCCGCTCATGCAACACAGAGCAACCGTGACACAAAGGACTATCCGCGGAATGTTTCCGAATTCCATCGGGCCTCGGGTTGGAGCGTCGAGTCTATCAAAAGGACCGTGGTGGTAGGGCGATTCCTCTCAGGAGCTTTGACCGAACGGCCGCCCAGCGACCGCTTCTTCAGCGCGCCGCGGGCGTCGACTGGTGCGCTGCTGGGAAGTTAGTTCGACGTACATCGCCCAGGTGAGACTGCCAAGCACGCCGAAAGTTGGCAAACCCCAGTAGAACATCGCCGAAATCCAAAAAGCAGCTCTTAGCGACCCATAGGCGTGGGCCAGAGTGAACAGGCTTACGTGCATACCGCTCGCCCAACTCCACAAGGTCTGCACCACAATTCCCAAATAACTCACCATGTTATCGGAAGGTACGCTTGCTGTCTCGAAGAAGCCGTTGGGCAAGGCGATTTGAGCTTCGGGAGCCGAGCGCATGAGCAAAGGCCCAGCATCCGGGGGTGAAAAGGATAGGAAAGAACATACACGCACCCAGAGCCAAAACGCAAATTCCCGCGAACCAGCTCAGAAATTGAACCTTCCTTGCTCTCAAGAATGCCCTGTCCTTGTTTCGAATTGGCCTTGGATTACTTCCGCCACTCAACGCTTTTTCGTTTACTAATTTCCGGTAAGCCGCTTTACAACTGCGTTTTTCTCGATGCCGTATGTCGGGCAGCCGGTCGGAAACCGTAATCAGAGTCTGTAATCGTGCCTGCTGGGGTAGGCGGATTGTAGCAAACGACTGCGGAAGTTGCCGAAACCGGGTGCTCATTTCCGGACTGTCACGGCGGTCCCTGACACTTAACCGATCCCTTACCGAGCTGTGGCGCTTAACTGCCTGCGACGAATCGCGTTGACGAGTTTCGTGGCGGGAAAGACGATTAAGATGAGCGACCACAACAAAAATAGAGTGCCCTGTGCGAGGTTCCCGACTGAATTATTGTATCGCCCCGGATTACGAAATAATTCTAGTGATTCAAAGAAGATGCAAGCGCCCCATGCCATCACAAGGAATAGAGCCACTGCTCGGCCGACGGTCATCTGGGACTCTGAGCGTAGTGCTGGCGCACGAAGGTGATCAAGTAGTCTCCCAATCACGTACCACAGAATGACTATACCGACGAGAAAAGAGAGCTCGGTTATCCCAAACCCGAATAGGGATGAAGTTGTCCCGCCTTTAGTTGAAACCTGAAACAGAAGCAACGGCTCTCGGAGGACTGCACCTTAAGCGACCCGGACCAGTTGCGTCAATGACGGATTCAGGCGGTGCTGCAGGGCTTCGAGTCCCCGGTAACCTTTGACTCGCCGAAATTTCGTCTGCGCCTCCAGTGACCCGGTCGCTGTCCAGCGCAAGGCTTGATCTCCGGCGTGCCAACGTTTCACGTTTCGCGCTACTTTCTCGACGGTCGACAGGCACGACTCGATCGGATTGGTCGAGGCTAATGTTCTGCGCAGCCGTTCGCCCACGCCCAGTCGGTGTACCGTCAGCGTTTCCTCCAGACCTTCCTCCAGACTCCGCGCCGCGCTGGGGTTGATCCGTTCCAGTTGCCGGAAGATTTTCTCCAGCTCGGCCTTGGCCGCCGCGTACTCGGCCATCGCGTAGGCGTTGCGGATTCTCCGGTCGTAATCGCCCTGGGCGTTTTTCGGCAGATGATCTTTTACGTTCCGCCGTTTGTGGATCTGACAGCGCTGCACTTCGGCCCGCTCCCCGAACACCCGCTCGATCCCCGCTCGCAACGCTTTCGCTCCGTCGATCACGAACAAGTAGCGCCGCTCCGGATCCAGACCGCGTGCCACCAGGTCTTCCAGCAACTCCTTCACCACCGTGGTGTTTTCCGTCGCTCCTTGCCACAGCCCTAAAACCTGTTTCTCTCCGCTGGTTTGAATGCCCAGCGCCACCACCAGCACTTGCTTGCCAAAATGAATCCCATCGATCAGGATGGCCACCAAGTCCAGAGCACCGAGTTTTTTCTCGCACAGTTCTTTCAACTGCGCCGCACTGGCCTGGACGAACTCCCGGCTCACGCTGGATTTCTCGATCCCGTAGCCCGATAGCACCGAGTGGACCGCCCGGTGGTAATTCCGCGAAGTCAGCCCGGCCACGATTCCTTCGCGTACCGCCCGCTGCCGCCGTCCGTCGTGTTGCAGCCGCGCGTAACTGTCCAGTTCCACTTCCTCACCCTCGCGCGTGCGCACCCGCGGACGCGTCACCGCCACTTTCTGCCCGCTGAATATCACGTATCCCGGCTGCCGCCCCCAGCGCACGGCACCCGACTCTGGGCCCGGCCGGTGCGGTGGCCCTACGCGCCGCGTTACCTCGTCTTCCAGAATCGCCCGCAATATCTGCATCCCCGCTTCACCGGTCAGTTGCTCCACCCGCGGCTGCAAATCCTCCCATACCTCCACCAGCGGCAGCGGCACCTGCACGGACACTTCTTTCCGCCCCAATACTTCGAACTTCCCCTTGGACTTGCCTGGCTTTCCCTGATAGTTTTTTCTCACAGCGGCTCTCCTCCTAAAAAGAGATCTCACCCCAGACTCTATCCGAGTCTGGGCCGAGAGCCGCTGCTTCTGTTTCAGGTTTCAACTAAAGGCGGGACAACTTCATAGGGATGCCGGTGCCCGGTCAATCGGACGGATTGGAAGGAGTTCCGCGATAAACGCGAACAGGGCTGCGGGGGCATTGATGCCAAAGCATAACAGCCTAATCGTAGGCACGTAGAGGGTATCGAGACGTCGAGGGGCAACAACGCGATGTCCCCACGCAAGCATTAGGGTCGCAACTGCGAATTGGACCAGTGGCAGAGCGAACCTTAGTTTCCGCATGTGTTCGCCCCTCCCGTGAAAATATTATCCTCCAAGTAGTATGTAATATATTCGCTCGACAGCGCTGGGTTTATGCCGAACGCTGTCTCCAAATCAGAATCCTGCTTTCCGGTGAAGCCGTGGCAGGTGGCCCACCCTTTCCGTTTCTGTTGTTCGCTTTTCCGTAAAGTGGTGGAATGATACCAGGTAGCCAATTCCACTCACGGTTCATCCACGCCACTGGGTGCTCCATCCTTCGGTGTGTGAAGGGTGGGGCCTACTTGGGCGCAGCTACCGATTCTATCGATACGCGAAAGGGGGCTCGGACGCCTAAGCCACACGATTCGGGAAAAACCGTCCCGCCCTTTGGAAGGCGAAGGGTGGGGCACCCTCCGGTGTGAATTGGACGGTTCGAATGAGGGGCGGGCGGTGCCTTTTGCTCGCGCGGAATCGGGGCAGAGGATCAGAGGGGTGGGCCCCCGCCGACCTTACAGCACGCCAAGCGGAATCCATGGTATCAGTGCCAGCGTGCCACTTATACCTAACAGAATTCGGCATCGCCCTTTGCCTATGATCGCGGCGGCAACGGAATACAGCAGAAGAGCGAGGCCGATGTCACTGGCAATGTCGCGGGTCCTCCAAGAGGCTGGGTTGTAGTGAAACCGCAGCCAAGCTACCCACGCCCACCACACGATGAGATTGCCTGTAGCAGCACAAAGGCCCGAAAGGAGAAGAGCGGATCGCCATTTTGGAGACTGGATGCGCGGGTCACGATGCCAACCCCACCAACTGAGACCTAATAAGACAGGTGACCCCACCATCCCGGCTAAGTAGAACAAGTTTTCCCAAAGCATCTTATTTTTACCCCACCTTCATCCCGGTGATTGATTCAGTCGTTCGTTGCATAGCATAAATAGCGCAATTGATATGTCCCGCATCACCAAATTTGGTTTCCCTCAGTTGCACCACGATGCTTGGCACACGTTGTTCAGTATGTACCCTTGCGAGCGATATCCCCATTCGCCTTGGACGAGGTTGTATTCGAAGGTAGAACCTTGCGGCGCACCGACCTGGCCTTTAATGTACTCCAAATACTGACGCCACATTTCGATTTGGTCGAATGCAAACAAATAGTAACCCCAGTAATTCTTTAGCCCCGGACCTGGCAAGTCGGCGGCTCCGGTTTCGATCACAACATCGTTTGTGCCAACAGAATAAACCCGCCAATACCTCCAGCCCTCCAAAGGATGACCCTTCAATGTAACTACGGAAATTGTGTCCGCCGTGGTGTCAAACCGCTCGACTTCTACGGAGAATGGCCCCTGTCCCAAGCTCATCAATCCGTGCAACTTAAACGTTATGGTTTGCCCCGGGGCCGTCACGTTCGTGTTAGCGGGAGCATTAGCCACGTTGTTGTTTCCCGGCTGTGCGCCAGCGAAAGTCTGAACGTACTGGCTGAAGATTTGAGCTGGTGATAGGCTCGTCAACAGTTCGATTGAATTGTAGTTTGTGTTGAGAGTCGCGCCAGTCGGCGGCAATTGCTCGTCACTCCCCTGAGGTTGGTTGGTCTGGACCTGCTGAATGGCAGTGCCATTCGCGGTTTGGTTACCGCCGAGAAGAGCCGCATACGTCGGGCCATAATTGGGAGGCGTTCCAGCGTTAGACGATACGCTCGCGCTGGCAGTCGTGTAGTATGCATTTCCCGACCAATCAAACGGCAGTCCAAGCGCGTCGCCCTGCCCCGTGGCGTTTCCGTTCTGGTCAAACGTTGCGGTCGTGAGTCCGTCCGAGGACTCTGCAATCACACCGTCGTCCGCCGTAGCGATAGCTGGCGAATAGTTCGGGACACTCCATATCACATTTCCTGAGGCGTTGAAGTCCACCATCGATTGACCTGCACTAGTGTACACCGTACCGACAAATGAACCGTCCTGTGCCTGCAGCACGGGATAGACAAGATCGTCCTGGCCTGGAATGCTCGTACTCCCTTGTGATGCGACAGCTGTGCCTGAAGTGGTTGTAAGGGTGTACGTGCTTGAATTGCCCGTACTCGCACTCCAAGAGAACAGAACGCCCTGGTCCGCGTTGCTGATGGGTGTGGCCCAGCTGATACTCGGGATCGGCACGTCTTCTAACACAATGTCATACGTGCAACAGGGGTCGAGGATAGCGGTCACGGAATACTCACCACTCCAGTCGCCCAAGTCGAACGTGGTGGCGTCACCTGCCGTTCCGACACGCAACAGCCGCAGATGTTCGGACGTGCCTGATTGTCCGACGCACCATCCTTGGTAGACGCCAACGCCGTTGGTGTAGACGTACGGAAGATATGCGTAGCCATCGCCCGCAATCATGAGATTGCCAACGGTTGGTCGATACGACTGTCCGGGAGCATCTGGCGGAACAGGACTGTCGTAGCAGTAGATCGTGTTAGTGTTTGTAGAACTCGAAGTCGAGTCTTGCATCTGAACCCTGAATTTTGCAGCTCCGCTGCTGGGGTCGATGCCAACCAGTGTGTCGCCATCGACCGCAAAGATTGTGCCGTCGGTACTCGCGGCTACTGTCGAGATATAGTTGTTCGAGGGCGAAGTGTATGCCGGGTTGGATTGTCCAGTCGCCCCGTTGATGTCGTAAACCGATAGTCCTGCGGTAACTACAAGGCCTCCCTGGAAATCAGGTATAGCGGAGTAGACGGAGTTCGCGGTCCACGCGATAGTTCCGTCAGTCTTGATTGCTGCCACGTTGCCCGAATTTTGGAAAGCAAAAACGTCAACGCCCGACGAACTCGGCACAGCTGGAACTATCCGGCTCACGCCGGAACCATCCCCAGGATTCGACCACTGAACAGTACCCTGCGGAAATGACGACCCCGAGTAGACCGTCACGTCAGCCGAGGCATTTCCTGCAGTTATCGTCGCGCGCCCGGCAGCAACGGCCGTTAGAATCGGTGGATCGTCTGTCGAGAGCGAAACGATGGTTGTGTCGCTGGAAGCCCACGTCAACCCTGTAACCGACTGTCCCTGCGCATTGATTGCCTTAATCGTGTGCGTCTCGCCTACAGTCATGCTGAGGGTGTTTGGCATCATCGTTAGCGGACTGCTTCCGTCCGTAGGAGGAACAGTGAAAGCGACAGAATTGCTCCAAACTCCATTTTGCTGGACGCGCACGACTCCACTGAGAGCGCCGCTCGCGACATTAGCGACAACCTGACTATCGCTCCAGCTCACCACCACACCATAGGTACTGCCTATCCAGACCGCTCCACCGCTTCCCTGCGCTCCTCCGAAACCGCTGCCCGTAATCGTCACTGCCGTTCCAGCCGAGCCGGAATTCGGCGAGACGCCTGTGATCTGTGGCGTATTAATGTTAAATGGGACCGCATTGCTCCAGATGCCATTCTGTAGAATTTGCGCTGCACCCGATCCAGCTCCAGCGGCAACGGTGGCCACAACTTGGCTGTCACTCCAACTCACCACGACGCCAGACATATTGCCTAGGCGAACCTGCCCACTCCCTTGCGTAGACCCGAAGCCCGAACCGGAAATTGTGACCTGCGTCCCAGCCACACCGCAGTTCGACGAAATACTGGTAATCGTTGCCGAGTTGATCGTGAACGTTACCGAATTTGAGAGGACCCCGTTTTGTTGAACTTGTGCGATTCCTGAGGTGGACGCGGTCGCAACGTTCGCAATGATTTGCGTGTCGCTCCAGCTCGTCACGATGCCAAGCGTGCTGCCGAGCCAGACTTGACCATTGGCCTGAGTCGATCCGAAGTTGCTGCCGGAAATCGTCACTTGAGTGCCCGGCCCACCGCTTGTAGATGAAACAGTATTGATGACGGGCGCAACCGGCGGTGCTGGCGCGGGGTTCACGGTGATGGTTGCGCTGCCGCTTATGCCGTAAACAGTCGCTGTGATCGTCGCTGTCCCCGCCCCCATAGCTAACGGGTACCCTTGGAGATTCGCAGCTGCGACGACCGAAGTGTTCGAAGAGGTCCAGTTGGCAATAGCCGTTACGTCCTGCGTATTGCCGTTGGCCAGCGTTCCCGTTGCAGAAAATTGCTGGGTTGCTCCAACTATCAGAGTAGAACTCTGCGGATTCACCTGGATGGAGACGATTGACGTTGGGAGAATTGCCTTTGTCACAAACCCGCTCTGACCACCCTGAAGTGATGTTTGGTAAGCACCGCTCGTTGTTGGAAAGTCAGAGGATTCGGTGTAACCACTGAGGTAGGCGTTGTTGCCGAGCGGGTCCAAGGCCACACCTGTGGCTACGTCGCCGAAGGCGCTGCTGCCACCTAAATATGTTGAGTAAAGGATATTGCTTCCGTCTGGTTTGATCTCGGTTAGGAACGCGTTCCAACCGCTGCTCTTTAGCGACGACTGAAACGCGTCGGGAGTTGTGGGGAAATCGCTGGAAGATGTATCGCCAACGACGAATGCATCTCCATTCGCATCGATGGCGACTCCATTTCCATTCTCTCCATCGGGGCCATTGGTACCTCCCAGGAAAGTGGAATAGAGAAGCGATTGAGTTCCTGACTGAGCAAGATCGAATTTCGCGGCAAAAGCCTTGCCGCCAGTGCTGTTGGTCGTTTGGAACACACCAGGTGTCACTGGAAAATCTTCTGATTCAGCATCGCCGACAACATAAACGTTTCCCACCGCGTCGAGAGCGATGGCGGCTCCGAAGTCCCCTACAATGCTTGTCGTTGAGCCGCCGAAATAGGTCGAATACAGAAGAGATTGTGCGCCGGAGTCGAAGATCGCGATCTCCGCCACAAACGCGTTCCCGTTGGCACTATTCAGGGAAGACTGGTACGCGTTCGAGGTGGTGGGGAAAGGACCGGACGCATTGGACGTGGTCTGGCCGACGATGTACGCGTTGCCGTTGTTGTCGACTGTAACTCCCTCGCCGAGGTCGCCAACGAGGGACCCGGCCCCGTTACCACCGAGGTATGTCGAATAGACGAGTGACCCCGTCCCAGCCAGGTTTGTATTGACAACGGTCAAGAATGCATTTCCGTTCAGACTGTTTAAGGAGGATTGATACGCGTTAGCGGTCGTTGGAAAGGGAGCGACCGAGGTGTCGGATGTGGTAATGCCAGTGACATAAGCGATTCCCGACGAGGTAGCGGCGATCCCGAATCCTAAGTCGCCGAATCCGAGATTCGCGCTGTTGGCATTTCCCCCGCCGCCCAAGTATGTGGAGTAAATGAGCGACGCTGAACCCACCTGAGTTGTGTTGATCCGGGCGACGAAAGCGTTTCCGTAGTTCGGATTGTTGTTTGATGTTTGAAGGCCATTCAGAATCGGGAAATCCGTTGAGAACGTATAACCGGTTATGTAGGCGTTTCCAGAGGCATCGATGGCGATGCCATATCCATAGTCCCCGCCGGTGCCCCCTAAGTACGTCGAGTACAGAAGCGTCGCCCCAGTTGGGTCGAACTCAGAAATGAAGGATACATAATTGGCGTTGCCGACCGTTTGATAGCCGTTCACGATGGGAAAATCCGTGGATGGGGTTGCACCCACGACATAGACGTCGCTGTTCGAGTCGACCGCTATGCCGTCGCAATCGGCGCCGCTGCTGCCGCTCAGGTACGTCGAATACGCTAGAACCGGGTCCACAATTAGTGGCTCCGTTTGATCGTAGCGGCCGACGCGAATTCCGACGCGACCGTCAGCGAACAGCTCATATCCACTCGGCACGAAGTGCTTTACACCGCGTTTCATCTGATATATCAGAGGACGGTGCAATAGAAGGGCATTTCGACCCGAGCCCAACTGCAACCCTTCATCCTTCGCGAAGCCGATGTGCTCATGCCCGCCGAATTTCAGGCGGATCTTGCTCGGATCAGCGCCGGGAGAAACAACGAAGTCGAATTCGAGCTGCCGCTGTGTCCCATAGTAGACGAGATCAATGCCTGAATAAATTCCCGCATAGCGAACCCGCGAATAGTTCGGTATACCGGACAACCATTTGCGAGAGTCATTGCCAATGAAGTAGTTGCTCTTCCCGGGCAGTTGGTCGAGCGGCTCTAAATGGGCATCAGCGTTCGCACCATCGATCCCAATTGCCACCACCCGACTGCCCCTGCGTCGATGGGGACGCGCTAGAGCGTGGTAGAGCTTCCGAACCTCCAGCTTCTTTCGCTTCCTAGCGTCGACCTTCTGCAAAATCGGGCTGTCCCCCGCCGGTTCTTCGAGCGAAACAATGGCTTCCTTACCGGTAAGATAGAGTGCATAACCCGCTCCCTGTGCGAGAAATTGAACTCCATGGGATGTCTGACCCAGATTTGGCTCGAAAGCTAGCGGGAAGGCTCCGAATTTCGTGTGAGGCGGCTGCATGGCTTTACCCATGGTGGTCACGGAAGCCGCTGGCCGCAAGTCTGCAGTGCGGTTACTCTTATTCGATTTGCTGCCGGCTCCTGCAAGCAAAGGGCTGTGCGCAAAACCAAGTACCAGGGGTAACGCGAGCGAGACACTTACGAGTGTGACCGACAGAAGACGCGCTCCGTTGACGATTCGCATGTTGCCTCCCACCTATGTCCGACGGTTCGGTCCACCAGGGTGGGCTGTGTCTATATTGATTATATATATCATTCACGACAATTAACTCTTGCTTACCTTACAAAGCCTGAAACGGGCCGCCGCGCTCGCAACAGTAGACTTAACGAGGATAACCGCGAGTCCTTTGGCGCGCTTTTGTTTGACTGCTGCTGTTTGTTGTAAGCAACCCGGAAGTACCCGCTTCCCCCAGCAACGGGCGCGCCAGGTGAATGACGACCGGTCACGCTCGCTTGAGAGGAACCGCCCTTCAAACCGATGACCCTATTACAAGGAGAATGCCTCGATATCAGGGGCCGAAGTCGGTTGCCAAGGAGAAGTAGGCGTGGCGTGCTCGATGGCGGCCGGAGGTCTAGTAGCGGCGCTCAACGGAAGTAATCGTCAAGTGGAATATGCCGCTGAGATTGGAATGGAACACAACCTCGGCATGACGTGTGATCCGATCGGGGGCCTTGTGCAGATTCCCTGCATCGAACGCAACGCAATGGGTGCAGTAAAAGCGATCAACGCCTCCCGGCTCGCCTTGCATGAGAGCGGCGTACACAAGGTCTCGCTCGATCAGGTGATTAAGACCATGTACGAGACGGGCCGGGACATGCAGTCTCGATACAAAGAAACCTCGCTTGGCGGCTTGGCCCTCAACGTAATTGAGTGCTGAATTCGGCCATTTTCCTTCGCGCGGAATTCGGACTGGGATAAAATCCGAGAAGTTGAGGTCATTCGCTAATCCCTCTCGAACGCCACCGCGCGCCCCGTCCTTCGTTCGTAGCCAGCGTCGAAGTCACGGAGCTGGATTCCGAAAAGCATCTTTCGGCGCATACCAAGAACCTGAACCTGCTGGGATGCTTTGTGGAGACACCGACTCCGCTCCTCGAGGGCACGAAGGTCAGGCTGAGAATCTCGCATCGTGGTACGAACTTCGTTGCGATCGGCAAAGTGGCTTATTCGCGTCCCAACTCGGGGATGGGAATCGCTTTCATCACGATAGTGACCTGATGGAGTTTTTGTACCACGGCGTGTGAGAGAGTTTACATCACAGCCTCAGGTCTTGAAACTGAACCCGGTGAAACCAGGGGGCTATAGGCCGCCGGCGCCGGCGGCCTATAGCCCAGCGCCGAGTGTGGCCGCCGGGTGTTGTACTCCACTCGCCAGTGCTCGATCACCACTTGCGCCTCCTTCAGCGAGTAGAAGATCTCCCCATTCAAGCACTCGTCTCGCAGCTTCCCATTAAAACTTTCGCAGTATCCGTTTTCCCACGGACTTCCGGGTTCAATGTACAGCGTCCCGGTTCCCACATGGCTCAGCCACTTCCTTAGTTCCTTGGCTACGAACTCCGGTCCGTTATCCGATCGAATGTGTTCTGGAATTCCTCGCCACAGCATCACATCCGCCAGCGTCTCGATCACCTCGTTACTTCCCAGCCTTCTCGCCACACGGATCGCCAGGCATTCCCGCGTGTATTCGTCGATCAGCACCAACAGCCGTAACGTCCGTCCATCGTGGGTCATTGCGCTCACGAAGTCGTAGCTCCACACGTGGTTGGCACGCTCGGGTCGCAGCCGCACACACGATCCATCGTTCAGCCACAATCGCCTTCGTGGCCGCTGTTTCTGCGGCACTTTCAGTCCCTCCCGCCGCCAGATCCGCTGCACACGATCCGTGCCTACCTGCCAGCCGGCCTCCTGCAACTTCACCGTGATCCTCCGATAGCCGTAGCGCCCGTATTCACTGGCCAGGGCAATGATCGCTCTGGTCAGCGCATCCTCATCCGCCCGACCGATCCCTTCGTAGCGTTGTGTCCCTCTCCACTGCCCCAGCAGCCGGCAGGCATGCCGCTCCGTTATCTGGTAGTTCTCGCAGGCATGCCTGACCGCGCCACGCCGCCGCTCAGGGCTTAGAAGTTTCCCCCGGCCACATCCTTGAGAATTTGCTTCTCCAGGGACAGCTCCGCCACCAGCCGCTTCAACTTCGCATTCTCCCGCTCCAGCTCTTTCAGACGCTTGGCTTGATCCAGCTTTAACCCGCCGTATTCCTTCCGCCAGCGGTAGTAGGTTTGCACGGTGATTTCGGCTTCCTTGCAGGCTTGTGGGGTGGTCTTCCCGTTTGCGATTTCTACTTCAATCTGCCGCAGCAAATTCACAATCTGCTCCGCCTTGTATCTCTTCATGGGCATGGCCGGTCTTCCTCCAAGTGAATTCTCTCTCATTTCACCTGGTACAAAAATCCCCGGTCAGGTCAACTAATGTTGCGCGTTGCCTCAGCGACAGAATTGGGGTCGTGGGGTGCTTCCCCACAACCCTGGCAATTCTCGCGAGTTGGAAATGCGGCCGGAAGCCAGCTGCGATTTCAGGAGAACTACAGACCATATAGCGCCAGCGCCCGCTCCACGCGCGCAAGATCAAAGTTGTGGATCCGAAGAATTTCCAGATAGCCCAGCTTATCCCCCATGCACAATTTATGGTCGGCCTGGAGCTTGTATCCGTGGCAGGTGCCGCAGATACACTGAAGGTTTTCTCGGCGGTCTGGATTGCCCGCTCTTAATCGCCGGATTAGCCGCGCCGGCACGATGTGGTCAACATGGCGTCTGGTCCCAGCCTGCTTGAAGTCCGCCCCGCATGACTCGACCTCGCAAATCCCACGTAGTGCCGACCTCCGATGATTCCTCCATCCCCTCCGGGATGGCTGAGGTCCCGGCCACTTCAGTTCCACGCGGCTCCACCGGACCGGCCTTTCTTGGGTGCTAAACCGAGACCCGCAATGCACGCATCGCCGATGACGATATGAGTTGTGGCCGCGGTAAACCGTCTTGAGCACTTCTGTGCGTCTGTCTCCGCAATGTGGACAACGCATCCGAGGTACCCCCTTTCACTGGACCGGATCTCCGTATCCGATGACAGGATCTTTGGCAGTTGGATCATAATTTCGACGTGGAATTGTGGCCGGGCACTCGCTGTGACATGCTGTGCCTCTCCAACCAATGCAAACCCGACCGCCGAATCCGAACGGTTGGATGTAAACTTCCTTCAGTCCATGGTGATCGAAGCGGTCGCCATGAGGGAGGTTCAACCGATGCCCTCGCGAATATGCTGCCCGGACAACCATTCAACGAAGGGGATTTCGATTCACGAAGCTGCCGTCGCCGTCTCCGAGGGACGAGCAATTGGCGTGTGCAAGAGATGTGGGAAGGAACTCCAGTTCCGAATCGACCACGTCTACGCGAACGACCCGAGAAAGAAGCGATACACCTTCGCCGTCACGCGAGCGGTTCGGTTGGGAACTCGGCTGGCAGGCGGGGAGAATTATGACCCATTCCTCTTGGTGCTCCGGGAAATCAGGACTGGCGAAGAGCTAATTCTTCCCACGTTTTGGGCGCATGGCCGACACAACACCCAGCGTGGCGGACAGTTCCCTCCGCTCCTGAGTCTTGAGGAATGGAAGACGCTCTTCCGCCGGTTGGATGCTGGCCCCTACGGATTGGAAGAAAGAATCCGCCTGAGGGCCTACGAACTTTACGAAAAGCGGGGGAAGCGTGACGGCCATGCGGTGGACGACTGGTTACAAGCTGAGACGGAGCTAACGGAGCGAAACAGCCTTCGCGCCGCCGCGTAACGGGCAATGGCCTTACTAAGCTGAGGGAACTTCGATCCGGGGCAACAAGGGTGCGTGATGGCCGGAGGAAAGTTGTACGAAGGATGGGCCGTCTATTTACGTTGGCGGTCCTAGCGTCGAGCTTCGTTGTGCTCGTTCCCGCGGTGGCGCAGCAAGACGATGCGCCCTTGCCAGCTCCGACCCGATATGTGAGCACTCTCGGTCCGTTCCCAATCGAAGGGCATGTATTCACCGTGAAATTGAACGTGATTTGCTACAAGGAATCGCGGCACGAGGGAGCGTGCAATGAGGATGACGAAGAGACGGTCAGCTCTGTGAGGATTGTGGACGAAAACGGAAAGCGTCGTTTCACCAAGTCCTTTCCCGTGTCACTGGTGCACAAGCTCGGAAGGCATCTGGTAGATGCGACGCTGCTGGAGGGCCGCGAGCATCAGGCTCTCGAACTCACGTACGAGGACCTACCCTCGCCACCCAGAACAGGCGAATCCATCCAGATTTTCGGCTTACTCAATGGGTCCCTGAAACCAATCGATCTGGAACCTTTGGAATTTGATGGCGGACTCGCCGATCTGCCAGCGGGGCAATTGAAGAATTCCAAGCGTTTGCTGGAAAACGACACCCTGCGAATCTATGCGCTCACGACGTATTTCTACATCGTGACTCCCGTCCGAGTGAACTGGAAAGACTTCCGCCTGGAACAGCAGGATTCCGGTGATTTCGATGTGGCCGACCAACCGCCTTATCAAATACGTCCAGATATCCAATCGGAACGGTTCATCCACGTGTATCCGTCACCAGACAAGGGCACGACACCTGTGACAGTGAACCTCACGCCGCAATCGCGTGTCGAGCTATTGAAGGCGCGGTTCAATGCCGCTCCACCAGATGAGCACGACTCCGCCAACGATACCTGGTTGAAAATTCGGATTGACGGCCATGAAGGATGGATCCTGGGAGTTGATGACTATATCGCTTTGGGACTCAGTTTCGTCCGATAAGAATGGCGTAGCGGCTAGGGATTCCATTCCTCGCCCCACGCCGAATCCACCCACAAGCCATAGGAACGCTCGCCCTTCCTAAACCAAAGCTCTGGCAGCAGAACTTTCAATCCTGCCGGGCTCTCACTGCACCACCGCAATGCCGGTCTTGAATGAGAATTTACGCATAGATATCCTGCTAGATGTCCGTGTGGATAGCGATAGTCATTCACCTTCCCTCATAGCCCGACATGGACAATCTTTTTGACAGCGACCCCACCGAGCATGATTTGCGAGCCAGTACGCTCGGAGTTCTGGCGACCACATGGAAAGTTCTCGTTCCGGATCCCCGACGAAGTTGTCGAAGTCGAGAATCTCTACGACGATTCCGGCAGGCACAGTGTCTTCGCAGACCTCCGCCACCCCGCCTTGGACAGTGAGGAATATTTTGCGTTCCATTTCGCTTTTGACCTCCTCCAGCGATCGGTACGGTGCGCCGCACCAGCGCCACCCTAGTCTCGCAAGTCCAAGTCGATCTCAGCGGATCGGACGTCACATCGGAAAGACGGCCCATCCGGACACAATCGAATTGCGGATGAGTAGCCGACTATCCGCCCAGAACCCAACGCTTCACTTCCCACAACCCCGTTTCGGGCCAGCTTGCGACTGAAGCACGAGGCTACGAACGAAGAGGTACAGAGGAGGCGGAGCGTCTTAGAACTCGATGATGTCTTCGGACGAATCGGCGTCGTCGTTTGCGGGAGGTTCCTGGTTTTCCTTTGCCTTCTTACCAATTGCCCTTTGCTGGGCCTCGATGCCGTCGACGAGATTCTGAACGAGCTTTATGAGGTCTGTGACTTGCGCAGGCGCGAGGGTAACCTCCTTTCCTTCCGGGGTTCTTCCGTTCCGGTGAACGAAATCGTGACGGATTTGCACTGCCGCAAGTAGGCCCGCCATATCTTCTGGAAAGTGGACTCCTAACGTATTGCTATACAGCTTTGCGACCTCGCCGAGGCGATGCCATAGCAATTTTGTGAGATAAGCCCTTCCGCGCTTCTCGATTCCCTCGCTTTCCTTAAAAAGCGTGCTCAGCGGGATCTTTTGTTTTCGAAAGTGCTCGGTTGTCTCAATGTATTTTCGGAATGCAGCTTTGTCGGAATTCAAGGACGAGAGAAAATTGTCCAACAAATACGCTTCCATGGCCACGATGACGCTCAGGTACAGCATCCCGCGGAAGTGCCCCTGTTGGCCGGGCGGGACTTCGACCGCAAGAAGCGCTTCTACGTTCTTGATACTGTTGTGGAACGTCTGGAGATGTTGGGGAAGCTCGACGCTCGGTTGATAGTCCCATTCGCTGAAATCGTCCGGAGGAACGGAGCTGTCGCCGCTCCACTCCGAGCATTCGTTCTCAAGCTCTCCGACAAGCTCCTCGATCACTTCGTAGGGCACGAGGTGGCTGAACTGCGCTTGGAGTTCCTCGTCGGCCTCGTAGGGGCCGCCGTAGATGAACTGATAGCCGCCTTCCTGGGAATTATAGGGACAGCTGTGCACGGGGTCTTCAAAGCGGGCGCGGAACCAGACCTCCATGACTTCTTTCTGAACCTTGGGATCCGCCTTTTGGAGCGCACTGGCCGTAATGGACCCCTCTCCTTCTAGCGGATACTCGACTTCGGGAGTGGGGAACTCGCCGAAGATGTTTGGCTGGCCCATGACATTCAGTGTGTCTGCAACGATTGATTTGCGGTGTTGTGTGTTGAGGGGCTGTCGCGTTTTAGTACCCGGCGGGAGGGAGAGCAACTTGTGGCAGCGGGTGCATAGTCGCGGTCACCACGAGCTGACTTAGGATGCAGTAGGCGTAGACGCGAGAGTCCAGTGCACCAGTTCTAGCGCTGGTGTTTCCGTCGCGTCCAGCACTGCGCTTACGGCGCGGAGGTCTTCCACCATCCGCTTCAATTCCGCTTCGGGGTCGGGCACAAGTTCCTGCTTCATGCGTCGGCAAATTCTAGAATCATCTTTTTGAGAGCCTTCTCGCTGAACAGTTCAATGTCATCCGTGTTTGCGAAGGAACCTTTGCGCCTGTTGTATTTTGGAAGCTCCCAATGCATTTGTCTGAACATCGCTAGTAAGGCGGACTCCAGGTGCTCCCACGTCCTTACCGCCTTTCGCGCCTTGCACGTCGCGATGTGGACGCGAATCTCCTTCACGCCGCGCAGTTCGTAAAATGCGTCGCTCGCCTTGTCGATCGCCGATGTCGCCGGACGTCGACCTCCCTTTCCTGTCGTGCCGATGTAGATGATGTGCGACCGAGCGCCGCTGTCGTACTTGAACGAGACGTTGGCAGCGAGAATGTAGACCATGTGTTTCTTCCATCGCCTACTCCGACGAACGATAAGCAGAGGATCCTCGGTGACTCTTATCTGCAAAGCACGCATGGCTTGTTGCACCCTTTGGTATCGGCGTTAATCGTTGCGTATCGTATACAAATCTGGACCGACCCGCCACTCTCGCTGTTCGGCTACGGTCCTACATCGCGACCTCGCCGAAACTCTTCGATGGATGGAACAGACCACAACCCTTACGAGAACGATAAGTCCGGTTCGAGGAAATACGGTCCTACGGAACGCCGCTCGAACTCTGATCTCCTCGAACCCCGTTTCTGGATAGTTTCCGCATTGCCGACAATACGCAATGCTAGCCAGTTGCGCTGGTCCTCGGATAGGTAGTTGGAGGCGTACGATCAACTAGGCCACAGATCATCATTGCATGTGATCGGAGTATCTCGGAGGTAAGGCCAGTGGTCCATTCGGCTATCGTGTGTTGGATACCCGCCCATGGGAGTCCCAAATAACGCAATCGGAGGCCTTTAGGCAGCTGCCTTTCCCTTATGGGGGTCTCTGCGAGGATGGTTACAGTCGGAAGCGATGCGACAACCGCGGACAACTTTGTTGGTTGAAAAAAACGCCCATCGTGCGCCATTGGAATGACCTGAGAAGGCAAATCCAAATGGCTATAGTGACACTGCTCAAGAACTGGAGCTCCCTTCCAACCGTACAGCCCATACCATAAAGCTCCCGAGGTGAGGTGTTCGTTCCACGAAATGATTGGTCGGAATTGCTCGGCAGACATTGACATGTCGAGGCTATAGAGATCTTGAAAGTCGAGCCAGAGAATTGCGGGTTGATCACTTCGAAATTGAGTCTCGTCCTGCTTGCGTCCACATATTCGACTTATGGCGTTCGTTGCAGTCGAGTCACCGGGCTTTCCGGGGATTGGCTTCCCAAAGGGATGCACTTCGTGCATGTATGAAGTGACGCCAGGCAACACCGGTTGTTGGGACACCCACTCCCGATGCTGCTGAAACTCTTTTTCAGTAGTTTCAGAGAATTGCTTGGCGTGAACCTCCACAAGCGCCGTGGTTGTGCCATCGCTAATGCTAAAGTCCGGTGTAGGCTTCTTTGGATCAGGAAAAACCGGACTTACATCATAGCCTGCCTCCAGAAGTGCTCCGTATGCTCTTAATTCAGAGAGAGCAGACGCCGAATCAGCAACGTCGGCACCGATAATTCTAGGTTTGATTCCCTCGATCCACTTCATGTCAGCGAGACTGACTCTCTTAAGCGCACGTCCGGTATTCACAGCATGTTGAGATCGCCCCTCTTCTTGCATTAGGAGGGTGGTGACTGGATGGGGGCGCTTAGCTGCGGCGGGCTGTCGAAAGGCCTTCTGCTCTTCCAGGGTCAGAAACTCTGCAAGCATCGTAATCACTCAGGTTTGCCCCATTTTCTAACGATACAGCTTGCCGCGTACTGGTGGGCATGATTTTGCGCTCGGATGACGGGCTAACCGGAAGTTTCCGGTGTTCCCGATCCGGAAGTCCTAGTGCTGTATCGGAAGCGCGCATCGACAGAAGAATGATGTGCGGGCAGGGTGCTCCGGCGCGGTTTCGATACAGCGACTTGAAGGAAGTCGCCCGGCGGCGGACGCGGGCCCTATGGGGATTGAATGGGATGGAGGGGTGGTGTCCAGGTGTGTCGAGCAGTCGCGGCGGGGCACGGAAGACAACGGCGGATGCTCTTGAGTTGGGCGAAACGCAAGACGGCCGGGGAGTAAAGGCTGGAGAAGCCGGAAAGGCCAGGTTTGTAGAAGGGCAAGGCACAGAGAGATTGCGCGCGCCGCGACACGCAAAGAGTTCGTGATGTTGATCGTCGTCTCATGCGGCAACTGTCACCGGGACAGGTGGAGAACGGAGTTGGATCTGGGCAGAAGTGAATCGCTCAATGGCCGCCATCGGACCGCCGCACATGGGGCAAAACCAGAGATCACTTGCAGTGGCTATGGAAGCTTCCTGCCTGGCTTGTGGATGTGGTGCGGAACCGAGCAGCTGAAAACAGAGTGGCAAGGTCGTGGCACGCCGGCGATGGGCCAGAAAGCCGAAATGCCGGATGCGCACGAAACCTTTCGGGAGGACGTGCAACAGGAAGCGACGCAGGAACTCATCAAGCGACAGGGTGAGCAACTTCTGTTCGTTGTTGTGAGCGGAGTCGCGCCAGCGGAAAGTGACTTTGCCATCCGCAAAGGAAACCAAGCGGTGGTTGGAGACGGCCACGCGATGGGTATAGCGCCCCAGATACTGGAGTACAAGTTGTGGGCCACCGAAGGGGCGTTTCGAATAGACTACCCAATCTTTTCGGAATAGCGTTCTCAGCCACGATGAGAAAGTCTTCGGTTGGGCGAGTGGTTGCAGACCTCCGTGGAAATCCAGCTGGCCATCCTGGAAGGCGCGTTTGAGAGCCGCAACAAACTTGCCGCGAAAAACACGCCCGAGCACTTTGACGGGAAGAAAGAACGCGTTGTGTGAGCCGATCCAGCGGGTGTGATCGAATGACGGCCCACCGGCCGGCACCACGCAATGGACATGCGGGTGAAGTTGGAGTTTCTGATTCCAGGTGTGCAGCACGCTGAAGAAGCCGATCTCCGCACCGAGGTGTTTTGGATCACGTGCAATCTCCAGAAGCGCTTCCGCACTGGTGCGAAACAGGAGATCGTAGATGACCTTCTTGTTCTGCAAGGCCAGTGGCGCCAGCTCGCGAGGCAGCGTGAAGACCACATGCACGTAGCGCGTCGGGAGAAGCTCCTGGCGACGCGCTGCAAGCCAGCGGTCGCGAGCACCCGCTTGACACTTCGGGCAGTGCCGGTTGCGGCAAGAGTTGTAGGAGATGGCGCGATGTCCGCAGCGGGTGCATTCATCCAGATGGCCGCCGAGCGCGACGCTGCGACACCGCGCAATGGCCAGCAGCACTTTGACGTGCTTCCAAGCGATCCACGTACGGCTTCGTTCGATGAAAGCGTCTCCCGCGGCGCGGACTAGATCGGCCACCTCCAGCGGTGGCCGGCTCATCTACTGGTCCTGTGGTGATTCGTCTTTCAGCTTCAGCGAGTCCAGAGGACTGGCGGTCGCGTTTAGGTGACGTTGCGAGAGATGCAGGTAGATGGTGGTCTCTTCGAGATCACTATGCCCCAATAGCATCTGGATGGTACGCAGATCCGCGCCCGCTTCAAGCAAATGCGTGGCGAAGCAGTGGCGCAGCGTGTGCGGATGCACATCGTTCGGAAGGCCGGCCCGCCGCGCAGCTCTTTTGCAAGCATGGTAGATCACCTTGGGGGTGATGGAGTGATCGCTGGCATGACTACGCTTGCCAGGGAAGAGCCATACGCTCGGTTTTCGTCGCAACCGGTGCCAGTGTTGCCGGAGTTCGTCGAGCAACATGGGGCTAAGCAGCACATCGCGGTCTTTGCGGCCTTTACCGCCTTGGACGTGGATCACCATGCGCTGGCTGTCGATGTCACTCACTTTCAGGCGTGCGAGTTCGGCACGGCGGAGTCCGGTGGCGTAGAGCGCCATCAGTAAAGTGCGATGCAACGGAGGGCGAGCTGCATTGATGAGTCGCGTCACTTCTTCCTGGCTGAGGATCGTTGGCAGGTGAAGGGCCTTCTTCGGGTAGGGTGTCTCGGTAATGCTCCAGGTTTTCTTGAGCGTTTTCGTGTAGAAGAATCGGAGAGCTGCAAGACGTTGCGCCACCGTGTTCGGTGAGAACTTCCGCTTCTGAAACAACGCCGCTTGATATTCACGAATGTGTTGGGGCCCTAAGCGATCCGGGGAAGAGTGGAAGTGTCGAGAAAAATCTTCGACGGCGTGAAGGTAACAATCGATGGTAGTCTCGGCGTAATTACGACGCTGGAGTTCTTCCAGCATCATTTTTCGTAGATGGGTCACAGGGACCTCCTTGTGACCCAAAACATATCTCAACCATCAAGCAACCACTGCTCCGTTCGCCTCACGCGTAGCGTCCGCCGCCGGGCGGCTTCGTTCAAGTCTGGTTCGAGGAAGTGCGGGCGGCAGCGAATGGTGTTTGCACTTCGATCTCCTCGAACCCCGTTTGTGGCCAGTGTCCGAGCAGCCGACAAACCGGGAGTCTGCACGCCGCGCCCCCCGAATCAAGCTCGGCAACATAAGGAGTTGAACGTCGTCACTAATTAATTTCGTCCTGGGGTTCGGGCAGGCCGAGGGCGTCTAAGTCCTCGTTGCCGTGAATCCAGCCGACTTTTCCGTCGATGCGTACTTGCAACCAGCCGTCGGAATTGGGGGCGATACTGATACTGGCCATGTCTTTCACAGGGAACTCCCCCGGCAAAGGAGCGTGTAAAAAGTCCGGTTGCTTCAACTCCATGTCAGCGACATAGGCGAGGAGGTCGATCTGGGAAGCTGGCTTCACTATAACTCTTTCCGGCTTTCCTGAGTTCTCATTCGGGCTCGAATACAGACGGACGAAAGTCACGCTTTTGGGTTTCTGCAGAAAGCTTTTTGGATCCAGCATCTCGTATTGACACATAGCGTTTGCGTTGCCTGCTGCCAACTCCGGGCATTGCGGCGCCAGGGTCAATTTTCCCTGAGCCCAATCAAGACGAATAGGAATAGCGATAACGAAGCGCCCGGTGCCCATCGTCACCGGGATTTCGTCTGCCTGCGGACCAAGAGGTCCCACGGTCCGGTAAACACCGCTGCCGTCCGGCTTCACGTCCATTGCCGGAAAGGGGCCGCAAAATGGGACGAGCTTGCCGTTTACAACTCCCAAAATCTGCTCATAAAACCCACTCGACTCGCTGGGTCTAGACCTCACCAACAAGCCAGTGCCGTTCGTGCCTTTCAGAACGTACGCGAAAATCTCCCAAGCCGACGCACCCTCCGCATCGGCCCACAAGGGATACGTCCTTTGATACTGAACGGTTCCCGCTGCGTCCACAATCTCCATGGCCACAACGCCATCGGCGGATGCTGTTTCCCCGTCCTCCGAAGCCGCAAGGTGCTTCTTGTGCAGCAACACAGCGTAGTTGTTTCCTGAAATTGCAAAAGGGCCGAGGCGCTCCTCCGTTGCCTTTTCTTCCGCGCCGCCGGCGGGTGTTGCGATGCCAGGGGCAGGCGGCGGCACGCTTGCTGGGTGAACACTCGCGAGTGGCATCGGCGCATTTTGTGAGACAGCAGCTACTTGCCTAGGCGAGACGGGCTGGCTCTGCGAGTGCGAAGCGCGAGTGTGCGCCGCATTCCAGGCGACGGTGATCACCACGACAACGAGCAAGAGGGTCACCAATAAACGCAGCCGCACGGTCTTCATGGCTCAGAGCTCCTGGAAGGCAATCCGATGGCGGCGAAATCTTCGTCCGAATGAATCCAGCCTTCTTTCTGGTCGTCGTCATCGATGCGAACCTTGAGCCACAAATCGCGAAAGGCAACTTGCATGAGGTCGCCAGCTAGACCCCAGTCGATATAGGCGCTGCTTTTCAAGATCTGTACCTTGGAGTTTTTGTCCAGCACAAGGTGCAGCACTTCGCCTTCGTTGGGTTCCTCGCCGCGGTACAACCGGAGAAAGGTCATCTCTGCATCGGGCGGCTTGCGCTCAGCTTCGACCTGCAAATCGCACCCGATCTCGTGCATTCCCGGCTTTGCGCCGCCCGTGCCGAAGCATCGCCTTGAAGGCAGTAACTTGCCGTGAGCAAAGTTCACGCCGACAGGCAGGAGCACATAAAAGTTGCCGGTCCACACGCGAAACTCGAAGGTTTCGCCCTCGGGGACCATGGGCTTGGTGACTATCCCATTCGGAGTGACGATTTGCACTTCGGCAGCCGGATTTCCCATCGGGTAGTCGGACCGCAGCGGCTTGTCGAAGACCCTGAATCTGGCATCCTGAGCCTTGTACCTGCCATCCTGATAACCAAAAACCTGCCACGCCTCGGCATCTTCTCCCGTGCTTAACTTCAGCCGATAGCTGATCAGCAGTCCTGTAAAGTACTTCCCAGACAGGAGTGATGCTGAGGCTTTCAGAGATCGCTCGAGCTTTCCTTCCTCGATTCCGAACTGAAAGGTTTTCTGATACGCAAGGGCGCCCGTGGCATCGCGGATTTCGACCGACGACAGCGTCTGCGCAAAGCGCGGATCAATAGCTCCTGGCAGGCGTTTTTCGTGCAACACGACGTTGAAGTTCTGCCCGCTGATCGCGAACGGGCCCAGGTGTTGCGCAATATCTTCCAGCGGCGGGTCGCCAGCATAAGGTTTTGCAGTCGAGATGTTTGCTTTTTGACCAGCGGGCTCTTGCGCCTTCAAGAAGCAGGCCGGACAGAGCATCGCGATTGCTACGGCGACCCTCAGAGGAAAGCCTGCCATGAGCTTCAAACTCTTTCTGTATCTCACCCTTGTAGTTTACCTGCTCCTGCGCCGCGCTCCCTGAGGCAGCAACCTATGCATTACTGGCGAGGCTCTAGTCAGGAAGAAGAGTCTTACTCGGTGCCGGAAGGGTTCCTGGCGTCGTTGTTCTCACACTGGACGCGTCGTGACATGAGCAGAAGTCGTCCAGTTGGATGGAAAACCGGCTATTCGGAAGTCATTCTGCCAGCTGAGTGCGCTCCCTCGGCAGTCGGCTGCCATTTCTACCAGAGGGGCTAGAAGTCCTAGTGCTGTATCGGAAGCGCGCATCGACAGAAGAATGATGTGCGGGCAGGGTGCTCCGGCGCGGTTTCGATACAGCGACTTGAAGGAAGTCGCCCGGCGGCGGACGCGGGCCCTATGGGGATTGAATGGGATGGAGGGGTGGTGTCCAGGTGTGTCGAGCAGTCGCGGCGGGGCACGGAAGACAACGGCGGATGCTCTTGAGTTGGGCGAAACGCAAGACGGCCGGGGAGTAAAGGCTGGAGAAGCCGGAAAGGCCAGGTTTGTAGAAGGGCAAGGCACAGAGAGATTGCGCGCGCCGCGACACGCAAAGAGTTCGTGATGTTGATCGTCGTCTCATGCGGCAACTGTCACCGGGACAGGTGGAGAACGGAGTTGGATCTGGGCAGAAGTGAATCGCTCAATGGCCGCCATCGGACCGCCGCACATGGGGCAAAACCAGAGATCACTTGCAGTGGCTATGGAAGCTTCCTGCCTGGCTTGTGGATGTGGTGCGGAACCGAGCAGCTGAAAACAGAGTGGCAAGGTCGTGGCACGCCGGCGATGGGCCAGAAAGCCGAAATGCCGGATGCGCACGAAACCTTTCGGGAGGACGTGCAACAGGAAGCGACGCAGGAACTCATCAAGCGACAGGGTGAGCAACTTCTGTTCGTTGTTGTGAGCGGAGTCGCGCCAGCGGAAAGTGACTTTGCCATCCGCAAAGGAAACCAAGCGGTGGTTGGAGACGGCCACGCGATGGGTATAGCGCCCCAGATACTGGAGTACAAGTTGTGGGCCACCGAAGGGGCGTTTCGAATAGACTACCCAATCTTTTCGGAATAGCGTTCTCAGCCACGATGAGAAAGTCTTCGGTTGGGCGAGTGGTTGCAGACCTCCGTGGAAATCCAGCTGGCCATCCTGGAAGGCGCGTTTGAGAGCCGCAACAAACTTGCCGCGAAAAACACGCCCGAGCACTTTGACGGGAAGAAAGAACGCGTTGTGTGAGCCGATCCAGCGGGTGTGATCGAATGACGGCCCACCGGCCGGCACCACGCAATGGACATGCGGGTGAAGTTGGAGTTTCTGATTCCAGGTGTGCAGCACGCTGAAGAAGCCGATCTCCGCACCGAGGTGTTTTGGATCACGTGCAATCTCCAGAAGCGCTTCCGCACTGGTGCGAAACAGGAGATCGTAGATGACCTTCTTGTTCTGCAAGGCCAGTGGCGCCAGCTCGCGAGGCAGCGTGAAGACCACATGCACGTAGCGCGTCGGGAGAAGCTCCTGGCGACGCGCTGCAAGCCAGCGGTCGCGAGCACCCGCTTGACACTTCGGGCAGTGCCGGTTGCGGCAAGAGTTGTAGGAGATGGCGCGATGTCCGCAGCGGGTGCATTCATCCAGATGGCCGCCGAGCGCGACGCTGCGACACCGCGCAATGGCCAGCAGCACTTTGACGTGCTTCCAAGCGATCCACGTACGGCTTCGTTCGATGAAAGCGTCTCCCGCGGCGCGGACTAGATCGGCCACCTCCAGCGGTGGCCGGCTCATCTACTGGTCCTGTGGTGATTCGTCTTTCAGCTTCAGCGAGTCCAGAGGACTGGCGGTCGCGTTTAGGTGACGTTGCGAGAGATGCAGGTAGATGGTGGTCTCTTCGAGATCACTATGCCCCAATAGCATCTGGATGGTACGCAGATCCGCGCCCGCTTCAAGCAAATGCGTGGCGAAGCAGTGGCGCAGCGTGTGCGGATGCACATCGTTCGGAAGGCCGGCCCGCCGCGCAGCTCTTTTGCAAGCATGGTAGATCACCTTGGGGGTGATGGAGTGATCGCTGGCATGACTACGCTTGCCAGGGAAGAGCCATACGCTCGGTTTTCGTCGCAACCGGTGCCAGTGTTGCCGGAGTTCGTCGAGCAACATGGGGCTAAGCAGCACATCGCGGTCTTTGCGGCCTTTACCGCCTTGGACGTGGATCACCATGCGCTGGCTGTCGATGTCACTCACTTTCAGGCGTGCGAGTTCGGCACGGCGGAGTCCGGTGGCGTAGAGCGCCATCAGTAAAGTGCGATGCAACGGAGGGCGAGCTGCATTGATGAGTCGCGTCACTTCTTCCTGGCTGAGGATCGTTGGCAGGTGAAGGGCCTTCTTCGGGTAGGGTGTCTCGGTAATGCTCCAGGTTTTCTTGAGCGTTTTCGTGTAGAAGAATCGGAGAGCTGCAAGACGTTGCGCCACCGTGTTCGGTGAGAACTTCCGCTTCTGAAACAACGCCGCTTGATATTCACGAATGTGTTGGGGCCCTAAGCGATCCGGGGAAGAGTGGAAGTGTCGAGAAAAATCTTCGACGGCGTGAAGGTAACAATCGATGGTAGTCTCGGCGTAATTACGACGCTGGAGTTCTTCCAGCATCATTTTTCGTAGATGGGTCACAGGGACCTCCTTGTGACCCAAAACATATCTCAACCATCAAGCAACCACTGCTCCGTTCGCCTCACGCGTAGCGTCCGCCGCCGGGCGGCTTCGTTCAAGTCCGCTTGTGGGAAGCTTGCAGGCGATACAATCGAATGTTGCGTTGTATGAGATTTTGTCGCATGGATCAGCTCAGTCCACCTACCGCCTTTCCCGGGAGAAGGCATTCTCCGGCCGTTCGTCCAGTTGGTTCCGCAACTTCCGCTCAAGGCAGACAGGATTCCTTGCCCTCCGTCCCAGCAGCATCTTTATCTTGGCCTCGCTGAACCCAAGATGCCGTGCCAAGTCGCAGATCGTCGTGTACTGTTCCGCGTGCTCCGAAGCTCCAACCGCCGCGCAAGCCTGCTCTTCTACAAGGTCTCTGTTCTGCGGATAGAACTCGTCGGCAATCTCCGAGGCACGTTCCTCTTCGCTTTCCCTCACAACGCAATGTCCCCACTGTTCACCAGCACCGGCACTCTGAGCTTTCTGAAGCAGTCTTGCGGGCTCCGTCATATCGGTGATGAGGCTCTCCAGCGTGGTACCTCCAATCTCCAGGCTCAGAATCGGGACAACCGAGGTTTCCCAGCCTCCGATTCTTCCAGGATGCCAGCGCATCTCTGGCGTGACCTTAAGAGTGGCTTTCACGCCTTTCAAGCGGCCCCCATTCCAACTGTGCAGTTGCGCCACCGCATTCGAGAGGTTTGGGACCGACGTCTTGCCCCCCGTGTGTAGTCGACATATAGCGCCCAAGCTAGGAAACTTCTCCAAGATGAAGTACAGGTCTCCGGAAGGCCCACAATTGCCGCTTTCAAGTTCCGGGCAACCGGCGCCGCAACCTTCGACCGGCTCACCCTTCTGCGGTCCGTCCAAGTATTTGCGTTCGCCCGGCCACGGTTCCCCCTCCGGGTGCTCTCTCGTCCTTCGAATTGCCTGCATTTTGTAATGCGCCCCACTACCGTTCACGATCTGGACAAGCTCTCCGTGACAGAAACGGCCTCTCCGCGTCCATAGAGCGTACTCCGATGGAAATACCTCCCTCGGGTCATCATGGAGGAAGATGACTCCCAATTTAGTCGGCTTCTCCCCATAGACTTCGGCGATATCCGGCGCGGACTCCCAATACACAGACCGGTCATGCATGACTTTCCGCTTGAAAACGAAATGAAAGAGCGCACGCGGATTGCCGTTCTCATCGTCAGGGTCGGGGCCCTCGCCGATGGCAACCTTAATCGCCACCGGAAGTTTCTCGAGGGCCACGCCCTTCTCATCGTGTGTCAGTCCTAGAATCCCCATCGTGTCTCTCCTTCGCTTGTTACGTGCTGTTCAGAACAGCGCGAGCTGTTCGTCTGGCATTCCCGAGGCCGACCGCCGGGAACTTTTCCGACCAGGCGATTCCATTGCCGATCTGGATGGCGACAATTGGTCGACGTGAGCCGAGGTCGCTTCGATCAACGGAATCTCCGGTACGCTTCGGTGGGCCTCCGCTTCCAAATCCTCAGCCACTCGTGTGGGGAGCATCTGCTCTTGCTTCTTCTGAAGTGTTGCCCACACCGCGTCGGCTCGCTCGCCGATCCCTTTCTCCGTGACGAGTTCGCGGGCCATGGCCATCAGGATGTCGTCTTCGTCGTTGATCGACTGCAATCCTTCCGAGGAGAACTTGCCCTCCATCGCCAGAGAGACCAGCAGCTTCTTGCCCATCAGCCGAAGGCAGGTCTCCTGCATCGTTGCCGTGTAATGGAGGAACTTCACTTTCACCGGAAGGCGTTGGCCGATCCTCCAACTCCTGCGGCTTGCTTGTCGAAGGACATAGATCGAGTATCCGGTCTCGTAAAACAAGATCGTTGGAAACTCGATCAGGTCAAGTCCGGTCTGGACGAGTTTCGGGTGGCAGATGACGGCCTGCACTCCTGCGCGGAGTTGGCGTTCATACCAAGCTTCCCGCGCCTCAGGGGGCACGTCTGTCGTCAGCACTGCGACTCGGATACCTTCGTTGGCGAGAATCCGCTCGAGCCTACGAGTCACGTCGCGCTTCTGCGTGTAGACGGCATAGATTTGGCAGCGACGGCCGCGCGCTAATTCCGACTTCACTTCCTCAACGAGGCGGCGCTCCTTCGCATAGACGTGGTTCTGGTTCAGATCTTGCGTCTCTGCTATGAGAAATCGATCGCGCTTTCTGGTCTCGGGATCGTATTCGTACCCATAAAGGTCACCGAGGCCAAACGGGCGGTCCGGATAGAGGAGTAACGCGTTCAGAGCCACACTGATCACAGTTGGATTCCGCCGATGTTCTTGCAGAGCCTTCTTGATGTCCTCTTCCAGCTTTTTGTAGGCATCGCGCAGCAGAGGATCCATCTCCACGCCGATGACTTCTTCGCGATAGGGTGGCAGTGCGTCGGAAATATCTTCCAGCGAAATGAATGCTCCCAGACTCATGAGGAAGCGGCCAAAGAGAAGCGGCGACGCACCTGGGCGACGGCGAATGCGTGTGGTTACGCGACCGTCCGAGCAGGCGTTATCCGATGGCTCAATGACCGTGATCTTTTCGAGTAACCCGTAGGTTTCCGTGAAAGAGCGCAGTCCCGCCTCGCCGCACTCGAACCCTTCCCCCACCATCTTTGCCGGCTGCAAACGGAAGAGAATGTTGAACAGCTCGTCGGCGTACCCTCCGAGCAGCGTCCCGGTAAGTACGACGGTCCGTTGCGCACATCCTGCCAGCGTGCCGAGTGCATTCCCCTGGGCGGTATCTCCCTTCAGTTCGTGCACCTCGTCGGCGATTGCGTAGTCAAAGAAGTCGGGCATGTAGCGCCCAATGAAGTCCACCGGAGCGAAGCGCCGGACCTTCTTTCCGTCCGCCTGCCACAACGCGCTGTACAAAGCCCTCCGCAATTTGGCGGGTTCCTCGCCCTTCGTACTGCCTAACATTTCGCTCAACTTGGCTTTTGCGAAGTCGGTGGACAGAAGCCGCTCCCCGTCTCCATTCAGGTAAACAGGACAGCCGCTGTCGGCATTCACAACACTCCCTTGGTAACGCCCGCAACGAGCCAAGCCATACGCGTGCCGCCAGAAATAACTGAGCTTCCCGCGGTCACGCCCGACAATGAAGAGAGCCGGCAGTCCGCAGATCGATTCCCAACGGGCCCGAGCAGTGCGAGAGGCCTTCCGCTGCCGCAACTCAGTGAGTGTCGTTCGCAGGCCCTCCCGGACGATACGGCCATGTCGCAACCTGACTTCGTTGACCCCTGCGTGGGCCACGGAACTCGTCAGGCCGCGAAGGCCATCGATGAAGAAAACCCGCACTCGGGGTAGCGTCAAGAGAGCCTCTCTCGCCCACTTCTCAACCAACTGCGGTGGGACCATGGTAAGGGCAGTGAAGGGCCGTCGATCGCTGTGCACATGAACGGCCCCCAGAGAAATCAGCGTCTTTCCGGTTCCGCACTCGGCGATCACCGCCGCCCCACGCGCCTCGTGCCAGCGTTTAACCACTCCCATCATCGCGAGAACTTGTGCGGGGAAAGGCCTGCGCAAGAGATGCCCGATGAGCGGTGATGCGGGATCACCGATGCCGTGGAGTGGCGGGTAGGTTCGAAGAATTCGATCGGCCAGCTCGGAGGCGCGCGCACGCAGGTATTCGTTGATGTCCTTGGGGAGTTGCATGTTGTTGTCCTCATGAATTGTTCGAGAAAGACGAGATGTTTCGAAGACGGAGAAGCTTAATTGGTGGCCGATGCGAGAGCGGATTCAATCATTTGTTTCGAAATCTCGGCGGTGGTCACGTAGATGTCGGTGTGCCTCAGAAGAGCATTGAATGCGATACCCCCGTCGCGCACGATCATCTGAGCGCACTCCACGGTGGTGATTTGGCTGTCCGGTACGCTGAAGTCGCTCGAGGCAATCGCTGATTCCCGACTGTCGATTTCGAGGGCCTCAATCGATTCTTCCAACGCGGAACACGATTTTTCGGCCTCTCCAGACTGCAAGGCGCAGTCAATCCAGGGACTGAAATACTGGGCCGAATAGTCCCAGTAGGACGTTTCATTGAGGGAAGGATCAACGATCTTCTGCTCGCAGAGGAGATTGATTCGACGCAGAGCGAGCTTCAAGAACGTTTCACTGCCTTCCAGGACTGCGTAATCACATCCAGTGCTGTAGTCAGGGTTGCTGCTCCAAGCTTTGGTAACAATTTGCACAAATCCCTCCTTCCTCGCGTTCTTGCACACCGATTCTATTTTTATGGGTGGCACCTGCATCCGAAGCGGCCTCTAATATTGGCCGCTCCAGGAAACTCCTCGGCAGTTTCCAAGTGATCGAGCCATTCTCTTCCGGAATGCGGATCGAGCCTTCCTTCAGCGCCTTCCCGATCCATTTGAGGAAAGTAACTTTGTTTCCGCTCACCACGACGGGTGAGCATCCCAGCCCCAGCAACGGCCGGATTGCCTTCCGGGCCTTGAGTTCTCGCATGAACCACGGCGCCCACGCCGGCACTACTGGCAGGCCAAATCGGCCGGCCACCCGATAGAGAACGAAAACGGGATCGTCATCGCACAGAATCGTTCGCGCTCCCTCTCGATCCACTCCGGGCTTCGTCTTGGCAAGCTCTGACGAAATAGCCACCAAGTGGCGGACGGGCCGTTCTCGGTTCGAGACTACTGCGCTGCCGCGAAAGCATTGGGCCTCGGGACCAAGAGACGCCGACATCGCCGGACGGCCCGGCAGATGAATCTGAAATAGCGCTGCTTCGGTTACTCCTGCCCACAGGGCACCTACCTCGGAATCTCCCCCGATCAGGGAGATCAAATGGGCGCTTGCCTGACCGCGCACATCTTTGGGCGGATCGACGACCGCTCGGTCAAAGTGGACGCGAACGCGGGTCATTGTGTCCTTCATCTGCTTTGTGAATTCGAGGGTTCCGAATCGTTCGTGTGCGTTCTGCATTCTCCTCTACTCCACAGGTGGAAAGCGGCTCAAAAAGGCTTCTAGTTGAACGGTCGGGGCTGTAAGTGCGACTCATGAAACAGCAACAACCACTCTGAGGCAATGCAAGGGCTGCTTTAGGCGAAGCTTGCGAATCTAGGTCAGGAGATGGGGTGCCACTAGACTGAGGAACTCGCGTGATGGAATGACTTTGGTCTTCTTCCAATATCTTGGAAAGTGCCGGGTATTCCCCGTGATGAGATAATCCGCGCGGGCAGCATCTGCGCACTCCAGAAAGATGTTGTCGTCGGGGTCGCTCGTGACCTGAAGGCGCCTGGTAGGAGTAACAGAGCGAGTATTCTTCTCAATTAGTTGCAACAGCTGTTGCCGAAGACCTTTGCGAATCTGGAGTTCTGGTCGCGCTAGCACCGCCCGATACTCCGCGAAAATGGCAGGCGAGACGTAAAGTCGGGCTGGTTTGGTGATCGCAAGCACTAGAACGGTGCGTTGCAGTCCATCGGGCTTGAGTGCTGCAGAGACAACAACGTTCGTGTCAAGGACCAGTCGAAGCGAAATCATCGGCGCTTCGTTCTCTTGGCACGCGTGTCCCTGATTATCCTGTCGATCTGTTGCGAACTCAGATCGTCCGTGCCCTTTGCCCTTGATTCCTCACCGATGATCCTCAAAATCTCGGGTTCCGGAGCCGCAAGGCGCACGTAATCCTGGATGCTCAGTAACACTGCACGCGGCGTTCCTCGCTTTTCGATCACGAGCGAACGTCGTTCATCTTCCACGCGCTGCAGAAGATTGCCAAAATTCGTTCGGGCTCGAAGCGCGGAAACCACAATGCTATCGTTCTTGATTGCTTTTGGCATTGAATGAACTCTCCAGTTCGATTATACGAAGTGCACAGTTACTTCTGCAAATGCTTTTGCACCTCCGCCGCGAACCTGTGTCCCAATCACGCGGCCCGATTGGAATTCAGAAGCGCGAGGCGCGGATCGCCCCGACAGCCTCGGAATACAGCGTCCAGTATTTCCGTGCGTCATCCACTTCTGCGGCCTGGACAACGCCGCCAGCTTCCACCCGAACTGCTGGGTAGTTGCTCTCATGGAGAGCCTCGGAGTAGTGCCATTCCTTGCCATCTGAAACAATGAGGTGATCTCCGAAGGCGCCCGGACACGATCCGTTGCACACGATGAAGGGAATACCGGTAAGAGCCGTGAATTCATCGTAGTTTCCGTTGTTGGCTTCCTCTGCGGCCATCACCACCGCACCCGGAATTTCGCCGCCGTCCACCGACACGGCCCGTGATTCTTGTAGTTTGTAGCCCATCTTCTCGAAAACATCTTTGTCTCGCTCCGCACAAACGAGGGTTGAATAACACCGATCGCCCATAGTGCACGTCCTTTCCCCGTTGAGGATTTACTTCAGGCTGGCAATCTCCCCTGTGCTGAAGACCACCGTCAGTTCGTTCGAGAATCGCTCCTTCTCTCGAATGACTGTGGTGCCGTCCTCCTCCTCTTCCGACTTATCGACGAGTTTGACCGACTGCCAATGCGCGATATGCCGCGCTTCTCCCTCCCCGAAGATCCCGTTGAGCATTCCTGCCGTGCAGAGCAGGCCGACATGCCCGCCATGCAACGGTGTCAGTGGCCGCCCGCTGACGTCTGACTGCGGGGCGAAGAGGATGGCAGAGGCTTGGCGATAGGCAGATGACTTCGGAAGGAGGTCTTCGATTTGGTCCAAAGGAAGGCCGCGGTACACCAGCCGCAC
Organism: uncultured Acidobacteriota bacterium; assembly: GCA_963715685.1. Lineage (GTDB taxonomy): Bacteria > Acidobacteriota > Terriglobia > Acidiferrales > UBA7541 > Palsa-295. The sequence goes on along the minus strand of OY970264.1, from coordinate 586,979 downwards.
TGCTGCACCGCGCGGAACAGCGTAGTGACGGTCGGGCTCCGAAAGAAGCGGCGAGAGTTTCCCAGGGTCTCTCGCCACAGCTTCGTACCAGAGCCGCGCCTTGGTTATCTCGACATCCTGCACGCGGTCCCTCTCTTGCCGGGTGCGGCGCGCTCCGAAAACCACGACCTGCTTGTATTTGACGCTTTCGGGTTCGGTAAGCCGATAGATGTGGACATCCTTGAATTGGAACGACAGAACCTGGCTGCAGTCGCGGATGTAGTCCGAGGGAATGACCATTACCAGAACGCCTGTGCGCTTTAGCCAACGATACACATGATTGAGAAACAGCCTCTCCATGCGCTGCGATTTTTCCTCACTGACTTCGAAATCGTACGGAGGATTCAGGTAAACCAGTGAAAAGGATTCGACTGGGCACTGCACATCAAAGCAATTCCCGTGAATCACTTCGTCGGCTGATGACTGGGCGAGTGTTGCTCTCTGTGCGTCAAGCTCAACCCCATACCGGAGTGCCCTTGCAGCGTGCGTTATCTCTGTGAAGGCGACGCCCTCTCCTATGCAAGGGTCAAGAGCCGAGCAGAGGTGCTCGGGGAATTGAAGAAACTTGCGAATTCGTTTGGCCTCCGCAATGGGAAGAGGGTAGAAGCCCAAACGTTCACGACCGGCGAGGCGCACGGGAAGCCTCCTATGGCTTGCGCGTTTCAAAACTGTCCTGAAATTTCGAGCCCACGACGGAAACAGTAGACGGACCACGGGTTGGAGCCGAGTGTTCCCGACATCCCGTAAGCCGATGCATCAGAGGATTGCTGAATAGCCCACTTATTTGGCAAGACGATGGGCTGGTGCTAGAGTCCGCGCCGCTATGGGTGTCGCAATCCAGACCAGAATCAACCCGCCACCTAATGTGTGCCAGCGACTGGTTCTGAGAACGAATCCAAAAGGCACCAAGACGGAATGCGTTTTCACCGATGGCACCGCCATCTTGGTCTCCAATTTCTTGGCGTCTTTGATTCACGTGCGCGACGAATTGCGATTTCCCCTAGAGCTGGACACGACGGACGCCGGCACACAGATCTACATTCGCAATACGAATCCTGAGGAAAGAAGGAGGGACGTTTTCCAGGCAGAGATCGGCTACGTCACACAACCTAAGAAAGACAGGCGGGACAACCTCTTCGTTGCCGCCGAAGTTCGCGGCTCGCGCCTGGGTGTCTCAGCCACTAATCTTCCTTGTGAGGTGCTGAGAGATTACTTCTATGTCGGCAATCGCCGCCGCTCTTGGAACCGTCAGCCCTCGTTGTACGAACTCTTGCGTGTCGATCCCAGTGTATCGTCGGCAGAGCTTCGCATTGCTTTCAAATTGCGCAGCCTCGAACTCCGCACAGCACACGCAGCAACTGAACACCTTCATGCGTTGGAGCGCGCCTTCAACACCCTCGCGCAACCAGAATTGCGCGCTTGCTACGACGCGCTTCGGAGTGATCCCGCAACCCCTGTGTTATTCCCTTATGGTGGCTTTGGTTCGTTGCTTGTTGACGGAAATCTCTCAAAAGACGGAAAGACTTTTTACGCGTCTCGCATTCTATCCTTTCGGCCCGAGCGAAACTTCAAACAGCTCCAAGCGCCGGTGCGAAAGATCACGTTTTATAAGGATCACGCAATCTTCCGGGATTCGCGGCATCGGATCGAAGTTCTCTTGGACCAAGCATCGTTGCCGCTGTCGTGGGACTCGAGTTGGAATCAGTGGAAACATCTGCTGGGTGCCAAGGTCGGAGTCAACGCTCCCTTCATTCAGAGCGGTAAGTATCAACACCGAGCGGGTGCATGGCACCTAGTGAAGTGGGAAACTGCGCTTCCAAGCCGCCTCGAAGTCGCGCTGCCGTCAAACATTGCCGGACAAGTCGCCGAAGCCCGAACGACCCACCATCGGTTCGGTCAGTTTGCCGAGGCCCTCGATCGAATTCGAGCGCGCCTGGAATCTGTACCGATCGAGAGGGGTGAACTCCAAAAGCTCTGCTCTCGCTTGGGCATGCCGGGCGATTTCGACGTTTCTTTGATCACCTGGAAGCCCGACTACGACGCCTTCTTCTACAAGCAGCTCTGCAGACGTGCCCGTTGTGTCTATCTCTTCCGGTCCGAATACATCTTCGACCTCGAGAGAACGGTAGTCGTGGAGACACCTCAGCTCGGCCATGCTACCTACCTCTTTTCCAAGCCTGCCAGCATGTCCGAGTTTTTGGCAATCTACAGCAAGGTCGCCAGGGAAGACATTCTTCGAAACTGCGGCAACGTGGCTGAAAAGCTCGGCTTCTTGGGCCGTCTGATCCACGGTCTTAAGCCGGGTGCTTGGTTGAAGGATTTGAAAGCGCGCGTCGGCGAGCCTCTTGATTACGCGGAGGTTTCCGTCGGCTAGGGAGCGAATGTTAGCCATGAAACTACGAATTGGCGAAAAAGGCGTGAGCGAAGCAGAGAAACGGCCGCTTGTGTCGCTCCTCATCGGTGTGGCGATCTAAATCATAGCCGCCCAACTGGTTCTATTCGTTTATGGTGAGGATCCGAGAGTGTGTTTCACCAAGCCAACCGCCAGTCTCGCGATGCTGCAAATTGACACGGCCTGCCCGTGTCCTAGAATCGTTAGCCCATGGACCGCACGCGCGGTTGTGGTCAGTGAGACGATTCGAGGCTGGATGAACAACGGCAAGGATCCAACGGGGAAGGGAAACAGTGGTGATTCCACTGTCGTCGCCTGCGTCGTGTTCCAAACGCGAGACCCCGAGGAGCTCGTTCAGATGCTGCGGCAAGCGCTGACGGGACTTGCCGATCATTCTCGGGCAGCGCCGGCGGCGGCTCCGCCACTGCCCCTTCAAAGAGATTTCGACGATCGGTGGTTTAAGCACGCGGAGGCCGCCGACTATCTCGGGATTTCGAAAAGCACTCTCTACCAATACGCCTGCCAACAAAAGATCGAGTGCCGCAAGTTAGGCGGCCGTCTTGAATACCGACGATCGATTCTCGATCAGTTCAAAGACCAGCAAATCCGTCCTGCTCACCGCTGGTTTTCGCGGCGGAGTATAATGCCAGCGGCGCTCGGCTCCGGCAAGTGAGAGGAGCGCTAGTGGGACTATACAAAAGGAAAGACTCGCGGTTCTGGTGGATGGGCTTTACGGCGAAGGGTGAACAAAGGTGCGAGTCGACCAAAACCCCCAGCAAGGATCTCGCGAAGAAGATATGGAAGAAACGCGAAGCTGAGATCGCGCTGGGGCGTTTTCAGGTCGGCTGGCCTGGCGAACGAATAACCTTCACAGAGTTGTGTGAGGATTTTTTCCGTTCGCACAGTTCAACACTTTCGGCGAAGAGTCAGGAGAATCACCAGATTTTCGGGAAGCACCTGCAAGCTTACTTTGGGGACCGCAAATTGACGGATATCGACGAGCGAAGTGTCGTGGAATATCGAAACTACCGACGCCGCCAGCCGTTGAAGTGGAACCCGAAGCGAACAGTGAAAGGAGCAACGGTCAACCGAGAAATAGCATGTTTGCACTTGATCTTCCAGTTCGCGCTCAAACGAAAATACGTTGGGGAGAATCCGACTTCCGGCGTGAAGCATTTCAATGAGCGCAAGGAGCGGCCACTCAAGAGGATGCTTACTGTTGAAGACGAACAACGGATTCTGGACGCGGCGCCCACGCACCTTCGCGTGGCGATTGTGCTGCTCGTTCAGACCGGTGGTCGAACCTACAGTGAGGGATTGTCGCTTCGATGGGAGCAAGTTGATCTCGTCCACAGCGTGATTCATCTTGATGGCGCCGTAAAGACGAGCGATTCGGCTCAACCGTTACCATTGAGCCGGTTGGCTTGCGACGTTCTCAAGGAGTGGAAGAAAGAACAATGCTCGGACAGCCCGTACGTGTTTCCGAGTCCTCGCACGGCGGACAAGCCTATACGCAGTGTTAAACATGCATGGCGAACGACTCTGAAAAATGCTGGCGTATCGTATTTCCCGATCTACAATCTGCGCCACGTATTCTGCACGCGCCTCAGTTGGGTTGCGGCAGATGCGGTGGTGCAGCGGGCCATGCGGCACAGCAGCCCAGAAACGAAACGCCACTATCAACTCGGAATGGTTGATCAGGTCCGCGAGGGCATCGAACTAGCCAACGAACGTGCCCATCACGGAAAACAAGAACTACTACGTTTTTACTACGGTTCTGCCAAAGCTGAGGAAAAGGAAGCCGAGGCCTCGTAGTAAATGATTGAGATTGCAGGCAGATAGTTGGTGGACGTGACCGGGATCGAACCGGTGACCCCCTGCTTGCAAAGCAGGTGCTCTCCCAGCTGAGCTACACGCCCACAGTGGAAGTCACTTTGATTCTAAAGCATTTCCAAGCGCGCCGAAATCCATTCCTTCGCATTTTGGTCACGTGGAGTGAACCCCTAGACTGAGACACTCCTGTATTGAACACTTTGCGGGAAAGGAGCCGCAAAGTGGAGCGAAAAAAGGGTGAGCGATACAGCAAGGAGTTTCGGAAGCAGGCTGTTGAACAAATGAACGCGTGCGACAACATCTCGAGGCTTTGCCGAGAGCTCGGGATAGCTCGCCATCTGCTGTACGGCTGGCGTGAAAGATTGGAGCAGACGACGGATCCCCCGATTGGGCGTTCGCGCGAAGTCATATTGCGCAGGCAGATCCTTGCTCTCAAGCGAGTATTGGCGAACAAGACGATGGAACTGGATTTTTTCAAACGTGCCTTGCAAAGAGTCGGGGCTCGACGTCGGCAGAGGCGTGCCTCTGGCGGCGAGGTATCTACGACGAAATAAGATCGCAGATGCCGCTGCAAGGCAGCGCGAATGTCGAGCGACTGTGCCAATTGACCCAGGTGAGCCGGGCGGGATTCTATCGCTATTTGCGGAATGGATGGCCCGCTGAGGAAGAGGTGAACTTGCGATCGGCCATTCAGGATGTCGTCCTGGAGCATCGCTGGAGGTACGGCTACAGGAGGGTGACTGCACAATTACGCCAATGCGGAATGATCGTAAATCACAAGCGGGTGGCGCGAATCATGCGCGAAGACAATCTGCTCACCGTTCGATGGGAGACCGCTCCTGCTCCTTCGCACGAAGGGGTTGGCGGGGTCCAAAGCTATCTAAACCTGCCGCGGCGGATGGGATTGACAGGTCCGAATCAACTCTGGATCGCTGACATCACCTATATTCGCCTCAGGGCAGAGTTTGTGTATCTTGCGGTGATTCTGGATGCTTTTTCTCGCATCGTCGTCGGTTGGGCGCTCGGCCGCACCTTGCAAGCCAAACTTCCGCTTTGTGCTTTGATGCATGCCATTTCGAATCGACAGCCGCCGCCTGGAGTGGTGCACCACTCCGATCAAGGTGTGCAATACGTTTGCCGGGACTACATGCAGGCACTCCACGAGCACGGAATGGTACCAAGCCTGAGCAGGCCAGCGAATCCCTATGACAACGCCACTTGCGAAAGCTTTCTGAGGACGCTCAAGCGCGAAGAGATCAACGCCAGTGCTTACCGAGACTTCGCACAGTTAGATCTGGGGGTGAGAGAATTCATAGAGCAGTACTACAACCGCTTTCGTCTGCATTCTGCCCTCAGTTATCGATCGCCAGAAGAATTCGAGGAACACGTCGCCCAAAGGCGGTCCGAGGCGACTCGTAGGGGGCCAATGGTGACGTTTTTAGGCGCTTAGGCGTGGTTTTTGGGTGCTCGACAAACGGTTCGCAGGCTTTTGGTGCGTCCAAGACAAGGGTGTATTGAACACTTCTGTCTCAAGGAGGGGTTCACTTCTCACAATTTGCATCAGTCATGCCTTCCGACACTTTGCCAAACGAGTTCGTCCGCGAGGGGGACAGCTGGTTCCGAGGGAGCTCGCTAGAATTCGCATCTGCTACAACGGCCTGGTAAACCGTTGCACAGCGTAGAGTACGCGCGTCGTGAGTTTCTGAGCGTCTATCAACGAAACAGAGAGTCGGAGTGAAGCTCTCTGGAGAAGGCTTCTATCCCGTAGAGAACTTTTCGAGTGTCGTCAGCCGGATGACCAACGGCTTCAGCTCTTCCGCCCCAATCCGCTCCGAACAGCCTTCCACAACTCGTCGCCCGCGTTCGAATAGTGACTTCCGCAGATCCGCATCGTTCGTTGTGATCGCGATGTCGCCCAATGCTCGCAAAAGGCGAAGACTGACCGCGATATCGCTCTTCGAGTACATTCGAATCTGCTCGAAGGCGGAATCCAACAGCCGGTCGAAGTCGATCCATTGAATGCTCACGCGGGCAATGCCGCGCAGATCATAAAGGCGAGGATCGGGCATGTCCCTTGAGGCGAAGCGGATGAGGATACGGGTTAGCTGATCGACGCACCCGATGGCGGTGGTGGGGTCGTTCACGGCAGGCGAAATCGCCTTCAGTGCGATGTCCACGATCTGCAACACGCCGAACTCTACGTCTTGCTGTAGGGTGCGGGTAGGGCCGAAATCGAACGCCGCGCGAAAGGCGGCGATGGCCTCGGGGGCAAGGCGTTCGGCCTTGTTCACCATTAGCAGTGGAGTGTCTGTGGGCACAAACTGACCAACCCGGCGGACAAGCTGAACTTTGACGTGGTGAGAGGTCGCGAGAGACAAAAGCTGTTTCAGGTCGACAAAGCGGATGTAGCCGGAAGTACCGCTCAAGATAGTTGTTTCCCATGTGCCCGCCTCAACCGAATCACTTGTTTCGACATGGACGCGTCTGCGGGGCAGTGGCATAACTTCATCGACCACCACCTCGGTCTCGGAAGCTATCCTGTCCACGATGTGATTTACGCTGATGGCCTGAGTAATGTGATGTATGAAGAAAAGGAGCAGCCCGACGCACACAATGGCCAGCACGATCGCGCCCATGACGGTCACAACCGGCGCGAACGGATTCGGCAGCGTGTGAGCCGCCGGTAGGGCGGCCATGCAATAGAGAAACGTCCCAAGGAAAATGCCGAGCGTCCACTGGGTCACGCGGTCACGCGCAAAGCTGACAATGATGCGCGGTGAGAACTGCATTGAGGCCAGGGTGAGCGTCATTAACAGGATCGCGAATACGATCGAAACAACGGTCATCGTGGACGTGGCGATGTCGCTGAGAATTACTTGCGCTACCCCGGGATCAGAGTGCGAAAAAAAGAGAACACGGGGAACCCAATCTCCGATGGAAGGCTCGGATTCCTCGATCCAGGAAAGCACGGCACCGCCGCAGCCCAGCGCGAGCGCAATCGTCACGGGGCGGACGAGGAAGCCGCCCCGCAAGTTGTATACGATGTGACGAAATAGAAATCGCAGGCGTTCGATCACGGCTTCACGTTTTCGCGATGAAATGTCAAAACAGAGCTGTTCGAGCTTGCACACAGTTTCGCCGCGACGTGAAACACCTTTCTCGGGACGAGAATGTGCGTCGCGGAGCAGCCTAACACAGAGGTTCGGACGCTAGTAGAAGATCCGATTTCCGGTGGCATCCGGCGAGCTCAGCAGCATGACGAAGATGAATGGCGCCAAGAGTCCGATTGCGTTCGGGGGAGAGCGCTCGTCAGTATCTCTTTTCGCGTTACTGCTTCATCGTTCGCCTGCTGCCCTTGCTCGCTGGGCGGAGGATCTCCGCCAACGCCAGGCCGCGACTACTCTGCCGAAGCTTACGCGGGCACATGGCATTCTAGTTCGGAGAATACAGAAGCACACATCAAAGACGCATAAACGATGAATAAAACCGTCATAACTGGCATCGCGTTCCCACAGACGACAAGCTGCCGATTCCTGCCAGGTCCGCTCGCGTTTATGAATTACCTAGGGCCTGTTTATGCCGCTTTTAGGTCCCCGGCCCTACAGTCGACTGGTGATTCTATCCATGAGCGAACTGCAGGTCGGCGAGCGCCTGGACCACTTTTGCATCGATCGCTTAGCTGCACAAAGTGGCATGGCTGCAATCTATCGCGCGACGGACGTACGGAACGGCCGGATCGTGGCGATAAAAGTCCCGCATTTCGAAGTGGAATCCGACCCCGTTTTGTTCGATCGCTTCAAGCGCGAAGAAGAGATCGGCAAGAGACTCAATCACCCGGGAGTCATGAAGGTATTCGACGCGGAAGACCGCAGCCGCGTTTACATGGTAATGGAGTGGATTGATGGTCGCCTCTTGCGCCGCATCCTATCCGACGAGAGGAAACTCACAATCGAGCGAGCTGTGCGCGTTACGGTGGAAATCTGCGAAGCACTGAGATACATCCACAGCCAAGGTGTCGTTCATCGAGATCTTAAGCCAGAAAATATCATGGTGGATTCCGAAGACCGGATCAAGTTGATCGATTTCGGGATCGCAAGCAGCGCGGGGACCAGGCGTCTGACGTTTGGAAAGCTTTCTCGTACGATGGGTACGGCCGACTACATATCACCTGAACAGGTGAAATCAAATCGCAGCGACGGCCGCAGCGATCTTTATGCAGTCGGGATCATGCTGTACGAGATGCTGACGGGCCAGGTGCCTTTTCAGGGGGACAACGCGTTCGCGGTAATGAACGACAGACTACTGAACGATCCTATTCCTCCGCGCGAAATCAACTCGCAGATACCACCTGAGCTGCAAGAGATAATCTACCGTGCGCTTGAACGCAAACCGGAGAATCGGTACGCGAGCGCCCGCGAGTTTGCCAATGATCTCCGGAACCCAACTTCTGTCGGCGTGGCGGAACGCAGCGAGCTCCAGACTTGGAAGATACGGCGTTCGACGAGAACCCAGACGGTCTTGTTTTACACAGCGCTCGCGATGATACCTGTCGTCATCTTCATTTTACTTCTGATTGCCGCTCGCGGCCACTGAGCATCGCAACGGGAATTCAATCTTGATGGTAATATCCTCTTCTGCTGAGAAGCAAAAGCTCTGAATATCGCTATGACTTCGATAGCCAATTCGGCTACGCCAGAAACCGAACTTGTCTCCAGACCTTTCGGGAGCGCGATGCGTTTATCGGGACGCATTTTGGTTGCCCTTGGCCTTATCGCTGCGATTACGTTCATCTTTTTTCGCGTGGTGCCCGTCAACGCAACAACGACGGGCTTTTTCTACCTGGTCGCGATCCTCTTGATAGCGACTGCGGGCGGGCTCGTAGAATCGACAGTCGCCTCTGTCGTCGCTATGCTGTGCTTCAACTACTTCTTTCTGCCGCCGGTAGGCACGTTCACCATTGCCGATCCGCAGAATTGGGTCGCTTTGTGTGCGTTTCTGGTCACGTCCCTTACGGCGAGTCAGCTTTCGGTGCGGGCAAAGCGCAGAACAAAGGAAGCGATTGAAAGACAGCACGAGATGGAGAGGCTCTATTCCGTGAGCCGCGCTCTACTGCTCACGGATCCGACACGACCGATGGCGAATCAGATTGTTCAGAATATCGCTCAGGCATTTGAGTTTCCGGCGGTGGCTCTCTACGACCGTAACAGCAATGAGATCTATCGGGCAGCAGATGGCGATCTGGGCGAGATCGAAGCTAAATTACGGGAGGCAGCGCTTCGATCGAGTTCTTTCCGGGAGGGGAACACAAGATTCACGATCACACCGATCCGTCTGGGTGGACAGCCGATCGGTAGCCTGGCCATTCGCGACTCGTCCCTTTCTGATGCGGCCCTGCAATCCCTGTTGAATCTGGTGGCGATAGGGCTCGAACGGGCACTATCGCAGGAAGCCGTGAATCGTGCGGAAGTTGCAAGGAGAAGCGAAGAACTGAAATCGACGCTGCTCGATGCGATTACTCACGAATTCCAAACACCACTTACGTCGATCAAAGCTGTTACGACCGATTTGCTTTCTGACCCAAACCATACGCTGCCGCGGCACCAGCGCGAATTGGTGAGTATCGCAGACGAGGGAACCGACCGCTTGTCCAAGTTGGTAACCGAAGCCATCCAACTCGCGCGGATTGAAGGAGGGAAGTTTCGGCTGAATTGTGGCGTCCATTTCCCCAGTAGGCTGGTTTCGGCAGCCGTGCGGCAAATGAGATCGTTCACAGATGAGCGAGAAATCAACGTTTCGGTCGCCGACAACTTGCCCCCAGTATGGGTGGATGCCGAGCTGATCCAAATGGTGATCACTCATCTGGTCGATAACGCCTTGAAGTACTCTCCTTCAGGCAGCCCGATTTCGATTTGCGCACGCCCTAGTCAGGATCGCGTAGTTATTTGCGTGACGGATCAGGGTCCGGGAATAACCGAGGAGGAACAATCACGGATCTTCGAAAGATTCTACCGCGGCAAGGAGCAACAGAATCTGAAGGGCTCGGGGATGGGGCTGGCAATTGCGCGCGAAATCCTGAGTGCGCACGGTGAGAAGATCTGGGTTCTGAGCAAGCTGGGCAAGGGTTCAGAGTTCTGTTTTTCTCTGCCGATTGCTCGGGGGAGCAGCAACGCATGAGTGCTGGTAGGATTCTTGTTATCGATGACGATCCTCAGATACGGCGGGCCATGAAGGCCACCTTAACTGGGCGCGACTACCAAGTAAGTGACGCGCGGACCGGCGAAGAAGGACTCGAGAAGCTGCGCGCCGCCGCCTATGACCTCGTGTTGTTGGACATGAACATGCCTGGAATTGGCGGGATCGAAACGTGCAAGCTGATCCGGTCCAGCTCGGAAGTGGCCATCATCATGTTAACCGTCAGCAACACAGAGAAGGACAAAGTCGATGCTCTCGACGCAGGCGCCGACGATTATGTGACCAAGCCTTTCAGCACGCCAGAGCTGCTTGCGCGGATACGCGCCACCCTGCGTCGGTTGCCGCAACCGCCCGACGATGCGGAGTTGACCCAACTGGCCCGGCAGGGCGTAGAAATTGACCTTTCTTCTAGACAGGTGGCGGTCGGAGGGCGGAGCTCCCACCTGACCGCGAAGGAGTTTGATTTGCTTTCATACCTGCTGGCGCGCCCGAACAAGACAGTCGCTCATCGCGAGATGTTGCAAGCAGTGTGGGGCCCCGACTATGGCGATGAGTTGGAATACCTACGAGTGTTCATCAATCGCCTCCGTAAGAAGATCGAGCCTGATCCGTCTAAACCGCAATTTCTTGTTACGGACGCCTGGGCTGGGTACCGCTTCCACGTTCCGAAGCCCACTTCCGCTCCTCAAGAGTAGACCTTCCGAAACATCTGATTTTCTCACGTTCCCTAATCGTGACCATCAGAACGGTTTATTCCCTTCTTAGGGCGTGTTTATGCGTCGTTTATCCGACTCAGGGCACTATCAACCCCGAGTTAAGCGCAATGACAAACGAACTCAGCACAGTGTGGCGCGATCAGGCACCGGTTCTCACTCGGGATCAGGCTGAACCTTCTGCCCTAGGGCAGCTTGAAGTGAACGTCATCTTTACTGATTCTCGCGCCACTGCACTGGCCTTCAAGGCTGCAATGACCTTGGCAGCAAATCTTGACGCGTGCATACGTGTAAGGGCTGCCATCGCGGTGCCGTTCTGTTTGCCCCTTGATCGGCCCCAGGTTTCCCTTTCGTTCACAGAGAAAGTCCTGTCTCAACTTGTTTCGCAGGCGGAGCCAAATGATCTGGATGTAAGAATTCACCTCTACTTATCGCGAGATCGGATCGAGACCCTTTCGCAGGTCTTGCGGCCGAATTCGTTGATCGTCATTGCCGGCAGGAAGCGTCTTTGGCCTACTCCTGAAAGCCGGATTGCAGATCGCCTTCAGTCTCATGGCCATCGAGTGCTATTCATACCGTTCCGGAGGGGAAGTTAGATGCGGTCTCAGTTAGCAGCGGAGAAGACAAACCCGCATCATGAGGTCCTCCCCGATAAGGTGCGGCCGGCGAGTTCGTATCCGGCTGAGGTTTCGCCGAACTCGTCCGCGGTGATCGCCGTGACGTTGGTAGCGGACTTGTCGGACGCCATGGCTGTTCTGCGAACCGCGGTGCTACTGGCGAGGAGCTTCAAGACAAAGCTATCGGTCGAGGTGCTGGGGATGAAGAATTTCGTGGTCAGTCCCGCCGACGATCTTCACGAGGTGCCAGTCCAGAGAATGCTCGATCCGATTCAGGCCCACCTGCGTGAAATCATGTCTTCAGGAACGCGAGCTTTCGTGTTAGAAGCAAGTCTCACAGCGGCTTCTTTCCTCACGGTCGGTAGCATCGCGCTGCGCGTTCATACGGAAGATTCCAATCAACGGACATGATCTCGGATTCCAGACAGGAGCGAAATTAACCATGCTGCTGGATATTTTCTATGTCGGTGTCGTAATTGCCTTTTTTGTTTTGCTTTGGGGTTTCACAAAGGCCTCAGAGCGCCTTTAGGAGGATTCGATGGAATACGCCATCGCAGGAATCGTGGCGGCGGGTTTGTTCGTTTATCTGATGTACGCGCTAATTCGCCCGGAACGGTTTTGAGGTGCTGAGATGACATCACTCGGTATTGCGCAGATATTAGTGTTCTTTCTGATCGTGCTCGCTATCACCAAGCCCATTGGTACGTTCATGTACCGCGTTTTCGAGGGCGAGCGAACTTTCCTTCACCCGATCTTCCGCCCGTTGGAGCGGCTGATCTACCTTGTCGGCGGAGTGCGCGAAGACGAGGAGCAGTCCTGGGTTCGTTACTCAGCCTCGATGATTTCGCTGAGCATATTCAGTTTCCTTTTCGTGTACCTAATACAGCGATTGCAAGGACACCTGCCGCTCAATCCGATGCACTTTTCGACGCCGCAGGCTCCTTCCAGTGCCACGCCCATGACGCCGGATTTGGCCTTCAACACCGCCATCAGCTTCATGACGAATACCAACTGGCAGGCTTACTCTCCGGACACGACAATGAGCTATCTGACGCAGATGGCTGCCCTCGCGGTTCAGAACTTCGTGTCGGCTGCAGTGGGAATCGCCGTGGCCGTCGCGCTGATTCGGGGATTCGCGCGTCACACCGCCAAGACGATCGGAAACTTCTGGGTGGACGTGACCCGGTGCACTCTTTACATCCTGCTTCCGATTTGCATACTGGCGACTCTGTTTTTCGTCTGGCAGGGTTCCATTCAGAATTTCAAGGGACCGGTCACCGCAACCACGCTGGAGGGCCCGACCCAGGTCATCGAGCAGGGACCCCTGGCGTCGCAGCTCGCGATGAAGATGCTGGGAACCAACGGAGGCGGGTATTTCAACGCGAATTCAGCCCATCCGTATGAGAATCCGACTCCGCTGGCCAACCTGCTTCAGATGCTGCTGATTTTTTCATTGGGCGCGGGATTGACGTACATGTTTGGCAAGGCCGTGCGTGACACAGGGCAGGGCTGGGCGATTTTCGCGGCAATGTCAGTGATGTTCTTTGTCGGCGTCTTCATCTGTTATTGGGCCGAGCAGCGTGGAAATCCGATGCTGTCTGACATGGGTCTCGCGCATGTGTACACCGGAGGGCAGCCGGGCGGCAACATGGAGGGCAAGGAAGTCCGGTTCGGCAACGCGATGACGGCGTTGTTCGCCACCGTAACCACGGACGCAAGTTGCGGCGCCGTAATCGGGATGCACGATAGTTTCACGCCAATCGGCGGACTCGTCCCGCTGTTCAATATACAAACCGACGAAGTGATATTCGGAGGTGTGGGCGCCGGTCTCTACAGCATGCTGATATACGTCGTTGTCGCCGTCTTTATCGGCGGTCTGATGGTCGGCCGAACGCCCGAGTATGTGGGTAAGAAGATCGAGCAAAAGGAAGTCAAGATGGCGATCATTGCCGTCCTTGCGACTTCTGTTGTCATTCTCGGATTCACGGCGCTCAGTTCTGTGGCTCCGTTTGCGAAGAATGGATACTGGAACGCTCCTGGACCAGCTGCGGCCAATACGAACAATAACGGCTCGCACGGTCTCTCGGAGATCCTCTATGCCTATTCGAGCGGTGCCGGCAACAACGGGAGCGCGTTCGCTGGAATCAACGCAAACACGCCCTGGTACAACCTGACGATTGGCCTCGACATGCTGGTTGGAAGGTTTCTGTTCATTATCCCGGCCTTGGCGATTGCCGGCAGTCTGGCCTCCAAGAAACTCGTACCCATAACCAGCGGTACGCTGCCGACGAACGGAACGCTATTTGTAGTCTTGCTGGTTGGGACTGTGATCATCGTGGGAGCGCTTACTTACTTCCCCGCACTGTCGCTGGGCCCGATTGTCGAGCACTTCCAGATGCTAAACGGGAAATTGTTCTGATGTCAGGAATGAGGAGCTAGAAATGTCTACGGTTAGTGTCCCTCCGGCGGATCGCAAGCCCGAGATCAAAGAAGAAGGCGTAGCACTCCTTTCTAGGGGAGTTCGAGCTCGTCCCCTATTCGATCCTGAGATTTTGCAGCGCGCAATCAAAGAGTCGTTCGTGAAGCTCAACCCGAGGATGGTTGCGAAGAACCCTGTGATGTTCGTCGTCGAGGTGGGAGCGGCGCTGACGACAGTGTTCGTTGTAAAGGACGCAATCGCAGGAGCAAGCGGAGTTTTCTTCGGCATTCAAATCGCGTTTTGGTTGTGGTTCACAGTCGTGTTTGCCAATTTCGCCGAAGCGATGGCCGAGGCCCGCGGAAAAGCGCAAGCGGATAGCCTTCGCAAGACAAAGACTGACACGATGGCGCGCCGACTTCTGCCGAACGACAAGTTCGAGATGGTGCCCGCCTCGCAGTTGCGCAAGGGAGACGTCGTCTACTGCGAGGCTGGCTATCTAATCCCGGGCGATGGCGAAGTCATCGACGGTGTCGCCAGCGTCGATGAATCTGTCATCACAGGAGAGAGCGCGCCGGTGATTCGCGAATCGGGCGGAGACCGGAGCGCGGTAACAGGTGGCACGAGGGTGTTGTCGGACCACATCAAGATCCGGATCACTTCCAATCCAGGCGAAACATTTCTGGATCGTATGATCGCTCTGGTAGAAGGCGCAGTACGCCAGAAGACTCCGAACGAGATCGCTCTTAACATTCTGATCGCCGGCTTGACGCTAATTTTCCTTCTTGCTGTAGCGACATTGCCGCCCTATGCGAAGTATTCGATCGCTGCGGTCGGCAGTGGCATTGCGCCAACAGTTGCGGTTCTGGTCTCGCTGCTGGTCTGCCTGATTCCCACAACCATCGGTGGATTGCTTTCCGCCATCGGCATCGCCGGCATGGATCGGGTGATGCAGCACAACGTTCTGGCGATGAGCGGGAAGGCAGTCGAAGCCTCGGGGGATGTGAACACGCTCCTTTTGGACAAGACGGGCACCATTACTTTAGGGAATCGGCAAGCCGTCGAATTCATACCGGTCAATGGAGTGAACGAGAGCGAGCTAGCAGACGCCGCTCAGCTCTCCAGCCTCGCGGATGAAACTCCGGAGGGTCGATCGGTGGTCATTCTGGCCAAGGAGAAATACAGCCTGCGCGGTCGCGAAGTGGCCGAGCATGAAGCGCAGTTCATTCCATTTTCCGCGTATACACGCATGAGCGGGGTGGACCTCGACGGGCGCCGCCTGAGAAAAGGCGCTACTGACGCGATTGCGCAGTTCGTGAAAGACGAAGGTGGCACCGTGCCTCCGTTGCTGTCGGAAATTTCCGACCGCATTTCGAGGAACGGCGGCACTCCGCTTGCGGTGGCCGATGGCCGCCGGGTTCTTGGGGTAATTCACCTTAAGGACATCGTCAAGGGTGGAATGCGAGAGCGTCTCGCTTCGCTGAGGGCGATGGGAATTCGTTCCGTCATGATCACAGGGGACAATCCCTTGACTGCGGCGGCCATCGCCCAGGAAGCTGGCGTCGACGATTTTCTCGCACAGGCAACTCCAAAGGACAAGCTGGAGTACATCCAGAAGGAACAAGCCCAGGGCCGCCTCGTTGCGATGACCGGCGACGGTTCGAACGATGCTCCGGCGCTGGCTCAGGCGGACGTCGGAGTCGCCATGAACACCGGGACGATGGTAGCGAAAGAAGCCGGCAATATGGTCGACCTCGATAGCAACCCGACAAAGCTGATCGAAATCGTAGCGATCGGCAAGCAGTTGCTGATCACGCGCGGCTCGCTGACGACGTTCTCGATCGCCAATGACGTGGCGAAGTATTTCGCCATCATTCCGGCGATGTTCGCATCCATTTACCCGGAACTTAACAAACTGAATATCATGGGCCTACACTCCCCCCAGAGTGCGGTCCTCGCAGCGGTCATTTTCAACGCGGTAATCATCATTGCTCTGGTCCCGCTGGCTCTTCGTGGCGTGCAGTACAAACCTGTTAGCGCTGGCCAGATGCTGACTCGCAACCTGTTGATCTATGGCCTTGGCGGGATCATCGTGCCTTTTCCCGGAATTTGGCTGATCGATAAGATCTTGGTTGCAACGCATCTCGTGTAAAGGAGTAAGTCATGATCAGGGAACTTGGACCAGGATTGCGTCTGACAATAGCTTTCACGATCCTTACCGGTTTGCTCTATCCGGTCGTAATGACAGGCCTCTCGGAGCTGATTTTCCCGAAGCAGGCGAAGGGTAGCTTGGTCACCGTCAATGGTAACGTGGTCGGCTCAAGCCTCATCGGCCAATCGTTTACAAAACCCCAGTACTTTTATCCACGCCCCTCGGCGGCCGGCAGCGGCTACGATGCGACGGCCAGCAGTGGCTCGAACTTGGGCCCCACGAGCGCGAAGCTTCTTCACGGGGTGACTGCGGCGGACGATAAGGGGAAGGAATCCGTCAGTTTCGATGGTATCGAGGATCGCATCGTGCATTACTGTGTCGACAACAATCTCCCTTATGAATCCTCCGTGCCGCTTGAGCACTTCAAGGATTCGCAAGGCAACCTCGATGACGTCAAGCTGATCGACGCATTCAACGACGCGAAGACGCCCCTGGTGTTCACGGCGAAAGCGCCCATCCCGCAGGATGCGGTGACCGCCTCGGCTTCAGGTTTGGACCCGCACATCAGCCCGGGTAACGCTGAGATACAAGCTGCGCGCGTTGCGAAGGCACGCGGGGTTACTCCAGACCAAGTGAAACAGTTGATCCCGCAGTTTACCGACCGCGCGGATTGGGGTTTCCTCGGCGAACCGCGCGTCAATGTGCTCATGATGAACGTCGAGCTGGATCGAAAATTCCCCGTTTCGAAATGAGGTATTGGAGGTCGGTCCGCTCCGAAAGTCACTGCGTGACTAGAATGGTTGGCGTTTCGCTGAAGCCTAGCGACGGCCTAAGCCCTTGAATTATCGCGTCAAACTTCTCGTATTCTTCCTCGGTGCAGTCGCGGTCCTGCTTGTTGCTAATGCGGGCTATTCCGCGCTCCAAACATTCTCGCGCCTGAACGCGGTTGAAGCTGAACGTGACCATTGGCAGCGGCCGTCGGATATTCTCCAGGCGTTGGACCTCAGGTCCGGCAATGTAGTGGTAGACCTCGGATGCGGCTCGGGATACTTTACGCTAAAGCTTTCATCGCCTGTGGGTGGCAGTGGCCGCGTTATCGCGGAGGACATCCGCAGACTACCGCTGATGTTCCTCCGGGCCCGGGCAATATCGAGACGAGAACACAATGTCGAGATCGTCATGGGGGATCCAACGGATCCTCACCTGCCGACTGGCGTGAACGCGGTCCTCATTTTGAATACGTATCATGAATTCACAGATTCGCATCCCATTCTCGCCCACTTGCAACAATCGCTGGTTCCTGGAGGCCGATTGGTTGTCGTCGACCGAGAACCTAAGCCAGCGGTCAGCTACACTTCTGAAACTGCCGAGCATGAAATTTCGGCGGAGCGAGTCGAAAGCGAGCTGCGGCAAGCGAATTTTGAAGTCGTCAGCCGCCAGGATCGCTTTATCGAGCACGATTCTTACGGTGAGAGTTGGTGGCTCATCATAGCGCGCAAGCCCTGACGGATCTTCTTGTCTATGGCCGATCAGTTATGGATCTACTCACCGCCTTTGGTTTAATCGCTGTCAGCCTGATGCTCTTGTTTTACACCTTAGAGCGTCGGAGCCGTTGGTATACGCTGGCGTTTGCCGGCGCATGTGCGTTGGGTTCGGCGTACGGCTTTCTCCAAGGGGCATGGCCGTTCGGAGTGGTTGAGGCCGTGTGGTCCGTAGTTGCAGTTCGGCGCTGGTGGCTAGGCACCGAATCGCCATCGCATTGAGCGGCTTCGTTCCTTCTTAGCCGCGTTCTCGATACAATCGATTGATGCCCAAAGTCTCGCCGCGGCGACCAACCCCTGAGCAACTGCTCGCGCAAATCGAGATCGAGGAGCGTCGGGCGCGGCGCGGCAGGCTCAAGGTGTTCCTCGGCTATGCCGGTGGGGTAGGCAAATCCTTCCAAATGCTGGACGAAGGACGCCGGCGCCGCCAACGAGGCGAGGACGTAATCGTTTGTGCGCTCCAGCCCGAGTATCCTCCTGAAGTTCAGGCGATACTACAGAAGCTTGAGGTTATTCCGACGTTGAAGATTGGGGAATCGGAAGCAATCGATGTGGATGCGGTTATTCGCCGCCATCCCCAGGTTGCGCTGATTGACGGGCTTGCGTATCAAAATCCACCGGGCAGCCCTAATGCTTACCGATGGCAGGACGTCGGCCAACTGCTCGACGCGGGCATTTCGGTTGTTACGACGGTTAATTTACAGTATCTGGAAAAACTCCAGGATGAAGTGGAGCGCATCACCGGAAACCGCGCGTCGTGCACGATTCCGAGTGGTTTTCTGGATAGAACTGCGGATGAAATCGTCGTGGTAGATGCTCCTGCCAAAGATGGCCTTTGGCGGGAGACAGTGCCCGGAGAGCGTGCTTCCGCGCTTGCCGAAGCACACAAGCTCTCCCGGTTGCGTGAACTGGCTCTGCTGGTGGCAGCTTCGGTAGTAGACCGCCAGCTTGAGAGCTACCTCCGGTCGCATGGCGTGGATCAACCATGGGGTGTGCAAGAGCGTATTCTGGTTTGCGTGGGTTCGCGAGCTAATGCTGCCCCCATGTTGGAAAGCGGGCGTCGCAATGCCGACCGCTTCCAGGGCGAATTTTATGTCGTTTATGTACAAGAGGTCTCTCTCTCTCCACAGGGTCAAGAGGTCTTGAATTCGAATCTGGACTATGCCCGCGAACTTGGGGCCCGAGTGGAGTTACTGAGCGGCTTTGACAACGCGGAAGCCATCCTGAAGTTCGCGAAGCAAGCGGGAATCACTCAAATCTTTGTGGGGCACAGCACTCGTTACGGAGCGCAGACACGAATCTGGGGTACTCTCGTAGATCGCCTCATTCGCTCGGCCGAAGGAATCGATGTCGTCGTCTATCCCCAATAGCGCAGATTTGAGTGCGGGCCAGTCGCCTACGCAACGAGGGCGGCTACAGTTATTTCTCGGTTATGCAGCTGGAGTCGGAAAAACGTATCGCATGCTTGAGGAAGCTCAGCAGCTCAAAAGACAAGGGAAGGACGTTGTTGTCGGCTATTTTGAACCACACGGAAGGAAAGACACTATTGCGAGGACCGCCGGACTCGAGATGATTCCGACGAAAACGATTAACTATCGCGGTGTAACGCTTCAAGAGATGGATACCGAGGCGATCTTGAAGCGCCGCCCCGCCATCTGCGTTGTCGATGAACTAGCACATACAAATGTTCCTGGTTCTGAGCGTTGCAAACGATGGGAGGACGTGCAAATACTGCTGGACTCGGGAATCGACGTAATGACGAACATGAACATCCAGCATCTAGAAAGCCTCAATGACCACATCTTGAACATTACCGGTATCCGCGTTCGCGAGACGGTGCCGGACTGGCTCGTCAAGAGTGCAGCCGAGGTCGTCATGGTTGATGCGACGGCCGAAGCACTATTGAACCGCCTGAAAAGGGGCGTCATCTACGCGCCAGAAAAGGCGCAGCGCGCGCTGGAGAATTTCTTCACGGAATCGACCCTTGTGTCTCTACGGGAGCTGGCTCTGCGGCAAGCCGCCCATGAGCTGGACATCAGGGGAGCTACCGAAATCGGCGAAGAAAGAGCAGGCATTCCTCCTGTTTCATCTGTTGCGGAAAAGGAAATTCAGGATCGCATTTTGATCTATGTCACTCCGGACCCGTCTTCGGCCATGCTCATTCGGCGCGGCCGCAGAATGGCCGACTACCTTGGCGCTGAATGCTTCGCGGTTGGTGTGTTGGCACCCCGGGGCGACCACCGCCCAGACGAGCGTGTCGATGCGGTCGAGACCCACCTTAACTTTGCCAGGAATCTTCATATTGAAGCGCGGATCTTGGAAGGTACTGATCCCGCCGAGACAATCGTCGATTTTGCACGCCGCAATCGGATTACTCAAATACTGCTCAGCAGGCCCAAACATCGCTCATGGGGCATCCTGCTTGGTACAGATCTGATTCCGCGAATCGTTCGCAAGGCCAAAGATATTCGCGTTATTGTTCTTGCCGAACGCCGGCGCCAGCACCAACAGTCCGCCATCTAAGACCGACTTTCCTCGGGAGCCAAATCACCAGACGCACAACAAAGTGCAGAAGCTATTCTGTACTCACCCCGTTTATGAGGTTCTTAGGGCGTGTTTATGCGTCGTTGATCCGATAAACGCTACAAAGAGACGACTCAATGCAAAGTCGCGTGAAGGTGCAGTATGGCGACCCGGATCTTTTTGGGGGTTTGTATCGTCGCCGTGATCTTTCTACTCTACGTGCTCGTTAACTTGTTTCTTGATTCGAAGCGCAAACGGAAGAGAGCGCGGTTTTCGCGGTGACGGTCCTTTTTGAGTGTCGTTCAAGTAGCGGAATCCGCCAGTTCGGCCAGAAGCATGGGTTCGGCCATCCGTGCCGCGGCTGATGTCGTAGCTGTGCAATGGCCGCCCGACCCCACGTAGTGTTGGGCGGCCATTTTCCTTCTTGAGTGAATTCCAATCCTCTCCCTGGTCTCAAGGTCTAACCACTGCACGCGAGAATCCGCCTGGTGTCGTTTATGAATTCGTCAGGGGCTGTTTATGCGTCATTCAGGGCGGCAGGCGTAACGTGCCAATCGTGAAGACCGTTCACCAGGGCGGAAATCCAAGTCCGGAGTCGCAGGATTTATTCGGACGTATTGGCTGCGATCTCAGTGTGCGCCGTCTCCCTCTTCGCGTGACCGTGGTGCATACGACCATCGAAGGTACGATTGCCGCGTTGCGCGCTGCGGCGGGTTTGGCGAAGGGTTTGGGAGCTGAAGTTGTTCTGTTGTCGGCCGAAGAAGTTCCTCTGCAATTCCCGCTGGACAAACTGCCAGTTCCGGTCGATCTGCTGGAACGACGACTGCATAAGCTCATCTACGCTTCGGGCATCCGGGGCAACGAGGTGCGCGTTCAGCTGTTGCTTTGTCGCAACAAATACGCATCTCTGCGACGCACCTTGCGGCCAGGTTCACTGGTCGTGATAGCCGAGAGGAAGCACTGGTGGTCAAGACGCACCGGAAAGCTGCAGCAATTCTTGAAGGATTTGGGTCATCAGGTCGTTCTTGTGGGTAATCCTCGAACAGAATGCTTCCGGCGCGATCGGGATTGGGAGGCGTTGGTGATTCGTGCCCTAGTCAACTTTGGTGGTAGGAGAATCGAAATATGAGCCTGCTAATTTGGCTGCCCGCGATGTTCGTTCTAGGCGTTTTATTGATGGGCCTTTGTGTTTGGTTTCTGGACGCATGTGAAAAAGTATGAGGCCCCGACCCTGATTCAAGCTTGCCGCTGACATCAACGATATCCCTTCGGCGTACACGAGTTTCTGGGAAACCGGGAGAGCACGATGGAGACACAGACGATAGTCGAAGTAGCGAAACAGCCCCTGCACCGGAAGATCACGCGCGTGCTTCGGAGGCGGACGAATCAACTCCTGCCGCCTGGCACGGCGGGTCCGGCGCTGAGGCAAGCGGTTTCGATGCTAAGGCCAGATGTTCAGTGGAAGAATCCGGTCATGTTTGTGGTCGAAATCGGTGCCTTCCTGACGCTTCTATTTGTTGTCCAGGCGGCAGTAGGTCATGCAACCAGCTTAGTTCCGGTTACGTACTTCATCGCCCTTGATGGCTGGTTGTGGCTAACGGTCGTCTTTGCAAATTTCGCTACAGCACTAGCAGAGGCGCGCGGAAAGGCCCAGGCTGAATCCCTTCGCCGAACACGTCGCGAGACAATCGCGCGCCGTCTGAATAATACCGGCAAGGTCGAGGAAGTTCCTTCCACGCATCTCAAGCCGGGCGACACCGTAGTTGTGGTCGCCGGAGAGATCATTCCCGGTGATGGCGAAATCATTAGGGGAATCGCTTCGGTCGATGAGTCTGCGATTACAGGGGAATCGGCCGCGGTCATTCGTGAGTCGGGAGGCGATCGTTCTGGCGTGACGGGAGGCACCAAGGTGCTCTCCGATGAGATAGTCGTTCGCATAACGGCTGGCGCGGGCGAATCCTTCTTAGACCGAATGATCGCCCTTGTCGAGGGAGCCATCCGTCAGAGAACTCCCAATGAGATCGCCCTCACCTTGGTTCTTTCGGCCTTCTCGCTCATTTTCCTTATCGTCGTCGTTCCTATTTGGCCGATGGCCTGGAACGCAGAGCTATACATGACCAGCTACCTTGGGCTGACGCAGCCCCTGCACAGTCTGGGTACCGATGTTCCGACGCTCGTCGCCCTCCTGGTCTGTCTCATTCCCACAACGATTGGCGCACTTCTGGCCGCGATTGGAATCGCAGGCATGGACCGGGCCCTTCAGGCCAATATCATTGCCAAGAGCGGGAAGGCCGTCGAAACGGCCGGAGACATCGACATCGTTCTGCTAGATAAGACAGGCACGATCACCGAGGGGAACCGCCACGCGACGCAGTTCTTGCCAGTCGGGGGTTACTCTGCGGACCAGCTCGCGCGACTCGCCGCCATGGCTTCGGCCGCCGACGAGACACCCGAAGGCAAGAGCATCGTGAGCCTGTATGATTCGCAGCACGCACCCATCAGCATCCCCTCAGGTGCGGTGTTCATACCGTTTTCAGCATCCACACGAATGAGTGGTGTGAACCTCAGCGGTCGGCAGATCAGGAAGGGTGCGGCAGATGCCATATCGAGATTTGTGCGGGATCAAGGCGGAAGCGCACCTACCGATCTCGTAGCTGTGGTTGATGGCGCTGCCTCAAGAGGTGCGACCCCGCTCGTGGTTGCCGATGGCGCCAACGTTGCCGGTGTGGTTGTTCTCGAGGACATCTTGAAGCCGTCCATGAAGGCCCGATTTGATCGCCTGCGCAAGATGG
Organism: uncultured Acidobacteriota bacterium; assembly: GCA_963715685.1. Taxonomy (GTDB): domain Bacteria; phylum Acidobacteriota; class Terriglobia; order Acidiferrales; family UBA7541; genus Palsa-295. Next base: position 563,769 of record OY970264.1, on the reverse strand, counting down.
GACTCCGGACTGTGATGATCACCGGCGATAACCCACTGACCGCGGAAACAATCGCCAAACAGGCTGGGGTCGATGATTTCCTCGCTGAGGCGACGCCGGAGAACAAGCTCGAATACATTCGCAAGCAGCAAGCAGACGGGAAATTGGTTGCGATGATGGGCGACGGCACCAACGACGCCCCTGCCCTGGCTCAAGCTGACGTGGCCGTGGCTATGAACGCCGGCACTCAAGCAGCCAAGGAAGCCGGAAACATGGTGGACCTCGACAGCGACCCCACCAAACTGATCGAAGTTGTGGAGATCGGCAAACAGCTTCTCATGACCCGAGGCGCTTTGACGACATTCTCCGTGGCGAATGACGTGGCCAAGTACTTCGCGATCATCCCTGCGCTTTTTGCAGGGACTTTGCCGTGGCTCAAGACCATGGACATCATGCACCTGCATTCACCAACCTCGGCAATTCTCTCTGCTGTAATCTTTAATGCCCTCATTATCCCCGCGCTGATTCCGATCGCGTTGAAGGGCGTGAAGTATCAGCCGCTCGGTGCCGACGCCTTGCTGCGACGCAATTTGCTCATCTGGGGACTTGGGGGTGTGATTCTACCGTTTATCGGCATCAAGTTGATCGACGTGGTTATGGTCGGTCTGCATGTGGCCGCGTGAGCATGGAGCTGACTATGCGATACATATCCAAGAGCATTTTGTTGCTGTCGATCACGGTCGTCCTGGTCTGCGGTATCTATCCAGCCGCAGTATGGGCGGTCGGGCGCTTGTTCTTCCCGTTCCAGGCAGAGGGAAGCTTGCTGATTGGACCCGACGGTCAGCCGGTGGGGTCTAAGCTCATCGCCCAGCCCTTCACAAAGGACGAGTATTTTCAGCCACGTCCGTCAGCAGCGTCGTACGACGCGTCGGCATCCGCTTCTTCGACGTTAGCTCCGTCCAATTACGCTCTGCGCGATCGCGTTGCAAGGACGTTGGGCCCAATCGTGAAATATCGCAGCGGAACCAAAGCTGGTCAGCTTGTAGCTCCTGATGTCGAGGCTTGGTTCCAACAGGATCGGTACCAGGGCCAGCCCGGGATCGTCGCCCAGTGGGCCGACTTGCACAACGGCCTCGCTACGGCCTGGGTCAATGCGGACTCCACGCATGCCACCTATGTGGACGACTGGGCGAAGGCTCATCCGACCGTCGTCGCCGATTGGATCAAGGCCAACCCGACAACTCCGCAACCGAAGGCCTCCGACCTGGCGGTCGTCTTCTTCGAAACCTTCTCAAAGGAGAACGCCGGTCGCTTTCCCTCTGCGGTTACCAAGACGGGGCCTGACGGCAAGCCACAGACCACTATCGAGCCCGTCAAGGACGGCTCGGATATTCAATCGATCTTCTTCGATATGTGGCGCCAGGATCATCCTGACGCCGATCTGCAAGACCTTCCAGGCGACCTCGTGACGACTTCCGGCTCCGGACTCGATCCCAACATCACCCTGCAAAACGCCGAATTCCAGTTGGATCGCGTATCTGCGAAGTGGGCTGCGGACACGCAACGCGATCCGTCGGCCGTTCGCGCTGAGATCGACCGGATACTTCAAGCGAATGTCACGGCCCCATTTGGCGGTCTTGCGGGAGAAAAATTGGTGAACGTACTCGAGGTCAACCTCGAGCTACGCAATCGTTACGGCGAACCCAAGTAGGTCTGTTCTGAAGCGCTGGAATCACTGAAAGAAGGGGACAAGAACATGTGGCTGCTTCCGATCTCGATGTTGGTAGTGACAGTTCTTCTTGCGATTCCGCTGAGCCGTTATATGTCGTGGATTATGGACGGCAAGTACCGCGTCCCCAAGGCCCTGCGGTGGTTTGAAGATCGCCTCAACAGCGGTCCGCAGAGCTGGAAGCAATACACGCTCTCCCTGCTCATATTCAATACGGTGCTTTTCGTCTTTGGCTTCATCGCTTTGGCAGTTCAGCCCTGGATGCCTCTCAACCCGCAGCACAAGGGAATGCTCTCGCCGACAACGATCTTTCACACCGTCGTCTCCTTCATGACCAACACCGACGTTCAACACTACTCGGGAGACGTTCACTTTTCTAATTTTAGTCAGGTCCTCTTCGGCTTCACAATGTTCTTCCTTTCCGCCTCGATCGGCTTCTGCGCCTTAACGATGATCATCCGCGCCTTGCGCAGCGATTCCAGCGTAGGGAACTTTTTCGTGGATATGTGGCGGGTGGTCGCCTACATGTTCCTGCCTCTCTGCTTCATTCTGGCGATTCTGTTTGTCCAACAGGGCAGCCCGATGACATTCAAGAGTTTCCACCAGGTTGCTACGCTCGAATCCGGCGCGATGGGTACCTTGGACGGCGGACAGCCAAAGCCACAGACCATTGTCGTCGGTCCCCTCGCCGCGTTCGTCCCGATGAAGCAACTCGGTACAAACGGTGGCGGTTTCTACGGCATGAACTCGGCTCATCCTTTCGAAAATCCTACCGCCTTCACGAATTTCCTATCTTGCGTCGCGATGATGTTGTTTCCGTTCGGACTAGTGCTCATGTTCGGGCGCATGCTGAACCGGCTCAAACACGCCTGGATCATCTTCGGCGTAATGATGTTCTTCATGCTCGGAACCGTTGTCTGGGCCATTTACTTCGACACTCTCAAACCCAACCCTGGATTGACGGCGCATCCGGTCGCACGCACGTACGAGATTCCTGACCGAAGCGCACCAGGCGGCAAGCTGACAGTGACGCTGCCGGCAGTCGCTGGACTGCCCGTCGATCAGCACTTGGGCAATCTCGAAGGCAAGGAGTTGCGTTTCGGGACATCCGCAGGGGCCACTTTTGCGGCACTGACGGTGGATGTGACGGACGGCGCCGTGAATTGCGAGCATGACAGCCTAAACCCGATCGCAGGTCTTTCACCGTACGCAGGGATGTGGCTGAATTGTTTCTTCGGCGGCAAAGGCGTGGGCATGATCAACATGCTTTTGTTCGTCGTCATCGGGATATTCGTGGCGGGTCAAATGGTTGGGCGGACGCCCGAGTACCTTGGGAAGAAGATCGGTGGGCGCGAGATGAAATTGGCCATGCTCGCGCTGCTCGTGCATCCGATCATGATCTTGCTGCCGACGGGGCTTTTCGCAGCCACCAGTTGGGGCCTGAAAGCTGAAAACAATCCCGGCGCCCATGGTTTTTCAGAGATTCTCTACCAATTTTCTTCCTCGTCCGCGAACAATGGATCCGCCTTTGATGGCCTGGGCGTGACCTACGGATTCAACGACAATCCCAACCCCGCGCCCATGGCGCGCCAGTGGGATATCGCCAGTGGCTTGGTGATCGTCATAAGCCGGTTCCTGCCCATCATTGCCCCCATGGCGATGGCAGCCTTTCTAGGCGCCAAGAAGTCCAGTCCGTTTAGCATCGGTACCTTACGGGACGACACGTTTACCTTCGCGTCGCTGCTGGTTGGCACGATCGTGATTATTGGTGCGTTGCTCTTTCTTCCGGTGGCCGCTTTAGGTCCGCTGGCAGAGCATTGGGGGCCACTTCCGTTTGGTGGTTGACATATGTGGCAGCTCTTGGGCAGATGCACGTGCAAGCTGAGTCTTCGGTTCTACCGCCGGAAGATCAGGCAAGCACTTGCACTGTATCGGCGCGGCGAGGTGCGAGGAGACGGACTAGCAGCGGACCACGTATGCAGTCGCCTAGAGATACGATGGCGAGCGCGTGATATTCACCCCTGGGATTGCTACTGCAGGCAGGACGAAAGGGAAGCACTTTTCATTGAGCAGGCGTTGGCTGATACCGAAGCAGCGGTCCTCAGACTCTTCGAGAAACTGCCCCAGATCGACGTGATCGAACTCAGCGTACTCGAACCCTCGTCGGATGCCCTGATCGCGTCGGGTACGGTTCACCGATCAGCGCTGAACGCGACGCAGCCTCCCTTGTTGTCTGTCGGCATGCGCCTTAGAGAATTGGGGATAACGTATCGTTTCGCTGCCCGCGATAGGCGCGCGTCAAACGCGCACGACGCTGCCGGCGAGCTATGCGTCCGATGACGTGAATCCTTGCGGACTGGCCGTCTTAATGAAAATACGTTAACAACCTCGAAGCCTGTTAACGTAGCCGCATCGACCGTCACGCGGAAAAGCACATCCCCCAACTGTGTCAGCGCGAGCAGGCTGTTGAATGACGCAATTCTGATGTTCCTGCCTCGTGAGCGCCGACCGCTAGACGAAAGAATTTATTAAAAGACCTGGTTTTTTACTGTTCCATAACCCTATGTAATTGAGGTCTCGGGGGTTACTTCGAGCGAGAAGCAGATTCCCCGAAATTGTTGAAAACAATGAGACCGAACGCAAAGGAGGGAGTCGTTGGAGCGCCGGAACGCGCTTGCAAAGCAGGTGCTCTCCCAGCTGAGCTACACGCCCATGATTATGATTCTAATAGATTTTAGCAGGCAATGACCAGCTACTGACTGCCTACCATCGAAGCAGGTGCTCTCGCAGACTGAGCCGCGAACGCAGCGTGTGCAACCGTCACTGTGTGAGACATTTACAAGGATTCCCTGAACAGCGTCAACCTTGGTTTTCGGTCCCATTCGGTCCAAGAGCGCACTTATCTTCTGTTTTGACAAGAATTCAGTGTGCCAAATGCTCCGTAGATGCGAATAAGTACCGAGGGTATAGAACATCGAGCGGGCAGAGGGCAATTTGGATCACTGTGGCCACCTTCCGTTCTCTGCCGAAGGATTCAGCTAGAAGTCTTACTGTCGGGTGAGCACCTACCTCGTGAGCAGGGGCGCCGGTTCACTCGGCGGTTCGCGAACTCTTCAGCTGCAGGTTGGCCGGGCATCAGCGTGATCTTGCCGACTGAGGAAGTGCCGCGCGCAGGGGTAATATCCTGGGAGTATTCAAGAGCGATGTCTTGCTCGCTCAACGATTGCGGTGTTACGTGCGTCAAATTTCCAAGTGTGGACGAAACTTTTGTGGAGGACAGAATTGTGATGCTGAATGGCTGAAGATTGCAGTCTCTTTCCCGATTATCTTATTTCACTTTCCTATAAATATCGGGAGCGGCTGGCCCCTCCACTCTTAGGAGGCCCATCGCGCCGCGGTCAACCCGGAAGATAGCATGGTCCAGAAGCGTGTAATCGCCGGGCACTTGTGGCTGGAAATCGAGTACGGAAGCTCCGCCCGGCGGCACCAGCGTGGTCTGGATGTTACGCACCGGATCGGTGAGACCTCCTTCGCGGTAGACTCGATCGAAGATCACGCCGATGATGTGAAATGAGGAGATCTTGTTCGGCCCAAGATTGCCGAAGTAGATTCGCACCGTCTCGCCGACCCGAGCCTTGAGCGCTCCATGGCCCATCAAGGACGAAACATTGCCATTGAACACAATGTATTCTGGAGTTTCCGCAGCGGCCTTGCGCGAAGAATACGCCTGCAAGCCAGGTTTGCCCACGGCGCCTTCGGTGTAGAACTCGCTCTGCATCACGTAGAACTCTCGATCCACTTTTGGCAAGCCGCTCTCGGGCTCGACCAACACGAGACCATAGAGCCCATTGGCCATGTGCGCGGGCATGGGATTGGCCGCGCAGTGATAGATGAATAGGCCCGGCTTGAGTGCTTTGAATTCTCCAACCGATTCCTGCCCCGGATCGGCCATAAGCACCGGGGCGCCACCGCCGGGGCCGCTGACAAAATGAAAATCGACCGTGTGCGTCTTATCGCTTGATCGATTCTTCAAGTGCACTTCGACAGTGTCTCCCACGCGGACTCGAATGAAAGGGCCGGGTACATGTCCGTTGTACATCCAAAAGTTGTAGATGATGCCGTGGGCTAATTCGCCGTTCTGCTCCGTGACCTCCAGATTGACGACTACCCTTGCTGGCTGCGATCTGGTGATGGGAGGTGGAACTTGCGGTGCAAAGGCTACCTCGGCTGGGCCTGCCTGTTGATTGGCGGACTTCTGGAGTCCCTCGGCAGCGCCGAGTAGGCTGACAGTTGCCATTACCCAAACTACTTTCGCGATCCGGCTTTTTCGAATTGGGCTTGCCTTCGTGGCGGCCATGGCTAGTCTGCTCCGGAGGCCTGTGCGGTTTGGCTCTTCAAGGTGAAATCAGCTCTTGTTGGCTTGCCCGCTTCCACAACGATTTCCTGCTCGCCTTCGCCAAGACTCTCGCTCCATACCTTCAAGCGGTAATGACCCTTCGGGACTCCGTCCAGCTTAAACTTCCCACCGTTCTCACTGATTGCGTAATACGGATTTTTGACAACTATCACGTAGGCTTGCATCCATCCGTGCAAGTCGCAGCGAACATTGATCACGTCAGGCTGCAAGAAACTGAGGAAGATGTCGTGCTGCAACGAACTCATCGACTCGTTATAGTCTCGATTGTGCTGCCCGTGAGTATGTACGCTGTGGGGGATTGGATCTTGACTGGTGATGCTTACGTTACCTACCTGCATGAGGACCACATGAGGAAGATAGGTGCAATTCTTCTGGTCAATCTGAGCCGGTGGAAAGGAAAACGCTTTCCCGCGCTGGATATCATCGATCCAGACAACCGCATCATCTACACCGCCGTTCTCCACTCGAACCGGATAGACTTCGCGGGTTTTCCCGCAGACGTCGACATCCTGGGCGACTTGAATTCTCCTGGGTGGCGGCGGCGCTCCCTGCCATTGAACTCTGCCCTCCACCACGCTTCCCGGTAGTTCCTGCACTATATATTGCGGGGCACTTTGTTCCTTTGATCTTCCACATCCGAAAAGCACAGTAGACACGAGGATGGCCGCCCAGACCCGCCGGTCCATCGAAAAATGCTTACGTAGGGTCCCGTTCATGCGGCGCTTTCCTCGCGGAGCGTCTTCCCACTCAGGCGGGCTATGATCGTATGAACCAAGCCCAGGAAAACGATGAGCCAGACGAACAACGCGACAAAGACGAAGTACTGCGGAATCGGTCGCAGGAAGGTCAGTCCGGTCACTTCAGCCAAGCGGTACGTACAGGTCGTGTACATGCCAAGCGGAAAAACCATGCCCCAGTAGAGCGGGTCGTAGACCAACGGCAGCCGTTTGTAGGCGTGACGCCAAACGGCCAGGATCACCAACATCGGAAACCACCAAGTTGCCGTCGACCAGTAAAACAGTGTGAAACCCTTCACAAATGGAGCGATCTGCTGCAAGAGGTCCACGCCGGCGGAAAAACGCAGGAGCATGGCGCCGCCTAACGCCGAAACGGCCATCGCGCCCATGTTGATCCAATAGTGCGCTTTCAGATCGCGTGGCTGGAGCGGGAAGAAGGTATAGCGGTAAAAAATCAGAGAGATCATCCAAATATAGAGCATTCCTCCGCTTGACCAAAGCGCGACAGAAACAAAAGCAATCTTGTCGATCTGGCCAGGGAACGCCTGCATGATCTGGGCACCAAGCGTGGCGACAGCTTGCGTGGCGACCACGGCGACGAGCCACCCGCTGTGAATGCCCTCCGCCAGGGTTGGCTTCTCTTGCTTAACGGTGAAGGCCGCGAACACCGCGTAGACGATCACGAATAACATTGCGCAGGAAACGATCCACAGCCCTGCGCCGAGACGGTACATGCCGAACAAGATCACGTTCTGGCTTCCCAGAACTGCTGTCCCGGCGACCAGCGTGAAGAACCCGACACCCACCTGGTGATCGATCAAGTCTTGGAAGACCGCCCGCGGGAATAATGCAATTCGGGTCAGGGTCATGGCCACCAGGACCACATAGGCGATCAGACTGATTACCGCGAGCACGCGACCCACCAGAAACATTCCGGTGAGGTGCGCGGCGATGGCCACAATTCCGGTCGCCATAACCATCGCAAAGTACGCGGGGCTTAGCGTACGTACCTGCTCCCGCACCAGCGGCCAAGTCGCGACGCGGGTGGTCGCCACCGGTTTGGGGAGGTGCGTCACTGCGGTCATCCGCGATGCTCCTTAGCGGCTCACTCGCGCAGGCGCCGGCGGGACCGATGCCTCGTTGGCTTGCGCGGGGGAAGCTTGCGGCGAGGTCTCCTCTCGCGCGTATTTGAGAATCCAAGCCATCGAAAGCGAAAACAGCGCGAGGAAGATGAACGTGATGAAACCGATTGCATAGCCGGGCTGGCCGAGATTGCGCACAGCAAAAGCCATCACCGGTGGAATCACGAATCCCCCGAATGCGCCGAGTCCACCCACCCATCCGGCGGCGCCTCCCACGGCTTGGGGGACCGCCTGCGGCACAATCTTGAAAACCGCGGCATTGCATATTCCCATGCCAAACGCCATCAAGATCTCTCCAGGAACGGCAAGTTCAAACTGGCGCGAACTCGTCATTACCAACGCACCGACGAGCGTGATCAGCAGCGCCAGAATCGCTGTGTTTTCCCCGCCTTCTTGCAGCCGATCGGAGAGCACGCCGCCCGCGACGCGAATCAACGAGGCGACAATCGAGAAGACCGCGGTCAACATCAGGGCATGCCCCACGCTTACGCCGAAGAAAGAACGCCAGTAGATGGGCAACCAAGCGGTCAGGGCCATGAAACCACCGAAGGTTGTGAAGTAGATCCAGACGAGCGCCCAAGTCCGCCACACTCGAGCAGACGATCGCAGACTGTCCTTCAGGTTGCCGGCCGGAAATAGATCCTGTCCGAGATCGTGTGCGCGCACCCGCGCGTCCGCCGGTGCCAGGCCTTTCTTTAGCAGCTGAAAATAGGGGCTATTCCTTCCAAGGAATGCATAGAAAATTGTCCCAGCGGCGAGGATGCACAGCCAGAGAATGTAGGACCACGCAAGGCCGAACTGGCTCAGGGCAAATGGCACAAGCAGCAGGAAAATGCCCGGTGCGACATTGCCGACTCCGGCGAAGATGGCGAGAGCGCGTCCCTGTTTCCGTTGTCGGAACCAATACGAAACCTGGCTGATACCGACGGAGAACGTTGCGATTCCGCAGCCGCTTAATACTCCGAGGACCATCAGCAGCGGATAGCTTGTGTAGGAAAGATGCGCGGGATAGAGAAAGCGAGCCACCAGCGACAGGCCGACCATGCCAACCACGGAAAGACTCAGCAGCCAGAGAAACGGTTTGCGTCCCCCGGTAGTGTCCACCCACGCCGAAAACGGAATCCGCAGCAGCGAGCCCGAAAGCGAGGGCGCGGCAACAAGAAAGCCAAGAGCCAATGGACCCAATCCCATGACCTGCTGGAAGCGGTTCGCCGACGGCCCGAAAAGAGCGACTGCGGCGAAGCCCACGAAGAAACCCAGCGTCGCGCTCCACAGGGCTCGCCTGGGTGTTCCCACGATGTCGTTCATGGTGTTCCTCCTTCTGCGCCTGCTTCAGAAGCGAAGATTCGTTTCGACGTAAGCTAATTGACCGTCGCGATCTTTGGGATAGATGCTAGCGATCACGGCCTTACCCCAAGCGTGCCCGTAATAAAGCCCGACGGAGAAAGTTTGCGTTGCCTGGTAGTCGGCGCTGAGGTCCCAGACGTTGGCCAGGCTACGGTTTCCGTTGCTGGGGCGGCCCGTGTAGCCGAACGTCTTCGGCTGGAAAGCGCCTCCGCCCAGGTACCAAAGGTCGTTCTGGTTGGCCAAGCGTAGCGCGTGCAATTCGCTGCGAAGCGAGAGTTTCGAGTGCGGGCGGACATTGAGCGACCCGTAAAAGTCTTCGTTGTTCTCCATGTCGTAAAAAGGAAACCGCGCGTAGGGCCGCGGAGTCGGCAGCACCTGAAAAAAAGTCCCGTGGACGGAATCTTTGGAATTCCCGTCGCCGCTGCCGTAGGAATAACCCGCACTGAGCCAGGGCCTCAGGGTCTTCACCGGGGGCTGCCAGCCGAATTCGCCGACGAACGCGCCAGCACGCTGCGTGAGTTGCCCCCAAGAGCCCGTCTGGATTGCACCCCAGAGCAGGAAGTCAAATTTGCCTGCTGCGGCGGTGTTGAAAACGTGGAGATAGTCCGCGCCGTAGGTTCCAATCTGAATTTCCCCGTGGTCTGCCGCGCGGACCGCCTGAGAGCGGTTGTCAGTCTTTAGAACGGTTGTGCGGTGATCGACGTAGCCCACCCCGAATAGACGCAGTTCTCCAGCGCCGTGCTTGGCTTCGATGGGGACGGTGAAGGCACCGTAGTAAAGGTCCACATCCAGCTCGCCCATCCCGTCAATCTGATAAACGCCGCGTGTCGGCCGGGCGCCCATCAGAGTGAAATCAGCCTTGCCCCAGTTGTAGTCGAATTGCGCGCCATCGTAGCTGCGCCCGACCGCCGACCAGCCAAAGTCGCCGATCAGCCGCTGAGCGATACGAGTCTGCACGAGTGTGGCAAGAGTAGGGTCTCTCGGCGTCACCTCGGTGCCGTCGAGGTATCCGAAGCGCCCCAGCCGTAGCTTACCGTGCCCAAGGTGATTGATTCGAATATATGCCTGCTTCACGAACGCGTTTGCGTTGTTGCGGCCGTTTCCGTTCGCGGCGTAGTACGTGCCGCCCAATCCGAGCTGCCCCGGCGGCGCCGCGACGACGGATTCCCTCGGGAGCATGAAAATCGAGTCCTGGGCTGCCTCCACCTGCCAGTCGAAATCCTCGCTCTCTTGTCCAATCGCTACTCGCAGGAGCGAGTGCGGAAATGCGTACGAATTATTCCCTGAACTGCCTTCAAACCAGTCCCAGCCCTCCACGCGCACGCGCCAATTGGCGGATATTTCGAGCGGCCCGAGCTTGTGTTTGCTTGTTTGCGTGGAGTCGGGCTTCGCCGGCTGCGATCCTGATTGCGCCTGGGACTGCGAAATCGATTGCGACGTCAACTGGGACTGCCCCCACCCAGGAACCGGGCAGAGAAATAAGAGGCCAGACAAAGCCGTCGCTGTGGCGGCGCGGGCGACCCAGCAGGGCCGGACGCAATTGTTCCGAGTCTCTTTCGACAAATGGAGCCCCCTGTTCACAGGGATTCGCCAGGGGCGCGATACCAGCGCACAACTTGGTTTTTGCGCCAGAAGTAAGGGTTCGGCGTCACGAGGATGTGTACCAGCCGAGTGAACGGCGCGACTGCGATCAGCGTATAAGCCATCACGATGTGGAATTTCACGATCAGTGGCATCATCGCGATAAAGCCCAGATCCGGGTTGAACCTGACGAGCGACCAGAGATATGGCGCCACCGCTGCCGCGAACCACGATGAACCCCACGGATGGAAGACGGCGACGTACACACCGCTCAGTACTTGCGCGAGCAGGAGCACGAAGACAACCCAGTCCATACTGGTCGTGACCGCACGGACTTTCGAGAATGTCAGGCGCCGGTGAATCGCGCCCAGAAGACCGACTAGGGTCAGCAGGCCAAAGATCAGAGCGGAGATTTCCAGCACGTAGAGTCGCAGCGGCCGGCTGTTCCATGCAAGAATCTCGCGCGGGATCAGGAAGGCGACGATGTGCCCCAGAAGAACGGCGACAATGCCATAGTGGAACGGCACGAGTCCCCAGAAGTGCTGCTTATTCTCAAGAAACTGCGACGAGAAGCTCGAATAGGTGAACGGAGCCTTGCGGTATCGCATGATGGTCCCCAGGAAGAAAACGAACATCGCAAGGTATGGGAAAACGATAAAGCACAAGCCGTCGGCAAAAGGCAGAGCGGAAGTCATCACCATCCTCCTGAGTTCAGAATGCGAAACGCGGGTTCCGCCGGAACTGTTTCAGGATCGGGCCGTGGATACCGGTGCTCGAGCACGTGGCTGACAGCCAACAGGGCGTTCTCGAAGGGGTTTGACTTCCCCTTGAGCGCCGCGCGCATCTTGTCCAAAGCTGGAAATAGACACGCCGTCGCAAAGTCGGCAGCTTTCTCCGGTTCCATGTGGCCAAGGGCCGCGAGAGCGTGCGTGAGGTGATCCGGCAACTCAGTGAATTCGGCAATGCCGAGCCGGCGCAATTCTCCGCGCATTTTCACGAGGAACTCGCCGCGCTCGTAATTTTCACCGAACAGATGCCAACCGACCTCAAGCGAACAAGCCGGATCGAGATCAAACGTGGCCGCATAAAGCTCCTGAAGCCCTTCGAGAGAAAGACTCCGCGTCTGCTCGAGGAATTCGCCAAGCGGCACGGCCGCTTCCGGATCACTTTCAGCAAGCGCCTCGAGGCAAAGCACTGCGTTGCTCAGATATTGCTCTCTGGGATAGGCAAGCAGCGAAGCGAGCAAGTCGAATTCATTCGCTTCCGTCATCACATTCCTCTCTTCGGGCCGGAAAGAAATCCGAATCCCACGCTCTGCTTGTGCTCGAGCGGGTCTTGCATCATCTGGATCGCTTCTTCACGGTGCATCGGGGGAATGACGAAGCGGTCGTCAAACGTGCAGAGCGAAGTAAGCTCGTAGATCGCCTCGGCCTCCGCTGGCGAGCAATCTGCCTCACTCAGCATGCGCATGGCGGTCTTCTCATCCACGTCACCGACGGTCTTGAAGCGGCGATACCAGCGGACCGCCTTCTGCTTGCGCAGCGCGTAGCGCAAGGGGCCTTCTTCGCCCGCGCCGAAAAGATTCGCCAGGAACTTCATGGGCACGCGAGCGTCTTCGATGTCGTGGAAGAGATCATCCGAAACGTGGTCGATCGCGCCGTTCGTCTGGTTCGACATCACCGGGGACATCGGCGGCACGTAAAACAGCATTGGCATCGTGCGATATTCGAGGTGCGGCGGAAGAGCCAGCTTCCATTCCTTGACGAAACGGTAGACCGGCGACTTTTGCGCTGACTCGATAACCGATTCGTGCACGCCATTCGCGCGGGCCGCGGCGATCACTTCGGGATCGTTCGGATCAAGGATCAGCGAACGCTGGCCTTCGATCAATTGGTCGTTTGGCAGGCTGGCCACTTCCTCGATCCGCGACGCGTCGTAGAGCAGCACTCCGAGATAGCGGATACGGCCGACGCACGAATGAAAGCAAGCGGGCGCCTGGCCGGTTTCGAGTCGTGGGAAGCAGAGAATGCACTTCTCGGACTTTCCGGTGTCCCAATTAAAAAACATTTTCTTGTAGGGGCATGCTGCAACGCACGCCCGCCAGCCGCGGCAGCGCGTCTGGTCGACGAGCACGATGCCGTCTTCACCGCGTTTGTACAGCGCCCCCGACGGACATGACGCAACGCAGGAAGGATTCAAACAATGATTGCAGATGCGCGGAAAGTAAAAAAACACAAGCCGTTCCACAGCCATGAGCTGTTGCTGCGTGTCGTGGCTGAGTCCTTTTAGGTTGGGGTCGTTCGCCGCGTAGATCGGAGAGCCACCGAGGTCGTCGTCCCAGTTCGGCCCAGCTTCGATATTGATCAGTTCACCCGTCACCATCGATTTCGGCCGGGCAGTCGGTTGGTCGTCTCCTGCCGGAGCGGTGAATAAGTGCTGGTAATCGTATGTCCAGGGTTCGTAATAGTCGTCCATCGTGGGCATCGACGGGTTGTGATAGATATTGAAGAGCGTCTTTGCCTTGCCGGTGGATTTCAGCCGAAGCTTGCCGTTATGCATCTCCCAGCCGCCATGGTATTTCTCTTGGTCCTCCCAATCGGTGGGAAAGCCGGTGCCGGGTTTCGTCTCGACATTATTCCACCACATGTATTCGGTGCCCCTGCGATCGGTCCAGATGTTCTTGCAGGCAATGCTGCACGTGTGGCACCCGATGCATTTGTCTAGGTGAAAAACCATCGAAATCTGCGAGCGAACATTCATTGCGGCGCTCCTCTCCCTACCATTTCAGTTCGGGCAGCTTGCGCACGAAGGCGTGCGTATCGCGGTTGCTTCCGGTCGGGCCCCAATAGTTGAAGTGGTACGTAAACTGCCCGTAGCCGCCGACCATCAAGTTCGGCTTGAGTCGCGTGCGGGTCAGGCTGTTGTGGCCTCCGGCGCGGCGACCCTTCCGCATCGGTGACTTCGGCACGGAAAGCGTGCGCTCCGGCGAGTGGTATTGAATGCACATGCCGCGCGGAATGCGCGCGCTGACGGCGGCGCGAGTCACAACCACGCCGTTGTCGTTGTGCACCTCGACCCAGTCGTTATCCACGACGCCGATGTCGGTTGCGTCCTTGTCGTTCATCCATAGGGGCTCGACGCCGCGCGAAAGGGTGGTCATGCGGTGGTTGTCGCCGTAGGTCGAATGGATGTGCCACTTCCCGTGCGGCGTCAGATAGCTCAGCATCTTTGTAGGTCCGACCTCTTGGCTCACGCGCAGATCTGCGTACTGGGCGGGTGATGGCTTTGGCTTGTAAGTGGGCAAGTGCTCCCCGAACTCCAGGTAGCCTTCGTGGTCAAGGTAGAAATGCTGACGTCCCGTCAGCGTGCGCCAGGGCACGCCGCATTCCACGTTGTAGGTAAATGGGGAGTACGCGCGCCCGTTTTCGGTTAAGCCGGACCACATCGGGCTGTTGATGAGACGCTGCGGCAGACCTTGCAGCCCCTTGTAGTCAACTCGGACGCCGCGGTTCTTTTCGGCCAGTTGCACCAGCGGGAGCCCGACCTTTTCTTCCATGTTCTTGTAGGAGCGGTAGGCCAGCTCTCCGTTCGTCACGGTCGCGAATTTCAGGATCAGGTTGCAGGTGTCTTCATCATCGGCGAGTGACGGATACTTCTTCCCCCCCCAGGAACTTGTCGGCAGCGTCCGAACGCATTCGTCGTACAGATCGTCCACCGGGTAACTCGTGCCATGCGCGCCGAGACCGTTTTCGCGAACGAGCGGCCCGAAGGAAATAAACTGGTTGTAAAGATTGCGATAGTCTCGGGCGACGAGCTTGAATCCCGGCATCGTCTTACCCGGAATCGGTTCGATCTCTCCGTATTTCCAGTCTGCGATCGACGGCTGGGCGATCTCCGCGGGCGTATCGTGCGCCAGTGGAGAAGCCACCAAGTCCCAAACGGGCGCCGGAAAGTGCCGCTCCGCGAGCTCAGAAAACTTCTTCGCGACGGCTTCGAAAATCTGCCAGTCGCTCTTGGATTCCCAACACGGGGGCACGGCAGCTGACAACGGATGAATGAAACTGTGCATGTCCGTCGAATTCAGGTCGGCCTTTTCATACCAGGTCGCGGCCGGCAAAACGATGTCCGAATAAAGGGCCGACGTGTCCATACGGAAATTCAAATCCACGATCAGGTCCATCTTTCCAACGGGTGCCGTCTCGTGCCAGGCGATCTCCTGAACGGAGTCCTTGGCCATGTCTGGCGCGATGGCGTTGTTGTGGGTGCCCAGGTAGTGCTTCAGGAAGAACTCATGGCCCTTGGCGCTCGCCATCAGCGCGTTGCCGCGCCAGATGAACCACACCCGCGGCCAATTCTCCGGTGCGTCGGGGTCCTCAACGGAAAACTTCAGCTTGTTTTCGGAAAGCTTCCGCACGACGTAGGCGTTGACTTCATCCTGACTCTTCGCGCCTGCCGCTTCGGCCTGCTTTACAAGCTCCAGCGGATTCACGTTGAATTGCGGATAAAACGGCAACCAGCCATTGCGCACGGCGCGCACTTGCGTGTCAGCGGTGTGGCCGGTCGCAAGCGAACCCGGCTTTTGATCCGCCGGCACTGTATGGTAATCGGTGAAGCTTTTCTCGTAGCGCCACTGGTCCGTGTGGATGTAGTGCCAGCTCGGCGCGTTCTGTAAGCGAGAGGCTGGGAACCAATCTCGCCCAAACGCGATCGCCGACCACGGCTCCATTGGCGCGAGCTTCTCCTGGCCCACATAATGCGCCAGGCCACCGCCATTCACACCCACGCAGCCCGAAAACATCAGAGCGTGAATCGCGGCGCGATACATCAAGTTCCCGTGGTACCAGTGATTTACGCCTGCCCCGATGATGACCATGCACCGGCCCTTTGTAAGTTCGGCCGTCGTGGCCCATTCGCGCGCGAAGCGAATCACCATCTCGCGGCCCATGCCGGTATATTTCTCCGCCCAGGCCGGGGTATAGGGCTGCGAATCGTCGTCATAATCCTTCGGGTAATTGCCGGGCAGGCCGCGCGAAACGCCGTACTGCGCCATCAGCAGGTCGTATACGGTCGCCACTGTTGCGGTCTTGCCATCGGCCGTACGGATCTTCTTGACCGGAATGCCGCGCAATATGGTGCGGCCTTCGCCGAAATCGTCGAACCGCGCCTGGACCACTCCGTCATTTGCCTGAAGAAACGTGAGCGTGGGATCGATCTCGCTCCCATCCACGCCGTCTTTCAAAATCAGGTTCCACTTGCCCTTCTCCTTGCCCCAGCGGAACCCCGAGCTGCCCATGGGCATCTTCGGGCGCAAATCCTTTGCATCCCACATCAGGAATTTCCAGTCGCCGTTCTCAACGCTTGAATATCCTTCGAGCCGGTTGGCGCGAAGCATCTGGCCCGGCTGGAAGAAGCCGTCTTTTTCATGCAGCTCGACAAGGTACGGGGCGTCGGTATACTTCTTCGTGTAGTCGAGGAAATACGGCGTCTGTTTGTCGTGGTGTGCTTCCTTGAGAAGGACGTGGTTGACGGCCATCCACCACGCGCCATCCTGGCCTGCGTTGATTTCCACCCACTCGTCAGCGTATTTCGACACTTGGCTGAAATCCGGCGAGAACACCCACATCTTGGTGCCGTTGTGGCGCGCCTCGGCGGCAAAGTGGCAGTCGGGAGTGCGCGTCATGTTCAAGTTCGAGCCCATCACGGCGAGCAGCTTCGCGTTGTACCAGTCCGCAGATTCGTGGACGTCCGTCTGCTCGCCCCAGGTTTCAGGCGAAGCGCTCGGCAGATCGC
Source organism: uncultured Acidobacteriota bacterium (assembly GCA_963715685.1). Classification (GTDB taxonomy): domain Bacteria; phylum Acidobacteriota; class Terriglobia; order Acidiferrales; family UBA7541; genus Palsa-295. The sequence continues at coordinate 547,047 of OY970264.1, read as the reverse complement.
AGTACCAGTCGTAGAAGGAAAGCGAAACACCGCCCATCAGTTGCAACAGCCGCGAACCTGCCGCGTAGCTGATCATGGACATCGCCGGGATCGGTGAAAAGCCGGCGATGCGGTCGGGGCCGTGCTTCTTGGCCGTGTAAATGCAGGATGCGGCGATCATTTCGAGAGCCGTATCCCATTCTGCGCGCCGGAAACCTCCCTTGCCCCGCGCCTGCTGCCAACGCTGTCGAGCCTCGGGATTTTCCACGAGCGACTTCCAAGCCTCAACTGGATCTTCGTGCGTGGCGCGCGCTTCCTTCCAGAGGTCGAGCAGTACTCCGCGCGTATAGGGGTGTTTCACGCGCAGTGGGCTGTAGAGATACCAGGAGTAGGAAATCCCGCGCTGGCAACCACGCGGTTCGTACGGAGGCAAGCCGGCTTCCAGCGAAGGATAGTCGAGGCCCTGCATTTCCCATGTGACGATTCCGTCTTTCACATAGATCTGCCAGGTGCATCCGCCGGTGCAGTTCACGCCATGCGTGCTGCGTACAATTTTGTCGTGCTGCCAGCGATTGCGATAGAACTCTTCCCATCCTCGCAGTTGGGGATTCGATTCATCGCGAATCCACGAAAGAGCGTCTTTGTGCTTCATTGCTCACCTCGCACTTGTGCCCGGACAATTGTTCGCCGGACGGACCGGAATCGTCCTCGCCAGGCAAGTTGAAGCAGAGCGAGGCCAACTAGCATTCCGCTGAAACCGAAGAGGACAAATTTCGCCATCGAGGACATATCCGCAGGCCGACTGCGGTTGCTCGCATCATCAATCACTGCGAGCAGAGGAAGAATCTCTTCAGGCTGTAGCGCATGGTTGCGGAAAATGGACTGCATGGTCTGAGTCGGCGGAGCGGATAGCCATGCGCCGAGGCCTTTGCGCCCGCCGAGCCGGTCGAATACTTGCGTTAGATCCGGGCCGAGCCGCCCGCCGCCCAGGCCACCAATCGTGCCGAGCGTGTGGCAAGAGACGCATGCGGGACCGCCCTTGGCGAGCGGCCGCTCGCCAAGAAAGAATTCCTCTCCGGTCACAACGTCGTTTGCGGTAAATGGCCGGTCGCTAATGGCGACGCCGGCTAACTCAGATTTCGCAGGACTTGGTGCTCCTTCAATCAGGTCGAGCAGAGCACTCGCCAGATCTGGCGTCATGCCCGCGACATTAGGCATCGCTATACCGTGGGCATCCTTCAGGAGTTGTGCGGCATACGGGTCACCGCTATCGATCATGGCCTGCGGGCTCTGGAGAAATTTGATCAGCCAGGCTCGATCCTTTCGCTTCGTGACGCCTTCCAAATCGGGCCCGATGAGGCGGCCTTTGCCTACCGTGTGGCACACCGTACAGTTCTGTCGAAAATAATCCGCTGGCACCTGGGCGTGCATCACAGCCGGGGTGCCCAGGCATGCGCATGCGCTGATCGCCAAGAGGCCGATTCTTGCGGTCCAAGTTGATCTCATGGCCGATCCTGCCTTTCACGAGTGACTTCGCTGTTGGAAAAGGCATCGGTCCTACGGGTGTGATGTTGATGGCTGGACTGTTCCTTGGCCGGAGCTTGTTCCAGCTCACGCAACAACGCAGCGAGGGTCGTCCCTTCCAACAGCTTCTGAAAATCCTCCCGAAGAGGCGCCCATCTTCCGTGGAGGGGGCACGGGTTGCTTGGTGAACAGTTCCCTATTCCGAGGGCGCACCGGTCAACGTCTGAGGGACCATCGGTTGCACGCACCAGAGACCACAAGGTGATCGCTTCCGGGGATTTGCCCAGCTCGATTCCACCGCCCGGTCCGCGAAATGTCCGAACAAGACCGGCCTGCGCCAGTCGCTGAATGACCTTGGAGAGGTATGCACTGGGGAGCCTGGTCGCTTTGGCAACTTCGTGGACTGGGGAAAGTTCCCCTGGTGGCCGGCCGGCCAAGTAAAGAGCCGCGCGAATCGCAACCTCGGCAGCATGTCCGTAAAGCATCGCATCACCCAATAGACGATATAAAGACCTTGTATTCCTGAATAGCTCTGTTTGTCAAGGCTTTTTTTAAGCTGGTCGGTAGTTCACACCAGAATGGCCATCTAATAAGGGCCGTACATGGGTACTTGACGCTAATCAACGAACTGAGGAAAATAGAATCCGTATTCCTTTATGATCTATTCAAAGCCCTGTGAATACGCAATCCGCGCCCTCGTGTTCCTAGCTCGATCCCCCGACAATGGCACGGCGCAAGGAACGGAAATCGCCAAGGCAGAGGGCCTCCCGGCGCCTGTTCTAGGCAAGGTGTTACAGGAGTTGGTTCGGAAGGGACTGCTGGAGTCGCGCCGGGGACCCGGCGGCGGGTTTCGATTGGCGCGAAATCCTCAACTGATTACATTGCGCGATGTCGTGGCGGCGATTGACGGCTTGGATCAGTTCGCTGAATGCGCAGTGGGTCTGGAAGGCTGTTCGGATGACTCCCCGTGCCCGCTGCACGACACCTGGAAAGGTCTTCGCAAGCAGCTGATGAATAATCTCGAGGTCACCACGCTGGCCGACATGGCTGCCACGGTGACGAGGAAGAAGAAACTCCTGCATCACCCGACACAAGCTCGCGGCAAATGACGCACAGCCATTCGGCAAACTGCACCTGTATTGGGACACCCTTCATTTTCTGCGCATGATGTCTTCCGCCCAGCTAAGTGCTGCTTGACCGTTCGGAAACCCGATTGTGGTGATGGACAGCAAGATGGCGTGGCGAATCTCGTCCGGCGAGACGCCCTCGGCCAAGGCGTTTCGTACGGCGGAATGCATCGCACCTTCGGAGCCGGAACCTGCGGCAATCCCGATCTTGACCAGGCGCCGAGACCGAGCGTCCAGCGGACCGGCGCGGTGACATTCCTCTCCGAGTTTTTGAAAAGCGCGCCAGACCTTTCCATGAGTTTTTTGAAATCGTCTCGTCCATTGAGGGAATCGTGTTTGCATTCGAAATCTCCTTTCTAGGTCTCAATACGGCTCGCGAGCAAACTACATCATTTGCGCGCCTACACGAAATGCTGATTACTTTGCCCTTCGTTCCTTCGGCCTTTTCTAACGCCGGAGCACGCGCTGTATCCTCTCGATTGCGCCAAACCAATCTCACGGCCCACGGCTGTGGTGTAAGCTTGTTATGGGGGGCGCGTCTGAAGTTCACGTCATTCAATTGTGGATTCTGGGTTCTGGTAGGAACAGCAGAGGTGGGTCGCTAGTATGGCTGAAGACGTGGAAATGGTTCTGCGAAAAACGCCGCTCTTCGCGAGTCTCACGGAAGCAGAGATGCGCGCATTGGCTGCGCGAGTAAGCAAGAGGCACTTTCAACGAGGCGAACTGCTGTTTGGAGAAGGGGATCCTTGCACCGGACTCTTTCTAGTAGCTTCGGGCAAGATTCGCATTTTCAAGCTTTCGGCCGCGGGCCGCGAGCAAGTTTTAGCTGTGGAAGGGCCTGGTAGCTCGTTTGCGGAGCTTCCCGTGTTCGATGGAGGCAATTATCCGGCCGCGGCATCGGCTTTGGAGGATGCGAACGTCCTCTTCATCTCGCGCAAGGATTTCCAGAATTTTTGCCGCGAGCATCCCGATGTAGCACTCAAAGTGATTGCCGTGGTCGGGTCGCGGTTGCGACGTCTCGTCGGAATCATTGAAGAGCTGTCGTTCACGACGGTCCGCCAGCGGCTGATCGCCGTAGTCCTGCGTCTTGCGGAAGCGAGTGGTAGACCCTCAAAAGAGGGGCTGCACTTGGAATTGACGATGAGCCACCAGGATTTGGCGGCGGAGTTGGGCACGGTGCGGGAACTGGTTTCCCGGAATCTGAGCCGGCTCCAAGCGGAAGGATTTCTGGAAGTGGACGGACGCAAGATCGTGGTGAAAGACCTGATCGGCCTGAAGAACGAGCAAAACTCCTCCGAGTAACGTCCCCTGAGAGATTTGATATCCCGCAGCTGGGTAGTGACTTTGGTCACTGCCCCCAAGCGGAGCTTCGTCCAAACTGGTTGCTGATAGATAGGGGAGGCGATCATGAACATCACCGGTGAAACCAAAGTGAAAGAAATTGCAGTAGCGAACCCAAGGGCGACGCGGATTCTGGAGCAGGCCGGAGTGGACTATTGCTGCGGGGGTAATAAGTCCCTGCACGACGCATGCGCACATGCCGGCATATCTACCGAAGAGATCATGGCCCGGCTAGAGGAGAACAAAGCTGAAATGGGACCAGTTGATGTGAACTGGGCGTCGGCCCCACTTGGCGATCTCACGGAGCACATCCGCGAGAAGCACCACCAGTACGTCCGCGAGGCAATACGGCGCGTCCTCGCTTTGTTGGAGAAAGTGACAGCAAAACACGCAGGGAATCACGCCGAACTCCTGGACATCGAAAAACTCTTCGTTCAAGTGGGCCGGGAAATGATCATGCATATGCAGACGGAAGAGCAAATTCTGTTCCCTTACATCGAGGCGCTAGAACGCGCGGCCAATGGAGTGGCAACGTTGGAACCTCCCTTCTTTCAGACCGTACGAAATCCGGTTCAAGCCATGATGGAGGAGCACGATGCTGCCGCGGCCTTGGTCAACCAGATTCGCACAGCCAGTTCGGCGTACACGCCCCCTCCGGACGCGTGCACGAGCTATCAGGTGCTGTATCGTGATTTGCAGGAGTTCGAGGCGGATCTTCACGAGCACGTGCACCTCGAAAACAACATTCTCTTTCCGCGGGCCGTGGAAATGGAAGCAGCGATCGTGTGACGGAGGAGCAGCATGTTGATCCCGCTCGAACAGGCCGTCACGGTGTCCGCCAGTGAGCGTCGCCCCAGGCGCTCACCGGCCGAAGTCATGGAGATTGCCCGTGCGCGCGAGAGTTCACTTTCCCGCCTGCTGATCGCTTACATCAGTTCGGGACTTGTATTCATGCTCCTCCCGGGCACATTCCTCGGCGTCTGGAATCTTCTCCAAATCAGCGGGCGCGAGAGCGCAGGGTCCGTCTCGGCGGCATGGTTGCAGGCACATGGCCACGCGCAGGTGTTCGGCTGGATTGGGAGCTTCATTTTCGGCATCGGCTTCTACTCGATTCCGAAGCTGCGCGGCGCGACGAAGCCAGCCTTCGGCGCCGCGTGGGCGTGCTGGATCATGTGGACGATCGGAGTGGCGATGCGCTGGGCCGCGAATGTGTACGGCTGGCAGTGGCGCTTGCTCCTTCCGGTTTCGGCCCTCCTCGAACTTGCGGCATTCGTGATTTTTTTTCGCGCAGTTTCGCAGCACCGGCCCGAAGACCCTGGGAAGAAATGGCCCGAGACATGGGTGTCGGTCGTTATCAGCGCGAGCATCGGTTTAATGCTGACGCTCGTCGCGAATTTAGCTGGAACCATTTACATGGCGGTACGGGGCGCAGGCCCAGCCTTGCCGCACGCTCTCGACCAGCGCTATCTCGTGCTAGCCGCTTGGGGATTTCTGGTGCCGTTTGTCTGGGGATTCAGCAGCAAGTGGATGGTGGTCTTTCTGGGGCTGAAGCCGCTTCGTCCCAAGCTGCTCGTGACCGCGCTCGCGGTGAACTTTGCAGGTATTGTCTTGACGCTCGCGGGATGGGGAACTCAGGCGACGCCGCTGTTTGTCGCGGGCGCGGCGCTGGCAATTGCGGCATTGCGGATGTTCGAATTGTCGCGACAGGAGCCGAAAACCCGTGGCGTGCACCGGAGTTTTCCGTTCTTCGTTCGCATGGCATACAGCTGGTTGCTGGTGGCCGGGCTGTTGGGAATCGGCGCCGCGCGTTGGGATTCCTCGGGCGGAATTTGGGGAGCGTCGCGACATGCGTTGACGGTCGGATTCATCGCCGTGATGGTGCTGTCCGTGGGCCAACGTATTCTGCCGGCGTTCGCGGGGATGCGTCTGTTGTGGAGCACGCGGCTGATGTTCGCCGGCCTCGCACTTCTCACGATTGGATGTACGCTTCGCGTTTCTTGTGAAATTCTGGCGTACCAAGGGTACGCGAGTTGGGCATGGAGTGTCCTGCCGGTCTCGGCGGTGCTCGAGCTGGCCGGGATCACGGCCTTTGCCATGAATATTTTTGGCACATTCATTCTCGAGCCGAGCCACGTACAGAAGCAACCACTGGTCGTGGGAATAGACCAGGCAAGTTCATAGGGTTAGCGGGGAGATTCGTAATGGCAAAGATCGATGCTGTCTGTAAGGAAGTGCTGGACAAAACGGAGTGGATCGCTATCGCTACGACTGGTCCTGATGGCCCGCACCTCGTGGCAACCTGGGGCGATCATTTGCGTGCGCTCAGCATCGAGGACGGCACGCTCCTCATCCCCGTCGGCCACATGCACAAAACCGAGGCGAATCTGAAACACAGCAATCGCGTTGAGTTGCTCTGCGCGACGCGTCAAGTGCAGGGAACTCACGGCCCGGGCAAGGGGTGCGGCATAGTCGGCAAGGCAGAGTTCCAGACCGCAGGCCCGCACTTCGATACCGTCAAAGCCAAATTTCAATGGGCGCGTGCCGCGCTTGTGGTCAACGTAGAAGAAGCAAAGCCTCAACTTTGATAGGGACTCGTGTTTGATTGCGCGCGACTTCGGAATGACTTTGCTGCTGGTAGCTTGAAAAGTCGCGGAGTTGACAGCGGCCAACGCAGAAGAGTTCATCGTGTCAGTTTTCAGTTTGCGCTGTGTCAGAACTATGTCAAAACCCTATCTATTTTCGATATTGGGGTTGGCTTTCGAGCCAAAAACAGATGCCCCAAGTCGTTGTAAACAAAAAATGGAAGGAAGCCAAAGAGGGTTTGGAATTATCTCGCGAGCTTGCAAAGCAGGTGCTCTCCCAGATGAGCTACACGTCCCTGCAGCTATACGATTCTAATAGTGGGTCTAATAGAATTTCGTGACAATGACTACCTGCTCTGTTGGCAGGTGCTCCCGCAAACTGACCCGCCCAACCACCGCGTGCAACCTGCACCGTGTAAGCTACTTACAACTATTTCCTGAACAGCTTTAACTTTGATTTTCGTTCCATGCAGTCCAAGAATTCAATCACTGCGGCAAACCCCGAAACCGTCCGAGTTTGTCGCTTCATGTCGGGGCGTCTGTCCCTGCTCCGAATTTCTTTGCCGACGTACCTAACACATAATTTCCGGTTTCGTTGTCATACGCCTACAGTCTGTGGCATGCGCCGATGGAGATTCTCAATTTCCCACATGCGGACTTGAACGAAGCCGCCCGGCGGCGGACGCTACGCGTGAGGCGAACGGAGCAGTGGTTGCTTGATGGTTGAGATATGTTTTGGGTCACAAGGAGGTCCCTGTGACCCATCTACGAAAAATGATGCTGGAAGAACTCCAGCGTCGTAATTACGCCGAGACTACCATCGATTGTTACCTTCACGCCGTCGAAGATTTTTCTCGACACTTCCACTCTTCCCCGGATCGCTTAGGGCCCCAACACATTCGTGAATATCAAGCGGCGTTGTTTCAGAAGCGGAAGTTCTCACCGAACACGGTGGCGCAACGTCTTGCAGCTCTCCGATTCTTCTACACGAAAACGCTCAAGAAAACCTGGAGCATTACCGAGACACCCTACCCGAAGAAGGCCCTTCACCTGCCAACGATCCTCAGCCAGGAAGAAGTGACGCGACTCATCAATGCAGCTCGCCCTCCGTTGCATCGCACTTTACTGATGGCGCTCTACGCCACCGGACTCCGCCGTGCCGAACTCGCACGCCTGAAAGTGAGTGACATCGACAGCCAGCGCATGGTGATCCACGTCCAAGGCGGTAAAGGCCGCAAAGACCGCGATGTGCTGCTTAGCCCCATGTTGCTCGACGAACTCCGGCAACACTGGCACCGGTTGCGACGAAAACCGAGCGTATGGCTCTTCCCTGGCAAGCGTAGTCATGCCAGCGATCACTCCATCACCCCCAAGGTGATCTACCATGCTTGCAAAAGAGCTGCGCGGCGGGCCGGCCTTCCGAACGATGTGCATCCGCACACGCTGCGCCACTGCTTCGCCACGCATTTGCTTGAAGCGGGCGCGGATCTGCGTACCATCCAGATGCTATTGGGGCATAGTGATCTCGAAGAGACCACCATCTACCTGCATCTCTCGCAACGTCACCTAAACGCGACCGCCAGTCCTCTGGACTCGCTGAAGCTGAAAGACGAATCACCACAGGACCAGTAGATGAGCCGGCCACCGCTGGAGGTGGCCGATCTAGTCCGCGCCGCGGGAGACGCTTTCATCGAACGAAGCCGTACGTGGATCGCTTGGAAGCACGTCAAAGTGCTGCTGGCCATTGCGCGGTGTCGCAGCGTCGCGCTCGGCGGCCATCTGGATGAATGCACCCGCTGCGGACATCGCGCCATCTCCTACAACTCTTGCCGCAACCGGCACTGCCCGAAGTGTCAAGCGGGTGCTCGCGACCGCTGGCTTGCAGCGCGTCGCCAGGAGCTTCTCCCGACGCGCTACGTGCATGTGGTCTTCACGCTGCCTCGCGAGCTGGCGCCACTGGCCTTGCAGAACAAGAAGGCCATCTACGATCTCCTGTTTCGCACCAGTGCGGAAGCGCTTCTGGAGATTGCACGTGATCCAAAACACCTCGGTGCGGAGATCGGCTTCTTCAGCGTGCTGCACACCTGGAATCAGAAACTCCAACTTCACCCGCATGTCCATTGCGTGGTGCCGGCCGGTGGGCCGTCATTCGATCACACCCGCTGGATCGGCTCACACAACGCGTTCTTTCTTCCCGTCAAAGTGCTCGGGCGTGTTTTTCGCGGCAAGTTTGTTGCGGCTCTCAAACGCGCCTTCCAGGATGGCCAGCTGGATTTCCACGGAGGTCTGCAACCACTCGCCCAACCGAAGACTTTCTCATCGTGGCTGAGAACGCTATTCCGAAAAGATTGGGTAGTCTATTCGAAACGCCCCTTCGGTGGCCCACAACTTGTACTCCAGTATCTGGGGCGCTATACCCATCGCGTGGCCGTCTCCAACCACCGCTTGGTTTCCTTTGCGGATGGCAAAGTCACTTTCCGCTGGCGCGACTCCGCTCACAACAACGAACAGAAGTTGCTCACCCTGTCGCTTGATGAGTTCCTGCGTCGCTTCCTGTTGCACGTCCTCCCGAAAGGTTTCGTGCGCATCCGGCATTTCGGCTTTCTGGCCCATCGCCGGCGTGCCACGACCTTGCCACTCTGTTTTCAGCTGCTCGGTTCCGCACCACATCCACAAGCCAGGCAGGAAGCTTCCATAGCCACTGCAAGTGATCTCTGGTTTTGCCCCATGTGCGGCGGTCCGATGGCGGCCATTGAGCGATTCACTTCTGCCCAGATCCAACTCCGTTCTCCACCTGTCCCGGTGACAGTTGCCGCATGAGACGACGATCAACATCACGAACTCTTTGCGTGTCGCGGCGCGCGCAATCTCTCTGTGCCTTGCCCTTCTACAAACCTGGCCTTTCCGGCTTCTCCAGCCTTTACTCCCCGGCCGTCTTGCGTTTCGCCCAACTCAAGAGCATCCGCCGTTGTCTTCCGTGCCCCGCCGCGACTGCTCGACACACCTGGACACCACCCCTCCATCCCATTCAATCCCCATAGGGCCCGCGTCCGCCGCCGGGCGACTTCCTTCAAGTCGCTGTATCGAAACCGCGCCGGAGCACCCTGCCCGCACATCATTCTTCTGTCGATGCGCGCTTCCGATACAGCACTAGGACTTCTCAGGACCAATCCCGCAGTGGAACCGGGATTGCCTCCGGTTAGCCGACCATCTGGACACAATTGCGCGAGGCGGCGGGCGGTCGCTCCGAACGTGGTGCTATTCAGGGAAATCGCGCCTCATGATTGCGCACCAATCTGTCGCCCACTGCCCTGGTCGTTTCGAAGCCCCGCGAGCGCAACGTCGGGACCGTTCGACGTGGGAAGAGTAACAGGGCGGCCACTCGATGCGGATACTCGATACGGCATCCGCCAGTCTTTCTGCTCGCAGCAGCAACCAAAAGCATAAGTTTTGACAAAATCTCAGGTTAGATATAATCTACGTTTTTCATGGACGCCGAGGCGATTAAACGGTCCTTGGAAGACAGTGGGTTGCGGTGCACTCCGCAGCGCTACGCCGTGATGGCATTCTTGATGGAACACAACAGGCATCCCACGGCCGCGGAAATCTTCGAAGCCGTGAATCGCGTGGATCCGCGCTCTTCGAGGGCTACGACTTATAACAATCTGCGGGACTTGGTGCAGGCGGGCTTGGTGCGTGAAGTGGCCGTCGAGGGCCGCGCCGCTCGATTCGATGCAAAAGGCATGCGGCACCACCACTTCATCTGCGACCGCTGTGGCAATGTTGAGGACATCGAGTGGTACGACGTGCCCAAGCCTGCCTCGCGCTCTTTCGGCAAGCGGCTTCTCCGCGAATGCGAACTCATTTTCCGGGGACTCTGCACGAAGTGCGCTCCGCGGCACGCTTCCCGTTAGGTTTCGAAGGCGTGTGAATACCGGAGGAACGGCGCGCGTCAGCGAGCCCGGCCGCCCGCGATGGCGCGAATGGGAAAGGCAGGATGGGTTCGCAGTTCGTCACAGTTCTTTTGACTAAATTTTGACTAATCGGAGGAAAGGAACAAACCATGTCAACCGAAGCTAAGTGCCCGGTCATGCACGGGACCACGAATGTTGGAATGAGGTCGAACAGCGACTGGTGGCCGAACCAGCTGAACCTCAGGATTCTCCGCCAGAACTCTCCCCAGTCCGATCCGATGGGCGAGGCCTTCAACTACGCCGAAGAGTTCAAGAAGCTCGACTTCAAAGCGCTGAAGAAGGACCTCCACGCGCTGATGACGGACAGCCAAGACTGGTGGCCGGCGGATTTCGGCCACTACGGGGGGCTCTTCATTCGCATGGCGTGGCACAGTGCGGGCACGTACCGCATCGGCGATGGACGCGGCGGCGCGGGCGCCGGCCAACAGCGCTTCGCGCCGCTCAACTCTTGGCCGGACAACGCGAACCTCGACAAGGCGCGCCGGCTGCTTTGGCCGATCAAGCAGAAATACGGCCGGAAAATCTCCTGGGCCGACCTGATGATCCTCGCCGGCAATGTCGCGCTCGAGTCGATGGGCTTCAACCCGTTCGGCTTCGGCGGCGGGCGCCCCGATGTGTGGGAGCCCGACGAAGCCGTTTACTGGGGCAAGGAGAACACCTGGCTTGGCGACAAGCGCTACACGGGCGATCGGGAGCTCGAGAATCCGCTCGCCGCAGTGCAGATGGGTCTCATCTATGTGAATCCGGAAGGGCCGAACGGCAAGCCGGATCCGCTTGCCGCTGCGAAGGACATCAGAGAGACCTTCGCGCGCATGGCCATGAACGATGAGGAGACGGTTGCGCTCATCGCTGGCGGTCACACCTTTGGCAAGACCCACGGCGCCGGCGATTCGAAGCTTGTTGGCCCCGAGCCCGAGGCAGCGCCCGTTGAGGAGATGGGCCTCGGCTGGAAGAGCCGTTATGGCACGGGCAAAGGCAAAGACGCTATCACCGGCGGCCCGGAAGTCACCTGGAGTCAGACGCCAACGAAGTGGAGCAACAACTTCTTCGCAAACCTGTTCGGCTACGAATGGGAACTGACCAAGAGCCCGGCCGGCGCCTATCAGTGGCAAGCGAAAGGCGGTGCCATGCCAATTCCGGATGCCTTCGACCCGTCGAAGCGCCACGCGCCAACGATGCTGGTCACGGACCTCTCTTTGCGGATCGATCCGGCCTACGAGAAGATCTCCCGGCGCTTCCTGGAGCATCCGGATCAATTCGCGGACGCGTTTGCCCGCGCGTGGTTTAAGCTCACCCACCGCGACATGGGCCCGCGTTCGCGCTATCTCGGCCCGGAGGTCCCGGAAGAGGAGCTGATCTGGCAAGACCCTGTTCCGGCGGTCGATCACAAGCTGATCGACGCGAAGGACATCGCCGGTCTCAAGGCCAAGATTCTTGCATCGGGACATTCCATCTCGGAGCTGGTCGGGACCGCCTGGGCCTCGGCGGCAAGCTTCCGCGGCTCCGACAAGCGCGGCGGAGCGAACGGCGCGCGCATCCGTCTTGAACCCCAGAAAAACTGGGAGGTCAACCAGCCGGCGCAACTGGCGAAGGTGTTGCGGACCCTCGAAGCGATCCAAAAGAAGTTCAACGGCTCGCCGTCCAACGGGAAGAAGGGCAAGAAGGGAAAGAAGGTTTCGCTTGCCGACCTGATCGTCCTCGGCGGCTGTGCGGCGATCGAGAAAGCCGCGAAGGCGGGCGGACACGACGTAAAAGTGCCCTTCGCGCCCGGCCGCACCGATGCGTCGCCGGATCGAACCGATGTGGAGTCCTTTGCTTATCTCGAACCGGTCGCGGACGGGTTCCGCAACTACCTCAAGGCCAAGTTCAGCGTATCAGCGGAGGAGCTGCTGATCGACAAGGCGCAACTTTTGACGCTGACAGCGCCTGAGATGACGGTTCTCGTCGGTGGCCTGCGCGTCCTAGGCGCAAATGCCGGGAAGTCCAAACACGGCGTCTTCACCAAGCGGCCTGAGACGTTGACGAACGACTTCTTCGTCAACCTGCTCGACATGGGCACGCAATGGCAGCCGTCCGTTGGCTCGGAAGGCGTGTACGAGGGGCGTGACCGGAAGACAAACGAGGTCAAGTGGACCGGTACACGTGTCGACCTTATCTTTGGGTCGAACTCCGAGCTGCGCGCCCTCGCGGAAGTCTATGCGTCCGCGGACTCTAAGGAGAAGTTTGTGAAGGACTTCGTGGCTGCGTGGAACAAGGTGATGAACCTTGATCGCTTCGACCTTGCCTGAGCTCGTCGGAAGAAGAGAGCTGTCGGCTTGGCACTAATCCCCGTTCCTGTTGTTTGGATCGACAAAACCGAAGGGCTTGCTTTTCTTGGTTCGCGCGCGCCGGATTGCGCCCCCTTTGGTTTTGCGAAGGTCTTAGTCGCTGAAGTCACCGAGTGACTTCGAAACTTTCGGTCGAGTACCAGAATGGATAAGACCATCAGGGTCCTCGATAGCGCTTTTTAACTTCGCAACGACCGTCCGCCTGAGCCTCTATCCGTGGGCAGATCAGAAACGTAGTGTGGCACAACCGCGCTGGTTCCGCTTCGCACCCCGACGTGTCCTGCACGACGACGAATTTCTCAAACAGTGTCTTGTGCGCGTACACCTCGCCGATCTCGCTCGCGCCGGAAACAATCAGCAAAGAAGCCAGCTCCCGATAAACGGGGTTCTGGGGATCGCCGGGCGAATACATTACTCTGAACCGGTGGGTCTCCGAAAAACTCGCGCAGAACGTAGCGATGACGGGCCCAGCGCAACAAGATCAGTCGACCGGTCAATTTCGGTCCAACGCCGGTCCAATTCAAGGGGTCCATTGCACCGCATGTATCCGCGTAAGCGACACCAGATGCGGCACTTGTGTGATTGAGCCTGCTTTTTTGCAAAGCAGGTGCTCTCCCAGCTGAGCTACACGCCCACAGCGCGAACTTCTATTAATCTTAAGGCAGTTTGCAGATGTTCGCAAACTGCGGAACACTACCTTTGACGCTCTACAGTAGCTCCGTTCCAACCTGTGTTCAACGCGCTGAGATCAATGGCAGGCTGGAAGCCGAACGCAAAACGTTATTCGATGGCGAGCAGGTTCTCGCACATAAAAGGGCCTCACGCGATCAATGGAATCATCTCTCGGACGAGTCCCGCAATCGAGAGGGGCGGACAGCAGGTCGGACGGACCCATTCTCGTACTCGAAATCTAGCTAACTCGCGTCGGGAGGCCGCGAAAATGCATCCCATTAGTTCCGGCCGGTCGCAAATTCAGCGACGGAGAAAAGGAGTAGTGATATGACGACTCTACCCCAAGTTAGTCTGGTGCCACCCTTCACGCGCGAGACAGCCATTCAAAAAGTGCGTAAAGCCGAAGATGGCTGGAACTCGCGCAATCCGCAACGCGTCGCGCTTGCCTACACGGTCGACAGCCGATGGCGCAACCGGGCGGAATTCATCAATGGCCGGGAGCAGATTATTCAATTTCTGACGCGCAAATGGAATCGGGAACTCGAATACCGCCTCATCAAGGAACTCTGGGCATTTGACGGCGCCAGGATCGCGGTGCGCTTTGCTTACGAATGGCACGACGACTCAGGCCAATGGTATCGCTCCTATGGCAACGAAAACTGGGAGTTCGACACTGAGGGCATCATGCATCATCGGTATGCGAGCATCAACGATCTACCAATTCCCGCGTCCGAGCGTCTCTTTCACTGGCCGCCGGGACCACGCCCAAAGGACCATCCGGGACTCAGCGATCTGGATCTGTAATGCAGCACTGGTTTCGGCAAGCTTGCGGTCGTATGGCAAAACGCCACCCTCTGTTGTATTCATCCCAACGATACGGAGGCGCGCCCCTATAGGGATTGTCTGCTCGGGACGGCCTCGCTCCGAATGAGCAGACGGAATGTCTCCTCTCCCAGCGCGCAGCCGTCCTGCCATAGGGCTAGAGGTCTGTCAGAAATCGACACTAGGCAATGGTCCAGAATGCCTCAGCTGCTGGCGGTAAGAATTCCTGTAGCAGGATTGGAAACTCACTAGTTCCACGGCGTTGACAATGTCGGAGCCTTTGGCAAAATCGACCCAGCAACCACCGTTTGGAACATGGAGAAAATGACTTGAACCCTCTTAGACATTTTGTCGCCGTTGCACTGTGTTTCTCGATCACTGCTCTGCCGATTCTTGGAGAGCCTCAGTCCGCCGCGCAGCAAGCTGGACAGATTGGCGCCTTAATTCCCGCAGCAACGCGCAATGCCCAAACCGCCAAGGTGAACGAAGAGCTGGATTGGAACGACCTGCTCAAAACGGCTCACAATGGACGGCTGCGTGCAAATCTCGCGGATGGCTCGATACTGAGCCTGGGGTCGGACAGCGAGCTTCGGATCGTGCAACATGACGCCGCTTCACAGCAGACTTCGCTGGAGATGAATTTCGGCAAGATGCGCAGCCAAGTCGTCAAGATTACGAAGCCCGGCGGCAAATTCGAAGTAAAGACGCCCAACGCCGTCATTGGCGTGATTGGCACCCACTTTATTGCGTTGGTGGAAAAAAACAAGACAACGGTCATGTGTATCGAGGGGCGTGTCTCCGTGACTCCGCTTGGCAACGCGCAAGTGGCGCAGAACTCGGGCCAGTCGACAAACAATTCCATAACCGTGAACGCGGGACAGATGGTGGTGATTACATCCGTGCCCCCTCCAGGCGGTTACCAGACCTTGGACACTCCGCCTGCCGTGCAACAAGGCGGCTTGCTGGCCACGGACATACCTGAGAATCCCCCTGCCACGGTTCGTCCTGGCGCAGCGGGTCACGGGTCGGGTCTCATTTTCATCGGATCAGCCATTGCGGTGGGAGTGGCGATTGGCGTAACCGCGACCAGGTCGGGCCCGAGTTGCAAACAGAACCCCTATCGTAATGCATGCGATTAGCTGCGTGGGCTGCAATTCCGCAGACGCGCACTGGAGCAACTCTGTTTTGAGCGCCTGAGCCGAAATCAAGAGACTGACGATGGTGCAGGAGGAGAAGCGGTCCCAGTCCCGGACATGGTTGGGCCGCTTCTCGTTTCCTCAAGTCGACATCTGGCTGGGCGTCCTGGTCACGCTGGCGGGACTGACGCTGTTTGCATACTCCGGATTCAATCCTGACTCTCGCGCAGGTTTTGCCTTCCTCCAAAATATCGAGCAGCGCTCGCTGGACATGCGATTTGGAATGCGTGGCACGCGTCCACACGACGATCGCATCGTGATCGTCGGCATCGATGAAAGGACCCTACAAAAAATCGGCTCCTTCCCGTTTCCCAGGGACAGCTATGCACTGCTTGTCAATCGGCTGAATGCTGATGGCGCCCGCGTAATCGCCATCGACGTCACATTTCCTACGCCAGAGAGCAATTCAGCCAGTCAGGCCCTTGACCGCCTTCAGAACGAACTCGGCCCTTCTGCGCCCGCAACTGTAACCGGGAAGATCAAGGAGCTCAAGACGGCCAGCGACCACGATAAACAGTTTGCCGCCGCTCTGATGCAGTCCGGCCGCGTCGTGCTAGCACATGTCTTCCTCGATTCCGAGCTTGCCAAGACTGCCGATCCAAAATTGGAAGAAGAGTATTTCAATATCGTTTGGGCTAAGGACTATCCGCAGGTCATTCCAGCGAAGCCCCAGGACGGACACACCTTCGACATGGGGAAAGCATGGAGCGAGAATGGCGGCAACGTCGCAGCAGGGGCGGAAGCCAACATCTCTGAGTTGGCGGAAGCAGCCGCCTCCTACGGCTTCATCAACATCAGCCCTGATCCCGATGGGACGTTGCGCCATGCCTTGCTCGCGATTCGTTACCGCAACCTTGATTTCTTTCCGCCGTTAGCTTTGCAGGTGATCCGTGAATACGAGAAAATTCCCGATCAGGAAATCGCGCTTTATATCGCCGAAAACGGTTTAGAAAGTATTCAATTCGGCCAGCGAGTGCTGCGGCCATCGAGGAATGGCACAGCGATCATCAACTATGCCGGCCCGTACGAGACCTACTCACATTATTCCATGTGGGATGTGATGAGTGGCGCGCTTCCGCCCCAAACATTCAAGGACAAGATCGTGCTTGTTGGTCCGACGGCCACGGCAATTGGGGACCTCCGCAATACTCCATTCGAGGGCGGCGAGGCTTACATGGGCGTGGAGGTGCACGCCAATATCATCGATAACATTCTGCACAGCAATGAGAAGGGCCGGGGGTTCCTGACGCGCGGCTTCGATGAAGAAATGATCGACATCGGCTTCATTCTGGTGTTTGGGCTTTTGTTTGGATTCTTGTTTAGCCGCGTCCAACCTCTCTATTCCACGATCACGCTGTTGGTGGCGCTGGCGGCATTCGCATGGTTCGTGTATTACAGCTTTGCGCAGCACGGGCGGTGGCTCAGCTTCGTAATTCCCGCTGGCACGCTAGTCGCAAACTATGCGGCCATTACGAGCTATCGGATGATATTCGAGGAGCAGGAAAAACGCAGAATTCGCAAGTCCTTCTCACAGTATTTATCGCCTGGCGTGATCGGACTCATCGAGAAGGATCCTCAGAAATACATTCGTCCCGGCGGAGAGATGAAGGATCTGACCGTGATGTTCAGCGACATTCGCGGTTTTACGACGATCTCCGAAGGGCTTACGCCGGACGAACTCGTGCGCCTGCTGAACGAATACCTGGGAACAATGACCGACGTACTTTTTGCAACGAACGGAACGCTCGATAAGTATATCGGCGATGCGATCATGGCATTCTGGGGCTCACCCTATCCGCAGGAAGATCACGCCTTCCGCGGCTGTACCTGCGCCCTCCAGATGGTGCGTGCTCTTGCGAAACTCAACGACAAATGGAGGGGGGAAGGTCGCCCGCCGATCGCCATCGGAGTTGGCTTGAACACGGGACCGGTGAACGTGGGAAACATGGGATCCGACAAACGGCTCGCCTGGACGGTAATGGGCGACAACGTCAATCTCGCATCCCGCCTTGAGGGAATAACCAAGCAGTATCAAACGCAGATTGTCATCAGCGAAGCAACGTACATCCAGATTGCGCAGCAGTTCGTGTGCCGCGAACTAGACAAGATAAAGGTGAAGGGCAAGAACCAGCCGGTCAACATCTACGAACTGCTGGACGTGATCTCAGAGAAGCAAAAATACGAGTCGTTGCTTACTCCATTTGAGAACGCCATGACCGCATATCGTGCCCAGGAATGGCGAGAGGCGGCGGCGCGATTCGGGCAACTCCTCGGAATCTATCCCGACGATGGCCCCACGAGAGTCTTTCTTCAGCGCGCGTTGGAATTCATGGAAAGTGCGCCCGAGCCGGATTGGGATGGAGTCTACGTGATGAAGTCGAAATGAATGCCGGACAATTCGGTGCGGCAGCTTTTCCGCATAGCCACCAACCGATTGAGCAGTTTCAGTTCCCGCGTCCAAACCCTGAAAGAGTGAGCCTCCCTTTGACTTCCTTCTGTTTGGTCCAGTCGTGATACGTGTGGCATTCAAAGCAACGCGACTCGGCCGCTTCGGTGCCGGGATGATGGCACTTTTCGCACGTCTGGATGCCGGGCAATAAAATGTCCGCCGTTTCGTGGCTCGTCAGCGCGCCAGCGTGGCATTCTGCGCATTTGACCATCTTGTGGCGGTCATGATTGAAATCGGCGTGCGGAAACCACCGGGCCGTAATGTTTGACCTGGCCACTGTCGGAAGCTCGCCGTTCCCGGAAGAACCCAAGGAATGACACTGCTTGCACGTTTTTCTCCAGAGCAGCTGCTCCGATTCCGCGACGCGTTCCGCAACCCATTGTTGAGGAGTGAGGACGCGCACCGCGGGGGGCAAAGGCTTCTGCGGCAAGTCGCGCTCGGGCACCATTTCCCGCAATTCGGCGGGGTGACTCGGAATGTATTGTTGGAATTTCTGGACTAGAAATGCGTGAATGACCTCAGGCGTGTCATGCGGAACACTCTCGGTGAAGCGCTTGTCGAATTGCAGCCCATGGCAGGCAATACAGTGTTTTGCATAGGTGACGGGCGCCATATATGCGCGCGCCGACACCATGACCGGGAGGTCGAATTTCGCCGCAATCGGCATATCGGATTTCTGTGCCGGCAAGATGGCGCTGGGCTGGGCGGTGCCGAATCGCCATTGCGCCGTGGATGTCGGAGGACGGTGACAATCGTCGCAATCGAGCTGCACCGGGCCATTTGGCCCCATTAAATTGTGTTTCATGTGCACCGCGTGATTGAGCTTGATCGTTCCGGGATCAACACTTCCCGCGCGCAGGGCGGCGAATTCAGGATGGCCGGAGCCAAAATTCTCGATGTCGCGCACAAATTTGGTCTGGGCGCCAGTGGTCCTCAAGTTGGCGTGGCACTGCGTGCAATCGGTCTCTGCGGTTTCCGCGAGCCGCATGTGCCCTCGATGCTCCTGATGGCAGGACGCACAATTGGGCGTAAAAGTCTGGCTGGCATGATGAATTGGCCCATCATGGCAGGCGAGGCAAGCCTGATCGCTGGCCTTCGCGCTAAAGAAACCCGCGGTCTGGACGTGACATGCAGTGCATTTCGCGGTGAGGAAAGCATGCGCAGGTGACATTTGGCCGCTGCTATAAACGCGGTCGTTCCCACTCAACCCGTACCAGGCGAGCCACAAAAGTGCGAGGAGCGGCATGCCGAGCGAGAGCAGAAAGCGCCAGCGTCGAAACGGATGGGGACGCTTGAAGTAATTCAGATCAATGCGCTGCGCTAATTTCTTTGTTGTGCGACCTGCGCCAGGCACGAATCCTCGCTTTTTCTCTCTTCAGTAACGCAACGCAACAATCGCGTGCGCGCAACCAAGCAGCAGCAATGCAAGTGACAAGGGGATGTGCAACATCAACCAGCCGTGAAGCCAGTGATGCAGGAGCGCTTGCCGGCGCATCTGGCGCTCCTCCTCGCAGATTGCTTCCAAGCGCTTTGTCGCTTCATGGGCATCCGCCGGCAGCAGCATACGCAATCCTTCGAAGGCCGGATGCGCCCGGTCCGGGTCGGAAAGCAACTGGTGGCGCGCTCCGTGACTTTGCAAGAAAGGGCGCATTTCGCGCTGGTAAAAGCTCCGCAAGGGCTCCATCCCCTCGTCCACCGCGACGACCGATTGGATCTTTGGGGCAAAGCCTTCGCGGGGCGCGGTTGCGACCGACTCCAGAATACCCGTCGCCGACGCCACCAACTCGTCCGCTTCAGCGACAAGCTGCTCCCGCACATGATCGATCTGCTCAAAAATGGTTTCCGCCGGAACCTGGACAGTCATCATGTGCGGCATGTAATGCTGCAACGCTGCACCGAAGAGGCCGCTCGCGACAACCACAATCAACAGCACCATGAGCGCGCTCGTTAGTGGACCGCCGAATCGGAATCCGCCATGAAATAAAATGATGGGTAGGCTCAGCAGTCCAAGCCACAAATGACCTCGCATCCACGTCTGCGCGCGGCCGAGTCTCCATACCGGAAGTTTCTTCCGCCCCGCGAGCAATCCCGAAAAGACCATGAACGCGGAGCCGATGATTCCGAAGGTGAGTCCGATCGCGCTGCCTCCCCTCGGTCCGCCGGGCGATTTCAGGGCATAGGGGAAATAGACAGCCGTCGCCGCTCCCAGAATGAAGATCGAGGCGACAAGCCATTTCTTATGTGTGTGGTCGATGCGCACGTTTAGAGTTTCTGCGTCTGGCCCGGAATCTGTCCCAACAGGTTTGCAAAGAACTTTCGCGGATCGACCCGGTGCGCCGCGTCGTGAGGGCATGCGTACACGCAACTGGGTTCCGCGTAGTCGGTACACAGGTCGCAGGATGTGGCTTTGCTCTTTACCACGGCCTTCTTTCGTCCGGGCCGCTCCGGGTCGTCGGCCATCACGTTGAAAGGATGCAGGTTGATATTGCCATACGGACAGTTTTCAGCGCACAGGCCGCAGCCAATGCACCAGTCCTCAATAATCACCTCGAGCGAGTTGCGCCGGCGTATCGATCCGACGGGGCAACCGACCATGCACAGCGGATCGAGACACTGCCGGCACGAAGTCGCAACGAGATAATGATCGAAGCGCAGCCCCTCGCGGACCAGACGCGTGATGCCGTCATGCGCATCGGCGCACGCCCGCACGCACGCGTCACACCGCGTGCAACTGTTGAGATCGAGGAGCAACAGGCTTTGCGCCTCCATCAGACCCTGAGCAAGGAAACTATCCAGAGGAACGCTCTGCACCACCGAAAGCCGCTGGCGGTTCATTTGCGAGCGTTCCTGTTCGACGGCTTCGAGCTTGCGCCGCACTTCCGGAAACTGCTCCATCATGCGGCTGAAGTCCTCCGCTCCGATTCGCACCAATTCAACGTGGTCGAGCGCTGTGCAGGTGGCCGTGCGAACGTCGCCGAGGAGCAGGCCGGTTTCTCCGAAATAGTCGCCGCGCGAAAGATACGCCAACACCATTTCGCCGCCCGGATGTACCTGCGTCACTTTGACGAATCCGATGCGCACGAGATAGAAGCTGTCGGCGGGATCGCCCTGCCGGCAAATCACCTGGCCCGGAGAATAACGAATAAGCTCGACGGTTTCGCGCAGGCTGCTAATGAAATCGTCCGTCAATTCGGCGAACACCGGGACGGAGCGCAGATGGCTGTCGAGCGCGCGCCGTCGGTACGACTTGTCGAGCTGCGCGCGAAAATTCTTGTTGCGCTGCATGATGTCCAGCACGTTTCGCAGCATTTCGAGCACAGTACAATCGGTCTCAGCCCGGACAGTCGCCGAGCGCGGGTACAGGCTCATGCACGTCATCTCACCAAACAGATCGCCCGGACCTAGCTCAGCCACGGGGTTGTCGTAGTTCAAGTCCACGGGAGCATCGATAGGAATCCAGCGCTGATCGGCTTCCTCATCCCGATGATCTTGTTTGCGCTGCGCGAGCCCGCTGGAGAGTTTGCCGATGAATTTCTTCAGGCCACCCTGCGTCTTCACGTGCGCCATCGGCGTCAAAATTGAGACTCGCGCGGTACCCTCAAGCATGTAGAAAGCAGTCGAGCCATATTCGCCTTCGCGGCAGATGATCTCGCCAGCGCGGAAGCGCCGCTTTACCACGGCACCCTGATTCAAGCTCAGAAAAGTTCCCGAGACTCCTCGAAACACGGGGAGGCGCTGTAACTCGTCGGGCGAAACCTTCTGGAAATCGGGCCCTGAACCGAGCGCCGTTTGCGTCACTCCGCGGTTCGTGAGCGCGCCCGTAGGGCAGGAGACCATGCACTCTCCGCAGGAAACACAGGAGGATTCGCCCATCGGTTGATTGTCATCGAAGGCGATTCCTGCCTGCGCGCCCTTTCCCATGCGTCCGAGCACGAAGTTCTCGCGAATCTCGCTGCATCCGCGGATGCAGCGGTCGCACAAAATACAAGCATCGAAATCGACCGCGATGCTGACCGAAGAATTGTCTTTGCTCCGTCCCGTCGTCCGATGTGCAAAACGCGGGTGCAGGAGATTCTCCTGCTTCGCCAGCGTTTCGAGCTCGCAATCGCCCGAATGCTGCTGCCGCGTGCATGGAGTCGGATGATCGGACATCAGCAGCTCAACGAGAGTGCGCCGCGCACGGCGAACCTTTTCCGATGCCGTGTTCACAACCATGCCCGGCTCGGCCGGCCGAACGCACGATGCGGTAAACACGCGCGCGCCGACATCGACCACGCACAAGCGGCAGACGCCTACGGGCGTTTCGTTTTGCTGGTGGCAAAGGGTAGGAATCGCGATGTCGTTCATTCGAGCGGCATCGAACACGGTCGTTCCCGCCGGTACGGCAACCTTCTTGCCGTCGATAGTCAGTTCGATGAGCCCGCTCGCGCTCATGCGTGCCTCGTGGCGGCGTGAGAATCCGCCGGAGACTTGGCACCTGAGAAGCAGACTCCCGACGGACATTCGTGGCGCAAGACGTGCGCCTCGACCTCTTCGCGGAAATGCTTCAGCACGGAAGAAATGGGCGCGGGCACCACCTGTCCCAGCCCGCAGATGGACGTCAGCCGCAGCGCATCGGACAATTCATCGATCAGTGCCAAATCGGCTGAAGAGCCTTCGCCTCGCGTCCAGCCGGAAAGGATATCGACCATTTTTTGCGAGCCGACGCGGCACGGAACGCACTTGCCACAGGATTCGTTTCGGAAGAACTGTGTGGAGTTGAGCGCCATGTCCAACATGCAGGTGCCTTCGGCACAGACCACCAGCGCGCCGGAGCCGAGCATCGAACCAGCCTCCGCGAGAGCCTTGAAATCGAGCCGGACGTCCGCCATTGACGCGGGCAAATAGCCGGAAGAAGGCCCTGAGGGAGCAAACGCTTTCAGGCTTTTGCCTCCCAGGATGCCCCCAGCTTCACGAAAAATGAGCTGCGAAACAGGCGTTCCCATCGGCACTTCGTACACGCCGGGCCGCACCACGTCACCGCTCACGCCGATGAATTTCAGCCCCGCGCTGCCTCCCACGCCTTGCGCTTTGTACCAATCGACGCCGCGAATCAAGATGGACGGGACGTTGGCGAAGGTCTCCACGTTATTGATCACGGTCGGCTTATTCCAGAGACCCTGCGTGACCGGAAAGGGCGGCTTGTTCCGCGGCTCGGCGCGCTTGCCCTCGATGGCTTCAAGCAAAGCGCTCTCTTCGCCGCAGATGTAGCCGCCGGGACTCACGAATAGTTCGAGATCGAATGCGAGTTCGCTTCCGAGAACGCTGGGGCCTAACAGGCCTTCCCGCTTGCACCGGAGGATTTCCTTTTCCAGAATCTTTTCCTGCTCCTCGTACTCGTGGCGGATGTAAAGGATGCCCTGTCGCGCGCCGGTCAGCAGGCCGGCCAAAATCATCGCCTCGATGACCAGGTGAGGCACATGGGTAAGAATGAAGCGGTCTTTGAAAGTGCCCGGTTCGCTCTCATCGGCGTTGCAGACGATGTACTTCTCAGGCCCCGGCGCCTGGCGGACCAACTGCCACTTGGACTCGGTCGGAAAGCCGGCGCCACCTAAACCGCGTAGACCGGAGGACTTCAATAGCTCGAAGGCGGAATTCCAGTCACGCGATTGGACCAAGCTCCGGACGATGCCATAGTGCTCGCCTCCCGCAGCGTACGGATCCGAGGCGCATTCGACGCGCCGTTGCAATGCGGGGTGCTCCGGCAATTCTCCCCGGGTGACCACGTCCCGGACCATTTCTTCGATCTGCGTCTCGGCCGTTCGCGAGTAAATTTGGTCATTCAGGGAAATCGCGGGAGCTTGATCGCACCGGCCCAAACACGAAACACCTCGAATAGTCACATCCGAGCTGCCCAGATTTTGAAGATTTTCTTCCAGGCGGGCGCGCAAACCATCGGCGCCACGAAGGTGGCAGGACATGTCCTGGCAGATGCACAGGTCCGCTTTGGGAGGTGGCGTCAGGCGCAGATGCGGATAGAAGCTGGCTACTCCGTGGAGGCGATAAAGAGGTACGTCAATTCTCGTCGCCAAGGCTTTCAATTGCTCGGCAGGCAGATAACCGAACTGACGCTGAATTCCCCTCAACTCATCGAAAATCAACGTCACTCTCCCCGCACCGGGAGGTCAATGATTCCTAGCGTGGAAAACAAACGCGGCAACGATGAGCAGCCGCGTATCAGTGATATAGCAAATCCGTGCTGGCAAGTCCACATTATCGGCCGGGAATTGTGATTCGGGGTTTCCTGAGGCTGCCTTCATCGCGCTAAGAGGGATTTCGGTAGTACCCGCAGTGACGGATAGAATGAAAAGTTTGGACTTCTCAGCTATATGTCGTTAGATTTTGCGGTAGAGTACTCTTGCCAAACAGGACATGAACACAAAGTTCGAAGCGAAGTCCTTGGGAATCTTCCTGCTGCTGGGCGCTGCCTTCCTGCTGGGCTGCATTTTCCCGTCCACGACTTTGTCGCAAGACCGCGCTACTGCTACAGAGGGCGTTGGGAAGTATACGGGGCCGGGTTCGTGCGCCTCCACGAGTTGCCACGGGAGCATTCTGCCTCGGACGGACAATGACGTTCTTCAGAATGAATACAGCACGTGGATCGTCAAGGATAAGCACTCACAATCGTACAAGGCGTTAACCGGAAACGTCGGCGAGCGCATGGCCGGGATTCTGGGGCTGGGCAAAGCAGAGACTGCCCCGCGGTGCCTCGCGTGCCACGCGCTCGACGTGGCAGCATCCGAGCGCTCCCGGACGTTTGATGTAACGGAGGGGGTGAGCTGCGAAAGCTGCCACGGACCGGCGGCAGGGTGGCTCGGCCCTCACACTGAACGCGATTGGACTCATGAAAAGTCCGTGGCGCTCGGAATGTTCGACACGCGCAATCTGGTCAAGCGTACTGAAAAATGCCTGAGCTGCCACCTGGGCGACGAAAACAAATTCGTCGACCACGAAATGATCGCGGCGGGCCACCCCGATCTTTATTTTGAGCTGGACTCTTTTTCCGCGGTCATGCCGCGGCACTGGAAGGAACCCGGAGAGCCGGGCGAGACAGCGAACAGCGACCCGCTATACGATGTCCGGGAGTTCACCATCGGGCAAGCCGTTCAGCTTCGCGCGTCTCTGATGCGGCTGGCCTCGCGCACGCGCGGCAAATACTGGCCTGAATTCTCCGAACTCCAGTGCTATGCGTGCCACCATAGTCTCACTCCGCCTGATCAGAGCTGGCGGCAGGCGCGCGGCTACGCGGGCCGCCGCCCCGGTGACCCGCCCTGGAATGCCTCCCGCTACGCAGTGTTTCGGGACGTCGTACACCAACTTGATGCCCAGGACGCGGAACAGCTCGACACCGGGCTGACGCAGGTGGCGCAGCTAATGAGCCAGCTCAATCCCGACCTCGATGCCGTCGCAAGTGCAGCCACGAGCTCCGCGCACCTGGCCGATGCGCTGGTACCGAAAATAAATGGTGCCGCTTACGATCCGGAGCTGGCGCTGCGCTTGCTTGAAAAAATCTCGGCCGACGCGGACGACATATCCGGCCAGGGCGAGCAGTCTGCGGCGCAAGCAGCCATGGCGATCCAGTCCCTGTTTGTTGCGTACGACCGAAGTGCGAAGTTGCAGAACTCCACCGAGCTGCGAGCAGCGATCAGCGGTCTGTTTCAACAGCTCGAGAACCCATCGGCCTACGATCCGGCTCGATTCGCCCGACAGATGCAACAAGTGAATGCGCTCTTACGCTGACGCCGCGACGCTCTGGCGGATGAATAGCGTGACAGAGCCAAAGACACCGGGCGAGTTCGAATGGAAGGCGACACAGGCTTGCTCTTCATGGAACCACGGCAATACGGGAGGCGATAAGTGCAGCAGTACGACCTGATTGTGATCGGTTCCGGCCCTGCGGGAGAGAAAGGCGCTGCGCAGGCCGCCTATTTCGGTAAGCGCGTTGCGGTGGTCGAATGCGGCTCCGACTTGGGAGGGGCTTGCATCAATACCGGCACGCTTCCAAGCAAAATCCTGCGCGAATCGGCGCTGTATTTCTCGGGCCTGAGACAGCGGGGACTCTATGGAATTGACTATTCCTTGCGAGAGGGTTTGACGGTGCAGAATTTCACGCACCGCAAGGATGTGCTAGTCGAAATGGAGCGGGAGAAAATCCGCGCGAATCTGGCCGCGCACGGGATCGATTTGATTCGTGGAACGGGCGCCTTCGAAGACGCGCACACAATCGCGGTTAAGTCATCCGAGAGCGGGATCGTTCATCTCCGCGGGACTG
Source organism: uncultured Acidobacteriota bacterium (assembly GCA_963715685.1). GTDB lineage: Bacteria > Acidobacteriota > Terriglobia > Acidiferrales > UBA7541 > Palsa-295. The sequence continues at coordinate 520,743 of OY970264.1, read as the reverse complement.
CCGTTTTGATCGCCACCGGCTCACGTCCTCACCGGCCTGCGGAGATCCCGTTCGATGACCAGGTAGTTTTCGATTCCGACTCGATACTCAAAATGAATCGAATCCCGAAGAGCCTTGCCGTGGTTGGCGGCGGCGTGATCGGATGCGAATACGCTTCGATCTTCACGGCGCTGGGAGTGGAAGTCGCGCTCGTGGACGGCCGGGATCGCGTCCTTCCATTCCTTGACGCCGAATTGTCCGATTCGCTCCGCAACCGGCTGGCCGCCCTGGGGGTCAAGTTTTTCCTGGGTGAGCGGATGGGCCCGATCGAGCGCATGAAACAGGGAGTGCGCATCCAGATGCCGTCCGGCAAAGTGATCGAGGCGGAATCCGCGCTGTTTGCCGCAGGTCGCCGCGGCGCCGTGGACGATTTGCAGCTTGAGAAGGCCGGCTTGGCAGTGAACAAGCGCGGCTACATCGAAGTGAATGCGTCGTACCAGACATCCATTTCCTCGATATACGCCGCTGGGGACGTTATAGGCTTCCCCGCGCTGGCCTCGACCTCGATGGAGCAGGGCCGAGTAGCCGTGTGCCATGCGTTCGGATTCCAATACAAGCAAAGGCTGGCCTCCATGCTCCCCATGGGCGTGTACACGATTCCCGAGATCTCGGCTGCCGGAGAGACCGAAGAGAGCTGTAAGGAAAAGGGCATCGCGTATGAGGTCGGACGCGCCCACTACTCAAATAATGCCCGCGGCATGATCACCGGGGATTCGACGGGTCTGCTGAAGCTGTTATTTCGGCGCGACAACAAGCAGCTACTTGGAGTGCACATCATCGGCGAGACCGCGACTGAGCTGATTCACCTCGGAATGATGGTGCTCGAGTCCGGCGGGACGGTGGACCTGTTCATCGATTTCGTCTTCAACTATCCGACGCTCTCCGAAATGTATAAGTACGCGGCGTACGACGGCCTCGGCAACCTTGCCGGCCACAAACTTCGGCAGGGCTAGTCCTCGCTCGGATCGAAATCGGCCAACCATAACGCCTTGCGAGGTGTCACTGCGTGGGATTACGGGGAAACTTCAGATAGGGCAAGCGCACTCCATCAACCATTATTTGGTCTGCGCGGATCGACGCCGGCGCCTCAAATCCGACCGCGCCGCCGGCCGTCACGTAGTCATCTTGATCGACGCCATCCCCGCTGACTCCTAACCCGCCGACGAGAACACCATTTACGTAAAGCGGCTCTGATCCGGGGAAAAACACGACTCCGCTTTGATTCACCTTCGGCCAAGAAGGTCCGGGCGTCTGATAACCCTGCGTGCAGGGGTTGTTTGTGTCTTGCGTGTACAAATTGTAGAACGGGCCGGGTGACGAACCGTCGATCCCGGGAGGGAAAAACGGCTGTGCCCCGAATCCGATCGTGCGATTGGTCACGGCGGTGCCGATAGGCACGTCGTTGAGGTCGATTGTTTGGCGAGACGCTCCGCTGAAATAGATCACATTGCGGGCTTTCGTGGCTGCAACATCAATACTGAACACAGTTCCATCGGTCATCCGGTAAAGCCCAATGATCGTGCCATCCAGATCGCTCACGGCGATTGTCATTTTGGCTTTTACACCGGGAGGCAACCGAATGAGCGCGCGCGTCTGGTTCGCTGTATCGACCGCATTGGCGATGATCGAAATCACCTGTGCGGCAGTAAGGCCGCCGAGCGGCCCATCCATCGCCGGAATTAGATACTCCTCCGGTGGCGGGCCCGCGCTTGCCAAGGGGCCCACGGTAAACAGGGTCGAGTTGAAAGTCCCCGGCGTGACCCCCGCTGGAGCGGTCGTCTGATCTACAAAAGGCAGCGCGACCCCGTCGATCACGACTTCGCCGGGCGGCGGCAGCGCGCTCGGATCAAGGAATATCCCGTCGGTATTCACTCGGACGGCCGTGTAGGCGACATACTCCGCGACATCAGAGGAAACTCCCGTGATGCCGACTCCTCCCACCACCTGGCCATTCTTGAAAATGGGCACGCCTCCCGGATTCACGGCATTGGGATCGCTATCGGCGAGGTCTGCCTTTCCGGTTGCGATGCCATACCCAGGGCTCGTCCCGTTGATCGTGGTAGCAGGTGGCACGGTTGTAGCCAGACTGCTCGATAGAGTGCAACCACGATTCGTATTCTCAATGCCGTAGAGGGCGGCATTGGGCGCGTTCGTGACGCCCGGCGGAAAGTGGACGCCGCTGATGTAGCGGACTGTTCGCGACGAAAGAGGCGCCTGATCGTTGCTGAAGAATGCGCCGGTGCGCGCGAGCGAGACTGCCAGCTCGTCCGGCGGCACCATCGCACCGAAGTTGCCAGTTACCAAGGCCGGGGCCGAGGATCCTTTGTAGACGGCTAGAATCACTCCCATACGGTCCACCACGGCAATCGCCATCGTGTCGGATTCCGCTGCCGTAGCCGCGGCTTGCACCACCGCCGTGACGTCGCTCTGAGAGAGGAACTGAGGCGTTGGCGGGGGCGGAGGTGGAGGCGCGGGATCGCTAACAACTCCACTGCCCCCTCCACAGGCACAGAGACATGTGGTCAGAGCCGTTGCAAGCCCCAAAGTTAGGAGCGCGGACAGGCTCAAGTTACGATGACTAGGTCGAGCCATACTGTGGCAGGTATTCGTACCATAGCTGGCTACAGTTCTCAATCTCCAACGAGGCTCGCGTGACGCGAATCACGGGTGCCAGCCCTATTTGCGTCGTGCGAAGCCGGCAACATTCTTTGCGAATTCGTCAAAAAGGCTTGCTCGCCCGGAAATAACCGTGTTACCTAGACCGAGCAAGTTGCAAAGGTGGGAAACTGCTGAGGCATTTCAGGATACAGAGGGTGCTGATCGCATCCAAAATCCTCTCAAGATTCGCATTGCTGTCTCTGCTCGTGTTTTTGTCGGTCGGCGCGAATGTAGGTCTCGCCGGAGCCAAAAGCGCTTCTCCAGCCCATGGGCAGCAGCAACGCATTCCCGGGCAGTCATCGCAGAAAACCGGCGCGCTGGAGGGCGTCGTTCGCGACTCAGGCGCCAAACCCGTCGGTGGCGCTACCATTACCGTGCGAAACCTTGCCACAGGCGAGAGTCGAAAGACCACTAGCAATGCGGAAGGCGTGTTCCGATTGACCGGCCTGCCTCCGGGAAGCTACGAGCTAAAGGTCGCCTGTGATGGTTACGACGGCTTCACGGAAGCGAGCGTGACGTTCGTGGCCGGCCAAGCTTTGACGCGCGAAATCAAGCTCACCGCGCTTCCCACCGTGGTTGCTCCATCGACGAATCTCCCCCAGATCCCGCAAATGACAACGCCAGCGGCTCCGGTGACACCGGAATCTCCGGGTTACACATCAGCGCAACAGAGCCCCAATCTCCAGCCCACAGCCCAACAGCCTGCGCAGCAACCTCTGCCGCCTGCGGGTGATGTCTTCCAGGCTCAGTCCGATCGCTGGCTGGTAGCCATGCCAGAGTGGGATCGGTATGGCGCGGGAGGCGAGCACCCGTACGTCAAAGGCCGGCGATGGGACCCGTTCGACCGCAACAAATTGAAAGGCGACGTTCCGATCTTCGGCCAGCAGACCTTCTTCAACTTCACGGGAATCAGCGACACTCTCTTTGATGGCCGGCGTCTGCCAGTGCCGAGCGACGTGAGTACTGCGCGTCCCGGAAGCAGCGATTTCTTCGGGAAGGGTGAGCAGGCGTTTCTCGACCAGGTCTTTCTATTCTCGTTCGACCTATTTCACGGGGACACTTCCTTCCGACCCGTGGACTGGCGTATCCGAGTGACGCCGGCGATCAGCCTGAATTATCTCGACGTGCGGGAGCTTGGGATCGTCAATATTGACGTCCGCAAAGGCACGACGCGCCTGGATTCCCATTTCGGTTTTCAGGAGGCGTTTGCGGAGGTAAAGCTTCATGACCTGAGCCCCAATTACGATTTCATTTCGGTGCGCGCCGGTATTCAGCAGTTCAACGCCGATTTCAGGGGATTTCTGTTTGTAGACGAACAGCCAGGCGTCCGCTTTTTCGGCAATCTGGCGTCGAACCGCTGGCAATACAACCTCGCTTACTTCAATCTTCTCGAGAAGAACACAAACAGCGGACTGAATTCGTTTGCTCTCAGAAAACAGCAAGTGTTTGTCGCCAATGTCTACAGGCAGGACTTTCTTTTTCAGGGCTACACGGCGCAATTCAGCCTAGATTACGACGACGACGCGCCCACGATCCATTACGACGACAACGGATTCCTGGTGCGGCCCGCGCCGGTCGGCGCCGTCGTTTCCAATGGCGCCATTCAAACCCATAGCGTTCACGCAGCCTATCTGGGTTGGAACGGCGACGGCCACATCGGGCGCGTGAATCTGAGCCACGCTTTCTACCAGGCTCTGGGGAGAGATAGTTTCAATGCAATTGCCGGGCGCCCTGTCACTATCAACGCGCAGATGGCTGCACTCGAGCTATCTGTCGACAAAGACTGGGCGCGATTCAAGGGTTCGGTGTTCTACGCATCCGGCTCTGCAAATCCGCGGAGCGATCACGCGCGTGGTTTCGACGCTATCGAAGATTTCCCTGAGTTCGCTGGTGGAATTTTCAGTTTGTGGAATCGCGAGGGCATCCGTTTGACAGGTTCCGGCGTGAACCTGACCTCACCGGATAGTTTGCTGCCGAGCTTGCGCTCGAGCAAAGATGAGGGGCAGGCAAATTTCGTCAACCCCGGAATCTTCCTCGCGAACATGGGTTCGGACTTCGATCTCACGCCGAAGTTGAAAGGGTTCGTCAACGTCAACTATCTTCGATTCGAGCGCACCGAGCCGCTCGAGCTGCTGCTGTTCCAAGCGCCCATTCACCATACAATCGGAGTCGATTCCAGCCTCGGTGTCCGCTATCGGCCGCCGCTAACGGAAAATATTTCGATCACCGCTGGCGCCGCAACACTGGTGCCCGGCCAAGGGCTGCGCGACATCTACACCGGCAAGATGATGTTTTCACTTTTCACGAATGTGCGATTTCAGTTCTGACGCCATACCAGGAGCAAGAACCAAGTGCCGGAACGAGGACCGTTGACTGAGAATTTGACCGGGTGGCGGGGCGAATCCCTTCGACGCATCGGTTATCGACACGCCGCTGCCTCCGGACTTCTCGCCACTCTCGTTCTTCTGTTTGCCCTGGAGCACGGCTCGAGCGCCCACCCGCAGACGTCGCAGCCAAGCCTCATCACTCAAACCCAGGCTGAGGCTGACCAGAAAAGCACTGGTTGCATCACGTGTCATGACGGCATCGATGAACCGACAATGCATCCGACCCGCACGGTTCGGCTGGGTTGCGTGGATTGTCACGGCGGCGACCCGACGGCGAGCATTCCGCCCGGAACAGCAAAGGATTCCGCAGCCTACGAACAAGTAAAGCTGAAAGCGCACGTGCAGCCGCGCGATCCCGAATTCGCCCACGGTCTGGCGAACGCCGAACGCGCTTACACAAAGTGGCTGCGTGAGAGCTACGACTACGTGCGGTTTGCGAATCCGGGCGATCTGCGTGTCGCCCTGCAAACCTGCGGATCGGCAGGATGCCACGCGACGGAAGTCCGCAACGTGAGCACCAGCATGATGACCCACGGCGGCTTCCTCTGGGGCGCTGCCCTCTACAACAACGGGTCATTTCCACTCAAGAACGCGCGATTCGGTGAAAGCTATTCGGCGGACGGCCTGCCGCAAACGATTCGGACGGTACCTCCTCCAACCCCCGAGGAAACCCGGACAAAAGGCGTGGTGCCTGAGCTAACTCCCCTCGAACGCTGGGAAATCTCGCAACCAGGAAACGTCCTCCGCGTGTTCGAGCGTGGCGGCTCCAAGAAAGGCGAGATCGGCAATCCCAACCCGGATGCAGATCCCGGGCGTCCGGACGACAAACTCGGAGAGCGCGGCTTCGGCACTCTTTTGCGAACCGATCCCGTATTTCTTGGTTTGCAGAAAACGCGCCTGCTTGATCCTCTGCTTTCCTTGCCCGGCACAAACGATCAGCCCGGCGACTATCGTGGCAGCGGTTGCACGGCTTGCCATGTGGTTTATGCGAACGATCGTTCGCCCGAGCACTCCGGCCCCTACGCGCCCTTTGGCCATCTGGGCGAGAGCGCTTCGTCCGATCCAACGATCGCGAAAAATGAGCCGGGCCATCCGATCCGGCATTCATTCACTCGCTCAATACCATCCAGCCAGTGCATGGTCTGCCACGTCCACCCCGGAACGAATATGGAAACGACCTATTTCGGCTACACGTGGTGGGACAACGAGGCGGACGGCGAATCGATGTATCCGGCGCAGCAGCGGAATCCGACCGCAGAAGAAAAATATCAAACCTCCCTGCGGAATCCGGAAGGCGCTGCGCCGCGCGGGTTGTGGTCCGACCCGAAGTTTCTCGAACAGGTGGGCAGCGCACAATTCAACGCGCAGCTCAAACAAACCCAATTTGCCGATTTTCATAGCCACGGCTGGATTTTCCGCGCCGTTTACAAACGAGACAGAAAAGGCAACCTGCTCGATTCGGATAACAAGGTCGTCTCCCCGGATGATCCGGAGAAGTTCGGGAAGGCCGTGCATCTGAAAGACATTCACCTGGAAAAGGGGATGCAGTGCGTGGATTGCCACTTCGAACAGGACGCTCACGGCAACGGCAAGCTTTACGCCGAGCCTCGCGCTGCGATCGAACTTGATTGCATCGATTGCCACGGCACGGTGGAGAAGCACGCGACGTTGATTACCTCGGGCGCTGCAGCGCCGGACGGCGGAACGCACCTCGACGCGCTCCGCACTCCCTGGAACAGCCGCCGTTTCGAATGGAGAGACGGCAAGCTGTATCAGCGGTCGATGGTCGAGCCCGATCAAGAGTGGGAAGTCGTGCAGACTCTGGACACCATCACGCCCGGGAACCCTCATTACAGCGAAAAATCGCGGTGGGCCAAGACGGTGCGCACCGATGGCACGACGTGGGGCGCGCTGCCCGCGGACGAGTCGCAGCTCGCTCACCCTAATAGCCGTATGACCTGCTACGCGTGCCACACTTCCTGGACGCCCAACTGCTTTGGTTGCCATCTCTCCATGACGGCCAACCAGCGCAAACCCATGCTTCACAACGAAGGCCTCACCACGCGCAACTGGACCGCCTACAACTTTCAGATCTTGCGCGATGATGGCTTCATGCTCGGCATCGACGGCACAGTTACGGGCCATCGCGTCGCCCCGGCGCGCTCCTCCTGCGCGATTGTGGTCAGCTCCCAAAATCAGAATCGTGAATGGCTCTATTACATGCAACAGACGGTTTCAGCCGAGGGATTCAGCGGGACTGCGTTCAGCACGTTCGTTCCTCACACGGTGCGGTCAAAAGAAACAAAAGCCTGCGATGATTGCCACGTTTCCCAGCACAACGACAACAACGCATGGATGGCGCAAGTTCTCCTCCAAGGCACCAATCTCTTGAATTTCATGGGGCGCTATATTTACGTTGCGGACGGTGCGAAAGGTTTCGATGCCGTGGCTGTCGCGGAACACGATGAGCCGCCGGCCATCATTGGCAGTTATCTTCAGCGGCTGGCCTACCCCGACGATTACCGCGAGCATGTCGGGCGCGGCCGCGAACTCAAGGAAGCTTATCATCATCCAGGCAACGTCCTCGACGTGCAACTTCGCGGCGAATATTTATATGCCGCGCTCGGCAAAGGCGGGTTCCGCGCATACGACGTCGCCAACATCGACAATAAAGGCTTTTCCGAGCGAACGGTAACAGCCCCCGTTTCCCCGATGGGCCAGCGCCTTTACGTGAAAACAAAATACGCGATGGCCATCGCCAGCCCCTCCACACAAGCGGTCGACCCGATTCGCACGCGGCGCCCGGAAAATGAAGAACAGCCGATCCACGCGATCTATGCATTTCTCTACGTCGCGGACAAATACGAAGGCCTCGTGATCGTCGGAGATCCGAATCCGAAAAGTAAAACTCCGGGCGTCAGCACATTGCTCGACGGCGATCCGCGAAATAACTTTTTGAAACGGGCGCTGGCGTTCAATCCGAATGGAATTCTCAACGGCGCCCGCCGCATCACGATTGTCGGCACGTACGCTTACATGCTGTGCGACCGCGGCCTCGTCGTCATCGATCTGGATAAGCCGCTCCAGCCGCGCGTCGTGGCGGAAATCGGAGCACCCGAGTTGAACGATCCGCAAGGGATCGCCATTCAATTCCGCTATGCGTTCGTCGTCGATCGGGACGGTCTCAAGGTGCTGGACGTTACCTCGCTCGATCGTCCTCGCGTCGTGCCAAATGCCGCGGTGCACTTGGAAGATGCCCGCAATGTATACGTCGCGCGCACCTACGCTTATGTCGCGGGCGGCAAGCAAGGCCTTGCCATCGTGGATGTCGAGAAGCCGGAACAACCAAAGCTCGACCAGATTTTTTCGAGCGACGGGAAGTTGAATGACGTGCGCGACGTCAAAATCGGGATGGTGGACGCCAGCGCCTTCGCGTTTGTCGCCGACGGCCGCAACGGGCTTCGCGTTCTGCAGCTCTTGTCTCCCGAGGATTCCCCGAACGCGTACGGCTTCAGCCCGCGGCCGACGCCGAAACTCATCGCCACCTATCGCACCAACGGACCTGCTCTGACGATCTCCAAAGGAGTCGATCGCGACCGCGCCGTCGATGAGAGCGGAAACCAGATCGCCGTATTTGGACGCCGCGGGGCGCGGCCCTTCAATCGCACGGAAGCCGAGCAGCTATATCTGCGGGACGGCAAACCTTACAGCGTCACGAACGATCCGCCGGCGCCTGCACGTTAATCCCACCCCGGTTGGGCTCACGCGCTTGACAATCCCTCGTTCTGAAATCTAAAATCCATAGGCGAAGAAAAAGCGAATATAAAACCCCTCTCTTTCGCCCTTCGCTTTCACCATGAGCTCAAAATTTACCGCTTTGCGTTTGCACGTCGAATCCGCATTGGCGACCCGCGTCGCGAGCCCGTTTCAATACCGCGACCGCCAGATCGTGGAAACCGTTCCTGCCGGCATCCCCCCGGTGGATCTTCTTACCGGAGGGCTTCCCCGCGGCAGTTTGACGGAAATCTATGGCCCTCCCTGCTCCGGCAGGACCAGTTTGTTGATTTCCGCCCTTGCGTCGCGAACTGCGGCGTTGGAGGTGTGCGCGCTCGTCGACGCGCGCGACGCTTTCGATCCCTACTCCGCGGAGGCAGCCGGGGTGAGATTGAAACAACTGCTCTGGGTGCGCTGCCGGAATGTTGACCAGGCTATCCGCGCCACCGATCTGCTCATCCAGGGCGGAGGCTTCGGTTTGATCGCCCTCGATCTGAGTGACACTCCGCCGCACATGGTCCGTTACGTTCCCCTCCAGGTGTGGTTTCGTTTTCGCCGAGCCGTGGAACATACGCCGACCGTTTTCGTCGTTCTGGAGCAGGAATCGAACGCGAAAACCTGTGCTTCTCTGGTCCTCGGGCTTCGCGCTCAAGAGACGCAGTGGTCGCAAACGTCCGGAGCATTTGAGGGAATCCTCTCGCCGCATTCACCGGGATGCCTGCTCGACGGCTGGAAGAGCCACGCGGAGATCATCCGTTCTCATGCGAAGCGTGAAAACCCGGGATGGATCGATCCGGACGACATCTCTATGGACGCGCGCTGCACCGGCGCCGATTTCGAAACGCAAGCCATGCGGAGTGATTTCCTCACATTGCCCGGCAAACTCAGCTTGGGAGGAGGCACTGGTCAAAGGTGAACATTTCACCCAATCCCTTTGCCTCTTCTCTGGACTCTTATGGCATTCGCTTCCATTTTCGTTCCCAATTTTATGGTGCAGGCGGTTGTGCGCGCCGACCCCGGCCTGCGCGAATGCGCTCTGGCTTTGATCGAGGGAACTCCGCCGTTATGCAGTGTGGTTGCGATCAACGAAAAAGCTGCGCGCATGGGAATCGAATGCGGAATGGCGAAAACCAACGCCGCGCAATTTGCCGGACTCGAAATTCGTCCTCGTTCGTCATCGCAGGAAACCATAGCCCATGCGGCACTGCTCGATATCGGCTGGTCGGTTTCCCCTCGCATCGAAGACACTGCGCGGGATGCGATCGTTCTGGATTTGTCCGGCCTCGCCTCTCTATTCGGCTCGGAAAAAGACATCGGCGCGCACCTTGCCGGACGCTCATTCGAATGCGGCTTGCATTCGAATATTGCTATTGCCTCGAATGTTGATACGGCACTGATCGCCGCGCGGGGTTTTCCAGGGATTACGGTAATTCCGTCCGGAGAAGAATCGAAGCATCTGGGCGATTTGCCCGTCAGTGTTCTTTCGCCTTCCGTGGAAACCGCCGAAACACTGCGCCGCTGGGGTGTACACACCTGTGCTGCTTTTGCTGACCTGCCGATTTTGCAGCTCTCCGAACGCCTCGGTCAGGAAGGAGTTCGCCTGCATGCCCTGGCGCGCGGAGCACATTCGCGCTCGCTCGTGATTGCGGAACCGGACCATTCCTTCAAAGAAGAGATGGAGCTGGATGACGCCGTCGAGGAACTCGATCCCCTGTCGTTCCTTCTGGGCCGGCTGCTCGACCAGCTCTGCGCGCGTTTGGCGGCGCGTTCTCTGGCGGCCGTTGCGATTCGGGTGCGTTTCGAGCTGCAACCATCTTTTGAAGCCGCGTTGGACACTCGCCAGGAGACGATTCGCCGGAAAAATCCACCGGGCGTGTATGAAAGGGTCATCCAACTCCCCATCCCGGCGCGCGATTCGAAAATGCTTTTGAAATTACTGCGACTGCGCTTGCAAGCGAATCCGCCCGCTGCGCCCATTCACAAAATCACGCTTGCAGCGGACTCCGCCCGGCCGCGCGCGACGCAGGGCGGCTTGTTTCTCCCCAGCTTCCCCGATCCCGAAAAGCTGGAGCTCACGATCGCACGAATCGCACACGTGGTGGGCGAGGCCAACGTCGGTTCACCATCCTTAGTGGATACCCACCGCCCCGGAGAATTTCAGATGCGCAAGTTTCTGACGCCGCTCGAAATCGCGGACACAAATCGCAGCCGCACAAATGCTCTCGACCCAAGGAAAGAATGCAAAAGTTCCAAAGTCCCGGCAAGCTTTCGAGCTTTCCGCCCGCCTGTTCCCGCAAGACTCGAACTGCATGCAGGACGCCCCACTCGCGTCATTTTCCAGGGCATGAGTGGGGAGGTGCTTGCCGCTTCCGGTCCGTGGCGCACATCCGGTGACTGGTGGCGGGAGGATCCCTGGCAGGACGATGAATGGGACTTGGAAATTCATTTCCACCCGCCTTCGGAACACCGCGATGCGTCCGCGCACATTCATCCCGATTGCGGCCTCTACCGTCTCTATTACGACTCGCTGCGCGCAGGCTGGTTTGTGCGCGGACTCTACGACTGATGTACATCGAACTTCACGCGCGTTCCGCATTCAGCTTTCTCGAAGGCGCTTCCTCGCCCGAGGAACTGGTCCGTGCCTGCGCCGAACACGGCATGCCCGCGATGGCTTTGCTCGATCGCGACGGCGTGTACGGCTCTCCACGTTTCCATTTGGCTGCAAAGAAACTTTCCATCCGGGCGCACATCGGCGCGGAAGTCACATCCGCTGCAGGCTGGCGCTATCCCATGCTCGTCGAATCGCGCGAGGGTTACCAGAATCTATGCCGTCTCATCACGCGCATGAAACTCCGCGCGAGAAAGGGAGAAGGCTGCGTTCAGCCTGATGAAATCGCAATGATGAGCGGCGGCCTGATCTGCCTGACAGGCGGCCCGGAAGGCCCCCTAGCGCACGCACTGGCGCAGGGCGGCATCGAATCCGCGGCGAAATGCGTGGAGGAGCTTTGTCGTACGTTCGACCGGCACAATGTGTACGTCGAACTTCAGCGCCATTTTTCCCGCGAAGAAGAAGCGCGTAATCAGGCTGCCGTCGCCATCGCACGAAAACTGAAGCTGCCCTTGCTTGCGACCAATGGCGTCTCATACGCGCAGCCGCAGCAGCGCGAGGTACTCGATGTTTTCACCTGTATCCGCCATCACCGAACACTCGCGACAGCCGGCCGGCTGCTCGTCCGCAATTCCGAGCGCAGTTTCAAAACGCCCGCGGAAATGGCGCTTCTTTTCTCCGATCTTCCCGAGGTTATTGCCAATACACAGGTTCTTTCCTCGCGCCTCCGATTCACTCTAAATGACCTCGGATACAAATTCCCCGTGTATCCAGTCCCCGATGGCGAATCGGAGATGCAATTTCTTCGGCGTCGGGCACACGAAGGTATGCTTTTCCGCTACGGCCCGGACGACGAACGGGCGCGGCGCCAAATCGATCGCGAACTCACACTAATTGAAAAGCTCGCTCTGGCCGGCTACTTCCTGATCGTCTGGGACATCGTCCGCTTTTGCCGTGAAAACAACATTCTCGTGCAGGGACGCGGCTCCGCGGCCAATAGCGCCGTCTGCTATGCACTCGGCATTACCGCGGTTGATCCGGTCGGGATGGACCTTCTCTTCGAGAGATTTTTGTCCGAGGAGCGCGGCGAGTGGCCGGACATCGATCTCGATCTCCCAAGCGGAGATCAGCGGGAGCGCGCCATTCAGTATGTGTACGAGCGCTACGGACAATTGGGCGCTGCCATGACGGCGAATGTCATCACCTATCGCGGCCGCTCGGCCGCCCGGGAAATCGGCAAGGCTTTGTCGTTCGATCCGGAAACGCTCGATCGCTTGGCCAGCCTCGTCGGAGCGTGGGAATACAAGGATCCCGGCGATTCGCTCAACCGTCAATTTCGCGACGCCGGTCTTGATCTCCGGCATCGGCGAATCCGCAAATTCTTCGAGCTTTGCCAGGCCGTACAGGATTTGCCGCGCCATCTTGGGCAGCATTCCGGCGGAATGGTGGTCTGCCAGGGGCAATTGGATTCCGTCGTCCCGCTCGAACCGGCCACGATGCCCGGCCGCGTGGTCGTGCAATGGGACAAGGAAGATTGCGCCGACATGGGCATCGTGAAAGTGGACCTCCTCGGCCTGGGAATGATGGCCGTGCTCGAGGAGTCGCTCCAAATCATTCGCGAGCATCATGGAGAAGAGATCGACCTTGGCCATCTGCCGGCAGATGATCCGGCCGTCTATTCAGCGTTGCAAAAGGCGGACACGGTCGGGATGTTTCAAGTCGAAAGCCGCGCCCAGATGTCGTGCCTGCCTCGCCTCCATCCGAAACGCTTCTATGACATCGTGGTGCAGGTCGCGATTATTCGCCCGGGACCCATCGTCGGGAAAATGGTTCACCCATATTTACGGCGCCGCCAAGGGCTGGAACTGCCCGATTACCTTCATCCAGATCTCCAGCCCGCTCTGGAGCGCACGCTCGGCGTGCCACTTTTCCAGGAGCAGTTACTGCGCATGGCGATGATCGCCGCAGGATTCACGGGCGGTGAAGCCGAGGAGTTGCGCCGGGCGATGGGGTTCAAGCGTTCCGAAGCGCGCATGAAAGAAATAGAGGTCAAGCTCCGGCGCGGGATGGAAACGAAAGGAATCATTGGAGAAACACAGGACAAGATCGTTCAGTCGATCACTTCCTTTGCCCTCTATGGGTTTCCCGAATCGCACGCCGCGAGTTTCGCGTTGATTGCGTATTCCAGCGCCTGGTTGAAGTGCCACTATCTCGCGGCATTCACTGCGGCAATGCTGAACAATCAGCCGATGGGTTTTTATCAGCCGGACACACTCGTGAAAGACGCCCAGCGTCACGGGCTAAAATGCAAGCCTATCGATCTGACGCGATCCGATTGGCAATGCACGCTCGAAAAGATTCCCGAAGGATTCGCCGTGCGTCTGGGGATGCGTTACGTCAAAGGTTTACGCAAAGAGATCGCGCTCGAAATCGTGTGCCAGCGCAACGTTAGCGCGTTCGCTTCGATCGACGATTTGAAGCAACGCGTCCCGAAAATACAAAAGACCGAGCTTGCGGCGCTTGCTGAAGTCGGCGCCATGAATTTCATAGCCGCCCGGCGCGGCTTCCATCGTCGCGACGCCCTCTGGCAGATCGAGCGCGCCGCACGCCGACCTGGGCCGCTTCTCGAGACACAGGAAACGCCTGAGAGCGAGCCTGCCCTTGCATGGGATTCGCCATTGGCACCCATGACCAACGAAGAAAGATTGGTCGCGGACTTCCGCGGCACGGGGATGACGATCGGGCCGCACCCGATGGCGTACCGCCGCGCGGAAATGAAAAAACGTGGAATCCTTGCGGCTGTCGAGCTTGCAAAACTTCCGGATGGCGCGCACGTTCGAGTCGCCGGAGCAGTGATTGCCCGCCAGCGCCCCGGCACGGCCAAAGGTTTCGTCTTTCTCAGCCTGGAAGATGAAACCGGAATCGCGAACGCAATCATCACGCCGCAGCTATTCGAGCGGGATCACACCGTGGTGGTCCATCACCCTTTTTTGCTGATCGAAGGCACGCTTCAGAATCAGGAAAATGTGGTTGCGGTGAAGGTTAAACGCGTCCGGCCTCTGGCGATCACCCGCGCGGAAACCACATCGCACGACTTCCACTAAAAATTCTACCGGCTGCCTTCGGGCAGATCGTCCTTCCATCCCAGAATCGCCTCGGAAGTATCGCGCGTCGCCCCGAGCCGGTCGCGCGCGAACGCCCAGCGCTCTCGAATCAGTCGCGAGAGGGGTGCATCGAGCCGCACCGCCTCGCCGAGATCCGCCGCGATTCTCACATCCTTGGCCATCAGACCCAGCGCAAAACCGGTCGCGAACTTGCCGCCCAGCACGTGTTCCTTCACCATGAACTCGGTCGTGAAGTTGCGGCCCGTCGAAACATTCAGAATATCCACCATCGTCCCCTGATCCAGGCCGAAGCGTTCGCCGATCAAGAGTGCCTCGACCACCGCGGTATATCCGGCTGCCGCGATGTAATTGTTCAAAGCCTTCATGGCGTGACCGGTTCCGAGAGGGCCGGTTTCAAACAATTGCTTGCCCATGGCCAGAAGCAAAGGCTTCGCGCGCTCGATCGCGCCCTTGTCATTTCCGCCGATCATGATGGCGAGCGTGCCTGTCTTGGCGCGTGGAACGGCGCCTGATACCGGAGCATCGATCAGGATGACCCCTGCGCGCTCAAGAGCCTTTCCAAGCTCGCGCGTACCCACTGGCTCGGAAGAGCTCATATCGATCACGAGCGCGCCCGGCCTCAACGCCTTCGCGAACGCGCCGCCCTGAGCTTCGAGAATTACGTCCCGCACGATCTGCCCCGTGGGGAGCATCGTGACCGTTACTTCGTTCTCGGCAATCTTTCCAAGGCTGGCAGCCGCCTGACAATTGTGTTCCCGCGCAAAGCGAGAACTCTTTTCCGAATCGAGATCGAACACCATGAGCTGATGCCCGGCCTTGGCAATATTGCTGGCCATGGGCCAGCCCATGTTTCCGATGCCGATAAACCCGACGCGCATGGCGATACTCGCTCCTCTACTCGAGCCCCAATTCTTTCAGCACATCCGTTGCATGATTGAAACTGTCGACACCTGCGGGGACCCCTGCATAGATCATGCTGTGCAGCAGGACTTCGCGGATCTCATCCTTGCTCACTCCGTTTTTCACTGCGCCGCGAACGTGCCCCTTCAACTGATTCGGCCTGTTGAGAGCGACAAGAAGCGCCATCGTCAGCATGCTGCGGGTCTTGCGGTCAAGCAGTTGCCGGGTCCAGACTTCTCCGAAGCAGTAGCGCGTCACGATCTCTTGAAGCGGCCGCGTGAAATCCGTGGCCGACTCAAGCACCTGGTCGGAAAGCGCCGGGCCGAACATGTCGCGCCGCACCGCCAGGCCCGCCGAAAAGGTGTCCTTGTTTCCGGCGGACTGGCTCTGCGCTGGCGCCGCCACTTCGTAGTGGAACAGTGTGACACCGCCCGTCGCGTAGTTCGCCACGTCCGCCGCGACCTTCTGGCCGATGGGAGACTGCATCGCAGCTCCCATCGCCGCCTCGCTCGCAAACTCGCCTTCCCATATGCAGAAGTAAGGCGACGGGCTGCCGACGCCCTCGAGCGAAAAGCTGTGCCGGCTCGACAAGAGTCCGGGAAGCTGCGCGGCGAGAGGCAGACGTGTTCCTTCATAGTAGCGCTTGAAATGCGTCGGATCTTTGGGCGGCGGATAGAGGGCGATCACTTTGTGCATGGCTGTGGTTTCTCCCTAGACGATTCTTGACACTGGAACGCTTCTACTAAAGACGAAACAGCTTGCGTGCCGTCTCGCCAAGAATGTTGCGCTTCGCTTGCTCGCTCAGAAACGGCAGTCCTGCAATGCGTGCAGGAACGTCGAAATCCCAGTGCGGCCAATCGGATGAGTACATCAACTGCGTATCGGCATTGATTGCTTTGAAGGTCGCTTCCAGCATGTGCGGAATCGTCACTTCGAGCGGCTGCGACGTAAAATACATCTCCCGGATGTACTCGCTCGGGAGCCGCTTCAAAAGTGGAGCGTCCGACTGCCGCATCAGATACTCGTGATCGAGCCGTTGCATCATGAACGGAACCCACGCCAGGCCGCTCTCGATCCAAATCACTTTCAACTTCGGAAAGCGCTCCGGCAATCCATTGACGACCCAGTTCGTCAAGTGCGTCATGTTGCATGTGACGAACGACATCGAGTGCACCGAGAGGAACCGGTTCATCGTGGTCGTCATCGTATCGCCCCAAGTCGGACCGGCGTGGAACGCCAGCGGCAACCCACGTTCCTCGATTTCCTTGTAGATCCGCATGTACATGTTCTTGTGAACGCCCGTATGGCGCTGACTCGTGATCATGAACCCGACCACGCCGGGCGTTTCGCCGAATTCACGAATCATCTTTATGCACGCATCGGGATCGTGGAACGGCAAGCAAAGCAGCGTCTTCACGCGCTTTTCGCGCGGCAGAATCGTCTGGGTGAACCAGCGATTGTACGCAAACGTCATCGCCGTCACGATGTCCGGCTCGGGATGGAGACCCATTTCCAGCATGGGCTGCGGGAATACGACCTGCATCTTGATCCCCATGGAATCCATCGCGCGGCGCACGAGAGTCAGGTCGCGGTGCTCGTCCGTCTTCTCCACATATTCCCCGAGTTCCGCTTGGTGGGGGATTCGCCCAAACACATCCTGAAAAGTGAGCCCGACAGG
This sequence comes from uncultured Acidobacteriota bacterium, assembly GCA_963715685.1. Lineage (GTDB taxonomy): Bacteria > Acidobacteriota > Terriglobia > Acidiferrales > UBA7541 > Palsa-295. Next base: position 503,574 of record OY970264.1, on the reverse strand, counting down.
GTGATTGCTGAAAGCCAATTGTTTTGCGTTCGGCCAGATCTGCGTCATCGTTTTTGCATTGTGGCGAAGGACGGGATTCTCAAGATGGTCCAGGATTTCGGCCCACGAGTCGAATTCCACGTGGTGCGCATCGACATCTACAATGAAATAATCGTCGAGATGATAGCGAGCGATATCGCGCCGTGCATTCGCGAGGATCTCCCTCGAATCGGTGCGCGTCGTAATCTGCTGCACCTTATGTTCGGTGGCGACGTTCGCGCCATTGACCACTTCGGTTTTGCTCATAGCCCTGTCCTCACCTTGGAAGCCTCTCACGCTCCCGATGTGTCGCCGCGCCGCGCCGTCCGTGAAAACCAGAGAGCCAGATCGAACGGATTCAAATGTTGCGCACGGAGTAGCGCGCACGCGACCACCATCGCTTCGGTGGTTGAAACCGTGTCGTCGATCACGGGAACTTCCGATTCCGTCTCTTCGACAGCTGCCGCGTAAAGCTTCACAGCTCCACTGACGAGATTCGTCACGTCATCCCGTGGCACGCGATCAACTTCCCCAGCGCCGATCGTCCGCTCGATCTGCCCCCGCAATCCAACGAGAAGTGCCGAGAGTCTCGCGGCTTCCTCAGACGGTGACATAAATTCCATCGGCTGACTCTTCCACGGTGACGCGAATCAATTGAGCTGTCCGCCGGCCGGGATGCTCGCCGGTTTTGATGTCATATTCGAAGCCGTGCCATGGGCAAACGATGTGCAGCCTCGATTCGTCGAACGCAAAACCGCGGCTTTCTCCACCCTCGTCGATCACTTCCGTCACGCGCGGGATGATCTTCCCCTGGCAGACGGGTCCGCCCTGATGCGCGCAGGTGTTCAAATACGCGTAGAGTTTCCCGTCTACGCGGAAGATACCGATCGTGGCGTCGCCTACGTCGACTACCAAACGGCCGCCTTCCGGCACACGCTCGCTCGCGCCGACGTAAGCCCTCTGAGATGTTGCCGGCATGGATCCTCCAAACTCGCTGCCAATGGCGCGTATTGTATGTTGAGAATCGCCCCTTATCAACTCGCGCGCATCGGCCCGAATGTGATATACCGCGTGCGCCATGTTTGAGCAAACTCTCAATCCGACAGGCCACCTCTGGTTAACCGTCGCGGCTGCCTTGGTCCCGCTCGTGGCATTAATTCTGATGCTCGCCGTGTTTCGAATCACGGCCTGGCTGGCCACGATCATCGCCGGGATCATTACAGTGCCACTGGGTGTGATCGTATGGCACGCGCCGCTCGCAAACACGATGACTTCCTACGCGTACGGCGGCCTGACGGGCATCTGGTCGATCGACTGGATCACCTTCTGGGGCTTGATCATTTTCAACACGCTCGTACTCACCGGAAATTTCGAACGCTTCAAAAACTGGATGGTTCATCACGCCACCGCCGACATTCGAATTCAAACGATCATGCTCGCCTGGGCTTTTGGAGCGCTTTTGGAAGGGCTCGTAGGTTTTGGCTACCCGTGGGCCGTTGTCGTGCCGATTTTGGTTGGGCTGGGGATTGCCGACCTTGAGGCGATACGCGTCGCCGCGCTCGCGAACAACGCGCCTGTTTCTTACGGGGCGCTCGGTGCGCCCATTATCGGGCTCGCGAGCGTCACAGGACTGCCACTACTCGCGCTTTCGGGCTCCATCGGGAATGTCGTCGCCATTTTGGCGCTGCTGCCGCCATGGGTCTTGATCTTCCTCGTGAGCGGCTGGGACGGCCTCGTCGAGGCGTGGCCGTTGGCCATTGTCGGATCGCTTTCCTACATCTTGGGACAATGGCCGGTCGCGCGCTTCTTAGGACCCTATCTGCCCGATTTGAGCGGTGCGCTGGTTTCCTTCTGGATTTTATTTCTGTTCGTGAAGATATGGCGTCCCAAGAACATTCGCGGATTCGGCGGGGCCGTGCTGAAACCTGTGGCCTCGACAGCTATAGATTCATCCGAATTCACGTCGCCGCGCTCCGCATTTTTTGCCTGGGTTCCTTATCTCGTGCTCATACTCGTCGTAGTCGCGTGGACCGGTCCTTGGTCGCACCTCCCGGCGATTAGCTGGCTTAAACTGACGATCGCGGCAAAGTCTTCGGTCACGCAAAAAACGCTGACCTCAGTGTTCAACTTCACGCCACTGAGCGGCGGCACGTCAATTCTGGCCTCCTGGCTGGTCATTTTGATGATCCTGCGGCCGCGCGGCCAAATTCTCAAACAGGTCTTTGCGCGGACATTCAAGCAGATGTGGGGCGCCTTACTCGTCGCATTCTTTATCTTCGCGCTCGCCTACATTTTCGTTTACACCGGAATGGCGAATTCATTGGCTTACGGACTGTCTAAGATCGGCGTCTTCTTTGTCGTTTTGGCCCCGATTCTTGGCTGGGTTGGTGTTGCGCTCTCCGGGAGCAACACGTCCACGAACGCGATGTTCGGTCCGGTGCAAGCCGCAACCGGGCGTCTTCTGAATCTCCCGGTGCTCTTGCTCCCCACGCTCAATTCCGTGGGAGCCGAGGTCGGCAAGCCGATTGCGCCGCAGACAGCGAGTGTCGGCGTGTCAACGAGCCGATTCGTGCGCAGTGAAGGCCAAGTCATCCGCCACAATATGGGATGGACGCTGATCGTCCTCGCATATCTAATCTTGATCGCGCTGTTGTTCTACTACGTATTTCCTGTCTCGATGTCGCTCCAAGCGGGCTGATCGTTGGGCACGTAATATCGACGCTGGGGTCGCGCAGCACGATTGTGGATCTCGCGCTTCGTCGGTTCGAAAGGGATCGATGGGATTGGTGGGCCTGGGTAGACTTGAACTACCGACCTCACCCTTATCAGGGGTGCGCTCTAGCCACCTGAGCTACAGGCCCAACTTACTGGCAGATAATATCTTACGCGATTGGCCGCCTTCGTCAAATAATGCTAAGTGTCCGTTTACCGTCCGGCGCGGATTCAAATCTGCAAACACTTGCGAAATCCAAACGCCTAACGAAACCCATTTTATCATCGGCTAGGGAATGAGCATAGCGGGCCGTCATGATTATGCTGTTATGCCTACACAACGTTAACTATCTCGATCGCCGTCGTACAGCACCGCGGTCCGGACAATGGGGGGCCGTGAAGATTCGAATCGAATTTGTCGCGAGCTTCTGGCGGTTTATCTTCCACCTGTTCAACCCGCTAGAATAGCAACTTGAATCCCAATTGAATCGCTCGGGCGTCGCCCGACCCAACGACGGGGTTGCCAGCCGCTACGTCCGGAGTGGCGCACCCGCAGCCGAACAGGCCGGGTGCCCTGGGATTCCAAGGGCCGGCCGTGCCGAACCCGTTCGGCCCTCCGTACGGATTGGCAAAATTCGGATGGTTGAGGACGTTGAAAAACTCGGCGCGAAACTGGCCACTGAACCGTTCCCCGAATCTCCAAACCTTGAAAAGAGAAACGTCCCAGTCGCGGAAGCCCGAATCTCGGAAAAGGTTACGGGGCATGCTGCCGAAGGTGCCAAGCGCCGGTGGAACCAAAACCGATTTGCCCTTCACGTAGCAGCCGGCCTTGTCGAGTGTCAAGGTCGAGGGAGCATCTCCGAGACAAGCCGTGCGAAAGGGCTCTGATTCTGCCGCTGTAAGATTCGTGCAAGTAACCGCATCCGCGGTTTCAAATGTCCCGCTGCAATAGGGTATCCCAACCGGCCCGGAAGTGAAGTCGGAAGGGCGCCCAAAGAAATCCCAGCGATCCGTGAAATCACCGGTGTTGCTAAAGTTGTCTTGTGTGTCATCCACGGTCCACGGTTGGCCGCTCTCGAGAGTGACGAGTGAATTGATCTGCCAGCCTTCCAACATCTGGCCGGGCGATTTCCGCCCGGGAATGGCATACGTGGTTGTCAGCGTGAAGTGGTGCCGAATGTCAAAATCGCTGCTGGCATAGTCCCGCCCCGGATGCTGGCTATCCTGTGGCATGATCGCGAACGCATCGAGGGAACTTGTGTCCAGTGCGTGCGAGTAGGTGTAGCCCGCGATGAAAGACAAACCATGATATGTGTGCTGGGTCAGCGTGACTTGCAGACCGTTGTAGTTCGACCAGCCAATGTTTGATAGTTCGTTGATGAACCCTAGATAGTCAAACTTCGTGGCAAACGGGGCCGGGTTGCCAGCGGCCGAAGGCGTCGGCTGATTGATATTGGTAATCGTGGACAGTCTTTCCCCGTGGTTGCCAACGTACGCAACATCCAGGCCCAGTGTGCTCGTGAAGCTGTGCTGGACGCTCACGGTCCAGTTGGCGATATAGGGGTATTTGTAGTTCGGAACGACTCCGAGAATTCCACATGGCGCAAAGGAAGCGCATCCTGGGGTAGCGCTTGAAAATACCTGGCCGTTCCATTGGGCGGGACCCACGGAAGAAGCAATTACGCCGCTGGAAATCGTGCCGGGGCCGGGATTGCCATCGAGCGTAAATCCCGTGGGGATCGTGCCGATACCAGTAGCTGCGCCGTCCTGCGTGGCCAACTGGCCGAAGAACTCGCCCAAGAACGGATGGTCGTAGATGACAGCGCCCCCGGCTCGGATGGCGGTCCTCCCGTTGCCGGTTGGGTCCCAAGCAATGCCGATGCGCGGTGAGAAGTTCCTGCGATCCGGTTGGAATACTTGGCTGATTTGTTTGCCGACTTGTTCGAGTCCGACGGCGGGGCTGAAGTTGCCGATCAAGCCGTTGCGCTCTGTCGGCGGCGCGAAATACTCATAGCGCAGACCCAGATTCACCGTCAACCTAGGGGTTAGACGCCAATCATCCTGAAAGAAGCCGGCGTACGACCATTGATGCAGGTGACGCGCCGGATTACCCTGCAGCACAAGCGCGGGGAAAGCAGCGTATCCCGCGAGAAAATCCTCCAATGCTGTGGAGCAACTCGCACCGTTCAGATTAGGCGGAGGGCAAAGGAATTGAGGATAGAACGGTCCGCCGTTGGAGTTGGCTGCAGCGGCGGGGATGCCGCCACCGTTGAAGCTAATATTGCCTCGTCCGAACGCAAACCCAGCTGCGTCGGCGTGGATGCTCGCGAGTTCAAACCCAAACTTAAATGTATGTTTGCCACGCACATAGGAGACGTTGTCCAAACCGTCGTAAAGCGGCGATGGGCCGTTGAGGGCGGGACGTGTGAAGCTGGTTCCCAACTCGGTGAATGGGCCAATCTGAATCGTAGGCAATCCGCCGGGTTTGGTAATGCCCGTATTAATGCCGTAGGTGGTGGCGGGCACTGCGCTGTCGGCGTTGATGATGTCCTGCGTCATGCGGTTAAAGCCGAACCGCACCTCGTTCACCCATTGCGAATTGGGAGTCCATATCCAGCTGTAGTTGTTCGCCCAATCCTTCATGGGGATCACACTCAGAAAGGCCGCATTGGCATACGCGCGGTCTTCGCCGACGCCCGTGTACTCGCTTACGAAAAGCATGCCGGTCAGGGTATTACGATCGTTGATGTGATAGTCAATTTTCGCGATTCCGTTGTCGGTTTGATCCGTATTCGGGAATCCCAAGGTCTCGCTAATCGTACTTGAGGAATTTGCGGGAAACAGGTTCAGCAATTTTGTGCTGACTGTGCTGGGCGTAATGCCTGCGGCGATGAGCGCCTTCGAGGCATCTGGAATACTGTTGGCGCAATCGCCGCCGGTCGCGCAGGCTGTGGTTGGCGCCCCTGGCTGCGAGGTCGTTTCCGGAATGCTCACACCAAAAATGTTCCCGATCAGATCCCTGCGTCCTTCGTATGCGGCAAAAAAGAAGAGCTTGTCCCTAAAGATGGGGCCTCCGACGGTGGCGCCGAAGTTTTCCAACGTGAGGGGCAATTTGTTCTGCCCAATCGGGTTGAAGAAGTTGCGGGCGTCCCACGAGCTGTCACGGCCAAATGCATAGGCGGTGCCATGCAGCGAGTTCGTGCCCGACTTGATGCCGACGTTCACGACCTCACCCGGCTTCCAGCCGAATTCCGCTTTCGGATTCTGCTCCAGGTTGAACTCTTGGATTGCGTCGATCGGCAGAACCGACCCCGCCTCGGTGATTGGCGTCGGCGCATTCACGACGGTCCAGCCGACGTTGTAATCATTGTCCATCAAGCCGTCCACATAGTAGATCGTGGCGCCGGCCCGAAGGCCGTTTGTGCTCTGCGTCCACGCCCCGCCGCCGGGCTGAATGATTACACCCGGACGAAGCGTGATCAGGTTCTGAAAGTTCCGGCCGTTCAGCGGAAGATCATTGATCGCCTCGTTGCTCAATGTTCCACCGAGGGTAGCGCTATTGAGGTCAACGAGCGGGACAGCTTCGGTAACAGTCACCGTTTGCGTGGTCGCTCCAATTGCCAAGGCCACGTCCACTCGGACATCCGTGCCAACCTCGACGAGAACGCCTTGGTGCTCGACGGTTCTGAAACCCTTCGCTTCGGCTCTCACCGTATACGTGCCGGGAACTAAAGCCGCGGCGACGTACGCTCCCGCGCTATCGGCCGTCAGCGTTCGGGACACGTTGGTCCCTACGTTCGTAACCGTAACGGTTGCTCCCGCGACCGCGGCGCCCGATGGGTCCGTGACGCTTCCCAAAATGCGCCCGAAATTGACTTGCGAAAATGCCGGAGAGCAGACCAGCAGCGTGGTCAACATTACAGCCAACAGCACGATCCTAGCGGATCGCAGCTGCACTGGCATTTCCAACTGGCCTCGATTTTGGCTTTTGCGCAGACGGTTCGTGTACATCGTTCCCCCTCGTTGTTTTTCAGAGCAAGTTTGATGTTCCGGTTCTGAAACGCGCTCTACGCCCAGGAGACTCGTCCCGGGGCTTCGTTCCAATACGTACAGTTCAGCGCGAAATGTATATCGCTCAAGCGTCCAACAGTTGGGGATCACCCGTACTTTCCTGCCCCGAAGGCGTGGCGCAAGCATACCCAAAACGGAACGAGGCGATGCTGAATCCATCATTAATTCTTATTAATAATGGGACGCGAGAGTTATTTCAGGCAGGAGTGAACTTGCGCTTGAAGCGGACAACCGCCTTTCCGCTTACTGCGCGGCGATCCGAGTCGCCTGCGAAATGGGAGACGATGTATCGCGCGCGGGCAGCGGCAGAATCACCGTGAAAACCGAGCCTTGGCCGAGCGTGGTTTGGCAGTCGATCTTGCCGCCATGAGCGTTCGCAATCGCCTGTGCGATTGCCAATCCCAGGCCGCCGCCACTGCGAGCTTCGACGGAGTCCGTGCTGGCGGCCCGGTAGAAGCGCTCAAAGATGTGGGGGAGGTGCTCTGAGGAAATGCCCATCCCCTGGTCCTCGAATTGGATTTGGGCGGAACCATTCACACGGCCGAGACTGACTCTGATCCGCGTTTGTGGCGGCGAATACTTGACTGCGTTCTCAAGAAAGATGAGGAAGAGATCCCGCAGGAACGATTCGTCTCCGGTGGATGCGATCTCCGATTGCAGATTCTGTTCAATGGATATGCCCTTACCGCGCGCAAGGGGCACAGCAATCTCACACGCCTCCTCCAAAACCTCGTTGATGTAAAGCGCGTCGTTCGCAACTCGCAGCTGGCCCGCATCCGCCATCGACAGCGTGAATAGCCCTTCCACAATGCGGCTCAGATGCCTCAGCTCATCATGAATCACTTCCAGAGCCTTGCGGTACTCCTTTGGATCTCGGCGCTCTGACAGCAGCAACTCCGTCTCTCCCTGAAGGACAGAGAGAGGGGTGCGCAGTTCGTGCGACGCATTCGATACAAATTGCCTCAGCTGTTGGAACGCAGCGATTACACGGGCGAAGAGCTCGTTGAACGTCGATGCAAGATGCCCGAGTTCGTCGCGAGAGTTGGACACAAGTCTGGGCGGCTTCAAGTCCACTTGGCCCGGCTCCGAGATGAGTTGCGTTAGGCGTGCCGCTTGCTCCGTCAATTCGGTGATGGGTGAAAGGCCACGGCCCACGTACCATGCCGAAACTGCACCCATTAGTAGGAGGCTGATTGGGAAAAGAACCGCCAAACCCTTGCGAAAGTTGTCGAGGACAATATCGACATCCCGCGTAGGTCCAGCGATTGCGAAAACCACAGGCCGTTCCAACAGTCGGAACGGGATCAACTCCATCCGCATCTGCCCGCCCGCACCGTGCACGGTGCGAAATACCGGCTGTCCATTGGAAAAACTCAGAGTGCCCACGTCGATGGGATGTTCGCGCCAGTTCTGAGACATGTTCAAGGGTTTTCCGGACGCATCAAGCAATTCGAGATACTCGTCCGGCAAATCCAGTCGAAAAACGTCTTGCTCACTTGTGTTTTGCGCAAGGTCTTCGACCATCGGCGTAGCCGCTTCGCTGAGCCGACGATCCAGTTGATGCCGAAGTTCGCGGGCAAAGATCGAATAGATGATCGCGTAGGTGCTAAGGAGAAAGCTCCCCACCACCACGCAGAAAAGGATCATCATTCGAAATCGAAGAGACCCTCCCTTCATCGCTGCTCCATCACGCCGATGCGGTAACCCGTACCGCGAACTGTGTGAATTAATTTGACCGCCCACTCCAGATCGATCTTCTGGCGCAGTCGATTGATGTAGACCTCCACAATATTCGTATCCGTGTCAAAACCGAACGACCACACGTGCTCTACGATCTCGGATCTGAGAACCGGATCGGGTGAGCGCAGCATCAGAAGCTCCAAGAGCGCGAACTCCTTCAGGGTAAGCTGAACTTGTTTTCCGCCCCGTTTCACGGTTCGGCGCGGGCGATCTAGCTCAAGATCCCCGGCGTGGAGTTTTGGACCTCCTTTGTGGAATCCTCGGCGGGTGAGCGCTCGGACGCGAGCGTGGAGCTCCGCTAGCGCGAAGGGCTTAGTGAGATAGTCATCCGCGCCAGCGTCAAGACCCTCCACTCGCTGCTCGACCAAGCTCCGGGCGGTCAGCATCAGGACGGGCGTTTCGATGCCAGCATCCCTTATTTCCCGGCACACCTCGACGCCACTCAAACGCGGCAACCTGAGATCGAGCAAGATGAGATCGTAGGCCGCGCGGCTAACTAAATCCAAGGCCTTCTCGCCAGTTTCTACAACGTCGACCGCATACAAATCCTCACGCAGCGCGCGTGCAATGAAACTTGCGACTTTCCTCTCGTCTTCCACCAACAGGAGACGCACATGGCCCTCCCCTCGTCGGATCCAAGAAACTGCAACCTAAATCGGTTTCTCTAAGATGATCCCGGCCATGGACCTTATGGCGTTGAACGTTTCGGTTCGCATGCCAGAGCACTTCAAAGCTTCAGGGCAGGTAAACGTCGACGGCAACCGGAAGCTGTCCCCACCCAACGGCAGCTTTTGTGATGCCGGGGATGTTAGGGCCGGAATGTAACTTCTGTCAACCCGGTTCCCGTCAGCGCTATCGGCAGCGCAGGCCACGCTCGTACGAATTTGGGGGCGTCAATCGCTCGGTGCGATTGATTACAGTCCAAGATCGGGTCTTGAATCTGTCAATCAAGCTTCGGCTCCGGAGCGTGCTCGAATTCGCCCCGCTCGGATGGCCTTAAGAAACGAGGCGTAATCGCGCTCCGTCTGGTCTGCATATGCGACGGCAAATTTTGCGATCGCTTCATCGAACGCTTCGGTCTTTCCAAGGTAGCCGGCAATCCGCGCCGGATCGCCCGTACGAGCGTGCGCGCGGGCAAGGACCCATCCGCAAAGCTCCACATACTCGAACCAATCCTGTTTGGACATTCCTTCGAGATCAATCTTCATGCGCATGTCGCGAAGCTGGCGAAAATAAAAGTGATGGCCTTGATCGTCGCTCGTCCAGCCGAGAAATACGTCGCTTGCGGATTGAAGCATTCGCTGGCCGGTGACAACCCGCTCCCCTTGATTCGCATATCTGCTTTTGCCCGCATACGGCTCGAGCACCGATGCGTGCGCCTCTTTGAACTGCAATATCAGGGGATCGTGCGGTCCTGCCATCAGCAACGCCACTGCACAGCGCGTCCCGACGCTGCCCACTCCAACGACCTTTCGGGCGATGTCAACAAGTTCGTAGCGATCAAGAACGATGCGGCGTTCTTCAGGTAAGGTCGCGCGATACCGATGCAGCATTTGCCGCGCATGTTTCCCGATGGCCGTCATTTCGCTGGGATGATAGATGAGAGGAAGGTGATCGATAATTCGAGGGCGGCCATTGTTCATGGCGGTGATTTTTGGAAATTCGCGCCCAGGCGTGTTAAGCATGGCTTTGGCTTCCAGCTTCCGCCATCGCTTTCTGGCTCCGGGCGTTTCCGCGCTTTGGACGAACAGTTCTGCGTTCAAATGCGAGTACCAGACCTCTAGCGCAGTCATCTCAGCATATTCGCGCATGTGTTTCCGGTAGGACTCAACCGACGCGCGCGCCGCGTCCGAGCAGTGGCGTTCGCCAATGCCTGCTTGGCGGATCGCAAGCACGATACTCGCCGCCAAACGCTTGACGTCCCATTCCCATGGCGCAGGAAGCGTCTCGTCAAAATCATTGATGTCGAAGACAAGCTGGCGCTCCGGGGTACCGAAGCCGCCAAAATTGGCGACGTGGCAATCGCCGCAGGCCTGCACGCGGATTCCAGTAGTTGGCGTTGAGGCGAGATCGGCAGCCATTAAAGCGGCAGCGCCGCGGAAAAAGGCGAAAGGCGATTCGCTCATCCTGGCGTAGCGAATCGGGAGAAGGGCGGGTAATCTTCCGCGGTCCGATTCTTTCAGGATACTGGTGGGATCGGCACGATTCCCCGGCGCAGTCCACTGAGAATGCGACGATCGCGGCGCTATCTCGCGAAACTTCTTGCCTGCGCTTAAGCGATCCTTGGTAGTCGGGAGTGATTTGACCGCATTTTCGCGAGAGATTCTCACTGTGACTCGCTGGAATTGTTCATCTGACGGAAGGGACTTGTCAACGTAACAGAATTCAGCCGACTATCTTCAGCTATCGCTGGGCAAAGAACGAAAGCGCTGACACTCAGAGTTTATTGAGGCCGTCGAGCGCGGCGACTTTGTATGCTTCGGCGAGAGTCGGATAGTTGAAGACGGTGTCGCGAAAGTACTCGATCGAGCCCCCATGGGCAAGCACGGCCTGGCCAATGTGCACGATCTCGGTCGCGCGCTGTCCGATGATGTGCACGCCAAGCAGTTTTCCCGTGTTGCGGTCGAAGAGCAGCTTCAGCATTCCTGTCTCGTCGCCCAACATCATGCTCTTCGCGAGTTCCGCGTATTTCGATATGCCCACTTCGTAGGGAACCTTGCTCGCTGTCAGCTTCTCCTCCGTCTGACCGACCATGGAAATTTCAGGAATCGTGTAAATGCCGTAAGGAAACAATTCGGGCATGTGTTGAGAGGGCGCGCCAAACATTCGACAACTTGCCAGCCGTCCCTGTTCCATCGACGTGCTCGCCAGCGCGGGAAACCCGATCACGTCGCCCGCGGCATAAATGTGCGGTACATCGGTCTGATAGTCTTCGTTGACCTTGATCTTGCCGCGAGAGTCGGTCTGCAAACCGCCAGCCTCGAGTCGAAGCTGGTCGCCGTTCGCCTGCCGGCCGACCGCGTAAAGAAGCATGTCTCCCTGAACCTTCTTGCCGCTCTCAAGTTCCGCGAATACGAGGTTGCGCTGCGCATCGATTCCTACTCGCGTGACTTTCTCGCCTAGTCGAAATGTCGTCCCCATCTGGCGCAGATGGTAAGCAAGAGCCTCGACGATTTCGCGATCGACGAAATCGAGAATCAGCGGCCGCTGATCGATCAGTGTCACTTCTGCCCCGATTGCGGCCATAAACGACGCGTATTCCAGCCCGACCACTCCCGCGCCCACCACGATCACCTCGCGCGGCAGGCTAGTGGCGAACGTAAACTCGTCCGTGTCGAGAATGCGCTTTCCGTCGAATGGAATATCGGGGCTGCGTGCGGGGCGCGTCCCACAGGCAATCAGAATATTCTCACCGTGAAGTGTGATTTTGTCGTCTTCGCCCTGGACTTGCACGGTGTGTGGATCGAGGAATTCCGCGGTTCCTTGGTAGATCGAGATCCCGTTGCGCTTGAGCTGTGCGCGAATCACTTCCGTCTCGCGGGAAACGACGCTCGTCACGCGAAACGACAGATCCTGTAGCGATATGTCACCGTTGCCGCGGTAGCTACTGCCGTAAAAAGTCTTCACGGCGGTTCCAGTCAACTGAAAGATGGCCTCGCGAATACTTTTGCTCGGGATCGTCCCCGTATGGACGCAAACGCCGCCGATCATGAGCCGGCGGTCGATCACCGCAACACGCTTACGCAGCTTTGCGGCGCAGATGGCCCCCTTTTGACCGGCCGGGCCGCTGCCGATAACGATCAGGTCGTAATTGTTGTTATTGTTCACGAGGGAGCGATTCGATCCTTCCGTCCGCAGCGCTGAGAGCAATTCTCCGCATCAAATTTCCGGTGTAAATGTTACAGGAATATGTACACCGGCGCGATATCAACTGACCGATGCACTGGACCACATCTGCGTACTTTTCCTGGAAGGCACTCGGACCAAGATGCCTTGGCGGAAGAGCTAAACCGCCACGATTAAGTCGATCTCAACCCGGACGTCTCGAGGCAAGCGCGCCGCTTCCACAGTCGAACGCGCCGGCGGGTTCTGCGAAAAGTACCGGCCGTAAACTTCATTCATCGCCGCGAAATCACCCATGTCGCTCAGATAGACTGTAGCCTTCACCGCGTGATCGAGCGACGATCCCGCCGCTTCCACGATCGCCTTCAAGTTCTCGAACACGCGAACCGTCTGTCGCGCGACGTCCCCCTCAACAACCTGCCCGGTCGCGGGGTCTAGCGCAATCTGGCCGGCCGTGAATATGAATCCGTTTACCTTAATCGCTTGCGAATATGGGCCGATGGCCTTCGGCCCCTTTTCGGTCGAGATGATTTCCTTCACAAAGCCTCCTCAGAATCCACAATTTACAAGTGCGCGATTGAAGAAAAGAAACACATTCCGAAGTGTGGCCTTCGGCCATGCTCGAATCGAGACTTTCGACCCGCCGCGGCACACGCGCTTCATTTCTCGGCGACCTCGCCCGCTGCCAACCCCTGGTAGCGGCTTCGAAAATCGTCCGGAATTCCCTTCTCGTTGAGCCACAACCGAAACAGTTTGGCGAGATCCCTGTTCGTGGATTGCTCGAGCGCCGATCGCAGCTCAGGATAACTGGCCGCCTGCCCGCGTTGCAGGGCTGCCAAATGCGCGAGCCCGGACCGCACAGGCGCTTCTCCGCATGCATCCTCGAGCGCCACGTAGAATAGCGGCGCTTTGGCGAGAGCGATGCGGCGCGGCCCAATCGGGTCCGTCATCATTAACGCAGCAACGGGCATTTCGGACGCTTCCTTTCGGGCTTCATCGTACCGTTGCAAATACTCGACGACGCGTCGATTGCGCACGGCGGATCCGCCTTGGGCTTCGTCCACGACGATCGTGGCATATTCCGGCAGGCCTTCGCCCATGCCCACTGCCGCATTGGGAGCTGCGTACAGCTCCTCGCCGAACCAGTCGTGCGCTAGCGCATGAACGACAATGTCGAAAAATTGGTCGCTGCTCGGCCCCAATGCCAGCGCCGCCGGATTGACGATCGCACCTCCCGGAAACGCCACTGCCGCTGGCCCTATGCCTCCCGCGTTACGCCCGCGCAATCCGGGCGATTCGACGATTTGCGGCACGGTAATGTGCTTGTCGAGCGGGCCGAAAGCCGTGACCAGGGCGCTCCATGCCGCCATGATCCGTTCGGCCGCTGGGCTGGCGTCGCCCTTTAACGGAGCAGTCGTCCAGAAAATCGGTGAGTGCGCGCGCCGGTCCGATGGCCATGTGACATATCGGCCTGCAACCACGAATGGCGCCAGATCGTCTCTGGTCAATTGAAAGCGATATTCAGTTTCGTCGCCCTCTTTCTTCTGGCCCTTGCGAGATCCTCTCGCCGCGATGAAGAAATCGGCGGGCACGCGAACCGTGTAACTCGTCAGGGCCGGGCGCATCGGATTGGGTGCAAGCAGGTGCTTCGGAGGCAAGAACTCGGGCAACCAGCCACGCGCCCCGAGATGGAATGCGTTGTCAGTGAGCGCGATTCGCGCGCCCGTGCCCTCGGGTGAGCTGAACACATATTCGATGGAGAATTCGCGCGTTTGCTTGCGCGCCCACGGTGGATCGAACGCGATGCGAAGAGCATCCGGCTCCGCCTCTTGATTCTCCGCTGAGACGCTCCCGAGCGTCATCTCGCGGCCATCCACTTCGACTCGAAGATTGTTTCGACCGAATGCCTTCTGTTCCGGAAAACTCACATCTACGAATCGCAGATCGCTGTTGCCCGAATTCTGCATCGCGTAGCGGGCGCGAATTTGCAGCTCAGGGGCCTGGCCGGGCACGAATCGGATCTCGGTCGATTCGCGGATAATTCGATAGCCGGGCGCGAGCGGAACGCCGCAGGAAAATCCACACAGGACCAGCGCGATGGGAACCAAGGCAAGCGCAAGTGAGCGCGGTAAGGTGCGATTCAAGATGTCAAGATTCTACCGGGCTGCGGCGGCGCGGAAAAGCTGGAAAATAAATGTGCACATACCGCCAGCAGGGAAATGCTCCAGCGGTGACGCTACGAGCCGGTGAAATGGCTCAGGATCTCGGCGTCGCTTGCGCCATGACGGCGAAACGCGATGATGGCATTTGCCTGCGAATCGGGAATACCGCGCCGTGCGAGCTCGAGAAGGGTCGATTCGCGCACGCCGACATTCTTGAGGCCGGCCAGCGAAGCCCCCGCAAGCACCGGCTTGCCCGCGGCGCGATGGCGCGCAACTTCGAGAATGATTGCGTCCGACAGGCCCGCGAGCCTCATTGCCTGAAAGTCTCCCGAGCCCAGATCTAACTGATTGAGCTTTGCCAGCTCGAGAATCGTGTCTTCGCCTACTTGCGCCCGAACCAAGCCCGCGATTGCGTCGCCGTCGTTGAAGGGCTGTTTGCGATCACGGAAGAGCTTGAGAATATCGACGCAACTTGCGTCCGAGAATCCGCCTTGCCGCGCGCGGGCGATTTCGGCAACTTCCGGTGTGGAGATTTGGAGCGCCTTCAACTCCTGAATCGCGTCATAGCTCATGCCCGCGGTGTCGAGTGGCCTCGTGTCTACCGGCGGGATGCTGTGGCAACCAGCAACGGAGAATGCCAGCGCGGCCAGCAGCGCGTACGGCGCACCGGTCCTGTACCAACACAGATTTCGGCCGTGCCCGCGGACGCGACTGTTTGCGAAGATGCCCCACATGCATTCATTGTACGCGCCGAAAGCAGAGGCAATGCGCCTTGTCGCGGAAGGATTACTGGGCCCGCAACGCCTTGGGACTCAATCAGACGTTGTACACGCGCTCAATATCGAACACGCCCGGAATGCGCCGGATTCCCGCGACGATGTGCTCAAGCTGCTTGCGGTCACGGACATCCAGCGCGACCTCGATACGAGCCCGGGTGCTGTCATCCCCGCCGCTCTCGAAACTCCGAATATTCGCGCCCGTATCGCTGATGATGCTGGATATTCCGGCAATCATTCCGGGACGGTCTTCGGTAATGATGCGCAGGCGAACCGGGAATTCCGCCTGCGTCGAATCAGCCCATTCGACTGCGATGCGTCGGTCGGCTTCATAGAGCAAATTCTCGACGTTGGGACAATTCTTGCCGTGCACGGCAATGCCGCGGCCGCGCGTGACATAACCGATGATGTCATCACCGGGAATGGGATTGCAGCATTTCGAGCGATAGACCATCAGGTCATCGTGACCGCGCACGACGATCGCCGCATCGTCCATCCCGAGCATGCGCTTGACGCTCGACGCGAGCTTCGGGTGCTTGTCCTCCGGCGCCTCACCGATGGGCTGGCCGGTCGCCTTCGCCAGCACCTGGCGCGCGGACCACTTGCCGTAACCGAGGTCGGCGTAAAGATCATCGACTCGCGCACAGCCGTATTCGGTGGCGACTCGCTGAAAATCCGCCTCGGAGATTTTCTTCAGGCTCACACCCGCCTGACGCGCCTCTTTTTCGAGCAGCCGCCGTCCGACATCGGTCGCTTCCTCGCGCTCGTGCAGATTGATCCACTGCCGAATCTTGCTGCGCGCGCGCGAAGTATGAATGAAGGAGAGCCAGTCGCGCGAGGGCGCATGGCCCTTCTGCGTGGTGATTTCGACCACGTCTCCGTTTGCCAGCGCATGGCGCAGCGGTACCATCTCGCCGTTCACCTTGGCACCAGCGCACTGATGCCCGACCTCGGTGTGCACGGCGTACGCAAAATCGACCGGCGTCGCCCCGCGCGGCAACACGACCACGCGCCCCTTCGGCGTAAACGTGTACACCTCTTCGGGATACAGGTCCACGCGAAGCGTGGAGAGAAACTCGCTCGGCTCTTGCATCTCCTGCACCCACTCAATCAAGTGGCGCATCCAGACGATGCGCTGATCGTCCGCCGAAGATGCCGCTTCGTGACCGCCCTTGTATTTCCAGTGCGCGGCGACACCCTGCTCGGCGATGCGGTGCATCTCCTGGGTTCGGATTTGCACCTCGAACGGCTGTCCGGAATGGATGACGGCCGTGTGCAGCGACTGATAGAGATTCGGCCGCGGCATGGCGATGTAGTCCTTGAAGCGCCCCGGCACGGGCCGCCAAATCTGGTGGATGACGCCGAGCGCCGCGTAGCAGTTCTTGACCGTATCTGTGATCACGCGAACGGCCAGCAGGTCATAAACCTGGTCCAGCATCCGCTGCTGCTTCTGGATCTTTAGGTGCAAGGAATACAGCCGTTTGATGCGGGCCTGAACCTCGGCGGGGATGCCGCTCTCAACCATCTTTTCGCGAATCGCCCCTTGTACGTCCGCGAGGAATTTGTCGAAGACCTTCTGCTTGGAAGCGAGCTTATTCTGCAACTCGAGAAAGGCCTCGGGCTCGAGGTACCGGAAGGCAAGATCCTCCAGTTCGTCACGTATCAAGCCCATTCCGAGCCGGTTGGCAACCGGAGCGTAAATGTCGAGCGTCTCGCGCGCGATCCGCTGTTGGCGTTCGGTGCCCAGGAACTCGAGTGTGCGCATGTTGTGCAGGCGATCGCCGAGCTTCACCATGACGACGCGTACGTCGTTCACCATGGCCAGCAGCATCTTGCGCACGTTCTCGGCCTGGCGGTCTTCCGGCGCCAATAGGTCCAGCCGGCTGATTTTCGTCACGCCCTCCACGATCCGAGCGACGTCCGGGCCAAACTGTTCCGAAATCTTCTCGACGGGAATCTTCGTATCCTCGACGATGTCGTGAAGAAGGGCGGCGCACAGCGAGGTCACGTCGAGCTTCATGTCCGCCAGCAGATGCGCCACTTCAACTGGATGAGAAAGGTACGGCTCGCCGGAGAGCCGCGTCTGAGCCTTGTGGTTTTCGGCGGCGAAATCGTACGCCCGGCGAAGCAGATCTACATCATCGCCCGGGCGGTTGCGGCGCACCTTGTCCATCAACTCAGCAAAGCGCAGATCAACCGTGCGCCGTGCCGCGAGACTGATCGTAGGTTTGCCGGCCGTGTCCATCGATACTCTATTTTAACTCCGCTCTCGCTCCACGGGAGGCATTTGTATCGAAGGCCGCGGAGAACGACAATGCCATCCATCAATTCTCGCATCGCACAGATCAAAATCTAGGCTGGCGTAAGGCAGCGCAGAGTGAAAGGATGTAGTTGTATAAGGAATCTAGAGAGCTTGCTCGGTGGTTCGTGGCTGATTGACGAGGGTTGACGATCGCTGTAAGAAACCTCGAGTCTTCGCGGGGAGTTGATGATGATGCAGGTCGTTCGCGTTGTTTTTATGGCGTGCGTGCTACTGGGACTCGTGGCGCGAGTCAGTGCGGCTCAAGACGCGCAGGCAAAGCCAAAGAAGGCAGCTCCCGCTCCTAAGTCAGGGGCGGAGCTCTACAAGCAGAATTGCGCCGTCTGCCACGGAAACGATGGGAAGGGCAATGGTCCCCCACCCGCCAACTCGCCGTTCAAAGAGCCGGTTCCCGATCTCACGACTCTAGCCCAGCGCAACAAGGGCGAGTTTCCGGACGAGTACATCAAGCTCGTTCTACGCGGCGGCGTAAGAGGGGAGGACCACGGTCCGGCGGAAATGCCCGTGTGGGGAGTAATGTTCAAATCGATCACGAAAGCTGACGACAAGCGCGTAGAGGCTCGGATCGCAAATCTCATCACCTACCTCAAATCCATCCAAGCGAAGTAACCGCGGCGAGACAGGTCTCCCTAAAAAAATCGGCGGGCCTCGATGGCCCGCCGATTGAAAAAGTTGTCTCGAAAGAAACCCAGCGACATCAGGAAGATGGCGTAAGGTTGGCTTTCTTCTGCTTGATGGCCTTGACCCTGTCCACGAGGTCGTCCGCCTCTTTCAAATCGGCGTCGCGAGCCGATGCTGAGGATTCCATGTCGGCCTTTTGGCGATACACGAGGTTCAGGTAAGCCATCGCGTCGTCATAATCCGAGCGCAGAGTAATGGCTTTCTGCAAACTGGTGATCCCGTCGTCCACAGTCGAACCGTATTTGTCGGCGAACTGCGAAGCGAGCGCCGGGGGCATCGGGTCGCTTTCTTTGATCGGCTTCTTCGCAGTCTTGTTGTAAGCCTCGCGCATGTCTTTATTGGCACGGTAGGCGAGCGACCAATCGATTACACCGACCCAGTAGTGAGGTTCGGGATCATCCGGCTTAATCTGGATGTGCTTTTCGTGGTAGGACTTTGAATCAGCCAGCTTCGACGCATCAAAAGGCGTCCCGCCCATATTGTAGAGGATCGATCCAATGCCATCGATCGCCGAAAGGTTGTTCGGATCGCCATCCAGAATGTTCTTGAATTCCGCCACCGCCTGTTCCCCGTTGCGGAGATTATCCGGAGATGGGGCGCCGGGAATGTACTGGCTGGCGTAGGCCGTGGCAAGATAAAGCTGTGCGTTGGTGAGCGAGGGATCGAGCGTCTTCGCTTCTTTGAAATCTTCGATCGCCACGTCGAACTGGGCGTTCTTGTAGGCCTGGACGCCCTTATTGAGCTTGTCGCGCGCGCTGAGCTTGTCGCAGCCGGCTCCCGCAGCCAATCCGGCCAAGATCACGGCCACAAGAAACAGAATGTGAGAATTCCGCTGCATCCCTGCTCTCCTTAGATCGGAAGATCAGATCGGTGGCTGCGCCTGTTTACGATTCACGGGCGGACCAGTCAAACGAACAAAATCTCAGTTCCCCTGACTACTGCCCCGCCTCAATCTTGGCGGTAATAAGGCCTACGTGATCGATGCCCGAGCCCCGCATGATATCGATCGCACGCGCCACCTCTGCGAACGGGACATTTTCGTCGCCCTTCACGAAAGCCACCTTGTCGGCGCGTTCCTTGAAAATGTCAAAGAGGCGTGGGCCGAGCGCATTCCAGTCGCTCTGGTCCTGGTTAATCATGAGCTTCCCGCCTTGCATCACCTGGACCACGATCGTACGGTTGTCCGGTGGTTGCGCTTTCTGATCCGGCGGAGGAGGCTGGGGAACCAGAGTCGGCAAGCCAGTAGGCACCCTCGGCGTGATCACCATGAAGATGATGATCAGCACCAACAGCACGTCAATCAACGGAACAATATTGGGTTCCGAAACCGGCCCGTCCTTACTTCCACCAACTGCCATTCCCATGATGAGGACTCCTTATCTAAATCTAATGCGTCGCCGTGCTAGTCCGAGCCACCCGGCGGAGGTGGCGGCGTAGCCTTGTTCGGCTGGACCTTTTCGGTCAAGAGGCCGAGGTTCTCAACACCAGCAGCGCGGACTTCGTCAACGGCCTTGACGACGTCGCCGTACTTTGCGCGAGCATCGGAGCGCACGTAGACCGTCTTATCGAGGCGGCCGGTGAGAAGGTCCTTCACGTTGTCGGTGATTTGGTCCAAGCCGATTTCCCTGTTGCCGGGGCTGAGGTAGAGCCTGCCATCGCGCGTGACCGCCACAATGATGGCGTCGTCCCGATCGGCATTGGGCATCTTATCGGCGTTTTCCGCTTTCGCCATGTCCACGGGAGCGCCGTGCTGCAACATGGGCGTAATCACCATAAAGATGATGAGCAACACCAGCATGATGTCCGCCATCGGAATGACGTTCGGCGCGGCCATCACCGGAGGTGCTTTGGGTTTGTATGCCATCGCTGGTTACTTCTTTCCGCCCCGCCGAGTGATGAAGTAGTTGATCAGCTCCATCGAGGAGTTGTCCATCTCGACGTCGAAGGCTTCGACCCTATTGGTGAAATAGTTGAAGGTCCACACGGCGGGAACCGCGACGAGCAAACCAAGCGCCGTCGTGACCAAGGCTTC
The DNA here is from genome assembly GCA_963715685.1 of uncultured Acidobacteriota bacterium. Classification (GTDB taxonomy): domain Bacteria; phylum Acidobacteriota; class Terriglobia; order Acidiferrales; family UBA7541; genus Palsa-295. The sequence continues at coordinate 483,219 of OY970264.1, read as the reverse complement.
CGCGATACCGCCGGCGACCGCCGACAAGCCCGTCACTTTCGAGCTCGAAATGCCCTTAAACGCGTTGATGATGCCCATGACCGTGCCGAAGAGGCCGACGAAAGGAGCCGTCGAGCCGATCGTCGCGAGGCCGGAAAGGCCGCGCTTCATTTCGGCGTGGACGATGGCCACCGAGCGCTCGAGGCCGCGCTTGGCCGCTTCGATCACTTCTTCGTCGCTCACTTGAGCGGAAGCCGCTTGAAATTCGGAAAGGCCCGTCGCCACAACCTTGGCGATATGGCTCTTCTTGTTGCGCTCGGCGATCGAAATCGCTTCGTCGAGCTTGTTGTCCTTGAGCGCGCCCGCCACCTGCTGAACGAATACGCGGGACTGTTTCCGGGCGGCGCTGTACATGAGCGCCCGGTCGATCATGATGCCGACCGACCAAGCCGACATAACGAACAGGAGGGCCACTACAATTTTGGCCGGTATGCCCATGTTGTGCCACATCGTAACCAGATCCCAGCCGACCTCAGGGGCCTGATCCTGAAATATTGCCACGAAAGCCGCCAACATTAAGTTCGCAACCATAGCGTTCGATCCTCCTCCGTCCATGCCTATCGATCGCGGCAGGAGTATTCTGCCGGTCGGAATTTCCATCCCCATCTATCCGGGCCCGCGAGCGGGCTCGGCCCTGCCTAGCCGCCGAGGGTAAATACAACCTGAACCGTCGTATCTACTTCCACGGGATCTCCATTGAGCATCGTGGGCGTGTAACGCCAGTCCTTGACCGCATCCATCGCCGCCTTCATCAGCAACGCAGGTCCGGAGACGTAGGTGAGTTCCTGAATCGTCCCGTCCTTGGCAATGATTGCGTGCAAAACTACGGTGCCGGACACGTGGGCCGTCTTCGCAATTTGCGGATAGATCGGCTGTGTCTGACGAAGGATCTTCGACGCAGCCACCTGGCCACCGACTTTGATCCGGGTGGGGGCTGCAACCTTCGGCGGAGGCGGGGCGGCCGCGCCGATAATTCCTCCAAGAACGCTGCCCGTGCCACCTGGAACTCCGAATCCGCCTTCGACTCCGGCGCTCACATCCGGCGCCTCGTCCTTGATCACCTGAACCGTCTTGGGAATCACGGTGGGCGCGACCATTCTTTGTGGCGTAATGATTCGCGGTCTGACAATGGCCTTCACAGGCGCGGCCGGCGGTGGAGGCGGAGGAGGCGGAGCGGGCGCAACGAGAAACGTGTTGAGCATGCCCTTGGGCAGAGCTTCCGTGTAGATCAGTGGAATCAAAATCATCACGCCCACGATCACGCCCTGAACAATTGCGGACGTCAAGACGGTCCAAGACTTGTTCGTCTTGGTCGTGTGCACGCTCGATACGACTAGTTGGTCAAACATGGTGCTATCTCCTCGCGGCTGCTACCACCGCGCGCTTCTCGGCTGCGGATCCGGCGCGGATGGGATTTCCCTGCCCACCGTAATATTTGTTCCAAACCACGACGATCGGTGCTGCAATACCAAAACTGGAGTACGTTCCTACCACAACTCCCACCACCATGGCAAAAGAGAAACCGCGGAGCACCTCGCCGCCCATCAGGAACAGTACCAAAACGGTGAGGAACGTCAATCCGCTCGTCAGAATCGTGCGAGAGAGCGTCTGATTGATCGACTTGTTCACGACATCCGGGAATGACTCGCGCCGCATGAGCCGAAGATTCTCTCGCACGCGGTCGAAGATGACAATCGTATCGTTCATCGAGTAGCCGACCAGAGTCAGCAGCGCCGCAATCACCGTCAGCGAAATCTCGAAATGGAAGAGCGAGAAGAACCCGAGCGTTATCAGCACGTCGTGGAAGACGGCGATGACGGCCGCGGCCCCATACACCCACTCGAAACGGAACGCAATATACACCAGCATGCCCCCCAGAGCATAGAGGGTTGCCAGGATGGCTTGGCGGCGCAATTGCGAGCCCACCTTAGGTCCCACAATCTCGGCATCGCGGATGGCGAAGCTGCTGAGCGAGAAATCGCTCGCGAGAGAATTGACCACCGTCGGCGTAGCGCCCTCGACGCTCTTGAGCTGATCGAAGCTCGTGACGATACCACCGTGATCGGTGTCGCGCGCGGAGAGGAGGCGTGCCGCGAGCTGCGTATAGCGATCCCCGGCTGCGGCCCCAAGCGAAAGCGGGTCTTTCCGCGTCAGGTCGGCAGCGAGGGCCGGGGCCGAAACCGAGTTGAAATCGGGTTTGCCGGAACCGGCCGCGCCGAATGTTTTCTGGAGAACATCCAGGATTCGTTGCTTGCCCGCATCCAGCGACTCATTACTCTGGCTCTGCTCGAGACCGATCACGACGTCGTTCTGCGATCCAACGCTTCGCGTATCGCTGATGCCCTGAATCGTGCTGTTGGACAAGCCCGCTTGCTGCAGGCCCTTGCGGATCTGATCGATCGGCGCGGGACCGGCAAACCGCACATACACAAGCGTACCCCCGCGGAAATCAATCCCGTAAAGCGTGCCGTGCTTCACAACAACGGTCCGAAAGATGGAAATCCAGCCAACGGCCAAGAGAAGCAGGGAAAGAATCACGAAATACTTCGCTTTCCCCATCCAGTTAACGTTTACGCCGTGGAAGAATTCCATGCCGGGTCCTATCCGTCTTAATTTGACACCGTCGCTCGCGGGTTTGTTCCCGACAAGCGTTAAATACTTAATTGAGCCTGCCGGTCCATGCGCGACAGGTGGAAATCAAAAATCGCTCGTGAAACGTAAATCGATGTAAACACGTTCGCGATCAAACCAATCACCAGGGTGACCGCGAAACCCTTTACCGGGCCTGTGCCGAAAAGAAATAGAAACACGGCAGATACGACGGTCGTGACGTGCGTATCGATGATAGTCAGAAAGGCGCGGTCGAAGCCGGTGCTGACGGCGTTGGCCGGGACTTTGCCGTTGCGCAATTCCTCTCTGATGCGCTCGAAGACCAAAACGTTGGAATCGACGCCCATACCGATCGTCAGAATCACGCCCGCGATGCCCGGAAGCGTGAGCACGGCTCCGACATAAGCCATGAACGCAACCAGGATCACCAGGTTCAACGCGAGCGCCACAACAGCATTGACACCGCTCAGCCGGTAATAGATCACAAGGAAGATCATCACGACGATAATGCTTCCAAGGGAGGCCCGGACGCCCTCGCGAATCGAGTCCGCGCCGAGAGACGGGCCGACCGTGCGCTCCTCAAGATATTTGATCGAAGCCGGCAAGGCTCCGGCGCGCAGAACCAGCGCCAAATTCTGCGCCGATTCCTGGCTGAAGCTTCCCGTGATTCGGCCTGAGTCTTCGATTCGCGATTGGATCGTCGCCGCTTCGTAGACTTGATGGTCGAGGACGACCGCCATGCGCCCGCCGATCGCGGCCTGGGCCTCGGTGAATGGTCCGAAGCGAGCCGCTGCGGTTGTCGAAAGCTTGAAATCCACTTCATATTGGCCCGGCATTTCGGTGCTCGGATTCGCGTCGGCGCTGCGCAAATCCTGGCCGGTCACGATGGGTATGCGATCCAAAATGTAGAAGAGTTGTCCGGAATCCTTACTGGGTCCGGCGGAGTCACTTTTCCCCGGAACAATAATCGTTCCCGCCGGCAAGATGCCGCCGTGCTGAGCCAGCGCCTCGGCCTCGGAGCGGAAGGGGCCATCGGCAACCCGAACCAGCTGAAGTTGGCCGCCCGCTTGAATTACTTCCTTCGCCGCGGTGGGATCGCCCACGCCCGGGAGCTGGATCAGAATTTCATCGTCGCCGCGCCCCGTGAAGGCGATCGTGGGCTCGGTCAACCCGAGAGCGTTGATGCGGCGCGTAATCGTCTCAAGAGTTTGGTTCATGGCCGCCTGACGGAGGTCGGCAATGACCGACGGCTTCAAAGTGAGCTGGTAGCCGTTCGTTTCTCCAGCCGCCGGAGCCATGCTCCAATCCGGGAATTGGTTGGTGACGAGATCGCGAAACGCGCCCGAAGAGTTCGTATCCAGGTCGCGCACAAGAATGTTGGTGTCGTCGATGCGGCGGATTTCGCCGAAGCCCATGTTCTTGTCGTGAAGCTGCTTGGTCAGGTCGTCAATCGCCTCATCGCACCGTTGTCCGATCGCTTCCTCGAGCTGCACTTGCAGGACGAGGTGGCTGCCGCCTTTCAGATCAAGGCCAAGCTGGATGCGTTTCGCAATGTTGTCCTTCACCTGCGCCAAAGACGTCGGGAAAGCCGGCTGTCCGATCACTCCATAAATACAAACAACGAGGACGATCAGGATCAAAACGAACTTCCACTTGAGCTGGGAATTCATGCGGGCTGGCTAGCTCTCCTTGCTTTCAGCCTGGAGGCCGGCGATGGCGCTGCGCGCGATTTTGATCTTCACTTGTTCCGCGATGCGGAGCTGGATGGAGTCGTCCTCCAGCCCCACGATCGTGCCGTAGATGCCGCCGTTGGTGACTACCTTGTCGCCGTTCTTCAGATTCTTAAGCATTTCAGCGACCTTTTTCTGGCGGCGCTGCGCCGGCATGATCATCAGGAAGTAGAAGATCACCACAATCAGCAGGATGGGGAGAAAGCTAAAAGCAGACCCGAATGGGGACGATGTCTGCGCCTGGAGCGCCAACCCTATTGGAACCGCGATGTTGGATGCTACGATCATTGTACCTTCTTCGCCGAAACGGAAGAGCCCGCCGAGGCCGGCAGGCCACGAAAACCATCCCCCCAGAGACGTTGCCCCGCCCGATGCCCCACCCAACGCCGCTTGGGTTTGCCTATTTGAGGCGTGCCTGAAGGTCAGAGCGGAACTTTTCTAGGTTCCCAAAACGGATAGCCTCGCGAATTTCCCGCATCATGTCAAGGTAAAAGTAGAGGTTATGGTGGGTGTTCAGGATGATGGCGAGAAACTCCCCGGTGGAATAAAGATGCCGCAAATACGCACGCGAATACCGCCGGCAGACGGCGCAGTGACAATTCTCGTCGATCGGGCGCGGGTCGTTTGCATACTGCGCGTTGCGGATCAGCAGGCGTCCCTGCGTGGTGAAGAGGCAGCCGTGCCGCGCGCTGCGCGTGGGGAGCACGCAGTCCATCATGTCGATTCCGAGCGCGACGTAGTCCAGTATCTGCTCGGGCTTCCCGACGCCCATCAGGTAGCGCGGACGAGCCGCCGGAAGACGCGCGGCGGCAATGTGCGTCATCTCGCAAGTGACGCCGTGTGATTCGCCGACGGCGAGACCGCCGATCGCATATCCCGGAAAATCGAGCTCCACGAGTTCGTCCGCATTTTCGCGGCGCAGCGTAGCGTAGGTGCCGCCCTGGACGATTCCAAAAACCATCTGCCGCGCCGGATCGCCGTGGCGCTCAAAGTATTCGCGCGAGCGACGCGCCCAGTTGAGCGTGCGCGCGGCCGCCTCGCTCGCGCGCGATTCCGCCGCCGGAGCTTCGATGCACTCGTCGAGCACCATGACGATATCCGAGCCGAGCGCAATCTGGATTTCGAGCGCCTTCTCCGGCGAAAGAAAGTGTTCGGAGCCGTCGAGATGGGAGCGAAACCGGACGCCGTCGTCACTCACCTTGCGGAGTTCACTCAGGCTGAACACCTGAAAGCCACCGGAATCCGTAAGGATCGGGCGCGGCCAGGACATGAATTGGTGCAAGCCGCCCATCCCGCGGATCAGCTCATGGCCGGGACGCAGGAATAAATGATACGTGTTGGCGAGGAGAATTTGGACGCCGAGGTCTTCGAGATCCTGCTGCGTTTGGCCCTTTACCGTTGCGGCCGTGCCCACGGGCATGAATGCCGGCGTTTCGATTACGCCGTGTGGCGTCGTGAGACGCCCGAGCCGCGCGCCCGTTGGATCGGTTGCGAGAATTTCGAAGCGAAAACCCATCCAATCGAGTGTATCAGGAGAAAGCGGCGGCCGCGCCAACCCGCGCGAGAACTACGATCAGCCAGATAAAGAGTATCGTGCCGAACGCTTTGCCGAACGAGAGCTTCTTCGGAGCCGCCACGCTGAAGCCGATCGCCATTAAGATCAGCATCCAGAACGCAAAAAGGTCGATCGAAGTGAGAAGCACCACGAGCCATCTTGGCGAACCGCTCGACACGAACGCGCCCGCATTTGACGCAACCAGATTCTGGAGATCGATCGTGGAAGGATCCTTGAGAAACAGTACGAGCACACCAAGAAGTCCGGAGATCAGGCCGGGCATCCAGCTGTGCGCGACGATTCCAAGCGATGTCTTGAAATTAAGCTGAGCGCCGGCCAAGCCATTGAACACTCCCAGAAGTACGCCGGCGATTACAAGCTCGACGATTATTGGGGACACCGCGCCGATCGCATAGATGAATGGAGGTCCATACTTGACCTGCAATTCTAAAGCTTGCTGCTGCTGTTGCGCGGATGACTCCTCAAAACGGCTCGAGTTTGCGTCCTGTTTTTCGAAAAAGCCGCGCCAGCCGACGCGATGGCCGAAGAGCCCGATGACGCCGAGCGTAATGGCGCAGATCAAAAGTAATGGCAGCAGCCACGTGGGCCGCCGCGCGATTGATTCAAAAGTTTCCTTGGGGCTGAAGAGCGCGCCAAAGATGCGGCCGATCGCGTTAACCGGTTCAGGAGTTTCGGCGGGCTGGACTGTCGCACTGGTCATTCGCATTCTCCTCTACGAGCAGTTGGGGGCGCTTCTTCCCTTGTGTACGCAGCAGGCCGGAAAAGATTATACCGAAGAGTGCCGCGGCTACCGTTTCAAGACGCGCGTCACAGTTGGTGAAACAAGCTCGTAGCGGATGTTGCGCCAGCGGATGGTCTTCGTCAAGAGCGAGGCGATGAAATTCCATGCGAAAAGAAAGGGGACAACCGGAGCCAGCACGATCCACACCCAGCTCCATTGGTCGAGCTGGGCTTTCCATTCAGGAAGCATCTCGCTCACAGCGATGGTCCGGAGCGCACCTTTCATCGCAGCGAGGAGAACAATCACAAACGCCATCAGGGCCAGGTGCACCCACGGATCGCCGCCGAACATCTCGACCGGGATGACGATCGCGGCGTAGATCAGCGTGAACGCATAAATCAAATGCGACGTTCCGCCCATCAGCCACCGGCGCTGCGAATAGACGCGCGCGATCAGTATTTGGCGGTTCGTGAACTCAAGGAGGCTCGCCCATGTCCAAGGATGCAGCGTCGCGGCCAAACATTCCGGGCAGAAGACGATCTGCTTACCGGCTGCTTCGAGCGCGTTCGTGAGGGCGAAATCATCGCTCACCACGCCATTCCAGGCTTCGAGCACACCCGCGTCGGTGAACGTCTTGCGGCGGATCGCCGTGCCGCCGCCCCAGCAGAAATTCTCCCTCGCGCGGCCAAGTAGCGTGGCCACCGAGCCGTTCCATGCCGACGCGAGAGCGCTCGCGAATCCACCCGACCCGATCGCTCGGCTTGGGATGATCCAGCGATACGCAGTCGTCGCGCCGATGCGCGGGTCTTGCAAAGGTGCGGCTAGCTTGGTGAGCCAATTGCGCGGCAGGCGCACATCCGAGTCAGTGAAAACGACAATTTCGAATTTATCCTGGAGCGATTCGACCGCCTTGCGAAGATTTTGCACCTTCTCGCCGCAATCCTCTGGCGGTCCGGCAATGACGATGTGTACGGGCCGTTGGCTGGCCGCTTTCACGCGCTCGATGATTTTGAGTGCTGGATCAAGGCTGGTGGCGAGCGAAAAGTACAACTCGTAATTGGGGTAGTCGAACCGGGTCAGCGCGGTGAGATTCTCCTCCAACCCCGGCTCGCTGCCTTTGCAAGGGCAGATCACCGCCGCCACCGGAGCGTAGAATCCCGCATGCGTCGAGAGGCGCCGCCGTACCATGCGGAACCATTCGAAGCCGTCCCAGAGCGAATAGCAGCCTAGCGCGATCTGGAGCACGACCAGAATGTAGAAGAGGTCCAACACTGGCGCGAGAATAGCAAAATCTGCGCGCGAACGGGGCTTCTGCGGCGGTTGACTTGCTGCATGTGCAAATGTGGAACGCTGGTCAATTCCCGGGGTTCTATTCGGTGTTCATATCCCGCGGGTCGGCGAATGGGTGTTGTTACGCGCGACGCTCCCTAGCGAAGATTTAGGATGCGCAAGACATTACGCTTGTCAGATAGCAAGGGAGAAGAGCAAGAAATAGGGTCAGTCACAGTCCGGTTGGGTAGTGGGCTCCTTTGAAAATCCTTTAGCTTGAACCGCCTAAGCAGGCGTGTCATCGTTCAGGGGCGGCAAAGAAAAAACGTAGAAGCGGCCGGCTGTGGGAAGTGTCTCACTTGGTTGCGCTGCCCAAAGCCGAAGATAGGGGGTTAGAAAGAAGGGCGTAAGCTAGAATCGACTAAGATGGTCACCGCACTCAAGCAGCTAACAGTCTTTCTTGCAGGCGGTATCGAGGTCGCTGCTGCAATCATTGTCGGCTTTGCAGCCATCCAAGCCACCTTACGGGCCTTTCCCCTGCTTATTCCGCGCAGAACCCCATTGGGTGATGAAGTAGAAATGATTCGACTGAGCCTCGGACGCTGGTTAACGCTGGCTATCGAGTTCGAACTTGCCGCAGATATCCTGAGAACCGCCGTAACGCCCACCTGGAATGACATTGGCCAATTGGCGGCCATCGTCGTTCTCCGGACGGTGCTCAATTACTTTCTTCAGAGGGAAGTGAGCAAAGCTGAATCGCGCCGCCAACTGGAATCTCAACAATCGTAAGGTCAAATCAATTTCGAAGTGGCCCACTACCTCCGGTTGACTCTTATAATAGCTGTTATAAGAGGTTATGGATTACAAACAACTTAAAAACATCAGACTAGAGCGGGGCTGGAGTCAACAGGAAGCTGCGAAACGCCTGGGTGTCACTCAAGCCTATCTCTCGATGCTAGAGAATGGACGAAGAAATCCGTCCCATCTTGCACGTAAATTGATGCAAGTTTACGACCTGTCGCCTACTGTGCTTCCGGTTCACGATGTCCGACAAGATGTGACTCCTGATTCTTTGGCCCGTGAGCTTACTGTGTTGGGATACCCCGGTTTTGCTTATCTCCCCCGCGGAGGAACCAAGAGAGCAAATCCGGCCGAATTCTTGCTTACGGCTTTGGCTCAACGCAACCTGGAAGCTCGCGTGGCTGAGGGACTTCCTTGGCTGGTTTTGCGATACCCGGATATGCCCCTTGATTGGCTGGTTCGAGAAGCACGGGCGAACACCCTTCAGAACCGTCTAGGTTTCGTTGTGACCTTGGGAAGACGGGCAGCAGGAAGGGATGATCTTCAACCTTTAGAGCAAACACTTGCTGAAAGCAAGCTTGAGAAGGAAGATTCCTTCTGCAAAGAATTGAATGAGCCAGAGCGCCGATGGCTTCGCGAACACAGTTCGGGAGAAGCAAGACAATGGCATCTGCTGAGTGATTTGCGGCCGGACACGCTTCGTTATGTCGACTGAACTCGCATCCCCGTGGCGAGAATTCTTAGAGGTGCTTGATTCTCTTCTAGACGTGCCGTTCTAGGCCAAAACGACGCGACGCTTGAGTTTTGGATTGAAGCCTACCTCGGAGAGTCTAATAGCTAGCCGATCCGCGGAGTGTTCCGCTGTGGTTGGAGCTGCAGGAATCTCGCGTGGGTTTGTGATCATTCGTGAGAGTTAAGAGGGGAAATATCACTCAGTTTGCACGCCGGCGCGAAAATACCTTTCGCAAGACGCGATCCGCGGCGGCGTTGAGCTCGACCTGGTATTTTCCAGCCGCGCGTCGAGCCTGCTCCATCAGCGAAGGATCGAGCAACAATGCGACACGATCCACGAACGGGCCTGAAGCCGGCGGGCGCGGCACGCGCCGGGCCGATCGCCCGGATTCACGAGACGTGAGTTTCTCGTACAACTCCAGATCGTGCCAGAATTCACGGGCTTCCTCGTCGCTCCAATCAAGGGCCTGGCCCAGCGCCACGAAGAACTCTTCACGAAACAGGTCGAGAAACGGAATCGCGAGTTCCAGACCTGATTCTTTCCTCTTGGACGGCGCTTTGGCGCCTCTCTTTTTCTTCTTTTTCGTTTGCGGCCGCTTCGCGCCGCGCACCGTGACGCTGACCTTCAGCCGGGCGGGCAGCGCCGCTTCGATCCGCAACACGGTCGCCAAAATCGATTCCCGGCGAATCATCTGGAGCTGCTCGCGATAGAAGGCTGGCTGGTCGGCGCGGCCGGGGCGGCGGTTCTCGGCGGCGTAGAGATCGAGAAAGCGCGGCACCATCTCGTTATGATCCAGCGTGGCGAGCAACATTGCGGCGGCTTCGCGCGCACGCACCACAAGTTCTCGGGGGCGATAGGGCATGAGGTGTCCCGCGACGAGAACGGCGCTCGCCGTGGCTATCCACTACGTACGCGATTGCGCGGCGCGTCGCAATAGGAAAGGTTTTTTCATGCGCACAAAAGAAAAGGCCCGGACATTTCTGCCCGGGCCTTCTCATTTTGAGTCTTCTGATCGGTTAGTGCACGGGACCCGCGGCTGGACGATCCTCACCCCGCGGGCCAGCCGTTACAGGCTGGACCGGCTTCTCGAATTTACCCAGTGCGATTTCGAGCGCCTCTTCGACCGTGCGCACGAAATGAATCTGGATGCCTTCGAGCATGTGCGGCTGGAGATCTTCCTGCACGTTCGGCTCGTTTTCCGACGGCAAGATCACCTCGCGGATGCCCGCACGCTTGGCGCCAAGCACCTTCTCTTTCACACCGCCGATCGGCAGCACGATTCCGGAGAGTGAAATCTCACCCGTCATCGCAACGCGCGGCCGGATCGGGCGTCCCGTGAGCAAGCTCACGAGCGCCGTGACCATCGCGATGCCCGCCGACGGCCCGTCCTTCGGAATCGCGCCCGACGGCACGTGAATGTGCAAGTCGAGCTTCCGGAAGAAGTCCGGATCGATTCCGTAGCGATCGGAGTTCGACCGCACCCAGCTCAGCGCCGCACGCATCGACTCCTGCATCACCTCGCCGAGATGTCCGGTCATGGTGAAGCCTTTGCCGCCGCGTGCCTTGCTGGCCTCGATGAAGACGATGTCGCCTCCCACAGGGGTCCAGACGAGTCCAACCGAAACGCCAGGCTGTTTGACGCGCTCCTCGACTTCCTTCTCGAGGCGGAACTTCGGGATGCCAAGAGCCTCGCGAATCACTTCCGGCGTGACGATTAACTTGTCCGTCTTGCCTTCGGCGATGCGCCGCGCCTGCTTACGCACGAGCGTGGCGATCTCGCGTTCGAGATTGCGCACGCCCGCCTCCCGCGTGTAGTGGTGGATCAGGTCGTGCAACGACTCTTCGGAGAACTCAATCTGTTCGCCGAGCGTGATCCCGTGCTCTTTCGTCTGGCGCGGAATCAAGAACCGCTTCGCGATGTGGATCTTTTCCTCCTCGGTGTAGCCGGGGAGTTCGAGAATTTCCATGCGGTCGCGCAGCGGCTCAGGAATCGGGTCGAGCCAGTTCGCGGTCATCACGAAGATGACCTTCGATAGATCGAACGGCACGTCCAGATAGTGGTCGCGGAACGTCGAGTTCTGCTCCGGATCGAGCACCTCCATCAGCGCCGCTGACGGATCGCCGCGGAAATCGCGGCCGAGCTTGTCGACCTCGTCCAGCATGAGGACGGGATCCATCGTCTCGGCTCGGCGAATCCCTTGGATGATCTGGCCCGGCAACGCGCCGATGTAGGTGCGCCGGTGCCCGCGGATTTCCGCCTCATCGTGCATCCCGCCAAGCGAGATGCGCACGAATTTGCGGCCCATCGCGCGAGCGATCGACTTCCCAAGCGAGGTCTTGCCGACGCCCGGAGGCCCAACGAAGCAAAGGATCGGACCCTTCATACCGGGCTGGAGCTTTTTCACCGCGAAATAGTCCAGGATCCGCTGTTTCACCTTTTCGAGGTCGTAGTGGTCCTCGTCGAGGATCTCCTGCGCCTTCGCGATATTGATTTCTCCTTCTCCTGTGCCGGACGTCTTGTTCCATGGAAGCGCCGTCATCCATTCAAGGTACGTGCGCGAAACCATGTATTCGGCCGATGCAGGAGTCATCTTCGCGAGCCTCTTCAGCTCGCGCTCGCACTCCTTTTTCGCATCGGCGGACATCCCCGACTCTTCGACTTTCTTCCGGAGCTCTTCGACTTCCGACTGAGAATCGTCGGATTCGCCGAGTTCCTTCTGAATTGCTTTCATCTGCTCGCGCAGCAGGAATTCGCGCTGGCTCTGATTCACCTGCTCCTGCACCTGGTCGTGAATCTTGTTGCGCAGCTCGAGGACTTCCTTCTCCTTCGAAAGCTCGTTCGTCAACGTCTCGAGACGTTTGCGCACGCTGAAGGTTTCCAGCAGCTCCTGACGCACCATCGTGTTGAGCGAGGGCAGCGTCGCAGCCACAAAATCGGCAAGGCGAGACGGCGAATCAATGTTACTGGCCTCCGTTTGAAGATCGTCGGAAAGCTGCGGCGAGCGCGCCACCACTTCGCGGAAGAGTTCTTGGACGTTGCGCTGAAGCGCCGTCAGTTCCGCATCGGGCTCGTCTTCGAGGTCCGGCTGCGCTTCCACGCGAGCGCGCAGAAACGGCTTTAACCCGATGACTTCGGTCACTCGAATGCGGTTCAAGCCCTCCAGAAACGCCACCACGTTGCCGTTCGGCATGCGGACCATCTTGTGAACCTTGGCGAGTGTGCCGACGCCATGAAGATCCGTGCCAGTTGGCGCCTCGACCCGCGGGTCGAGCTGCGCTACGACGCCAAGCAGCTTCTCGGGCCCTTCAAGAGACTCAAGCAGCGCAAGCGAGCTTTCCCTGCCCACAGGCAGCGGCATCACAGCGCCCGGAAACAGCACCGTGTCGCGCACGGGAAGGACAGCTAATTCGGCTGGAACAGCTTTGATTGATTTGCTCACTTTAACCCCCTCGGGCCTGAGCCCGAATAAACCGCAACAAACTCGTCTGACAGTCCTATCGGCTGTCTCAAAGGTTAGATGCAGAACAAAAGAAAAGGATTTCCATTAATTCGTTTGCTGCTATAAGGAAAGGTGAGTGTATTACGCTAAAGAATTTATTGCAAGTAAATACTGCACTTACAAGGCCTGCTCGGCCTTACTGTAACCTTATAAATATAAGTAACTTGCGGAATTTCAAGAAGGTGCGAGGTAGGAGTCTCTTACGAGCTGTATCGCTGCCTCCTTGGTGGTTACCTTACCGTTGAGCTGTGCCTCCTCCACGGCTTCCAGGATGGCGTGGAACGACGGTCCGGGAGGGAGACCCAAGGCGATTAGGTCAGTTCCGGTGACTAGGCGGGGCGGCCGGACGATCTCCGGCGGGGTCTCGGCAAGGAAGCGCTTCACCAGTTCGTAATTCTCCAGATTTCCGTGGCTGGAGGTGCAATCGAGCCGATGCAGCTCGAGGTGCTCCTCAAACCGGTCGAGCCGGACAAACCGCTTGAGCGTGGCGGGCTTCATTTGAGGAGCGTCTTTGAAACGGAGGTGGTTTGCGACAAGCGCAGCTATCTGGGCGGTATCGTCGTTCGAGAAACGCAGGCGGCGGCAGATCTCCTCGGCCATGCGAGTTCCCACCTCGACGTGCTCGTCAAACCGGATTCGTCCGTTCGGCCCGGCTGGTGGCGTGAACGTGGGAGGCTTGCCCACGTCATGAAACAACACGCCCCAGGCAAGGGTGGATGAACACTTGGGCTTCAGCATTTCCAGCATCATAAGCGTGTGCGTCCACACGTCGCCCTCGGGATGGAATTGCGGCGGCTGTTCGACGCCCTTCATGCGGGCAATTTCCAGGAGAAGCTCGGGCAGCAGGCGCGTTTCGTCGAGAAGTTCGAAACCGCGACGAGCGGCGCCTTCGGTCAAAATTTTCGTGAGTTCGTCGCGGAGCCGCTCCGCCGAAACTTGGTGAATTTCGTGGCCGAGTTTGGTGATGGCGCTGAAGGTTGCTGACTCGATCGCATATCGAAAGCGCGCCGCAAATCGCACCGCGCGCACCATGCGCAGCTTGTCTTCCTGAAACCGGTCGCTGGCCTTGCCGATCGCGCGAATGATTCCGGCTTGGAGGTCGGCGCGCCCGCCCACCAGATCGATGACGTTGTTCGTTTCCGGATCGAGCAGGAGTGCGTTGATTGTGAAATCGCGGCGGAGCACGTCTTCATCTGCCGTTTTCGAATACACCACGCGATCCGGATGCCGCCCGTCCGAGTATCCAACGTCGGAACGGAACGTCGCGACTTCAACCTGCGTCGAATTACCCGCCCCTGAATCTTCCGTGACGACAATGACGCCGAACCGGGCGCCCACGGCCAGGCTGCGTGGAAAAATCTGCTGAACGCGATCGGGGGTTGCGTCAGTTGAAACATCGTAATCGGCAGGTTCGCGCCCGAGCAAGATGTCGCGCACGCATCCGCCGACGAAGTAGGCCTGATAGCCCGCTTCTCGCAAGGTGCGGCAGACGCTTTCGGCGAAGGCACGGGCAGTCATAGCGGGATTATGCGGGAAAAGCCGGGAGGTTGAAAGTTTAAGACGTCAATCCTAAGTCTTGCTGGCTCGGATCCCAACGGGGGGACGCCCCGGTCGAATCACAGGTTCTTGTTGGGGAGAAATAACCAACTGCTAGAATTACGACCGGTCGGCACGCCGATTTGCAAGACGTCGACACTCGGCTCGACGATCGTTGTCCTTTCGATGCTCCTATTTGCTCTGATCCTGCTTAGGAAGAAGCGACGTACGGTACCAATGGCTCGATCGGAGAGAAGCGGCCGGGTTGCGAGAATGAGGAAGCTTTTGCATCACGGTTCCCCCCAGGAACATGGCTCATGCAGATTTTGCGAAATCGTCGCAGGCAATGGTGAAGCAAAAATTGTGTTCGAAGACTCTATCTCCATTGCATTCCTCGACGAAAGGCCGCTTTTCGAGGGGCACTGTCTGCTGATCACACGAGCTCATTACCAGACTCTTTTGGATCTTCCTCGCGACCTGGTCGGTCCTCTGTTCTTGAACGCGCAACATTTGGCCGAGGCAGTGCAAACCGCGATGAAAGCCGAGGGAACATTTATGGCAATCAACAATATAGTGAGTCAGAGTGTAGCTCATTTCCATATCCACGTCGTGCCTCGACGCAAGGGAGACGGTTTGCGGGGTTTTTTCTGGCCTCGACGACGATACCGGACCGAGAAGGATCTTCTTGCGGTGCAAAAGATTCTGTCTTCTCATTTGCGGTGAAGATGTCTCCTTCGGGCAAGATTCAGTTTTTCCTTTAGGCTTGTATGAAACTCAATGAATACCGCAAGAAGCGCGACTTCGGCGCGACACCGGAGCCGCAGGTTACAGGCAATGCCAAGAAAAAGGGGAATGGATCGCTCATTTACGCTGTACAGAAGCATATGGCCTCGCATCTACACTACGATTTTCGTCTGGAATGGCGCGGCGTGCTCCTCTCTTGGGCCGTGCCCAAGGGCCCCTCGCTCGATCCGGCAGTGAAGCGCCTTGCGATGCAGACCGAAGATCACCCGGTGGAATATGCCGATTTCGAGGGAGTGATTCCCGCGGGTCAATACGGAGCCGGAACCGTGATGCTATGGGACCGGGGAACTTGGCAACCGGAAGACGCCGATGTGGACAGTTCATTGCAAAAGGGGGAGATCAAGTTCACGCTCCAGGGCAAGAAGCTCCAAGGTTCGTGGGTCTTGATTCACACCCGGGGCTTTGGGAAAAATCCTGCTCGATCCACCTGGCTTCTTATCAAGCATCGCGATCAGTATGCATCCACGAAGGATGTGACACAGGACGAGCCGCGCTCGGTTGCGAGCCGGCGTCTTCTTGCGGACATCGCACGGGACGAACGGGGCGACATCGAAAAAGCTTTGAAGGGCGATCCGGCCGGCAAGGTACAACGCGAAACGGGCGCGAAGTCGGCGTCAGGACGCACCAAGCGGACTCGGCGGCAATTATGACGAACCGGATTCCGTTTCAAGTTCAGCCAATGCTTGCGACGCTCGTTTCTGAGCCGTTCGACAAGCCTGGGTGGGTCTACGAGGAGAAATACGACGGCGACAGAATCCTCGCGTACAAAGAAGAGGATCGGATTCGGCTGCTTTCCAGGAATGGGAAAGATCGCACGGACAAGCTCCCTCAGATTGCAGCAGCCATCCGGAATCTCAAACCCGTCACCCTGCTTCTCGATGGCGAGGTTGTTGTGTTTGACAGGAAGAACGTCTCCCGATTTCAGCTTCTTCAGCAGGGCAAGGGCGAACCCGTGTATGCCATCTTTGA
Organism: uncultured Acidobacteriota bacterium; assembly: GCA_963715685.1. Classification (GTDB taxonomy): domain Bacteria; phylum Acidobacteriota; class Terriglobia; order Acidiferrales; family UBA7541; genus Palsa-295. The sequence continues at coordinate 466,931 of OY970264.1, read as the reverse complement.
TTGCCTTTTTCATGATGGCAAGGATCTGCGGCGTGAACCACTGTCCAAGCGACGCGCCATGATGGAGAAATCGATCGGCTCGAGCAAGGTGCTGTTGCCATCTCACAGACTCGCAACCAACGGTCTCGAGGCTTTCCGTATAGCCAAGAGTCGAGGATACGAGGGACTGGTCGCGAAAGATCTTTCCTCTCCTTACGTGGAAGCGCGCTCAACCAAGTGGCTCAAAGTGAAAGTTCACCAGGAAGATGAGTTCGTGATTGCCGGTTATACCGAGCCGGCCGGCTCGCGGCAATATTTCGGCGCTCTTCTCCTCGGCGCTTACGACAAGGGCAAGCTGCACTACGTCGGCAAAGTCGGAACGGGATTCGATCAGGAAACCCTCGCCGCGCTGTACCAGAAATTTCAACCGTTTGTGAGATCGCAACCCGCGCTAGTGGACCCTCCGCGCGAGAAGGGCGTGGTTTTTCTCGCGCCACGGCTCATCGCCCAAATCTCATTCCAGGAATGGACCGCAGATAGAAAGCTCCGCCAGCCGGTTTTCCTGGGCCTGCGCGACGACAAACGTCCCCAGGACGTGCTCTTACCGGAGATCCTCTCGTGAAGAGCACCAAAATGGCCGAATCTGTGTCCGCGAAATTGCCGATCGCCGTATCGCATCCCGACAAGGTTTTTTGGCCCGAAGAAGGCTATACGAAGCTGGACCTAGTTGCCTATTACAACGCGATCTTCCCCAAGCTCTCGGCATATGTTAAGGGTCGCATGCTGTCTCTTGAGCGCTGCCCCGACGGGATGCGGGGCGAGTGCTTCTTTCAAAAGCAGAAACCAAAGGGCATGCCTCCCGGAACGCCAACCATGCGGATTGCGCATGAAGCCGACGCGGGCAAGTTTACCGATTATGTGGTCGGCGGCTCCTTAATCACGCAGCTCGCGCTTGCAAACCTGGGTTGCATTGCCGTGCACGTCATGGCAAGCCGCGCGAGTGCTCCCCGACAGCCTGATTGGATATGTATTGATATTGATCCCGAGTCCGGAAAGTTTGAAGATGCCGCTCGTGCAGGATTACATGTCAAAGTGGCCTTCGAGGCCTTGAACTTGGTGTCATATGCCAAGACTTCAGGCAGCCGCGGTATGCATGTCCTGGTGCCGATCCGCACGGGTCCGGATGCGGACGAAGTTCTCGCATTCGCCGAGTCGTTTGTTGCGCGCGTGGCGGCTGCGCACCCGGATCAATTGACCGTCGAGCATTCGGTCGCAGCGCGTGGCGGCCGCGTCTACCTGGATCCATTTCGGAATGGCTTTGGTCAAACCGTGGTGGCACCTTACTCGGTCCGGCGGCGCGAGAAAGCGCCTATCTCGACCCCATTGGAATGGTCCGAAGTGAAGCCCACACTGATCCCTTCTGATTTCAACATGGGCAATTTTGCAATGCGGCTGAAGCGCGCCGACCCCTGGAGTGATTTCTTTAAGAATCGTCAGTCGCTAGAAGACGCCGCCCGATTCCTTAATAAGCTGTAAGTATGCGGTGGATGCTTTGTATAGACGATTATCTCTCCGGCGGCCTCACGAAGCACTTTTTCTGAGCCGGATTGGTAATATGTGGGTGTCCGAGCGGTATCTTCATAAACAAGCGCGACAGGATCTCAAGAAGCGCGTGGCTATTCCGTTTGTGATTACGCCGGAAGGATCCACGATCGCGGGATAAAAGCCTTATCTGAGAGCTGTTATCTTCGAACGACTCCATCAAAATTAGGCGTCGACGCGCAAGACGAGGCACGTGATGTCATCATGCTGGCGCGCATAGCCGACAAAGCTGTTCACTTCCGCCATCACGCGCTTTAGCAACTCGTCAGCGGTTTCCAGAGGTGCGTTCTGAATGCACGGGACGAGCCGCGCCTCGCCGTATTCTTTGCCTTCACCATCAACCGCTTCCACGACGCCGTCCGTAAAAATAAAAAGCAGATCGCCCGCATGAAGCTGGACGCGCCCGGAAGGATAGGGAACAGCCGTTTCCGTGAAGAGCGGAAGCCCGAACGGCGGCCCACCAATCGAAAGGCGCTCGATCTGACCCGAAGTGCGGCGCAGGATTGGATCGTTGTGCCCCGCATTGACGTAAACCAATTCGCGCGTCTCAAGATTGAACTCGGCGAGGAATGCGGTGGTAAAGCGGCGTCCTTCGAGGCTGTGGGCCCGGCAATAGCGATCGAGACCCACGACGACTTCGTCGAGGGTCGCGGGCGTCGCCGTGAGTGCTCGCAAGCTGGCTTGAAATGTGGCCATCAGCAGCGCGGCGGGAACGCTCTTCCCGGCCACGTCCGCAACCACCACGAGCAGCGGTGACACGCTTGAATTCCGCGGTGGCAGCGGGCGGAGAAACGCATCGTAGTAATCTCCTGCAACCGTGTTTTGCGGGCGCGTGGCAAACGCGAGATCCAGGCCTTCCACGCGCGGCGGACGATCCGGCACAAGCCACTGTTGTATCTCGCGGGCGATCTCGAGATCGCGCTTCATCGTCACGCGGTCGGCCAGTTCGACCGCCAGCAGAACGAACAAAATCAGAACGCCGATACCGCCGAACTGAATGCTGAATCCTTTTCCATTGCCGGAGCGAAAGTCGGGCTGGATGACCAGCAGGACGATGGCGATGAGCAAGAGCACGCGCCGCGCCGGCGAAAGCTTCATCAGCATCGCCTGAAACATGGCCCAGACCGAGAGCGCGATCCTCTTGAACTTGCTTTTTTCCCGGCCGATTTCGTCCCAATCAACGTCTCTCGAATACAGGCCGTAACTGGCTTTGGCCTCAGAGAGGAACTGGCCCCAGAGCTGTTCAAGCTCGAGGCCCTCGGTCACGCGCGCCCAAAAGATGCGGAATCGGTGGAAGACTCCGATCTTCGGGCTCTGCGGAGGATGGGACGCGGCGGACATGGGAATCGTGATTATAAGGCAGAGAAGCTACGCGAACAGCACGGGGTCAATCGCGATCATCGCGGCTGTCGCGGTTTGCAAGCGAGCCGCCGAGCTGAACCTTGGAGAAACCGAACCGATCGCGCAAGCGGTCCGCGGCGCGAGCCAGACGCTCGAGCTTTTCGCGCCGGCCGGGGTCGAGGAGATCGAGTTGTCCCGATCCCGCGGAAAACGATGAGAGCGCGACTCCCACGAGTCGCAGCATTGCCTTGCCATTCCACGCGCTGAAAAAGAGTTCTCGGATCGTCCTCAAAAACACGGTGTCGAGGTCGGAAGGCTCCGAGAGCGTCTGGCTGCGCGTGATCGTCGTGAAATCCGCAAAGCGAACTGTCAGCGTTACGGTGCGTGCGTGAAGCCCCGCGTCGCGCAGGCGCTTTGAAGCCTTTTGGCAAAGGTAGCTGAGCGTGGACTGCAACTGTTCGGGGGCGTTCGTATCCTCGCCAAAAGTCCGGTTGTGGGAAAGCGATTTCGCCTCCGCATCCACGAAGAACTCGTACGAGTCGATTCCGCGCGCCTTGCGGTAGAGCGCCGTGCCCCAGCGGCCGAACGATTCCTCCAATCGATCGAGCGTTGGAACCTGCAACTGGGCGACTGTTTCAATGCCGAGGCGCTTCAACGCCGCCTCAGTAACCTTGCCGATTCCGGGAATCCTTCGGACGGGCAGAGGCGCAAGGAACGCCTCTTCGCTGCCGGGCGGTACCCACACGAGTCCGCGGGGCTTGGCCTGCTCACTCGCCACCTTTGCGACGAGTCGCGTCGCGCCGAGGCCGCCCGAACACGGCAGGCCTGTGGTCGCGGTGATCTCGCGAAGGAGCTTGTGCGCGGCCGCGAGCGGAGGCCCGTGCAGCCGCTCGGTGCCGGTGAGATCGAGATACGCCTCGTCAATCGAAGCCATTTCGACGACGGGCGAGTATCGTGCGAGGATCGCGGCGACGCGATCACTCCATTCGCCATAGAGCTCGTGGTGGCCGTCGAGAAAAATCGCCTGCGGACAGAGCTTCGCCGCCGTGCGCAGCGGCATCGCCGAGTGAATGCCGAAGCGTCGCGCTTCGTAGCTCGCAGACGACACGACGCCGCGCTGATCTCGCTGCCCTCCCACGACCACAGGCAAGCCCTTCAGATCGGGACGCGCGAGAAGCTCGACCGAGACGAAGAACGCATCCATGTCGATGTGCAGAATCGAGGCCGCCGAATCGGCAGCGTTGGCCGTGGGCGGAGCGTGTTTCGCGCGGAAGTGGGCCAGCTTCGGCATGGCCATGAATATAGCGCCAGAGGCGAATGAAATGCGAATTTTCGAGGCCCTGATTTTTTGGTAGTGACTCATTTTGAGTCATGAGGGGACAGTTTATGGACTCAAGGTTGCTTAAGGTGCGGCTAAATCACCTCCCCTGTGAGGATGGCGGACGTATTAATATGCCGCTCGTTACGCGGAGGGATTGGTATGTCAAAAGACGACTGGTATTTCGCAGTCAGCACAATACTTGCCTTGATCAGTATTCTTGGCATCGATTGGAAATTGGTACGTGGGAACGTCGCAATGAGTAACAAGAACAGGCAAAGATTCCTACTGGCCGTGATCGCCGCAAGTTTAGTGAGCAATGTTATTGGCTGGCGCGCTATACACGAAATACGCGAAAGAATTCCCTACGCGGACTTTCAATCGTCAAATCTCGCAATGGGGGCCATCACTTTATATGGCGGGGGTTATTTCGAGGCAGGTCAATGGCACTCACACATGCATGTCGATGGCAATGCAATCCTTTCCTACAAAGACAATTATAGAGTAATCGGGATCGCCTTTCATGCTTCTGGAGCTGTCGATATGAAAGACATAGATAGTCTGAACAAAACAGGACCGCACGATATTGCAGCGGGCGACATTCCAATGACTATAGATTTTGATAGCAAATTCCTCGATGAAATGAGTCATGGCGTTAGGGGTACAAATTACACGGCGTTATTGATTCCTAATACAGTAGAGCCTAGTCAGTTTTCGACAATCCGCCAAGCCGAATCAATGGGAGCCATAATAATCGGACGAGCCTCCGGCCCACCGTAATTCACTATGCGGCAATCCCCGTTGAGTGGTTGGCGAGAAGTTCGACAATTTCTCCAATGCCCCAAACATGATCTGTAACCCCTGCTTCCATCGCCGGAGTAACGCGCAACGTCTGGTGAATCCGGCAAAAGTTGTAGTGCATGAAATGGAGTGCAACTGCCCATCGGTGATTGTCCAGTTTCTTGCTGAACGCATTCGTTAGGCGTGTGAATCGGCGCATTTTCATCCGCATCGTTAAGTTCTGGCGCTCTGCAAAACTTGTGGAAATGTGCTTCGGATTTGGCTTGCCTATGAGTTTTGTCTGTCTGCACCCGATATAGTCTGCGGGACTATATCGGACTTCTCCTTGTGCACGATCTGACCCGTACAGCTTGACCAGCATTGCGTAATCAATCTCGGTCCCAAACGCGAATTCGACCGCTTGCAAATAGACTTTGTGGCCGTCACTGGTCAACTGCACGCGATTGGCGAGTCGTGCGGCCAAGTCATACATGAAATGCTGGGCGTGCCACGCGTTCCGATCTCCAATCCGCCAGCACGGGACTAGCTTGGTATCCGCGTCAATCGCCACCCACGTCCATACGTCGCCAAAGCCATGCTTGCCGCGCAGTTCGTCCGGTACGTTCTTTTCCTTGGCGTAGCAGAATGACCAGATTTCATCGCACTGGACGCGCTTGCACGGGAGATTGACTAGCACGCGGCGCTGGTAATCCTCACACGCTTGCCCAATCTGCGGTAATAGCTTCAGGACAGTATTAAACGCCACGTCGCACATGCGGGCTGCCGCGCGGAGCGAATTACCCTCGACCAGTGCTGAGATGATCTGCGTTCGCTTCTCTTGGTTTAGCTTGTTCATAGTGAACACATCTTATGCTAAAGCGGTTTAGCATGTCAAGGGAATCTTTCTAATAGGGCCATTGACAGGCCCGGGCGAATGACGTACATTAGCACCGTACGGGATGTACGTCAATGATGTACAGACCAATGGGGGAAGGACGAGGGATATTCAAAGGAGAAATACAATGAACAGAGCATCTAGTTTAATGCAACCGGCGAAGGTGCCTGTCTCTCGAACGGAATTCCGCGAGAATCAACGTGAATTCTTGAAGAAAGCAAAAGGGAGCACTGTGCTGGTAATCACCGGGAATTCGGAGGATGAAAAGCTCGTTTTGGATAAGGAGTACTTCGACGAAATTATGGGACGGCTAAAGGCGTCGGTCGAAACACTTGAAATTGCGATGGACAAGAAGCTGTTGGCTAACATCATGTCCGCCGCGAGTTCACTTAGCGAGGAAGTGCGTAACGGAAAGCTTCTTTCGATAGATGAGGTCTTTTTGGAGGAATAAGGTGTACGAAGTCAAGATCAGACCACAGGCAGCGCCGGATATTAAGGCATTGCCCAAAAACGTACGCAACCACATGCGCGAGCATCTTACGAAAATCGTAGCTGTGAATCCTGTCGATTGTTCGGTGGAATTAACCGGGCCACTGGCAGGATTTCGCAGCTACCATCTGCTTGAGTATCGAATCGTCTATAAAATATTTGAGGACCTCAGCCTTGTGGTTGTTGTAGGCGTCGGCCAGAAAAACGCAGATCATTGTGCGGAGATTTACAAGAATTTAGAAGCAATGGCGATGGCCGGTAAGCTGGCAGATAGCGTGCTTACCAATCTTCGAATGCTTACTCCGTCTTGATCTTAGGAGACCGCCAACGAGCTTTCGCTGCTCGCTTCGCACGCTGCTTGCGTTGCGCTGGGGACATTGTCGCTAGGCTGCGCTTCCCGCCAATCTTGCCACCTTTTCTCCCCATTTCGGACATGACATGAGAGAGCAAGGCTTTGTCCAAGCCGGACGGTTCGTCGGTTGTGGCAAGATTTACGACTGAGGCTGCGATCTGGTTCGCATCCTTGAGGTTCTTGCTAATACGCTTTGGCATGAGGCCATGATGCCACGAACACCGAAGCCTGTCCAGTTGTCCCAAATCCAAAATGAGTCACTACCGATTTTTTGGCGATTAGAAAAGCTCCGCGCCCTTTGATTGCAATGACTTGCAGAGGTTTCTCTTCGCTGAGTTTGGCGATTAGAAGAGATGCCGGCGGCAGCGCAGTCGAGCCGCTCAGCCATTGGCGGGCGCCTGCCGGGTCGCCCGCGGACCGCGTGGCTTCGAGAATCGCCCGCTCTATCTTTCGTGTGCTTCGATTCTATCATCACAGGATGATGCTAGCAGCGCCGGACACGATTGGAAGGATCAGGTTCCTGTGGACTTTTGTTTTACGGGGCGCGCGGAATCAGGTGCGCTCGGCGGCGATGACGCGCGGGATGCCGGCAAGGTCGTTTGTGATGCTGATGTTTGCCCATCGCGATTGCGCGGCGAAAATCGCTCGGACATGCTCCGCGGAATTGTAGCCAAGCTCAAGCACGAGAATGCCGCCAGGGCGGAGCAACGCGCCAGCCTGTTCGATTAGCCGAGCGTAGATTTCGACCCCCGTAGGTCCGCCGAAAAGAGCTGTGTGAGGCTCGTGCTCGCGCACTTCACGTTGGAGTGCAGTCGCTTCGTTACGAGCAACGTAAGGCGGATTGCTGACAATTAAATCGAAGCGGCCTGCCTCGTGTAAAAGACCCTCAAGCACGTTCGTCTCGAGGAAATGAATGCGACTTAGGACGCCGTGGCGCGCGGCGTTGCGGCGGGCGACTCCGAGAGCGGGCGCAGAAATATCGGTCGCAACGATTTCAGCGTGCGGCAATTCGTGCGCAAGAGCGACGGCGAGACAGCCTGAACCGGTACCCACGTCAGCGATGCGCAGGGGAGCACTGGGCTCTCCGGTGTCGAGACGGATCTTGATGCCGCGCGCGCCCAACCGTTCCAACGCAACTTCGACCACATGTTCCGTTTCGGGGCGCGGAATCAGGACTGCGGGAGTGACCTCGAATTCCAATCCCCAGAATTCCTGCTTGCCCGTGAGGTATTGCGTTGGTTCGCCTGCCGCGCGGCGCGCAACGAGCGCGAAGTATCTTTCTTCCGCGGCGGGATCGACTGCATCCTCGGAGTGCGTATAGAGCCACGTCCGGTCGCGGCCCAGCGCGTGCATCAGTAGCAACTCGGCAGCGAGCGTGTGGGATGGCATGCGAGCGGCGCGCAGGCGGGAGATTCCCTCTTTTAGGGCCGCGCGAACACTCATGACGCGGCCGAAGTTTTCAGTCTTGGTATCGCTGGACATCGATCACTCGGATTGTCGCACTCATTTCGCCAACCGATGTGCCTAGCTCTAGATTGCCGTCGCGACGACATTCGATCATGCTTCGTCGAGCTCCTGCTTCAGGCGCTCGGATTCGAAGTGCGTGACGAGCGCATCGACGAGCGGGCCGAGCTTGCCGTCCATCACCTCGGTGAGTTGATGCGACGTGAAGTTGACTCGATGGTCGGTGACGCGGTTCTGGGGAAAATTGTAGGTGCGAATCTTTTCGGAGCGGTCGCCGGTCTTGATCTGGCCTCGGCGCTCGGCGGCAATCGCGGCGTGCTGCTTTTCCTGCTCCATTTCATACAGGCGCGCACGAAGCACGCGCATGGCCTTGGCGCGATTCTTGATCTGCGATTTCTCGTCCTGCTGCGAGACGACCAGGCCGCTCGGGATGTGCGTGATCCGCACGGCGGAGTAGGTCGTGTTCACGGATTGACCGCCCGGCCCGGAGGAGCAAAAGGTGTCGACGCGCAGGTCCTTCGGCTCGATCTTGATGTCGATGTCATCCGCCTCGGGAAGCACGGCGACGGTCGCGGCGGACGTGTGGATGCGGCCCTGCTGCTCGGTCGCGGGAACGCGCTGGACTCGATGAACGCCGCTCTCATATTTCAGCTTGGAATAGACCTTGTTGCCCTGAATGGCCGCGACAATTTCCTTCACTCCGCCGACGGGCGACGCAGAGCTTTCGAGCACCTCGACGCGCCAGCGCTGCGATTCCGCGTACCGCGAGTACATCCGGAAAAGCTCCCCGGCGAAGAGAGACGCCTCGTCGCCGCCCGTGCCGGCGCGGATTTCGACGATCACGTTCTTCTCGTCGTTGGGATCTTTCGGAATGAGCAGAAGCTTCAATTCGCGCTCGACGTTTTCGCGGCTAGCATCGAGCGCGTGCTGCTCGTCGTGCGCCATTTGCTTCATTTCGGCGTCGTCGGATTCCGCGAGCAACTGTTTCGCGCCGTCGATGCCCTTCATAATCTCTTTCCACTCGCGGTACTTGGCGACGATCTCGCCCAGCTCGGAATGGGTCTTGGCGAGCTTCTGGTAGCGCGCCGAATCGTCATGAACTTCGGGCGAGGAAAGCTCGTGCGTCATTTCGTCATAACGCGATTCGATCTGCTTCAGTTTTTCAAAAAGCGTCAGTTTTGCCATGGTCGTACACCGGAACAACAAAAGTGGAAAAGGAAAATCGAAAAAACACAAAAATGCGACGGGTCAGCGCCCCGGTTGGGGCGGGAGGAACGGGCTAATGGAAGAAGGCAAACATTGAAATCAGCTTCAAGTATAACTGTTGCTGGGAGGAGCGTCAAACCGACGTACACGTTTGAGGCCAAGTCGCAGTCGCGACTGTGGAGGGCGTCCAGACTAACTTGTATGCGCCGAGGTCAGTGGATTCGAGTGACGTCGAGAGCAGTGATTCCAAGGAAGACACGAAGACGATACAAAGCCCGCGACAGCAGGCAGCTACCTCCCAGAAATCTTTTAACAGTTTATGATTTTATCGCGCGACTGCTTGACGCGGCGCGTGGCGTTGCGCGTATCGACGACCAGCTTGGCGCTGTGGACGATCGCGTCGTAATCGTAGCTTGAATGGTCCGTTGCGATCAGAACACAATCGTACGCGGCAAGGCGGTCGGGCGTCAGCTCAACCGACCGCAGGTTCGAGAAATCGTAGTGGCGCATCTTGAAAAGCGATGGAAAGTAGGGGTCATTGTAGTCGATCAGCGCACCCCGCCCGGTGAGTAGCTCAAGCAATTTCAGCGAGGGCGATTCGCGCAGATCATCCACGTCCTTCTTATAAGCTACGCCAAGGAGCAACACTTTTGAACCCTTGATGCTTTTCTCCCGCTCGTTGAGCGCCGACGCGACCGCATTCACGACATGGTACGGCATCTCCGTGTTGATTTCACCGGCGAGTTCGATGAAGCGAGTCGCAAAATCGTATTCCCGCGCCTTCCATGAGAGATAGTACGGATCCACGGGGATGCAATGCCCGCCAAGCCCAGGTCCGGGATAAAATGGCATGAACCCGAACGGTTTTGTCGCCGCGCTGTCGATCACTTCCCAAATGTCGAGCCCCATCCGCAGGCTGAGCTGCTTCAGCTCGTTTACAAGTGCAATGTTCACGCACCGAAAAATATTTTCGAGCAACTTCACCATTTCGGCGGCGCGCGTCGAACTGACCGGCACCACCTTTGACACAATCTGTGCGTACAGGCCCGCCGCAGCACGACCGCTTGCAGGATTGATTCCACCGACGACTTTCGGAATTTGCGCTAGACCGTACTGCTTGTTGCCGGGATCTTCGCGCTCGGGGGAAAATGCGAGATAGAAATCCGTCGCCACGTCCTTCCCGCTTGCGCCGCCATCGATCGGGCAACGCAGCCCGCCTTGTTCGAGTATCGGCAGGACGAGCTCCTCGGTCGTGCCGGGATACGTCGTGCTCTCGAGCACGATCAGTTGATGCTTTTGGAGGTTCGGCGCAATCGCCTTCGTCGTCTGCTCGACGTAACTCAGGTCCGGCTCACGGCGTTCGTCAAGGGGAGTAGGAACACAGATGAGCACCGCGTCCATGTCGCGCAGGCGCGCAAAGTCCGTGGTGGCATCAAAGCGTTTCGCTTGGAGATGTTCACGGATTTTGGCCGCCGGGATGTGCTGGATATACGACTGGCCGGCGTTGAGTTTGTCGACTTTCGCCTTGTCCAGGTCGAAAGCGGTCACTCGGTGGCCTACGTCGGCAAATCGCAGCGCAAGCGGAAGGCCCACGTAGCCGCACCCGATGATGCCGATTCGTACGTTCTTCCCTGCAAAAAAATCAGGCTTGCGCTCCGCGCTCATGTCGCTGTCATCTTTGATCTGGCTAATCCGCCTGGCTGCTACCAGCAGGCGGACTGCAAATTTCGAAGAAACCTACTATAGCAGAATCCGTCGAAGCCCCGAAAAAGCCACGTAATGTTCAGCCTAGGTGCCAATGACCGCATTGCGGCTCGAGCAAGACAGGCATCCGGTTGATCTGATTGCCTTGAGGCTGCCGAAAACATCAAGCGAGAACTTCGGCGACGAGTTTATCGACTTGCTCGGCGATGGCGGGAGCCGAGGTGAGGCCGGGCGACTCGATGCCGATCAGCTGCACGACGCGCGAAAACTCGGGATCGCGCTCGATGATGAAGTCGGCCATCCCTTTGCCGTGCTGCTGCACCGACGGCGAAGAAGGAGGAATGAGTTTGGGGCGGATTCCTGAATAGGCCGGAACGAAATCAGAAGGCTCGATGCCGGGCAAGAGGAGTTTTGCGCCCCGGGCGAAGTCTTCGACAGGCTCGCGATCGCTTTCATAATCATTCTTGTCTTCGATGTACCGCGCGGTCGGACCCACCAACACGTTGCCCCACAGCGTTTTCGTGAGATGCACGCCGAGACTAAGTCCTTCCGCATGAGGCAGCGGATATACCAGGCCGCGGACCCAGTCCTGTTTCGCGCGCACGAGTTCACAATATTCGCCTCGCACAGGGTAAATCTTGTGCCGAGCCATACTCGAACCCAGCATCGCAGCGATTTCATCGGCAAAGAGCCCGGCACTGTTGATGACGCACCGCGCTTCGATTTCTCCGGCGTTGCTCGTCACACGGATCGCGCCGGGTAAGCCTTCCAGCCGCTCGACCTTTGCGTGATTGAGGATGTGGGCGCCATTGTCCGTGGCGAGGCGAGCGAAGGCCTTGACGAAATCCTCACTCGAAAGAATGCCGGTGGAGGGAACTTCCAAGGCACAAAAGCCCTCGACATGAGGCTCGCGCGCGCGAATTGCGGCCCGATCGATGATTCGAAGCCCCTCGACGCCGTTTGCGCGGCCATTTTCCATCAGGGCGGTCAGTTCTTTCGCCTCCTCGGCAGATGAAGCCACCACGATTTTCCCGATTTTGCGATGGGGAACTCCGTGCGCCGCACAGAACTCGTGGGCCAGCTGATTTCCGCGGACACAGTGGCGCGCCTTCAGGGAACCGGGAGGATAGTAGATGCCGGAATGAATCACGCCGCTGTTGCGCGTGCTGGTGAGCATGCCAAGCTTGGGGAGAGCTTCCAGCAAGAACACGTCGTCCCAGCGCGCCGAGAGAGCGCGGGCAATTGCGCAGCCTACGACGCCGCCGCCGATTATGACAATGTTTGCGCGATCCATCGTTATTTTGCTGGAGCCTCGGAAGCGGATTTCACCGGCGCTTTGAGGGCCGGGCCCACGTTGATCCAAAGGCTGCCCGCGCACACCACTAAAATCCCAAATCCGATACTTCCAAGCGAAATCGCCCGACCGCCGACGCGAAAGAGCATGATTTCGAACAGCACGGATGGCAGTATGAAGCCTAACGCAACCAGAGCGACTCGGCCCAGGCGTTGCGCGCGCATTTTCCTCCATGTGAACCCCAGCAGGCAGCCTGCAGGGGCGAACACCAACGCATAGAAAATATACTCGTAGCCTTCGAGCTCAGCGGGCTTGATCCTCCGGACTAGCCTGGCGAGGGCGGCCCCGGGACCAAGTTCGTACGTGCGACGGCGTTTCTTTCCATTCATGAAAAGCGAGAGGTTCGAACCGTCATACGAGAACAGAATATCGCGTGCCTGTTTCGCGTCAAATACGTCGGAAATGACCCATGACATCCTGGCACGCTGGATCGTAAGCGGGGTTCGGAACCAGAACACGAGATCGGAGTCTTGCTGCCGGAGTTCCAGATTCGCCGGCCCCGAAACTTTCGAGATGGAAAGGATTCGGGCCTCCGTTCCTTGGACATCCGTGGGCTCACAGACGATGCGGACGGCAAATTGGCCGGTCGTGCGAAAGTCTTCTACCAAACTTGAGACGGCATTACCGGAAGTGAGCCACGAGTCCCTCTCAAAGACGGCCGCGTTCGAATCGATCGACTCTGGGGCCTTACCTGTCCAGGAAAGAGCGGGTAAGAAGTGACGCTCGTCCTGGAATGGCGGGGAGCCAGAGAAGTCGTACGCGGCGAGCGCAGTTGCGTCGAGCGGGCCCGGCACCCCCGCTAAGGTTAGTTTCCGGGCAGCGTCGTCCGGAATAGCGCGATCCCAAAATTCCAGCTCGTGCACTTTTCCCTTCCACGAAGATGCGCCCTGGCCGGAGGCCGCATTGCCGACCACGAGCAGCGCATCCGAGCTCCAATCGCTCAACGCAGTTTCTTGCTGCAATCGCGCAGAAACCGCAAACCACGCGCCGAAATACAATAGAAGTACGATCGCCGTTTTCCTCACCGTGGCGAAAGCGCCGACTGCCCTCTCCCAGCCATTCAGCAATCGGAGCACGGCCAAGCCGCAATATTGAAAAGTGAGGCAGCCGACCACGGCACCAGTCGAATTCGTAACAACGTCTTCCCATCCCGAGTCTCGCTCGGGGATGAAGTATTGCAAGAATTCTATGCTGTACGAAAACAGCGCTCCGGCTGCGAAAGTTAAGGCCAGAGCTGCCATCCGCGACTTCCCTTGCTCCCGAATCTTCCCCGCGAGACCAAATCCGAACGGAAGAAACAGCAGAACGTTGAGGAAATCATCCAACCGCCCGGACTTTCCCGAACCCTCCAGAAGGAATGAAGACGCAGTGGCCAGAACGTGTCTATTGAAGGCAAACCGGAACGGGTAGAGCGTCAGGAAAAGGATTCCAACAATAGCGAGAATGAGGATTCGGTTGGACCAGCGGAATTCCCCGACAGAATCCTCCGAATCGGGCTGTGGACGCGTCGTCATCGGCCGGGTGCTAGATCCTTGCAACCCGTCGTGAGTTTAACACGAGGAAGGTCGCGACCCGTTTTAACGAGAAAACCAGCCTCCCGGTGGTCGCTTCCGTCGAGGCGGCCTGCCACCGGATGGCAGCCCATCATCGCAATTCACTGAAAACACAGAGCAAAGAAGGACAGGTGCAGGGATGGGGCAGGTGCTCGATGTCCGACTGAACAGTCTGCGGCACCTGCCCTTTCTTTGACCCCCTGTCCAGTAGAAAGCAATTCCCGTGAGTCCCTAGACTGATCGTGCCATGCAATCAAACCACGGGAATGACAGCTCCAAAGTTTCGACCCAGAGCGAACGGGGCGGAGTTTTAGCCTTACTCGCCATTTCGCTTATTCTTCTAGCATCTATAAGTCTATCCAGTTGTGCCGGCTATACGACGGCGGCGAGCACAAGCGGAGGCGGGACCACCGGGGATCCTGGCGCGGGCGTTCTAACGCCGTCCTCGAGCAGCATCAGCTTCGGAAGCGTCGCGGTCGGCAGCTCGGCGACCAAGAGCGTGAGCGTTACCAATACCGGAACCGCGACGGTCAACATCTCCGGGGCGACGATTTCAGGGGGCGTATTCACGATTGTAGGCGGCAACCCGTCAAGTTCGATACCAGTTGGCCAGAGCGCAACCGTTCAAGTCCAGTTTGCCCCAACATCCATCACCCCAGCCACGGGCACCCTAACGGTTACGAGCGACGCGTCGAATTCGCCCACCACAATTTCGCTGATCGGCACCGGCACACAACCCATCCTGGCGATTTCTCCGACCTCATTGAATTTCAACAACATTCCTGTGGGACAGACCAGCACCCAGAGCGTGACGCTAACCAACAACGGAAACGTGAATCTCGTCATCAACCTCGCGACGATTTCCGGGGCCGGTTTTACGATGAGTGGGCTTTCACTACCGAAAACTCTCACTGCAACGCAATCTCTGACGTTCAACGTTCAGTTCACGCCAACATCAACAACGGGAGCGACGGGAAACATCGTCTTCACCGACAATGCTCCGGACTCGCCACAGACTCTGACGATGACCGGCAGCGCAGTGGCAACAGGCAGTTCGCTCGGCGCGAATCCAGGCAGCTTCAATTTCAACAACGTCGTGGTCGGGAATAGCAGCACACAGCCAATCACACTAACGAATTCCGGGAACGTCACCATAACAATCAATCAAGTGAGCACCACAGGATCTGGCTTCAGCGCCAGCGGGATTAGCGCGGGACAAACAATTGCGGCAGGCGCTACTGCATCGCTCACGGCCGCCTTCGCTCCTACGGGCACGGGTACTGCTTCCGGGAGCATCACGATCACATCGACGGCGACCAATCCTAGTCTCACCATCTCATTGACGGGGACGGGCACGCAAGCCTCGCTCGCCGCGAGTCCCTCGAGCATCAGCTTCGGAAGCGTTCTCGATGGAAGTACGGCGTCGGTCGCAGTGACGCTGACGAATTCGGGAACAGCCAGCCTGTCAATCTCTGCGAGCAGCGTCACAGGCACGGGCTTTAGTATGAGCGGATTATCGCCGCAGACCCTGACTCCTGGGCAAACCGCCCCCTTCACCGTTACGTTTGGGCCGACATCGCCGGGCAGCGTCACCGGAACCATTTCGATCACAAGCACCGCACCAGGTTCGCCACTCAAAATCAACTTGAGTGGATCCGGAACGGCGACGCAGGCGCAGATGGGGATCAGTCCTTCATCCGTGACCTTCAATAGCGTGAATGTGGGCAGTAACGCAACCCAAAACGTGACGCTGACCAACTCTGGAAACGCAACCCTGAACATCACGGCGGCCACGATCACGGGATCAGGCTACAGCATGAGTTTGACGCCGACGACCATCAGCGCCGGCTCAAATCTCACCTTCACTGTAACGTTTGCGCCAACGTCAGCAGGTAGCGCCCCGGGCAGTATTTCGATCACCAGCAATGCCCCTGTTTCGCCGGCGACTATAGCGTTGAGCGGAACCGGCACTCAGCCTCAGATTTCAGCCACTCCTACCACCGTCAGTTTCGGGACCGTAGCCACCGGAAACAGCAACACGCAACCAATCACGCTGAAGAACAACGGGAACGCGACACTGACGTTCTCTCAGATCACGGTCGCGGGAACCGGCTTCAGCCAATCGGGCCTCAGCACGTCGACCACGATCGCGGCGGGCGGCAGCGCAAGCTTCAACGTCATTTTCACGCCGTCATCGGCGACTACTGTAAACGGTTCCGTCACGTTGACCACGAATGGCACGCCTTCCCCGCTGGTGATCAACCTATCGGGAACCGGATCAGCCGCAACCTTGCTGCTGGGCGCAAGTCCGGCGAGCCTGTCCTTTGGGAACGTGAGTGACGGCAGCACCAGCTCGCTGACCACGTCGCTCACAAACAATGGAAACTCAAACCTCACAATTTCCGGCGTTACGGTGACCGGTGCGGGATTCAGCGCCAGTGGCGTTTCGAACGGCACGGTGCTGACGCCCGGCCAGTCGGCTACGCTGACCGTGACGTTTGCTCCTACGACGGCGGGCGCAGTAGCTGGCGCGAGCGTTAGCATCGCGAGCAATGCGACCAATTCACCCGCAGTGGTCAGTCTGTCGGGCACAGGTACACATTCGGTTTTGCTCCAGTGGAGCGCCAGCTCGACAAGTGGTGTGACGTACAACGTGTTTCGCGGAACTGCCCCAGGAGGGGAAGGAACGACGCCACTGAACTCGTCTCCCGTCTCTGCGACTAGTTATACGGATACGAATGTGGCGTCCGGCCAAGCATACTACTATGTCGTAAAGGCCGTGGATTCGGGCGGGAGCAGCACTCCTTCGAACGAAGCGACAGCGACGCCGTAGATTTCGCTTCGGGGGTTAGAGAGCTAGCAGGTAGACTTTCGTAAGAGGAAACCGAAGGCCGATTAGGGATAACGTGGCATTCGGAACGCTGCAAATATCTGTCCGAGCGGACAGGCCCCCCCCCCCTGTCCCAATTGTGTACCTGCGTTCAGTAGTGCCGGATTCGCCTTTCATTCGACAATCCCGTTGTAGGCAAGGGGTTGTCCATCTCTGAGAAATCTCATACGCGCAGAAGTCCTAGCAGTTCTCGCAGCGCTATTTCTTTCCGCTTTCGCCATCTCGCGCTCATAGCCGGCCTTTCCGCGTTAGTTGGTGCGGCCAGCTGCGGTTTGACTGGCACACCGAGCACGGGCGGTTCATCGGGAGGTGGCAGCAGCAATCCTCCGAGTGCGACTCCGTCGGCTGTCCTCTCGCCAAGTTCGACAAACGTGAGCTTCGGGAACGTCGCGATGGGAACATCGACGTCACAACTTGTGACGTTGACCGATACCGGCAATGCGAATCTGATGATCTCTACGGTCTCCGCTACAGGTAGTGGATTCAGTGCGAGCGGGGGATCGAACGTGACCTTGACGCCAAATCAGTCGGCCACAGTATCCGTGTACTTCGAACCTACGGGCGTGGGCGGGGTACAGGGAAGCCTTTCTATTGCCAGCAATGCTTCGAATTCCCCGCTGACAATCGCGTTGTCTGGTACGGGCTTGCAGCAAGCAACCCAAAATTTAGGGACCCTATCAGCCAACACGACGAGCGTGAACTTCGGTAAGGTAGCGGTGGGAACATCAACTGCGCAGCTCGTCACGCTGACTGACACCGGCAACGCCAACGTAACGATCTCGACGATCTCAGCTGCCGGGAGTGGATTCAGCGATAGCGGGGGATCGAACATGACGTTGACGCCAAATCAATCCGTCACGGTTTCGGTAAACTTCGAACCCGCGGGTGTCGGCGGAGTACAAGGAAGCCTATCCATTCCCAGCAACGCTTCGAATTCTCTGCTAACGATTGCGCTCTCTGGTACAGGTTTTCAACATTCAGTAGCCCTCAATTGGCAAGCCAGTGCGTCGCAGGTGGTCGGTTACTTCGTGTATCGCGGGTCGGCGGCTGACAGCCTCTCGAAATTGATTACAACGGCGGATACGTCAACGAGCTACACCGACACCGCGGTGACCGGTGGCCAAACCTACGTGTATGCAGTGACGTCTGTGGATTCGAGCAACGTTGAAAGTGCCCAGTCGGCCCCCCTCACCGTGTCGATACCGAACAATTAGGGCCTCAGCGCAAGATCGTCTACATAACTGCCGGCTATGCATCACTTACTTGGTGGGATCGGGAAAGCCTTCGGAATTCTTCCATCCAGCGTTACAAGAATTGCACCGCTTGTCTTCGGAAGCCTTGAAGTGGCAACTCGGTTTGGGGTCCAGTCTAGAGCCCACTTTTCGCCGCTCCAATTCCCTGCTAACAGGGAAAAATACAGGGAACATGAGGCTTCCGGGAGGGTCCTTGGCGACATAAGTCCTTGTCGAAGAGTAACTCAGTCAAGAGAATGGAGATCGAAACGAATCCGAACAGTGGGGGATCAAGGAAGGATCAGGGAATAACAATGGCGCCGGCCCACCCTGCAGCAATTCGTGGCCAAGGCTTTCTGAGAACGCGCCATCGTAAATTCTCCGTGCGCTGGCGAGAGGTCTGCCAGCTCACAAATCTCCACTAACACTCGCGGACTTCAGTCTCGCCAAGTGCCGATCAATAGCGTGAATATGATGGAATTCTTGTGTGATTCGACTCACGAAAAAGCGCACCTCGATTGGTTAAGGGTGGGCCGAAACCATCCTCCTCTAGAGCGAGACATTCGGCGAAGGGCTCTCCCAAATTCACGCAGTTCTGTTTGAACCAATCGAGCGCCTGCGACGTTGAATCAGCCTGGTCATCGTACTTGCTCTTCGGGAAGCCCGTGAGCTCGTGTAGGTATTCGGGAAGCCACGCCGCCTTGTCGGGAAGGTGCACAAAGCCGTTTTCGATAGTGCTCGTGACCGAATGCATGCGCATAATTTTGTCCATTGTCGGTTCGTACTTTTGGATCGCGTGCACTCCCTCACTGCGTAGTTCCTGAATCAATTGCGTGCCTGACGCTTTGTCTTCGATCAAGATCGTGTGCGGACGGAATGAGTCTGCTTGCTCCCGGACGGCGCGCTTTAACTCCGGATACCCGAGGCGTTTACAAAGGACATGAAGTAAGTAAAGGTGGTTTTCTTTTACGCCCCAGGTTGTGCAGACGCTGTAATCACTTAATTCCGTGGGCTTGTTCGCGGTATCCCAACTCTGGAAGATCAACTCGAATGTCCCAGGCAGATCTCCTGCGGTGTACGTCTTGAACCATTCGGCTTTCACCAATCCGCCGCCCAGCGGAATCGGAGATTGCTGATATTGCCCGCTGAAATTGTATTCGCCCAGAACCCCACGAACGTGATTGAGCACCTCCAGCGGCTCTCGCTCCGGATGAAGAGCTTCGCCAGCACGCCGCTCAAAACGCCGTGGCCCAAAAAGACGTGATTGGACCACAGAGACCTCATCTTCTTCGGCGATAGCCGGAAAGCGGATCACTTTCCAGGGCTCCATACCCAGTACGTGACCAACCAGGTCGTCCTCGTGCAACCGCTGCATAATTAAAATGATGCATCCGTCTTTCTTGTTGTTTAGGCGGCTATACACGGTTTGATCGAACCAATCATTGACTGCCTTTCGCTGGGTATCGGAGAAAGCGTCATCGGGTTTTAGCGGGTCGTCGATGATGATGAAGTTCGCACCTCTGCCCGTCAGCACGCCACCGGTGGAGGTCGAAAGGCGAAATCCCTGCCGAGTGGTCACGAACTCCTCCACGGCTTGGCGTTGCGGTGACAGTCGAGTTGAAAACAGATCCTGATAGAAGGAACTGTAGAAAAGAGCCCGGCAATCGCCCGATAATTTATTGGCCA
The DNA here is from genome assembly GCA_963715685.1 of uncultured Acidobacteriota bacterium. Lineage (GTDB taxonomy): Bacteria > Acidobacteriota > Terriglobia > Acidiferrales > UBA7541 > Palsa-295. Next base: position 447,086 of record OY970264.1, on the reverse strand, counting down.
GTTCTTGAGCGTAGCTTGCCGCGATGATCTGAGCACTTGGATCGTGACCAAGCACCCAGGCTGGAAACGCGATCGACGTGCAGTGGGATTTGAGCGAGCGGGGAGGAACATTGATGATCAGTCGCTTAGTTTCACCTCGACGGCAGGCTTCGAGTTCCGCCGCTATCTTTTCGATATGCCAGTTCGACAGAAAGGCTGTTGTGGGATTTAGTTCGTGGAAACTGCGCTCGATGAAAGCATTGAAATCCGAGCGTAGCAGCGCATGATATTTACTTGTGGTCGATTTCATCGTTACCCTCCTTAAGGGTCTGTTGAAACCGCTTGAAAATGTTGTTCAGGACTTTTCGGTCTGCTTCTGAGAACTGTGTTCTGGGTTCAACAGCGACTGATTGTTCTTCAGCGGATCTGACGAGTTGGCACAGATACCTAACAGCCTGACCGTCTCCAGAGACTGCATTATTAGCCAACTGCGAGATCGCAGCCTCGAGTTTCGTTTTTACCTTGCGACGACCATTTTCGTTGGTGACTACCTTCTCGCGCAGAGTTCGTTCCAGCACACTTGCCAGGTTGAGGGTTCCTTTGGGCCGCCCCTTGCGATTGCCCGACTGGCCCTTCTTGAATTGCGCATGCTTGGGCGGTCTACCAAAACCTACGTCATACGTTCCGTTGGTGCGGTCTTGCATCATAGGTCGGGCTCCGTTATCCGCGGCACAGCGCGGATGGTCATGCCAAAAAAAAAGGCGAACGCGTGTGCGCCCGCCTTCTGATCTCGGGTGTCATTGCCATGACACCTAGATCCGCCCCGTTATGTAACGCTTGCCCCGCTTCTGGCTCTAGATCCCTTTCGTACTAGAAGCGCAAACCGGTTGGACAACACACCGATTCGCTTCGTACGTTCGACTTCACACTGCGATTGTAATCCGAGAATCCCAAAAATCAAGATACGAATGACTTCGGATTGCGCTGCCCGATTCCTTCGATTGAGACGGTATTTTCGACTAAATCTATTCCTCGCCCGTAAGTAGCCATTCCAATGGTTTATCAAATTCTCGACTTATTGCGAGCAAGACTTCCGCGCCGATTTCATTGCGCCCGTGCTCTACTGCAGACAGATAACTCTGGCTCACACCAATTCGACTCGCAAAATCTGCCTGCGTCATCTCAAATCCTCGCAGAACCCTGATCCTTCGACCGACAGCAGTCCAGTCGATCGCTGGGAATTTTGGCTTCAAATGTTTCCTTGACATTGTATTTGTATATAACTAAAATAGAAGTATGACAGTACGCGCTGCCTTGCCTCAGAAACTCTGGTTTCTCACCTTGTCTCTTTTAGCCCTGGTCGGCGCCAGAAGGCAATCAAAGAATCGGGGCTCCATCGCTTTTCATTAATGAACAGCGTTTATTTTGGAGGCGCAACCAAGGAGGATTCATGAAGAGGAATGTTGTCAGTTTTCGCTCCAACGCAAAGCTCGCGCGTCAACTTTGGGGCGAGCCTTCGCGTGTAGCGCTTCGCGGTCTTCGTGAGCTTACTGCAAGGTATTCTCTCTCGGTAGCTGCGGGCGATCTGCAGTTCTTGGATGGTCGATGGTATGTGACTCACTCCGGACTTTTGCAGCTTGCTTCCAGGAGACGCTGTCGTGGAATCGAGACAATCCTACAAGACCAGTTCTCCGATCTCACGGCGGCTCGTTGGGTTTTCAAAGCTATCGTTCACAAGAGTGGTCTCTCTAGGGTGTTTGTCGGTTACGGCGATGCCGATCCCTCGAATGTGTCGCCGCTCGTCCGAGGTGCCGAGATGCGCGTCGCTGAAACTCGGGCTGTCAACCGAGCTCTCCGGAAGGCTTATGGAATCGGCCTCTGCTCTGTCGAAGAGTTGGGTTGGCTTTCCGGCCCGTCGAAACCGTTCCCGGTGTCGGGTGCTTCGAACGGTTCTCACAATCCAAACGGTTCTAATAACGGCCAACCCCGGCTGCGAGATCAGCTCTGCCTTCTGATCCGTCAGTACAACCTCGATCCGACCCTCGTAAAGGCCTATGCCGCCGACTTCTGCGGTACTCAAACCCTCAAGGACGCCACTCGCGATTTGGTCGAATCCTTCCTCTCTCACCTCTCATCGTCAGCGAAAGAAGATCTCGATGGCCTGATCTGCAAGCTCAATTCCTATTCCCAACCGGTGGAGGTGAAGCAATGAAGCGCCACATCCCAGGTCTTCATTCCCATCAGGAGGATGGCGACCATCCGCTCGAAGGCCTGTTCCTGGTTCGCGTCGAATGGGCCTCCTACCGCTGGCATCCTCAAAAGGCGTTCCTGCTGGTCCGATTCGTTGTGCAGGAACCCGAGTCTTTCGAGCGCCGATCCTTCTCCGGCCGGCTCTATTGCACCGAACGGGCTCTCTGGAAGCTCAATTGGTTCCTCCGCGACTTCGGCTATGACATGGAATTACTCAGCCAGGATCAGATGGATGAAAAGGCTTTGATCAATCTTCGGGGTGTCGTCAGGACCACACACGTAACCCTGAACGGCCACACCTTTCAAAATCTGGAAGCCTTCGCGCCAGCCGCCGAGTGGGAAGAACTCTCCCATTCAGAGGCCGACGCCACTCACGTAGAGGAACGTCGATGACTTTCAGCTTCACCCAGATCAGCCATTACCTGCGTTGCCCCCGCAGCTATCGCTACCGATATCTCGATGGCTGGCGCGAGAAAGACACTCGAGCAGCCATGGTCTTTGGCCGCTGCTTTGAAAAGGCTCTCGGCGCTTACTTCGAACAACGGGACTGTACCGCGGCACTGTTCAAGGAATGGGCTGCTTACCGCGACACTCGGTTTGAATACCGCAAGGGCGAATCCTGGGATCGGCTCCTTCATCAAGGTGTCCACCTTCTAGAGACGTTCGTACGGGATGAGCGGGTTTGTATCCGGCGCCCCAAGGAGAACCTTCAGCTTAAGATCACTCGATCCCTCGAGCGCGGCAATGATTTCGTTTCCTATATTGATGCGATCGGTGAACTCGATGGCAAGCTCTGCCTGATCGACTGGAAGACTACGACCAGCCGCTATTCAGAAGAGCCTGACGGGCTTCTGTCCCTCGATCCGCAGCTCATCTGCTATTCCTGGGTTAGTGGCATCCCGGATGTTGCCTTTGTCGTGTTCGTCCGGAAGCAGGTACCCGAGATCCAATACCTGAAGGCCACGATCTCAGACGAACAGCGCCGGGAATTTGGCCGTATGGTTGATGCGACCATCCATCAGCTCGAGTCCGGGCATTTCGCCTCGCACAGCGGTATACGTTTCCCTCAGAACGGCTGTGTCAGCTGCCCTCATCTGGGCCTGTGTCTTGATAACCAGCAACTGATTGAAACGAACCTGATCCGTCGGCCGGGAGCGAACGATCTTGATTGGCTTGACGAGCTTGTGGACTAACAAGGTACCGATGGCGCCGAATCTCGATCGACGGCGAGCTCTGCTTGTCCTGGACAAGATCGACGAGATTCTCGCCTGGGAGAATACGAAGGAACAGGAGCGCGATGTGCGCTTTGTCGAGTTGGGGCAGTATCTTTGCGAAGTTCGGGCGGGGCAGTACTGGAGGCTGGAAAACCTGAAATCGTTTGATGAGTTCCTTGAGAAACGCTTCCCTGAATCACGACGGAAGGCCTACTACCTGATGGCCATTCACGAGAATCTGACGAAGATACCGAAGCAACGGCTTCGGGAAATAGGCTGGCGTAAGGCGGCAGAGATGGTGAAGGTGGCCCGTCGAGATGGGGAGCAGTTCGATTGTGCACCCTGGGTGCACAAGGCCAAGGAACTGCCCAGGGAGGAATTCAAGCGCGAAGTCGAGCGACACCTCACGGGCAAGGAGTCAGAGCCGTGGGAAATGATCTATTTCAAGGTGTACAAGAGCCAGCTTCCGGTTATCGAGCAGGCCCTCGAAACGGCAGCTTTGATGCTGGGAAGCGATAAATCGCGAGGCTATACGCTGGAGATGATCTGCGCCGACTTTCTCGCGGGTGCAAACCTTGAGACGGGGGATCCAGACGCACTGGTAATTTCGCTGCACCGGCTTTTCGATTTACTGCCTCCGCTTAAGCAGAAAGAATTCATCGAGCGTGCACAAATATGACGCTCCCTCCTCGGGCCAGACACCCGCGGCTGCGCCTCGATGAACGGTCTTACAAGCAATTGCTGGACAGGGTGCTACAACGAGACGGATGGCGTTGCCAACGCTGTGGTTCTCTGCGAAACCTTCAGGTTCATCATATTCGTTCCCGCAGTTTGCTCGGAGACGATGCAGAGGGAAATCTCATCACTCTATGCGCTCGGTGTCACGGACAGATCCATTTAATCCGATAGCCCCTCTTCCCCGAACGCCTAATCGAGAGGCGCATAGCGCTAAGTTCCCCATTCCCTGAACAGGACCGCCGCGCTGTCCTCCTAGCAGAAGTAGACCGCCAAGGCCTTTTCAAAGCAGCGGCGAAAGATCACTGCAGTCCGGATGTCCCGCTCCCTCCAGCCATCGAGATAGCGGTGTCGACAGCTGCGAGGGCAGCGCAAATATAGGGTGATTTGAGATGGCGCACCTGGGAGCCCACTCTGCGCTGGGCCCTTGTGCTTGGCATACTGTTGGCCTTCGACTTAACCCACATTTCCGAAATGAAGGCATTCCAGCGAGCCTGGGGGTGCTGTCTTTCATCAGTAACTATGCGGGTCTAAACGCAGCGAAGACGCCTCGGAGGTCCACACCCGATGGGTGAGAAGCAAAATCAGTCCTTTCAGCCCTCGTTCAATACTTCCTTGAAGGTCGATTTCCAAGGGTCCCGAGTGATTTCCGACGGTGGTCTGATTCTGATTCGCGAGTTGGATGAGCGACTGGGCCTGGACAAGCTCATCGAGGAACAATTGAGCGACTCGCGACAAGACTTGAATAAGCAGTTCACGTTGACCGATCTGCTCCGGCAATCGGTCTACAGCCGCTTGGCGGGTTATGAGGACCTCAACGACGCCGAACGACTGGCAGCCGACCCTACCTTCCGATTGATCAGTTCGCAGAGGATCTGGGACCGAGGCGCAGCGCTGACCTCGACCTTGCACTGGTTCGAGACGGAACTGTTGACCAAGGAAGAGAATCTGATCGGGCTGATGGCGTTGAACCGGGAGACGCTGGGGCAGGCTGAGTCTCTCGACGGCTCCGACCGCGTCGTGCTCGACATGGACTCCAGCGAGAGTCCGGTTCATGGTGAGCAGGAGGGCAGCGCCTACAACGGGCACTTTGAGTCGGTCTGCTACCACCCTCTGTTTCTGTTCAATCGTCACGGGGACTGCTTGGGGGCGAAGCTGCGTCCGGGCAATGTGCACAGCGCCGAAGACCGGGATCAGTTGCTGTTACCTGAGATCGAGCGCCAACAGGCGGAGGGCAAGGAGGTTGCCTTTCGTGCGGACGCGGCCTTTGCCAAACCGGAGATCTACGAAGCGCTGGAGGAGCGCGGCGTGAAGTATGCCATCCGCACACCAGCCAACGAGAACCTGGAGCGGCACATTGCGGAATTGCTGACGCGGCCTGCGGGAAGACCGAGCCACAAGCCAGTGGTCTGGTACAAAAACTTTCTCTACCAAGCGGCCAGTTCGAAAACGGCGCGACGGGTGGTGGCGAAGGTGGAGTTCCACTTCGGGGAACTGTTCCCGCGAGTCGGCTTCATCGTCACAAATCTGAGCCTGCCGAGCCGGGCGATAGTGCGCTTCTACAATAAACGGGGCACGGCCGAGCAATGGATCAAGGAAGGCAAACAGGCGACGCATTGGACGCGCCTGTCGTGCCATCGGTTTCGCGCGAACGAGGTCAGGTTGCAACTCAGCCTGCTAGCGTACAACCTTGGCAACCTGTGGCGACGGCTAGTGCTGCCGAAAAGAATCGACACCTGGTCGCTGACGAGCGCAGCAGCGGTTGGTAAAGACCGGTGGGCGCCTGGTGAAGCATGCGCGGTATTACTGGCTGATGTTGGCGGAGGGTCATCTAACCCGACGCCCATTCAGCACGATGCTACGGCGGATCTGGGCGCTGCCGGTCCCAGCAGGCTGAACGCGCGTCAAACGAAGCTGCTGGGGAAAAAGGGCTCAGGGCATGGAGTGGTGTCCCAAGAGACGCCTCGGAACGGGAGTTTCAGCCGGTTGCATATCGACACGAGTCCGCCTCAATGGCTCCCGGAGTGAAAGCTGATGCGACGAAGAACAATTTACTTCATTTGTAAGGGCCTCGGGTGTACAAGGGTAGCCATCCGGCAGGTCAAAATGAAAATCCCGGCTCAGAGCTCTTTCCTCGTCTTCGTCTTTGTCTTCATTGCGTTGTCCATCATATCTCCCGGGCACGCCCGGGCCAGCACGGGGCCGACGATAACCGCTGCTTCGTGCTCGGCATCGGACGTACAGGCGGCGCTCAACTCCGCCGTTAGCGGAGGCACGGTGATCATACCGCCCGGCACCTGCACTTGGACCACGCCAGAATACAATACTGTGCCCGCCAACCTCACCATCCAAGGGCAAACCGTATGCACCGGCAGCGGCGCGCCAACCCAGAACAATCTGAGTTGCACCGACAATACGGTTATCGTGGACGGGACTAACCACGCTGCTGATGGCGATCAACCTATGTGGCAGATTACTACGAATGCAGCGGGTGCTTTCCGAATGACGGGCATCACATTCGGATGGGGCGGCGGCCCGGTGACGGACAATGGCACCTTGCAACTCATAGGCAGTTCGCAACAGTTCCGGATGGACCATGTCCACTTCGACCTGATAGCTCAGATTGCCTTTGTTGTGTCTCAACAAATCGCGGGAGTAATTGACCATATCAAAATTGACGGGATAGCTCCCGGCAGTGGATTTCGCACCAACGGTGGCACGCCAACAGACGTAGATGGACACACTGATTGGGCCGCTCCCACCGCACTTGGAAGCAGCAATTTCGTTTTTGTCGAAAACAGCATTTTCAACAATGCCTCCAATGATTGCTACCAAGGCGGAAGATGGGTGGTTAGGTACAACACATTCAACGACGGTTCCACTCAGACGCACGCAACCGGAGCATCTTTGGGCGCTCGCGGCTGCCGAGCCTGGGAACTGTACGGGAATCAATTTTTGAGTCCCACAGCTTCCTGCACGGTTACTGCGAGCTTTAATGGTTCGCCTGGCCATTCCGCACTGCTCATCACGGAAGTAAGCGGGGTGGCGTCATCGAATCCCCTTGATGCCCATTCTGCCATGAACCAAGACCTACCCACGTTGACCACGAATGACATCACCTCCGGGACCGCAACGACTGCGAACAATGGGGACTACATTTGGGGAGCCACCGTTTCTCCAAATTCCTCCTATAGCCTTGTATCCGCAGGAACAGGGTTCCTGCTAAGCCAACCTCTGGTGGGCGGTGAAACCGCGGGAGAGTATGAGATACAACCGGCGGCAGGGCCTATCTCTGCGACCTTCACCGATACGGCTGATCAGTACCTGCACATACAGACCTTCATGATGGCGTTCGCCCCCGCGGGAGGCTCCGCCCAGACTAACTTCGTCCAGGGCACGATTGGTCTTGGCTTGAATGCCAACTCGGACTCGGCAACATTCCCAAGCTACGTTACCGATGGCGACATGATAGCGGTTATGGCATCGGCTGAAGGAGCGAGCATAACAAATGTCACTTCTTCTTGTTCGGGTAGTTTCACGCAAGTCGATGCGGTGTCTAATACCGTTCTGAATGCAACGAGCTCCGACTGGTATGCTCTTGCCGGTACCACCACCGGAACCACCACCCCTCCCCCTCCCTCCGTCCCCACAGACCTCATGGTCACAGGCACCACGACCTCCACCGCATCTTTGTCGTGGACTGCAAGCACCGACAACGCGGGCGTCGCCGGATACGAGATATTTAGAGGAGGTTCGCCGGTGGGAACGACGGCAGGGACCTCATATACGGACTCCGGCCTTGCCGCGAACACCATCTCTACCTACACTGTCTCCGCCTACGACTCCTTAGGGAACACCTCAAATCAGTCATCCAGTGCAAGCGCGGCCACCCTTGCCACTCCGAACGCCACCCCCCCTACGATCTCTATCTCGAGCCCCGCGAACAACGCTACGGTTTCAGGCACGGTCACGGTCACTGCCACTGCAAGCGACAACATCGGCATCACTCAGGTCCAGTTCTATCTGGACGGCACGACTCTTTTTGCCTACGTAAGCGCCCCTTACAGTTATAGTTGGGACACGACCTCGGTCGCGAACGGCACACATACGCTGACCGCAAAAGCGACTGATGCCGCGGGGAATCAAGCGATAAGCGCGACCGTGACCGTGACGGTCAATAACGCGTCCGGCAGCACCCCTCCCTCCACGAGCCCTGCGCAGTCCGCTTTTTTAAACGTCTTTTTCCTGAGCAGCGGGACGGGAGTTGTGTGGGGTAATAGTGCATCCAATGACAGTTACGAGAATTTTGTCACCATCCATTCGTTCCGCAGGGATGACGGCGAAGGACTGCATCCGCAGGTCGCTACGCCGAACGGCTGGGGCTACTGCGGCACCTCATTCGATGGAACAGGTTCTAACTGGGACCAGAACACCAACACAACCACAGGCTATCGTTGCCTGGATCAACCGGGACAAGGTCAGGGCGATTTACTCAGCGGCGATATTTTGTCCGCGGACCTCACCAATACGGTTACGGGATGCACAGCGTCTGCCTCCTGCGCATGGCCCAATGAGGCGCTCGAACCGATTTACGAATGGATGGATTCGGTGAACACTTCGCAGCAGTTTTGGAACAACTACAATACAGACGCTCTGATTAATAACTCGGATTATTATCTTTGGTGCAACCCATCGAGTCCGAGCGGATGCACCAGTTTTGACGGTACCGCGGGCGTTGGCAGCGGACTGCTCTCCGCGCTCCCGGCCACCTGCACGCCGGGCGTCGGCTACTGGGCCACCGATCAGGGCAACTGGAATCAGAGCGGCAGCGCGGAACAGGGAGAACTCTTCGTCTGCGGCCCGACCGCGAACACGTGGGTGTTGTATTACGAGCCCTATACCTATCCGCACCCGCTCGATACGAGCGGCGGCTCGGGCGGAACCACGCAGACAATCACGTTCAACCCGTTGTCACCGGTGACGTACGGAGTGGCGCCCATCACGCTCGCGGCGACGGCCAGCTCGGGGCTGCCGGTGAGCTATACGGTGACGGGACCGGGGACGGTGTCGGGCTCGACGCTGACGATCACCGCAGCGGGGAGTGTGACGGTAACGGCCTCGCAGGCCGGGAACGTGGACTACGGGGCGGCGACGCCGGTGCAGCAGATCCTCACGGTGAACCAGGCTTCGCTGACGGTGACGGCCAACAACGCCAGCATCGTCTCTGGACAGGCACTGCCCAGCTTCACCTACACGATCACGGGGTTCGTCAACGGGGACACGTCCGCAGCGGTCTCCGGAACGGCGACCGAGACGACGACGGCCACCAGCACGTCTCCGGTGGGGAGCTATCCGATCACGTTCTCGAGCGAGTCGCTCGCGGCGGCCAACTATACCTTCACCTATGTGAACGGCACGCTGACGATCTCGGGCGGAGCCGCGCAGACGATCACGTTCAACCCGTTGTCACCGGTGACGTACGGAGTAGCACCCATCACGCTCGCAGCGACGGCGTCATCGGGGCTGCCGGTGAGTTACACGGTGACGGGACCAGGTACGGTCGGCGGCGCGGCGACGCTGGGCGATCTGCCGACAGGATGGCTGACGTATCGCCATGACAACACGCGGCAAGGACTAAACTCGGAAGAAACAATTCTCACGCCGTCGAATGTAAACGCCAGCACATTCGAGAAGGTCTGGAGCTACACGTCCGCCGATGGCGTCGTATTCGCCCAGCCACTGGTTGTCCCCAATGTACAGGTTAGCGGGACGTATCACAACGTTCTTCTTATAGCAACCATGAACGACACCGTATACGCGCTAGACGCCGATACTGGCTCATCGCTGTGGACGAAAAGCTTGTTGCTTGCTGGGCAGTCCGCTGGTTCTACGTCGTGCTCCGGTATCACTGGCGGACAGATAGGCATCCTTAGCACCCCCGTTATTGACCCCGTGACGCAGACGCTGTATGCCGTGGCCTACGTGCAGATTACAGGACCGACGTACGAGTACTGGCTTCACGCCATCGATTTAACTACTGGAAATGAGAAGTTTAGTGGTCCCGTGCAAATCACGGCTAGCGTTTCGGGTGCCGGGGCTGGCTCCACTGGCGGCACCCTTAGCCTGAATATGACCACCAGCCTCCAGCGTCCCGGACTGGCGCTGTCAAACGGCGCTGTTTACATCGCGTTCGGCTCACAATGTGACGCGACGCCGTTTCACGGCTGGATGCTTTCCTACAGCGCGACTTCACTCTCACAGTTAAATGTGTGGGCCAACGCACCGAACGATACGACTGGCAGCGGCGGCGGAGACTACGGTGGCGGCTCGATCTGGGGTTCGGCGCCGGCCGTGGATGAAAATGGCAGCATCTATGTCGCCACTGGAAACGGTGATTGGGATAATGGCGGCACGGCATACGGCGATTCCGTTGTAAAGTTCAACTCATCGCTCGCGGTTATTGATTGGTTCAGTCCGGCAAGCCATGCTTGTGAAGCCATGTCAGATGAAGGGAATGACGACGACCTGGGCGCGAGCGGAATCATGCTGCTGCCGCCACAAAGCGGTTCCACCCCGTTTGAGGCAGTCGTGAGCAGTAAGATCAATGCGATTTACGTCCTCAATCTCGCGAATCTGGGCACGTCGATGACGACGACGTGCAGCGGGACCGATACGCAGATCCCACAGGCAATGTACTCTCCCTTCGCTTCCACTAAAGCTGGGGCTTGGGCCACCGCAAGCTACTGGAACGGCAATCTCTATTTTTCCCCGCAACCGATCGGCGGAGTGAGTGCTCCTGGCGGAGTCCAAGTGGGTGCGTTGAGCGCGGGACAAATCGGTACTCTTTCCGAGCCTAGTGTCGTGCCCGGATTTAACTCGGTGTCCGCAAACGGGAACTCGAACGGCATCCTGTGGGTCTACACAAATGCGACAGGAGGCCCCAGACCAGTCCGCCCACAATTGAAGGCATACAACGCTTCGAGCGTGTCTTCGACCGCCCTATACGACAGCGAAGCGCAGGTTGGCGACCAGTGCGGAATGAGTCCGATCAAATTTCAGTCTCCGACAATCTACAATGGCAAGGTGTACGTCGCCGGATCAACGGGCGTATGCGCGTATGGACCAGCGACGGTATCGGGCTCGACGCTGACGATCACCGGAGCGGGGAGTGTGACGGTGACGGCCTCGCAGGCCGGGAACGTGGACTACGGGGCGGCGACGCCGGTGCAGCAGATCCTCACGGTGAGCCAGGCTTCGCTGACGGCGACGGCCAGCAACGCCAGCATCGTCTATGGACAGGCGCTGCCCAGCTTTACCTACACGATCACGGGGTTCGTCAACGGGGACACGTCCGCAGCGGTCTCCGGAACGGAGACCGAGACGACGACGGCCACCAGCACGTCTCCGGTGGGGAGCTATCCGATCACGTTCTCGAGCGAGTCGCTCGCGGCGGCCAACTATACATTCAGCTATGTGAACGGTACGCTGACGATCTCGGGCGGAGCCGCGCAGACGATCACGTTCAACCCGTTGTCACCGGTGACGTACGGGGTAGCACCTATCACGCTCGCGGCGACGGCCAGCTCGGGACTGCCGGTGAGCTATACGGTGACGGGACCGGGGACGGTGTCGGGCTCGACGCTGACGATCACCGCAGCGGGGAGTGTGACGGTGACGGCCTCGCAGACCGGGAACGTGGACTACGGGGCGGCGACGCCGGTGCAGCAGATCCTCACGGTGAACCAGGCTTCGCTGACGGCGACGGCCAACAACGCCGGCATCCTTTATGGACAGGCGCTGCTCAGCTTCACCTACACGATCACGGGGTTCGTCAACGGTGATACGTCCGCAGTGGTTTCTGGAACGGCGACCGAGACGACGACGGCCACCAGCACGTCTCCGGTGGGGAGCTATCCGATCACGTTCTCGACCGAGTCGCTCGCGGCGGCCAACTACACCTTCACCTATGTGAACGGTACGCTGACGGTCTCGAGCGGAGCTTTCTTCGTCCAGGGCACGACTGGTCTTGGGTTCAATGCCAACTCGGACTCCGCAACATTTTCAAGCAACGTTACCAATGGCGACATGATAGCGGTTATGGTAATGGCCCAAGGAGCAGGCACAACAAATGTCACTTCTTCTTGTTCGGGCAGTTTTACGGAAGTCGATACGGTGTATAACGCCGTTCTGAATGCAACAAGCTCCGACTGGTATGCTCTTGCCAATTCCACAGGTTCCTGCACGGTTACTGCCAGCTTTAGTGGTTCGCCTGGCCATTCCGCACTGCTCATCACGGAAGTAAGCGGGGTGGCGTCATCGAATCCCCTTGATGCCCATTCTGCCATGAACCAAGACCAACCCACGTTGACCACGAATGACATCACCTCCGGGACCGCAACGACTGCGAACAATGGGGACTACATTTGGGGAGCCACCGTTTCTCCAAATTCCTCCTATGGCCCTGTATCGGCAGGAACAGGGTTCCTGCTCAGCCAACCTCTGGTGGGCGGTGAAACCGCGGGAGAGTACGAGATACAATCGGCGGCAGGGCCTATCTCTGCGACCTTCACCGATACGGCTGATCACTACTTGCACATACAGACCTTCATGATGGCGTTCGCCCCTGCGGGAGGGATGGCCTCCAGCGGAGCTCCGCAGACGATCACGTTCAACCCGTTGTCACCGGTGACGTACGGAGTAGCACCTATCACGCTCGCGGCGGCGGCCAGCTCGGGACTGCCGGTGAGCTATACGGTGACGGGACCGGGAACGGTGTCGGGCTCGACGCTGACGATCACCGCAGCGGGGAGTGTGACGGTGACGGCCTCGCAGGCCGGGAACGTGGACTACGGGGCGGCGACGCCGGTGCAGCAGATCCTCACGGTGAACCAGGCTTCGCTGACGGCGACGGCCAACAACGCCGGCATCATCTCTGGACAGGCGCTGCCCAGCTTCACCTACACGATCACGGGGTTCGTCAACGGGGACACGTCCGCAGCGGTCTCCGGAACGGCGACCGAGACGACGACGGCCACCAGCACGTCTCCGGTGGGGAGCTATCCGATCACGTTCTCGAGCGAGTCGCTCGCGGCGGCCAACTATACATTCAGCTATGTGAACGGTACGCTGACGATCTCGGGCGGAGCCGCGCAGACGATCACGTTCAACCCGTTGTCACCGGTGACGTACGGGGTAGCACCTATCACGCTCGCGGCGACGGCCAGCTCGGGACTGCCGGTGAGCTATACGGTGACGGGACCGGGGACGGTGTCGGGCTCGACGCTGACGATCACCGCAGCGGGGAGTGTGACGGTGACGGCCTCGCAGACCGGGAACGTGGACTACGGGGCGGCGACGCCGGTGCAGCAGATCCTCACGGTGAACAAGGCTTCGCTGACGGCGACGGCCAACAACGCCGGCATCATCTCTGGACAGGCACTGCCCAGCTTCACCTACACGATCACGGGGTTCGTCAACGGGGACACGTCCGCAGCGGTCTCCGGAACGGAGACCGAGACGACGACGGCCACCAGCACGTCTCCGGTGGGGAGCTATCCGATCACGTTCTCGACCGAGTCGCTCGCGGCGGCCAACTACACCTTCACCTATGTGAACGGTACGCTGACGATCTCGGGCGGCTCCGGCTCCACGAGCCCCGCCTTCGTCCAGGGCACGACTGGTCTTGGGTTCAATGCCAACTCGGACTCCGCAACATTTTCAAGCAACGTTACCAATGGCGACATGATAGCGGTTATGGTAATGGCCCAAGGAGCAGGCACAACAAATGTCACTTCTTCTTGTTCGGGCAGTTTTACGGAAGTCGATACGGTGTATAACGCCGTTCTGAATGCAACAAGCTCCGACTGGTATGCTCTTGCCAATTCCACAGGTTCCTGCACGGTTACTGCCAGCTTTAGTGGTTCGCCTGGCCATTCCGCACTGCTCATCACGGAAGTAAGCGGGGTGGCGTCATCGAATCCCCTGGATGCCCATTCTGCCATGAACCAAGACCAACCCACGTTGACCACGAATGACATCACCTCCGGGACCGCAACGACTGCGAACAATGGGGACTACATTTGGGGAGCCACCGTTTCTCCAAATTCCTCCTATGGCCCTGTATCGGCAGGAACAGGGTTCCTGCTCAGCCAACCTCTGGTGGGCGGTGAAACCGCGGGAGAGTACGAGATACAATCGGCGGCAGGGCCTATCTCTGCGACCTTCACCGATACGGCTGATCACTACTTGCACATACAGACCTTCATGATGGCGTTCGCCCCTGCGGGAGGGATGGCCTCCAGCGGAGCTCCGCAGACGATCACGTTCAACCCGTTGTCACCGGTGACGTACGGAGTAGCACCTATCACGCTCGCGGCGGCGGCCAGCTCGGGACTGCCGGTGAGCTATACGGTGACGGGACCGGGAACGGTGTCGGGCTCGACGCTGACGATCACCGCAGCGGGGAGTGTGACGGTGACGGCCTCGCAGGCCGGGAACGTGGACTACGGGGCGGCGACGCCGGTGCAGCAGATCCTCACGGTGAACCAGGCTTCGCTGACGGCGACGGCCAACAACGCCGGCATCATCTCTGGACAGGCGCTGCCCAGCTTCACCTACACGATCACGGGGTTCGTCAACGGGGACACGTCCGCAGCGGTCTCCGGAACGGCGACCGAGACGACGACGGCCACCAGCACGTCTCCGGTGGGGAGCTATCCGATCACGTTCTCGAGCGAGTCGCTCGCGGCGGCCAACTATACATTCAGCTATGTGAACGGTACGCTGACGATCTCGGGCGGAGCCGCGCAGACGATCACGTTCAACCCGTTGTCACCGGTGACGTACGGGGTAGCACCTATCACGCTCGCGGCGACGGCCAGCTCGGGACTGCCGGTGAGCTATACGGTGACGGGACCGGGGACGGTGTCGGGCTCGACGCTGACGATCACCGCAGCGGGGAGTGTGACGGTGACGGCCTCGCAGACCGGGAACGTGGACTACGGGGCGGCGACGCCGGTGCAGCAGATCCTCACGGTGAACAAGGCTTCGCTGACGGCGACGGCCAACAACGCCGGCATCATCTCTGGACAGGCACTGCCCAGCTTCACCTACACGATCACGGGGTTCGTCAACGGGGACACGTCCGCAGCGGTCTCCGGAACGGAGACCGAGACGACGACGGCCACCAGCACGTCTCCGGTGGGGAGCTATCCGATCACGTTCTCGACCGAGTCGCTCGCGGCGGCCAACTACACCTTCACCTATGTGAACGGTACGCTGACGATCTCGGGCGGCTCCGGCTCCACGAGCCCCGCCTTCGTCCAGGGCACGACTGGTCTTGGGTTCAATGCCAACTCGGACTCCGCAACATTTTCAAGCAACGTTACCAATGGCGACATGATAGCGGTTATGGTAATGGCCCAAGGAGCAGGCACAACAAATGTCACTTCTTCTTGTTCGGGCAGTTTTACGGAAGTCGATACGGTGTATAACGCCGTTCTGAATGCAACAAGCTCCGACTGGTATGCTCTTGCCAATTCCACAGGTTCCTGCACGGTTACTGCCAGCTTTAGTGGTTCGCCTGGCCATTCCGCACTGCTCATCACGGAAGTAAGCGGGGTGGCGTCATCGAATCCCCTGGATGCCCATTCTGCCATGAACCAAGACCAACCCACGTTGACCACGAATGACATCACCTCCGGGACCGCAACGACTGCGAACAATGGGGACTACATTTGGGGAGCCACCGTTTCTCCAAATTCCTCCTATGGCCCTGTATCGGCAGGAACAGGGTTCCTGCTCAGCCAACCTCTGGTGGGCGGTGAAACCGCGGGAGAGTACGAGATACAATCGGCGGCAGGGCCTATCTCTGCGACCTTCACCGATACGGCTGATCACTACTTGCACATACAGACCTTCATGATGGCGTTCGCCCCTGCGGGAGGCTCGTCTACCATCAGTACTTGTGTGCAAAATCTGGCAACTGGCAATTTTACACTCTGCGGGGAGTCCTACAACGATGTCTCTACGGGGGCGAATGTACAAGTCAATTACAGCCCATCTCCCAACAACGGAATTATTGCTTGGGCTACGTGGTGTTTCATTTCCGCATGCAATAGTTCAATCTCTGGCGTAACTGCAACTATTGGTGACAACATCAATGCGACGGAATCGTGTTTTGTCGCAAGTCCTCATAGTCCGTTTATTACAAATGCCAACGGGGGCGGGCAAGGTAGCGGCGATTTTCAGCAGCATTATGTCTGGTACTGTCCAAGCATACCGTCCGGAGTGACATCCTTCACGGTGACCCCGAGCAACCCCAACCTTAGCTACTTGCAGTTAAATATCACTGAATGGAAGGCCGGATCGTTGGCGGCGTCCTGTTCGCCAATAAGCGCTTGCTTTGAGAATGTGGACAATTTTGGGCAGGCAGGAAATTCAACTGGTGGAACTACAGCCACTATCACCACCAGTGGTTCAACAGTTAACGCTAATGATCTGATATTCGCTGTAACCGAGGTGCCCTGCTGTAGTTTCACCGCTAGTCCCGGCACGGGATATACCGGAATAACCGTGGCTCCTAGCGTTACGCCGGGAATGGTTTCCGAAGCAAAAGCAGCGACAGCAACCGGAATCCAAACAGCAACGACAACCTGGACGGGGGGAAGCACTCCTTGGTTTGGAGTGATCGTTCCGCTAAAAGGAGCCGGGGCCGCTCCATGAGGATGTCCTTTAAAGCCTTCGTAAAGGAACTCGCGAAGGAAACGCCCCGTCTGCGACATCCCGAAGACGTATTCGTAGTTCGCCGAGACGGGTGCACCCAGCTTGCGAAACGCGGAGGCCACATCTCGCAATGCGGCCAATCCCAGTCCTCCTACAGGCGTGTTCTTGGCCGTGTAGGAAACCTGGTAGGTCTGGCCAGGCACAAAACCGCCTCGCAGGTACAAGGACGTAGCGTCCGGGATGACCTGCCCGTTGGCTGCTCTAGCAAACTGCCACTGATTGCGAAGGATCACGCGCGGCGGGTCGTAAATGTTTTGCACTACGGTCAGAACAGCATCGGAGCTATTGAGGTCCACCGGCGGATACGCCGCGGAATCGGGGTCCAGGTCCAAAGTCTGCGAGGGCACGTCCACTGTAAAGGGTGCCACCACGCGTTCCGTGACCGGCTTCCTGTTCTCCATCGCGATCGGCAGATCGATGCCAATGTCATCGCTACCGCGCGGAATGCCGAAGTGCCAGCCCACCCAAACGATCGTATAGCCCTGCGTCAGCAGCAAGCCGTCGCCAAACTCGGCTTGGTCCTCCGGCGAGCCGGCCGTGTCAGCGCCGGGCACTCCCACGTTGTTGAAAAATTCAAACAAGGTTTGCACGCCGCGATTGGGCACCTCGAAAAATGCCATTGATACCATTGCATATGGGAAATGAGCCGTACATAAACGAGGTGGTAACTAGAGATGGGTAGGGTCAAAGATTGGGAGATGGAGCAAGAAGCGCGCGGCTGGTGGTCTGTGCCAGGGAAGTTTGTGTGTGCTGAATGCTTCGATGACGACTTTCTGAAGCAGTCCATAAGGGACAACGTCGAGGTTTCTAAATGTGACTATTGCGGATCAACGGGAGAGGAGTTGACCGGTGAAGACGGTACAGGTGGCACAGCCTGTGTGCTTTTCTTTACGAGGGAAGAGTGCGGCGCGCCACAAACAGGCGAGTTTGCGGAATCGAAAAAGCAATCTTAATGTCCCTGCAGCAAACAAAGGTTTTCTTGTATTTCCAGTTCTAATGCAGGTGTTTGCCGGAGCGACTCTCGAGGAATGGTGCGCGCCGCAATGGTCGCGCGTTGCGCATGTATCAGCGGAGGTGAGTCGTCGAACTCAACCGCGGGTGGTTCGGATATTATAGGCGCCCGAGCAGCCCGCGAACGTTAAATCACATCTCGACGGGAAGTTTGAGTCCTCTGAACCCAACGTTCGGAGCCCATTCGGCACGCTCAACAAGGCGCATCTTGGGGAAGTGTTGGATAACTCTCAGAATAGCAACTTGCCCTTTCAGCCGCGCCAGTTATTTCATGTAAATCCAACACTCTTTTTCCATAAGATACATTATCACTCACTATAGACTGTGAATTTTTTCCATATTATTATCCCACCTGCTTTTGCCCGCTGAAGAGTCTTTGAAAGACGATCAGTCCTTTGGGTATTTCAGTGGGTTGATTCTCAAATGGCACATGGTGACAAAACCTGTTGGGTTTATTGCCCGTGTGTAAAAATATTTCCGTTACTGTTCTGATGAGATAGTTTATCTAGACGGAATCTTGAGTTGTGGGCATTACAGCTTCTCTATTCATGCCTTTGACAGCGCGAGCCGAGGTTTCGGTGTCGGGCAACCAAGATTCGCCGCCGGGGTATTAGATGCTGACATCTCGCACATTCACACCGGACGACCAGCTAAAATTCGCTGCCCTGACAGGCGATTTCAACCCGATACACATGGACCCACTGGCCGCACGGCGTACGCAAGCTGGAGCGCCCGTTGTGCATGGCATTCATTCGCTGCTCTGGCTACTGGACAGCCTCGCCGCCCGGAACCCTGATCTTCCGGCCATCGGAGCGATGAAGGTGCGTTTCGCCCGAATGATTTATGTCGGGGATCAGGTGAAGGCTGTGATAACGCACAGGGACGCCTCCGAGTTGCGTGCCGAGGTGACAGTGCATGGGATCGCCGCAGTTCAACTGAGAGTAACATTCGGCCCAGTAAGTTCAGTTCCCGTGTTTGCGCTGCCGGATGCCGTGCTGGTGCCGCGTCCGGCAGTGCCTCTTGACCGGCCCTTGGGAGAAATGGCGGGCCGCTCGGGCACTCTCGCTTTCGCCGGCAATCCGGAGGATATGGAACGGATGTTTCCTCACGCCGCGCATCTACTGGGGGCCCGCCGCCTCGCCGCGCTCGGCTGCTCGACTCTGCTGGTTGGCATGGTCATTCCCGGGTTGCATTCCCTCTATGCCGGTCTAACCATCACCGTCTGCGAAGATAGCGACACCGCCGAGAATATCGTGTTCAGGGTAACCTCCGCTGACCCGCGTTTCCGCATGGTACGTCTTGATATCTACGGCGGCGGCTTGTCAGGGTCTCTGGAAGCCTTTGCCCGCCATCCGCCGGTTGCGCAGGCCACACTCGAAACCGTGGTCTCCCTCGTTGCCCGCGATGAGTTCGCGGGTAGCACCGCACTGATTGTCGGCGGCTCGCGCGGACTGGGGGAATTGACAGCCAAGGTCATCGCTGCCGGCGGCGGAAACGTGATCGTAACTTATGCCGTCGGCAAGGTCGAAGCCGAGGCTTTGGCGACCGACATCACCGCCTGGGGCGGACGCTGCGAGGCCATTCCTTACGACGTACGTCAGGATGCCGACGAGCAGCTGTCCGTCATCATCGAAGCGCCGAGCCACATCTACTATTTTGCAACGCCCCCGATATTCCAAGTCAAATCTCGACTTTTCTCTCAGGCCCGCTTCGAAGAATTCAACGAGTTCTATGTTTACGGTTTCCACCGGCTGATCGAAGCCAGCCTTCGACGCCGTCCGGGAGGGGTCGGTGTCTTCTACCCGTCATCCGTGTCTGTCGAGAAGCGCCCGGTTGGCATGACCGAATACACAATGTCCAAAGCAGCGGGGGAAATCTTGTGCGCTGACATTAACGCGCAGATGCCGAAAGTTCGTATCACAGTATCCCGGTTGCCGCGAGTCCTCACCGACCAGACCGCAGCGCTTCAGCAGCCCGTAACGGCCGACCCGCTGGCGGTCATGTTACCGCTTATCCGCGATGTTTCGTTGAGCTGATCTCATCCACCGCCTGAGTTGTTTCCTTGGGAATTTTATTTGGAGCTTGCGTCATTCTTCCTAGAAATTTCCCGGGCTCCGAATCATTTCATCCTCGGAGGCCCCGCTTCATGCCGATTTCAAAGCAAAGGTGGAGAAATTTTTCGGTCTACCTCTACACAATGCCTAAGGCGTAACGGAATGCTCGCCCACGATTGCACGGGCCAATGTCGAATTCCCTCGTTCCGATACTTCCGTCGGCGAGACATTCCTCGGAACGAAAGTAACGTCACGGATTGGGTTAGGCATGTCTGATTGCCCCGAGGTATGTCGATGTACTTATCAATGGCTTGTGTCCTGCTCATGTAGCGGAATTCACAGACCCGCGCGGTTTGTCCGACTTCTCCAACCAGAAAAACACGGGCCACAGGATAAGCAGTGCCACGAGGAAAAAGACGAAACCTCCTTCGTGGTGGAGCTTCCCTGTCAAGAAACCGGGGTCCACGTAAATGCTGAGCAACGTCAAGGTCGCGATTCGTATCCCATTCTTGATGACAGACAAAGGCAAGCTTAGAAGGGCCAGCAGGATCATCTTCCAGCCCGTCCGAAGGTACAAATGAGCCGCAAGAAGACATGTAATGAAAAGCGCGATGCTGGAACGAATGCTGCTGCACTCTTGCGCCACTTCAATCGTGACACCCGGCACGGAAAGCAGGAACCCGTGCCGCGAGACGGGAGTTCCCACGGCCTGGAAAATGAGATACGCAACTTCGGTCGAGCCTTCCTGCAGCGCATGAATGGCTCGATCCAAAACCACATCCGGAATTGGAACCATTAGCAGCAGAAACAGCAGCGGAAAAGCCCCCGCTCGAAACGCAACGAACCCATAACAAAGAAGAAATCCACCTATCCACACGAGGATCACCGAAAGTGTTTCCAGGCATAGAGGCCAATTCCCCGCTTGTGGAAAAGGACTTCGGTTGGCTAGCCAATAGAGAATCATCCCCCCCAGCGCTAGGCCAACCCCACAGCCAATGTTCGTTCTCGTTACCAAAAATACGGTTTGTCTTTCTACGTAGAGCAAGAAAAAAGCGACCCATGGAATGAGAAGGATGTGTGAACTGGATTGGTTGTGCAAGGAATACTTCACCAACGCGCTCAGTGTCTTATAAAAGGCAAGACTGGAAATTACAATGAACGCGACGAAGCTGGCGTGCCTTCTCGCGTTCCGCGTGAGTACATCCGTCGCAGCCGTAGCCATCAATATCCTCAAGAAGAGTTATTTTATCCCGTCTTGATTCTCGGAAGGCGAACTTAATGACGAGTGTGGTCAAAGACAATCGCAGCGTAGGCCTCTGATTCTCGGTTAACTCACTAAGACCACCACCAGATCGAATTATGCACAAATGCGGACCAAGAGAAATGAACCCGCAGGGATGCGTCCCGAGGCTGGTTCTTCCTAAGGCGCTGCTCGGCAGCTATTTTCACTAATTGAGAGACGAATTCCGCTTGCTGAACTGCCTCATGAGGGATGGAGCGGCGATAGGTGTGGGACAGCCGGCCAGCCGGGGAGCAGAGGCCACCGGCAGTGTGGTTCGCCTACATGACGGATTGCAAAGGCGAGCATTCGCCGAACGGATCGATTGTCTAGATCGGCGGCTAGCAGCTGCCGGCGGGTTCGCCCCACTTGAAGCGCTGCCCCATCTCGGGCGTTCAGCTTCCGGGATGACCTTTAAACTATGCGGGCAGGTCGTTCCGGAGCTGTAGCCGAGATCATCACGGCCGACGGACGCGTGCTGCGGAGAGCCCCCGAATCCACTCTTCGTGCTGAGAAGAGCGGACTCTCGGTTTGGGACAGCTGAGAACACAGGCGCGAACTAATTCGGGTTGTTCCCATGGAACATCGTGGTGACCCCATTCCAGAAATGCACTCGCTCGATTCCTGATCCACTCCTGCGGGAAGAGTGCGATCGTGTCGTTGTCGGTGATCCGGGGAGCAAATTGAATAGGCTTTCCGGAAGCGGCAGCGTACAGAGCTGCGGGAAGATCGCGTCCCGGGCCAAGCGTTAAGTGTCCCACCTGGGTGGCTCGCGGATTGATTTCGAGGAGGTAGGCGTATCCCGTCTGGTCTTCCAAGATGAAATCAAAGCCGTGCAACCCCGAAAGATTGAGCCGGCGGACGATCCTTTCCGCGGCGAGTGACATGTCAACATTCTCGATTGAGCGGATAACGCTGGCCGGCCCGCATGGATATTGATTGCGTAACACTTCAAAATGAAGGCTGGCCAAAACTGTGCCCTGCCAGCAAGCCACCTCGCTGATGGCATTGCGTCCTACTATGAATGTCTGCGCGTTTACGACGGACCGGCGGCGCAGCAGCGGCCACACCAACGCCTTGCCCTCACGCAAAAAGGTTTGAACGAGCGAGCGCGATGAGGGTGGGGTAGATTGCAACGTGCGGAAGGCCTTTTCAGCCTCTTCTACGGTGCTAACGATTCTTACGCCGGTGCCACCAGAAGTGCCGTCCGCCTTGAGGACGGTTGGAAACCTCGTGTGCGCGAGCCATGTTGCGAGGTCCTTGCGGTTCGCGATGACTTCGGTCTTTGGAACGCGGATGCCTTCTTCTTCGGCGAGCTCCATAACGGCCGCCCGCGCTTGCAGGACGGGAAAGCTTTCAGTTGCACCGAGAGAACGCTCGATCAACGCGCAGATCGGCGCGCCTGCTTTTCCGCGGCCTCGTTCTCGATCATACAGTTGATGCAGGTAGCGGGTCGCAAGGTCGTCAGTTGGAACAATGAAATTCGGCCTGGTGGCGGTGATCGCATCGGCGAACGACGTCAGCGGCGCCATGTCGTTGTAGGCATGCGGCCGGGGCACAATGCTTGTCTTGGCGAGCGGATGATGAGGGGGACAGACAGCTTCAACCTTCCATCCTGCGTTCGCAAAAGCCATTGCCAACCGAGCGGTCGAAAACCAACGAGCCGTTGCAGCAATGAGTACAGTGGGCTTCAAGGTTATGTGAGCCTCCGTATCGCTCCGGACCCGGCATCAGGAAGAAGCCAGCTTGCCCGAGAGGGGGCGGAAATCTAGAATTAAGCAATCCGTCAGCCAAAGCACGAGAGGATACGGCTGGCGGCTACCTCTTAAATAATTGAAAAACAGCAGCTTATAATATTTTGGACGTTTCGACGACGAACTGGACTGCACCCCAGTGAAATCGTATGCCAGAATTGGGTAAAAGCTTGCTTCTATCCCAGTGTTGTCGAATGGGTGCGAACACTTCGCGTGTCGTGGGATCCTATGCCTTTACATCCGCCGGAAAAGTCATCAGAATTAAGTGACTTGAGGATTGCTTCTCAATCGATTTGAAGTATGACGAGGAGTTAAGGTGCTGGGATGAGTGAGTCTGGTCCCCCCATCCAGAACATTTCCGACACCGCACGTTGGGTCGCGTATTTTCGAGCGCGCGAAACGCAAAGGCCCGACCCGCTGTTCCATGATCCGTATGCCGAACGTCTAGCTGGCGAGCGCGGATTTGAGATTGCCAACACTCTCTCCGGCGGAACGAAACACGAATGGGCGTGGGTGGCGCGCACGCACCTTTTTGACAAGTTCCTTCTGCGCGAGATTCAGGGCGGGGCGGATCTTGTTGTAAACCTCGCTGCCGGTCTCGATGCACGGCCGTACCGCTTGGAGCCACCTGCGACACTGCAGTGGGTGGAAGTAGATTTACCTGAAATCATTGCGTACAAAGAAGAGATCCTTGCGGACGAGAAACCAAGGTGTCGACTCGAGCGAATCCGTCTGGATCTATCCGACGTGCCTGCGCGCCGCGCTCTCTTGTCAGAACTAGACTGCCGCGCATCGAAGATCGCTGTAATGAGCGAGGGTCTCCTGATTTATTTCACGCCGGAGGAGGTTGGTGCCCTTGCGAAGGACCTTGCTGCGGCAAATCACGTACACAGCTGGATTATTGATCTTGCCTCTCCGGGCCAGCTCAGGTTGATGCAGCGCACGATGGGGAGGCAGCTCAGCGAGGCGGGCGCAGCGTTCAAATTTGGACCACCCGAGGGTCCGAATTTCTTTACGCGTTATGGCTGGGAGCCGAAAGATATTCAGGGATTAATGAAGACCGCGGCACAGCTCAATCGGTTGCCAACCGAACTGCACTCTTTGTTGCCAGAGCCTCAAGGTCTGCCGGGAAATTTTCCGTGGACCGGTATTTGCCTGCTCAACAAGCGCTGAAGCCACCATAAGCAAAGCGCGGGGGTGGACTGCTAGAGCCACCTATCGACCGCGACCTCGGCATAGAATGTTTCATGTTGAATGAAAAAGGGAAGCGGCAATTTTCCTTCGGTTGTTTCCTTTCGAATTCCAGCAGAATGCCAAACAGCGAAAATGGGTGTCCAATATATACAATTCATGAGCGACAAAAGATGATCCGCCGCCTGCGCCGAAGATGGCATACCATTGCTGCGTCGTGACTTGTCTGCGGTCCGGTTCGGTGTGGTAATTGCTGGCTTAAGCTTTGTTTCCCAGAGGACAAGTAATCCAGACGCACGATAGCCGATCTCTCAAGCAGGTGGCACTTGTGAGACGGTTTGCAGTCCTGTTGACTGTTTTGAGAAGACGCTGCCGTACCCGTAAGAATGGCCGACGCGATGAACAGGACAACACGAGGAACGTGTGTAGTCGCCATTTGGATACTTGGGGGACTCTGTGCAGCCTGCTCTCACCCCGAAACGAAGTTTGACGATTCTTGGAACCGGATGGCTGCGGCAGCATATCTCGATCAACGGGAGGGCGCATGGATGGCATGGCCGCCTGCCGCCCGCGATCACGGGACCTTCTGCGTCTCTTGCCATACGGCAATGCCTTACGCGCTCGCGCGACCGACCCTACGCCCGGCGCCCGATCAAGGAACCCTCTCCATCAACGAGCGCAAACTGATCGACAATGTGACGAAACGCGTGCGTCTTTGGAGGGAGGTCGCACCGTACTATGAGAACGAGGCCAGCCAATCACGCGGGACTGAAACGGTCCTCAACGCGATGATTCTGGCCAGCTATGACGCTCGGAGCGGGAAGCTTAGCGCAGACACGCGGTCCGCGCTCGACGAAATGTGGTCTTTGCAGGAGAGCAAGGGCTCGGAGCAGGGTGCGTGGCAGTGGATTCAGTTCAATAACGAACCGTGGGAGGCTTACGACTCGCCGTATTACGGCGCCACGTTGGCAGCGATCGCCGTGGGCTTGGCTCCCGAGGACTACCGCTCAGCTCCGGAAATCCAACATAATCTCAAACTCCTATGCGAGTACCTTAGGCGCGAATATGCGACGCAGACGCTCCTGAATCGCATATCGCTCTTGTGGGCGTCGGCGAAAATCCCTGGGATCCTAAAACCAGAACAGCAAGAATCCATCGTCAACGAAATTCTCAGTAAACAACAGACGGACGGAGGCTGGTGCGCGTCTTCGCTGGTCGGAACGTGGAGACGAAGGGATGGAACACCGCTCGTGATGAGGAGTGATGGGTATGCGAGTGGTTTGATCACATACGTGCTGGAACAAGTGGGCATCCCGCGCGATAACATGCACGTGAAAGAAAGTCTGTCGTGGCTGGCGCGAAACCGGACCTGGTGGGGCGGCCACTGGGAAGCGTATTCACTCAACAAAAGGCATCACAATCTGTTTTCCAACATTTCCGGCTTTATGGACGACGCAGCCACGGCTTATGCCGTACTTGCTCTGACACAAGGTGAGGCTGAGCGAAGCGGCGTGACAGCGCAGGAGGCAGCGCCTGACCGTTCTACGCCTGTAGGACGCATGGAAATTCCGAGGGGAAATTCGTTGACGGGATTTCAGTCGAGCGACGGTGGTGTCCGGGAATTCGAAACTTCCTTCGAACCATAGGGAAAGCTGATCATCCGCAAGAACCTTGGGAGACTCTACGCGAGCCATCGGAACCGGGGCAAGCACAATGAGGGATCTCACCTAAGTCCGTTGCACAACTCGTTTTGTCCCAATAGAATCAATAAGTTACCTGGATTGTGCAATGCGCTCTACTCCTGTAAAAATAATTTCCCGTCAGTGATCGCGGATTTCCCAATTGCCAGCCTCTTGGTCACGCATATTATTCTTATGAAAGGAGTTAGCGGATGGCTAGACAATTGCCACTGAATTTTCAGTTTCCCACGATGCCCCGGAAGCTCGCGGGGTTGGCGTAGGACACTAAACTGGCAAAGGAGTCCGAGCTCAAGCCCATGATAGAGACTGCGATCGTTGGGGCGGGACCGTACGGGCTATCTATAGCTGCGCATCTCCGGCGTCGTGGTATCCCATTTCGCATTTTCGGTCGTCCCATGGACAGCTGGCTGAGGCACATGCCAAAGGGCATGATGCTCAAATCTGACGGTTTCGCGTCGGACATCTCTGATCCAGAGAGCAAGTTTGCCCTCAAACAATTTTGCGTCGAGACGGGAATCGAGTATGCCGACGCGGGAACTCCGGTGCGCCTTGAAACCTTTGCTGCGTACGGAATCGCTTTCAAAGAGCGAATGGTGTCCGAGCTGGACGAGAGGCTTGTTGCCGGAATCGATCGGCTGCCCGATGGATTCGTTCTACGGCTGGATGATGGCGAAACGGTTCAGGCTCGGCGGGTCGTCCTGGCTGTGGGAATTACTCACTTCGAATACATACCGGCCGAGTTGGCGGGCTTGCCGGCGGAATTCGTGTCGCACAGCTTTCATCATCACGATCTCGAGCCGTTCCGAGAGCGCAGCGTTGTCGTGATTGGCGGCGGCGCTTCGGCGATCGACTTGGCTGGATTGCTGAAAGAATCCAGCGCCGACGTGACGCTTATTGCACGTCAAGAGTCTTTGACGTTTCACACGAACTCGATGGGGAAGCCGCGCTCCTTATGGCAGCGTATTCGGCATCCGAAATCGGGACTTGGCCCCGGCTTGCGCTCGCGCTTTTATGCCACAGCGCCGAACTGGTTTCGCTATCTACCGGAGGGTCGCCGCGTTCGAATTGTCCGAACGCATCTTGGACCCTCAGGTGGATGGTTCGCCAAAGACAAACTGATTGGGAAGGTGCCTCTTCTGCTTGGTTACACGCTGCAGAACGCCAAGATTCGCGGCGGCAAAGTGCATCTAACTCTGCGTGCGGCGGCTGGCACCGTGATCGAAGTTCTGACCGAGCACGTAATTGCAGCAACCGGCTACAAAGTGGATGTGGAACGATTGAAGTTTCTGAGCCCTGAAATTCGAGCGAAGCTCAAAGTCGTCGACGGTTCACCGGTTCTGTCGGCTGCATTCGAATCATCCATACGCGGCCTCTATTTCGCCGGAACTGCCGCCGCGAACAGCTTTGGCCCTTCCATGCGATTCGCTTTCGGTGCCCGGTTCACCGCTCGGCACATCACGCATGTCCTAGCAAAATCGCTCTCCCGGGATGGCGTTTCCCTTCCGGCTGCACGCTTGGTGCCGATCACGAAATGAGTGTTTGAGGCATGGCATGAAACTAGAAACCATCGCAATTCATGCAGGCTACGAAGGCGATCCCACGACAAAAGCCGTGGCAGTGCCGATCTACCAGACCATTGCGTTTGAGTTTGACAGCGCGGAGCATGGAGCAGCGCTCTTCAATCTTGAAGTCCAGGGGAACATCTACACGCGAATCGGAAACCCCACGAATGCAGTGCTTGAAAAGCGCGTCGCCGCGCTCGAGGGCGGCGTGGATGCGTTGAGCGTGAGTTCGGGCATGGCCGCTCTGCACTACGCATTCGTGAATATCGCCGAGATGGGTAACAACATCGTTTCGCTTCCGCAGCTTTACGGTGCCACCTACACGTTGCTCGCGCACATACTGCCGAAGCAGGGAATTGCTGGGCGGTTTGCAGAGAGCGAGCATCCCGACGCCGTCGAGAAACTGATTGACGAAAACACGCGAGCGGTTTTTTGCGAAAGCATCGGAAATCCGGCTGGAAATGTGGCCGACATCGAGGGATTGGCGCGGGTGGCTCACAAGCACGGCGTGCCCTTGATCGTCGATAACACGATCGCGACGCCGGTCTTACTGAGGCCCATCGAACACGGCGCCGACATCGTGGTTCACTCCATGACGAAGTTCATGGGAGGGCACGGCACGACTTTGGGCGGAATGATCGTCGATAGCGGACAATTTCCGTGGCGCGAACATGCGAAAAAATTCTATATGCTGAATCAGCCGGAGCCTGCATATCACGGCGTCGTTTACACCGAGCATTTCGGAGCCGCTGCCTATGTTGCGCGATGCCGCACGGTGGCTCAGCGAAACACCGGATCCACATTGTCGCCTTTCAACAGCTTCCTCTTGCTACTGGGCGTTGAGACGCTCGCCTTGCGCGTCGAACGCCATGTCGAGAACGCCCGTATGGTCGCGGAGTATTTGCGCGGCCACCGAGCGGTGGAATGGGTGAATTACGCGGGGTTTCCGGATAGCCCCCTATACCCAATGGCCCAAAAGTATATGGGCTCGCGACGCTGTTCCTTGCTCACATTTGGAGTGAAAGGCGGCTTCGAGGCGGGTACAAAATGCTTCGACGCGCTGCGCTTGTTCAAGCGCATGGTCAATTTGGGCGACGCCAAATCGTTGGCATGTCATCCGGCATCGACGACACATCGGCAATTAACGCCCGATGAACAACTGAAGGTCGGTGTGACGCCGGAAATGATTCGGCTGAGCGTGGGCATCGAGCACACGGACGACATCCTTGCCGATCTCGGTCAGGCGCTCGACAAGGCGGTGGCATGATGCCGCCGAGGGTTTCAGGCCACGATAACCCGGGAGGCAGTTCATGCCGCTGATGCTAAACGGAAGCCGACTTTCGGCGCAGTGGGCGCACGAGAAGAATTGGCGTCGCGTGGCGTTGCGTGAGCGCGATTACACCCGGGCGGAGTTCGTTCAGATTGCTCTCGTCAATAACATGCCGGATGCGGCCCTGGAAGACACCGAGCTCCAATTCCTCGATCTTCTCGCTGCAGCGGCTGGCGACATTCCGGTGCGCGTCCAGCTTTTCTCGCTGCCCGAAATTCTCCGAAGCGATCGAGCTCAGCAGCACATGAGCGGATTGTACTTCGACATTCGCGATCTCGCATGCGGCCGATTCGACGCACTCATCATTACCGGCACCGAACCCCGCGGACCGAATCTACGGAATGAAGCCTATTGGCACACCTTGGTCGAACTTCTGGACTGGGCTGAACGCAATACAACTTCGACGATATTGTCATGTCTGGCAGCACATGCCAGCGCCCTCCACAGCGACGGCATTGAGCGTCACATGCTCAGTGATAAGAGATTCGGCGTCTTGGACGAGGGGAAGGTTTCCGATCACCCTCTGACGGCGGGCACTCCGGACGTCATACGGATTCCGCACTCTCGTTGGAACGAACTTCGAGAGAATGATTTGGTTTCCTGCGGCTATAGTGTCCTGACCAAATCGCAGGAAGCCGACGTTGGCCTGTTCGTGAAGCAAAAAAGCAGGAGCCTGTTCGTTCACCTGCAAGGCCACCCAGAGTATGCGGCACAGACTCTCTTGAAAGAATATCGAAGGGACATTAAGCGATTTTTTAGACGGGAAAGAGAAACATATCCATCGATGCCCCTCGGATACTTCGATGCAAGGGCGGCAAAGCTTCTGGCAGACTTTCGAGAGCAGGCGCTCTCCGATCCGCGGGAGGATCTGCTGACGCTTTTTCCGGATGCCGCCATTGCTGAAACGTTGCAGAACGGCTGGCATTCGGCGGGCGCCCGCGTTTATCGCAATTGGATGCAGTATGTGGTCTCGAGAAAGGTCGACACCGCAAAGTATTCGATGATGTCGGCTTCGCACGGCCAGGATAGTCAGGTTCAGCGGAGGCGATCGAGGGCATCATAGTGTGGCCGGCGCGCATCGCGGAAATCACTTGTCCGTGTCGAGAAGGCACCTGATGATCGTCGCTATGTGAAGAATGGCATGTCCAAATCGGTGATAATGATTCCGGCAGGGATTGTTGATCTGGGCTCTGAGATGCAACCAATCACACCCGATTGGCTCTTGAGCGGCACCCCGGAGCTTCGGAGCAAGATGCTCGTGAGAAGCCGTGATTGGAATTCGCACGTCGTGATTTGGGAGTGCACGGCGGGAAGATTCAACTGGCACTACAGCGGGGGCGAGCCGGTTGTCGTGTAACACGATGGCAACGCAAACGTCGACAACTCACGATGATCTTTCTGAGGTCCCGCTGAATCTATTTCAGCACATCAGCGATGTTATCAAACCGTGGGCGAAAGGCTCGCCTGATCGGCAAGCTCTCGTGGAAACCGCGGGCGCCTGGACCTATCGGCAACTCGCTTCTGCAGTCGCTGAGGTGAAGACCTGGCTCGCCGACTTAGGGGTGCGGCCGGGCGATCGAGTCGTTATCGTATGCGAGAATTGCCGAGCGTTCGTCGCGATTTTTTTAGCGTTGTCCGAACTCGACGCGTGGCCAGTGCTCGTCAATGCACGCCTTTCGGCGCGCGAAGTCGACCAGATCCGCGATCACTGCGGTGCGCGTCGTGTCATCTACACGACAAGTGTCTCACCGCACGCTACGGCGCATGCGAAGCGGCATGGCGCAATCAGTGAGCAAGTCACGAGTTTAGGATCGGTCGCTGTGGGCTTGCTGAACGCAGACACCGCGCCGGAACCAGTCGATGCAAACTGCGCGAACAATGTTGCCGCGCTGATCTATACATCAGGCACGACGGGCGTCCCGAAGGGCGTGATGCTGACGCACCGGAACTTGTTATTCGTCGCGGCAGTGTCCGCGAGGATCCGGGCATTGACCGCCGATGACCGCGTGTATGGCATTCTGCCAATGTCTCACGCCGTGGGCCTTTCCGTGGTGCTTCTGGGAACATTGATCAGCGGCGCGACGCTTCATTTGTCGCCGCGGTTCGATCCCGCGGCAGCGCTTGAGGCGCTCGAAAAGAACCGGCTGACGGTCATGTTAGGTGTCCCTGCGATGTTCGCGCTGCTGCTCCAATACGCAAAAACGAAGGGATTCGAGAGTGTGAAATTTCCTGCGCTTCGGATCATTTCGTCTTCCGGCGCTCCGCTCGATGCCGCGCTGAAAACGGCTGTGGAAAAATTCTTCGAGCTGCCACTCTACAACGGCTATGGAGTGACCGAGTGTTCTCCCAACATCGCTCAAGCAAAGATCGAGACGCCTCGCAAAGACACCTCCGTCGGCCGAGTGTTTCCCGGAGTTGAAGTCAAGTTTGTTGGGGCTGATCGTAAACCGGTGGGTGAGGGAGAGGTGGGGGAACTCTGGGTGCGTGGGCCGAATGTGATGAAGGGCTACTATCGCGCGCCCGAGGAAACCGCGGCCGCGATCGATGCGGAAGGATGGTTCAACACGCGCGACCTCGCGCGGTTAGAAGACAGCCATCTCTTTATCGTCGGACGCACGAAGGAGTTGATCGTCCGATTCGGCTTTAATGTCTATCCGGCCGAACTCGAGGCAGTATTGAATGCTCATCCAGCGGTCGTCCGGTCCGCCGTGATTGGCCGAGCAACGGAGGGAACCGAGGGAGGCGAGGAAATCGTTGCATTCGTTCAACCGTTACCTGACTCGCCGCTCACGGATGCTCAATTGGCTGACCATGCCGCGCGGCATCTTGCCCCATACAAACGGCCGTCGCAGATCGTATTTCTCCCGACAATGCCTTTAACTCCGACCGGAAAGATCATGAAGGACGAGCTTGTAAGGATCGTCACGCACAATGCCCCGGTGCACCACGCTGACGAGTCCAAAGGCGTCTAATCAGAGGGCGACCTCGATCAGCATTGGCCCTTCACTTTCGAAGCCTTTTCGCAAAGCTTTCGCAAATCCATCGAGTGAATTGACGCGAGTGCCAGGTATGCCCATACCCTTTGCCAGAGACACCCAGTCCAGGTCGGGACGGCCGATCTCGAACATATCCAGAGCACGCGGACCAGGCTCGCCCAGGCCGAGACTTGAAAACTCGCGTTTCAAGACCGAATAAACGCGATTCGCGAAGACCACAGTTGTGACGTTGAGGCCTTCGCGCGCCATAGTCCAAAGCGCTTGTGCTGTGTACATGCCGCTGCCATCGGCGGTCAGGCAGAGCACGCGGCGAGTGGGGCAGGCGATTGACGCTCCGACGGCCAGGGGTATCGCAATTCCAATGGAGCCGCCAGTGCACGCCAACCAGTCGTGGGGCGAGGCTCCCTTTGCGGCTGCCATCATCCCCCGACCGGAAGTCATGGATTCGTCGACGACAATGGCATCCTCAGGCAAAAGCGCTGCCACCGTAGCCGCCAAGCCTGGCAGTGTGATATTCCCGGTCGGCACTGGTGGCCGCTCGGTCTTTTCGGTCAAAGGCCGCGTTCCCCCCGCTGACAAAGCTGCCGCCAGGGCGTCGAGTGCGCCAAGGTAGTCCTCGCCTGGCTTGGCTAGAGTGAGAATCTCGCAATCCGGTGAAGTAAGAACGCTGTTCTGGCCCGGATGAGCAAAGTATGCGACGGGTGCCGATGTTCCGATCAAAATGAGCTGGCGAAATTCCGTGAGCATCTCGATGGCCCGGTCGGGGAGGTAAGGAATGCGTTCTACGATCACGGCTCCGGCACCGCGCTCGATGCGCGCGAAGGGATATGGAGCAAGTAACTTCGCATTTGTTGCCGCAGCGATGCGCCCAGCGGCCGCGAGTCCTTTGCCGTAAAGCGTGTTGCCCGCGAGGAGGATTCCAGTTCGCAAGCCCGAATGGAGCATTGCTGCCGCGCGGTTGATTGTTTCTGTAGCGGGCATCGGAACGGGCGACAGCGGAGGGAATGCCGCGATTTCGCCGCCTTCGCTCCAAGCAACGTCGGCGGGAACGATCAGCGTGGCAATCCGGCCTGGCTCGGTGCGCGCGGCAACGATCGCCTCAGCCGCGTCGCGGCCAACGTTGGAAGCGGAACAGGATGTCCGGAGCCACTTGGAATATGGCCTCGCGAGGGCTTCGATATCGGAGGTGAGAGGGGTGTCGTGCTGCAGGTGAAACGTCGCATGCTGGCCCACAATGTTGACGACCGGTACGTGTGCGCGACTCGCGTTGTGCAGATTGGCAAGGCCGTTCGCGAGGCCCGGGCCAAGATGAAGCAGGGTGCATGCCGGCTTCTCAGCCATACGCGCATAGCCGTCTGCCGCGCCGGTGACCACACCTTCGAAGAGAGCGAGCACGCAACGAATTTCCAGCAGTCGGTCCAGTGCGGCGACCACGTGCATTTCTGAAGTGCCGGGATTCGCGAAGCACGCATCTATCCCGCCAGCGCTCAGAGTGCGAACTAGGCTTTCTGCTCCGTTCACTTGTTTGTACCCCGAGGAACAGCCACCGGACGGTTCCGCAGCATTGCTAGGTTGCTCTTGAGTCGGTCAACGGCCCCGTCATCCGGGACCTTGATCACCATGGCAGGATCGTACACTACAAATTGCGGCTCAATCGTTGCGTCCAGAAACGCAAGTCAAGAGAGATGGACGCAAGAGGTCTCCCCGTAGCCCTAACCCCATCCGTCTACCCAAACGTTTGATGAGGATTGTTCGGGATCTCATGCGAGACGCCAAGATGTTGGTTCGAGCTTACTACGCGACGCTGTTCCTCTTGAATTGGTTGCAGAGCGGCCACACTCCTAGAAAAATGCTGCCTCTCTGTACATGATCGGTGGCCTGATTAGTGTACGACCTTCGCCGGTTTCTCGGCTGCGCGGGCATATTCCCGCACGCGATCCATAGGTTCTGCGATGCTGGAAGTGCGGGCGATTACCCGAACGATCAGGCGATTAAGCTGACTTGGATTCGCAGGAGATGGCGTTTGGAGAGGCCAATGGGATCCATTTCCCCGTGGCATCTCCCAATAGCCAACGGATTGGCTGCTGCTAGAAAGCACTTCTCAAGTGACGAGTCAGCACCAAGGCGAGGTCAGGGCAGTGTATCGAGAGGACCGTGTGATGATCGCCAGGCACAGTCTCAACTTCGAACTCAGCTGCGAAGCGCTCCCAAATTGCTGCGGGATCTGGGTAATGGGAGCTTGCGGCACGTATGAAGTTGATTTTCCCCTCGTAAAAGCTGGGACGATATCGGGTCCACGCCAGAAAGTCGCTGAAACGCGCACGCTGCCTTACACGATTGAGCGGCACACGAACCGTACGATGAGCCAGCGACCGCATGAGATCCGAAACGTCATATCTCATCTGAGCGGCAGCCAGGTGGATGCGTTTCCGAGGTGCCAGCGGTTCAGTGTGCAGGTACGAGTCGATCATGGTCAACAACGCGATCCTTTCTCCACTCGCGGCGAGTCGGCGCGCCATTTCGAACGCAACTACCCCACCGAGTGAGTAGCCCATCAGGGCATAAGGACCATGTGGTTGCACGTTCCTAATTGCATCAAGACGGAATTGGGCCATGTCCTCGATGCGCGTAAGTGGCGGGTCGGCACCATCACCTCCTTTAGCCTGGAGGCCATAGATCGCGCGTGTTGTTCGCATGAGTTTTACGAGTTCGAAGAACTCCATCACGCCACTGCCGAGGCCGTGAGCGATAAAGATTGGTGGCTGCTCGGTGCCAGGCTTCAGCAGTATGAGCGGCGGAAATGGAGGTGGTGCGGGCCCGTCCAATACGTCAGCCAGAGCCGCAATGGTTGGCGCGCTGTATATCACGGTCGATGGCAGTTCCCGGCCGCACATTTGAGCGATCTGATCGAACAATTTGTAAGCTAGCGAAGGATTGCCTCCCAGATCAAAAAAGTCATCAGCTGCAGTGAGCGAAGGGTGATTCAAAACGCGCCGCCAAATACGGGACAGTACCTCGATGCTTGCCGAAGTCTTGCGCCGCACGTCGTCCGACGCACAATCCCCCTCCGGGCGCACTTCCAACAATTGCTCCGATGACCCGTGCATCATGAATGCGCGAACTCCCAATAAAGTTTTCGGGCCAGCGTATAGAGGGAGCCGAAGGGCAGCGAACGATCGTCGATACGCGTCACCGGGACGACTTTGGAATAATTTCCGGTCGCGAAGATCTCGTCTGCGGTTTTGAAGTCCTGATAGGCGAGAGATTTCTCGACGACGGTCACGCCGTCTTTGCGCAACAGTCCGATGACTCGCTGACGCGTGATGCCGGCCAGAAATGTTCCGTTCGCAACGGGCGTATAAACAACGCCGTCCTTTGCCATAAAAATGTTCGAGGTTGCGAGCTCGGCGACGTTGCCGAGCATGTCGCACACTACCGCGTTGTCGAAGCCCCGAGCCTTCGCGTCAAAAAGCGCGCGAGCATTATTCGGATAGAGGCATCCAGCTTTGGCGTCGACAGGCATTGTGTCAAGCGTTGGCCGACGATAGGGAGACAAGGTGATCGAAAAGCCCTTAGGCTCGCGCATGGGCGCCTCATAGATGACGAGGCAGAAGCGAGTTGACTCGGGGTCATGTGCCTGAACCCAAGGTCCCTCTTTCTCGGCCCAATACATCGGACGAATGTAAAGTGCGGCATCCTTATCGAATCGGGCGATCCCTTCGCGAGCGAGCTTTACCCACATTTCGGTCGAGACAAAGGGTTTCAAAAATAACTTTGCTGCGGAGTTGTTGACGCGCTCGCAATGGAGCTCGAGATCAGGCGCTACACCTTCGAATGCCCGAGCGCCGTCGAAAACGACAGAACACAGCCAAGCGGCATGCGTGCGCGGACCCATGATCGGCACGTTTCCCTCGTGCCATTCGCCTTCGAAAAAAGTCCAGGTCTTAGACCAGCTGACCCCAACTGTCATTCTACTTCTCCGGGATTCGAACCTCTTCGGACATCTGTTGCTTGTGACTCCGCTAACTGGCTTTGCACTGGCGAATCGCGTCGTCAATGGACTTCCTGAGCGCAGCAGCCAAATGCTTCACGAATGGGTCGGCGAGCATGCCGGGAGCATTTACGGGTAACACGACGACATCCTGGCCGCCCTGAGCCAACCGTTCCCATTTCAACTCTGGCCCATCCCATCCTCGATACTGCTTCAGTGGACGAAAGTCAGTGACTGCGCCCGCATACAGCTGCGGGGCGTAGTTCATGTACATGCGAAGATTCGCTCGCCAGATCTGTCCCAGTATCCAAGAGTCGGACTTGGCTGCACCGGCATTCTTATTGAACTTGGCGCTGAGGCTGCTTCCCCACACGCGGATGCGACTCCAAGCCGTCTTTGCCTTCTGGCGAACGAACGCGATCTTACCCTCAGAATCAAGCGAGAGCAAATTAGCCACATGAAACGTTAGCCGTTGGCCGAGGTGGTAGCTTTGTCGCCAGATTGAAGGGCGGCTTACCCCGAACCAATTCATGGTGTCGATAAGTGCCAGCAGAGCGACCTGCTCTCCCTGCGACCGGAGTTGCTGAGCTACTTCGAACGCAACGGCCCCGCCCATGCAATACCCGCCCAGGAAATATGGCCCGTGCTGTTGTGCCCTCCGAATCTCCTTGATGTACAGGGCCGCCATTTCCTCGATTCGAGTTAGCGGTGGTTGCGTGCCGTCCAAACCTCGGCATTGCAGGCCATAAAATGGTTGGTCAGCGCCCAGATGCCACGAGAGGTCGCGGTAGATTAGAACGTTTCCTCCATGCGGATGAATACAAAAGAAAGGCGGGCGTGTGCCGGCAGGCTGGATTGCCACGAGCGGAGACCAGCACGGCGAAGACGTTTCCCGTTGGAGTACCTGAACGAGCTCTTGGATCGTGGGAGCATCGAACAGCGTCGCTAAAGGCAATTTGACTTTGAATTCCTGTTCGATTCGAGTGAATAGCTGAACAGCCAGGATTGAGTCGCCGCCCAGATCGAAGTAGTTCTGGTCAGGTGCGATCAATTCAACGCCTAGCATGTCTTGCCAAATTTGAGTGAGCCGTGCGGTGGTCTCATCCGCCATAGGCGTCAATCTAGCCGGCGCTTGGTCAGACCCAGATGCTACGGCCAAGTTTGGGCTTCCGTAATGCCTCTCGCTGCTAGTCGTCCTGGTGTCCAAGATACGGCCCTTCCCTCCGAACGCGGCCCGACTCCCTTTTGAGCAAATGACCGGCGAATCGACAACTGATCAAGCAGTCGAAGAAATGGATCTTATGACAAGACTAGCAGCAGAATCCGTGCTGAGCGCCTCAAGATATGTAAACGGTTCCTTTAAAACATACGTCCTCTGCTACTCGGACGCATGAAGAGCTGCCCTGGAGGGTGTGCGCCAGTTCGGTTTCCCCTCTTCCTTCTA
This sequence comes from uncultured Acidobacteriota bacterium, assembly GCA_963715685.1. Classification (GTDB taxonomy): domain Bacteria; phylum Acidobacteriota; class Terriglobia; order Acidiferrales; family UBA7541; genus Palsa-295. Next base: position 409,813 of record OY970264.1, on the reverse strand, counting down.
CTGCGGAGAAGTTGCCAAGGAAGGGCTGCTTCGACAGTTTGTGATGTCTCTCCTGACTGACATTCCCGCTCACGCGCTGCGCATGCTGCAGCATGCGCAGCTTGGCCTTCACCTTCCTTGCCTGGATCTGCTCGTACACTGGATTCTTCGAACCTTCTGCGGTGGGAAGTGAGAATACCCCACCTGTCCGGGATGTGTATTAGCAGTTATACGCACGAGCTAGGAATGCGCTCCTTTCAGGACGGGCGCGTCAGCAACCTCGTACCTCAAGCGATCATCACCATCCAGAATGGCGTATGCGATTCGAGCTCTTTCCTTTTGGGGGCCTTCGATTTCCCAATCAGTGCCATTCCGAACCAGCTTCATTTGGTTCCTGGCTCTCCACCACTGATCGACTTCTCTCGGCAGCACCGCCCAGATTTTTTCTCGCGCGACCATCTCTCGCAAATAATCGAGGAGCGACTCATATACTTTTCTCGCACGACGGTCGATCAAATAATCCGGATGCGCGATAAAACTCATCAGGCCATTCCGTTGCCGAATCATGCCGAGCTGTTTCTTCCATAGGTCAATCGAATAGTCTCCTAAGATATGGAAGAGAGAGTAGTCCTGGATGGTAGTCAATGGGAGTTCAAGAATTCTTCCTATGAAAAAAGGCATCACAGTGCAGCAGCCGCCGCGTTTTGGCTCCAGATGCGCAACGTTCGGCAGCGACATATCGTAGGAGAATTCGAACGCGTTGTACCAATCCAAGTTGCGATACATTGACCCCGCGCGAAAACCTTGGGCATGGTATTTGCGGGCATAATCGTTGATGGTTGCTGCGCGCCGCAGGAACTCCTCGCGCTCTCGATATAAATGCCCATCATGATTGAGATCATGGATATTGAACTCAAACCCGCGTCGCTTGATTTCGCCGACGTAGTCGTCGGTGACTTCGTAGCGGTGTTCAGGGATCACTTGAAAGGATGCCGTAATTCCGTAAGAATCGTCGAGATCCATCAATTGCGGTGTAAAGGTTTGACCGACGGAAGTTTCCACGTCGTGTGTCATGATCAGGCAACTGGGAGCACCTTCGGGCCAGAACCAGACGAATGGCACTTTCTGAATGCCGGCGGCTCGCATTGATAATTTCAGGAGCTCCTCGTGCAGCGTATCCACGGTGAAATCCACCGGCCATGCTGGGAATGGCCTGTTCCGCCAATCGCTGAAATAAGTTCTCTGGAGATGACGGCGAATCGAAAATGGCAAGAGCTTTCGAACTGCATAGTAGGCTGTGAGAACCCACTCCCGTGTCACGACCCGCTCTCTGTCGGGCATCAAGCTTTCCACGTAACGCTCCAGGCGCAGGTTATCAATAACTTGTGCGGGGACAAAGGGAAGCTGAACCTGTGTGCCGCTGATCCGTAAGTTCCTAGCTGTGTCGTACAGCATCGACGACCCGATTTTCGAGGCAACGCCGGACTCGGACTGGCCGTAGCAAGTCACCGTGGGACCGAACCGAAAGTATCCTGTATACCCTGATAATTGTGGCTCGAGAAGCTGTCCCAGCGAACCGTCAAAAACACGATAATAGTCAGATAGGGGTTGGATCATGGTCTTCGTTAACGCATCTTCTTCTAAGGAAATTACCCCGAAAAACCTGTGCTGGATCCGTGGGCCTCTCGGAAGGTCGCGTACTTGCCAATTCCGGAGTTCTGTAACCTACACTGCGGGATGGCTTGGCTCCGTTCTCATCTTGGTGGGTTGGGAGCCCTGAGATCGTTTCGCTGATCGAATTCAAGGCGGTCTACCCTATGTGGCGGTAGACGATCCTCCCTGTAAGCGCAAGCAGCTTGTCTGGCATGCGAGAAAAAATCCGCTTTGCAACCCTAAGGCGCCACCCATCAAACGAATCCAGACTGGAAGCACTTGGAAAGTATGAATATACCAATGGTTTTGGTTGGCTGACCCAGTGGTTCTTGAACGCAAGGAGTCCCGTGTGCTCTTCCTGTGTTCGGCCCATGTCGAATGCTGTTGCGCCGGTTGCCTTCGCCGCAGCAATAGCATTCCACAACAGCCAGGGCGTTGCACCAAGGTTATTGAAACGCGTGTCAGAGCACCCATATTTGTAGTAAAGAACATCCCGGAATCGCAGGGTCAGAATTGCGGCGATCGGTTGTGAATTCTGGTGCGCCACACGAATCTCGGCGTTGTCGCCCAGGCAGTGAATCAGGTTTTTGAACCAGGCGTAGGGAGTCGGCGGCACCCCATGTCTGCCGCGCGTGGGTAGGAACAGATCGTAGAACTTCCTTAGGAGATCCTCGGACCTGCCTGATTTCTCAATTAGACCAGATCGCTCCGCACGACGAATGCGCCGCTGGACGGAATTCTTGTCCAGATTCCGGAACACGTCGTTTAGGTCTGGATGAAGATCGAGAACATGAAGAAGGTAACGGACGCGGGGCCGAAGGCCATTCGTCTCGCTCGATTGGTCGATATTTCCGCCAGTGGAGCGAACTTCCACATACCTCCAGTTCTCGTGTTCTAAGGCAGTTTGCAAATAGCGAACCAAGAAGTCCAGGTCTCCGCGTGAGTCACAAAGAGACTCACAGTGATCTGAAAACGGCAGCGATACCAGACGCGACCCAGTGAGCCAACTTTTTACATGACAGAACACCCATCCATTTTTCAATGTGCCAGTCGGCGATGACGTCGTGAAAGCGACCGGCTCATATCCGTATGTGCGTTTCAGCGCTTCGAGCCAACCAACCGTGTGGAACACCGACGCATTGGGATGCCTTTCCACAAGCTCCGCCCACCGCGCGTCCTTTGTGGGATCGAGTTGATAGCAACAAAGGCGAGAAGCACGGTGGACATCGCATGTTGGCTGTGAACTGGTCACTTTGTTGGAACCCTGTGGAAGCTCAGTCGATCTGATCTCGCGCGGCCATGTTCTCGGCTGCGCGTCCGCCTCAAATGGCCTTCCTGAGTGCGTTCTTCAATCTATGTGCGGGGAAGCTTAGAAAACGGCTTCTTGAGATAGTCGCCTCGGAATTCAGAAAAGACCTTCTGGTAGCTACGGAGAGTTCGAAATGCGAGGCTTGGTGTTGACTGGCGCAAGGAAATCGTTGCACTGCAGAACTGCAGGGCATGCAGACGAGAAAACACCGTGCGGGAAGACCATGACTGAATCATGCCGTATGCCGGTTCCGGCCTGATGGTTTCGCATGCTCGATTGGGCCAGCCGGGATGTCGCATGCAGGGCATCGATCGAAGCGGTTCCAGACTCTCCCGCAGTGTATTCACAACCATGAATGGACACCGAAAAATTCGTACTCATTCCTGGAGAATTCACTTGCGGACGACGAGGTACCATCTAAAATTGCCAGTATAGGAACTCACTTCGGCCGCCAAGGTAAAGAATCGCGAAAGCCGCGATCATCGACACAGCGACGGCCCAAAACAGCGACGGTGCCCATAAGACTCGGGTTTCGGCAGTCGCGCCGTCGTGTGGACGCGGTTTCCAACCCAGCGCTGGCTCATACCGGCTCAACATATTCAGAGTGTTCGGGCATGCGAAGGCAATGAATACTGTGGCGGCGATCCAGAATGTGGTGCTCTTGAGACCGATAATGCTGACACTTCTCAATTCAGAGACCCCGATGCCGTGCAGTCCGAGCATTCCCTTAAAGAGATCGGCCGCTGTCTTGAGAGTTGCCGAACGGAAAATAACCATCGATGCGGCGACGGACACGAAGGTGATCATGAAGCCGGCGGGTTGCATAAATCGCTCGTAGCGCGACTTATCGCGCCACAGCTTAGGTCCCACTATTCGCCAGGCATGATTTACGGTCAGAAACACGCCGTGGAGCACACCCCAGACAATGAACGTGTAGCCGGCGCCGTGCCACATTCCCGATATAAACATCACCAGCAGAGTGGGAAACATCAATACCTCGATGAATGCCCCAGCACTTTTATTCCAGGCGACGGAACCTATTTGGTTCCTGGCGGCTCGCCGGCGCGTGAACCAGAGCGCCAAGGGATTGTAGATATAGGCGGTCAGAAAACGCGTTAAGGTCATGTGCCATCGCCGCCAAAAGTCAATGATGTTCGTAGCCCGAAGAGGCGAGTTGAAGTTTGGCGGTAGTCGGATTCCGAACATGCGGGCAATGCCGAGTGCCATGTCGGTATACCCCGAAAAGTCAAAATAGATCTGCAGCGTGAAACCAACGGCCGCAAGCCAGGCCGACAACAAGGCGACGCTGCTGCCCGAGGCAGCGCGCTCATAGATGGGCGTCACCGCTGGCGCGATCTTATCGGCAAGCAAGAGCTTCTTGAACAACCCGAACGCGAACAACGTCAAACCAACAGACACGTTGTCCTTATCGAAACGGCAAGATAGGCCGTGGAACTGCGGCATCATTTCACGATAGTGCACAATCGGACCGGCGATGAGCTGCGGAAAGAAGAGCACAAACAAGCAATAATCCTGCAGAGTGAACGACTCAATTCGGCCCGCATGAACGTCGATTAAGAAGGCGATCTTCTGAAATGTAATGAACGATATTCCAAGTGGTAGGATGATCCGTGCCAGAACCATCTGCGTGCCGAACGCATCGTTGATGGTGCCTAGGAGAAAATTCGTGTACTTGAAGTAGCCAAGAAACGCCACGTTGAACGCGATGCCCACCAGGAGAACAGCCTGGGCAGCCCTGCGATTCCCTTGCTTGCCCAGGCGCTGCAGCACGTGCGCCAGCACAAAATTGATGATGATCGACGGCGCGATGATTAGTACATTTAGCGGCCTCCACCAGCCGTAGAAGAATAGGGATGCGACGATTATCCAACGCAGCGCCCACGCACTGGAAGCCCTGCCGAGCGCAAAAAACACGACCACCACGAGAGGCAGGAAAACAAAAATGAATTCGTAAGAGTTGAACAGCATTAATTACACCACTCCTTTGGTCTTGCTACGCACGGCCAAAATCGCGTCAATTCTTTGCACAATCGCGCCGACGTTCTGAAAAGACTCGACCTCAGCCACCCCAAACTTTATGCCAAATTCGGTCTCGACTGCGACAATGAAGCTGATGTAGGCGAAAGAATCCCAATTGGCCACTTCATCACGCCTAGTCTCCATTGTCAGCACGATCGAATCGTCTGACAGAAGGTCGCGGAGAATCCGCGTCAACCGGTTCAGAATATCTTGATCGGTCATGCTGCTCTGACCTCCTGGAAATATGGGTAGCCTGAGGCACATAGTCGGACAAACGTAAGAACCACCGGGTCGCGCCGTCATGGGGCGCGGCGGCATCTTGCGCGAGCGTGAAGCCGAGGGCCGAGTACAACTCGCGGACGACACCGTTTTTGGGAGTTGGTATGTAATCGGCGCGAAACATCCGTATGCCCATCCGACGCGCTGTCTCCACAGCGATATTCATCGCTTCCTGCTCCAGTTGCCGGCCGAACACTCGGCAACTCATGACCCAGGTGTCGATCTCCATCAAATCGGGCGACTGTGGGTCTGGAAGCAGAATCATCGCGCTGACAAGACCGTTGTCGCCGAACCTGTCGACGAGGCGGAATTGCAGCGTGAGACATCGATCGGTGGCGGCGAACCTTGTTACATCTTCAAGGGAATGCCGTCGAGTCGTCGGATTAAACTGATTTGTTTTTCCGATCAGCTGTGCAACTCGAGCCAGATCGACTGTCCGGAAGGGGCCGAAGGTCATCGACATCTCGAGTAAGCGCAGAAAGTCGTCCATGCTCTGCGACGACTCAAGAAAGCTCTCTCGCGAAGCGTTGGCTGAGTATTGCTCCCCGCGCCGAGCGTCTTCGGTGGTGAAGGCGACAGACTCGAAGTAGCCCGCATCTGCTAGGCACCGAGCGTACTGGGCTGCGTCGGCGGGCAGCTCTGGGACAGCTACCATGGGGAGGCTCTGCCGAATGCGCGCTCGCTCCGCGGGATTATCGTCGACAAACACCAAACTTTCGATTCCGATGTTCAACTGTTCGGCAATTCGCCTCAGGTTGGCCGCCTTGTCTTCCCAGTTCGCGACGAAAGCCGCTATGTCAGTCCGCCTCAGGAGCATCTCTGGATGGTCACGGAACACCGCCTCCGCTACCGCAGGGTCATTCTTCGAACAGATGGCCAGAATCACGCCACGCTCTCTCAGTTGTTTGGCATAGCGCTGCAACGCAAGGTGCGCTTCACCGGTCCCGGTGCCCTCCCCCAGGATGATCCCTTCCGGCCCGTCGTCACCGATCACGCCACCCCAAAGCGTGTTGTCGAGATCGAGGACAAGACATTTTTTAGACAATCCACGCTGGGCGGCGATGACTCTGGCAAGCAAGTCTCCGTACGCGGGCGCAGCCTGTGGCGCGACTTCCATTTTCGCTTGTAACCAGCGCGTCACATCGAACCACATATCCAACCCATCACGCTCACTCGCTCGCGCTATATCCAGGACCAGAACGCCATCTTCAGCAGCTGCTTGTGACAACCGTTCGTTTAGTTGGGAGATCAACTGCGCCGGCGCGCCCGCAACAAGACGGTCATAACTGCCAAACAGTGGATCGGCTGTATTCAAAAAAGTCTGTTGGATCACGGTTGCGTGGAATGTCTCTCGCGCTTTTCGCCAGAGCATACGCAACTCATCGATCGACCGGCCGATCGCGGCATCTGCCTCGGTTGCCGTCGCCGTCAGTGGCACGGCCGCAATCACCTCGCGCGGGGTAAGCGACAGCAACACGATCTGGGGGCGTAGCCGATGCAGAGGCGATTCTGCATCAAGCAGCTGTTGCCGGTATTGCCCGTAGGGTCCGACGTAAACATCGATGAGCAACCGTCGACGCAAACCACACACTCGGATAGATGGCACCAGATGGTCGACCGTCGCGGAAGTGAGAATCGCCAACCGAACCGATGAGAATCCCTGGGAGGGCTCCAGACAAGCTGAACCAAGAGCGCGATCGAGCTGGATTATTTCGAGGAGGCCGAGCCGGTGCTGGGCAAGTGCAGCAAGCTTCTCTAGACGATCCGGCGATGGTTCGAGCGCTAGGCCAAGACAAGCTCGGAAGTTCTCGGGCGGAGGCAGCCAGTCCATCATAGTTAATTAGCGGTTCGCGACCGTAGCGCTTGCCATTTCGATATGCAGGTCCGGCTGATCGCTAAGGCACTTCTGAATCTGCGGGCCGGCTGTCTCCAGAAATGCGGCGGACCAACGCTGCGCGCTTTCAGGATCAAGGTGGGAGCCATCGAACGTCATCAAGCCGGGCACCCTCGGCTCCACAAAGTTTAGGCCGAGCGCAGCGGCAATGGCCTTGGCAGTCCCGAGGTCGGTCTTCACCGTCGGGACGATTGTTAGTAGCGTGCATCCCCGGTCGACGGGAAGGCCTGACAGAAACTCTTTTCCTAACGGAATGGACGATGCGAGCATCTTCTGGTCGATATCTTCCTCATAGGATACCGGCTCGCTCTTGAAGCCGTTACCAACCGTGAGCCAAGCGCCGTCAGATCGCGACCGAAAAATGGCGGGTTCGTCTCCACAAACTGCCTTAAAGGTCGTGCAAACTTTCTTGTGAATGCCTTGCCACCGCTGCTTCTCTTCATACCGAGTCCTCGATGACCCGTCCTCCATGACGGTTTTCCCAGGTACAGTCTCGGATCGCTCGAAAAAAGAGTCGAGATTGATCACATAAACCTTCGCCTTCGGGCGAAGCTTGCGCAGGAGCGGCGCTTCAAACGTATAGTTCTCCCCGTGCGAAAAACCCAGCAAGTAGTAACTCTTAGAGAGCGATGAGAACCACTGATCTGTCGCCTTCGCAGAGAACCCGAACTGCATCTTGCTATTCCCGATAAAAAGCACCTGAGCGTCCGCGGCGGCGGAGCCTGCTGCCGGTTCGAGGCCAAACCAGATAGCGCCGTGATCGTAGTCACCGTAACTCGTCGCTTGGCAGTAGCCTAGGTACGAGTCAGAACCGTATCCAGCAGCTGAGCAACCGAATATGCCCCAGGCTCTTAGGCTGTAAGCGCCGGTACCGACCGCGACTGCGATAACAAGCAAAATGTACAAACCTGATCTGGCCGCAAGCACAAAACTTCCACGACCTCGACCCGGTAGGCCAGTCGGATCAATCTGAGAAGGTTCGGCGGGCATCTTAGCTCCGGATTTTTTGGACACTGAATTGAGTATATTCATGCGGCAGCTCCGAGTGCAAGGAGCTGCTGGCGAGCCTGAGCCGGCGTGAGGTAGCCCAGGCGCTGGACGATCCAGCGCTGGTTGTAACGCTCGCGGAATTCCGCCAGTGCGCATCGCAGTTCCTCGACGTTTCGAAACACCCTCACCCACAGCAACTGCTCTTTCAATGTGCGAATGAACCGCTCGACGCAGCCGTTGCATTCCGGCTGTCGCACGAACGACGGCGAAGACTCCATGCCCAGGGACGCGATTTCCGCCTGGTAGTCGTCGCTCATGTACTGGCTGCCGTGGTCGTGCCGATTGCGGATGCCCGCCGCCGCGCCGGCACGAAATCCGCCGCAGTAGTCGCGTACTCCCTGCCGTAGCGGTTCCAGCGCCTCGAACCGCGTGGCTTTCTTGGCCGCATGAAGGCCCACGCATTCCGTGGTGCAGTGATCCACCGCAACGAACACGGTCACTTGGCCTTCCTCGACGGTGGTTGTCATGGTGTGGTCGCTGGCCCAGACTTCGTTCGGCCGAGCGGTGATGATCCGGCCGGTGTGGGGATTCTCAGGCTTCGGGAGCGTGCGTGACGGCGCCAGCAGCTGTGCTTCGCGCATCAGCCTCAGCACCCGCGCCTTCGACGTGCGCACTCCCTCGAAGCGCAGCCGCGCCCACACTTTGCGGTGGCCCTCGCCGTAAAAGGGGGAAGCCGCGATGACCTCGCGGATCTTCTCGAGCAACACCGCATCGCTCCAAGCGGTCTTCGGTCCGCGCCGCCCGAGCACTCGCCCGGGTTGTGCGACGCTGCCTCGCTGATAGTAAAAGCTGGAACGCGCCATCTCCCATTCGCTGGTGACACGCGCCACGCCGTATCGTCGTCCCGTGAAGGGCGAAGCGGCGCGGCTCATGGCTTCGGCCTCCGCCAGACCAAAGGGCGTCCGGCCTCCAGGCGGTGGATCTTTTCCCGCAGCAATTCGTTGCTCATGCTCAGATCGGCCACCAGCGATTTCAGCCGCTGCGTCTCTTCGTTGTTCACGTCGGCTTCCCGCGCCTTCAGGTTAGCGGCGCCGCCCTCCAGAAACTGATCCCGCCAGCCGGACAGCGTCGCGGCGGTCACGCCCGACTCGCGCGAAAGTGTTTCGAGATCTTCCCCGCGCAGCAGCCGCACAATCGCTGCAAACTTGCGTTTCGCCGACCACCGGCCCCGGCCGTCACGCCGCTCTTCGGGAGCCCCTCCGGTCGCCCCTCGGGCTCCCTCCGGGGCTCCCGAAGCTGGTTCTCTCTCTTTGCTCATAGACACGTCCTTGTGATTTTCCATCCATTTTCATCACAATTCGGTGTCCAAGAAAATCCTAGGGCGCGGGATAGTTTGGTAATACCGCTGCGGCCCTAACGTTAGCCTCTTGTTAGGCGCAAAGAATGTTCGACTCGCTGAGACTGCGCTAAAGGGCTCTGTGAGCGTTCAGATAAGCTACCGCCCTGTAGGTGAAACACAACGACCATTAAGTAGCAATTGATTCGCCAAAACTACCAGCCAGCGCGTGCAGTCCATTTCCTTCTATCTAACTGCAATTCAAACGCTTAGCTCTCTCGACGCGAACTAGACACAGAGTGCCCCACCGTTCAGTTCCTGGCGAGTGCCATTCGTGGGAAAAACCATTCCACGGTGCCTCCTGAGCACAATCCGACCGCAGGAAGGCACTTCTATCCTGTACCTGATCGATGCAACCAAGCATTGAAAACAAAGGACCAAGCGCGAGTCCGCACTCGACGCGCCCTCGCGGTACAGGCGAGGAAATAGGTCCATGACATTCCCGAAAATCAGCACAAATCCTTATCACGCGGCTTCTTTGGCCGACTCGCTAAAGAGCCAAACGACGCTGCATTCCGCGCGTGCGGGAAGACCGGCTCCTTCAAGGAGGCGGTTCTGCGACCCACAGCTCAAGACTAGCGCCCAGCTTCGGGACTTATCGTCGCTGCACGTCTGCTTCCGCGACGGCCGCGTGGAGTTGAGTACGCCAGTCCGGTAGCCGAACACCGAAGGTTTGCTTGAACCGCACTTTGGATAGGACAGAATAATTGGGACGACGCGCCGGAGTCGGATATTCGGTCGTTACTATTGAAGGTCTCCCCATTTGGTGAGTTGGGTGTTCATTAGCCACGGACTACTGTCTTAACAAAGATGTCGCCATAGACGTCCCCACGCTTGAACTTGGAGATCGTAGCCACCAGCTCTTCAGCGGACATCCATTCCGGCGACTGGAAGGACTCGTTTTCTCCCATAGTGTAGTTGAAGCGAGCACCGCTGAAGATTGGGTTGGTTATGCACCTGTAAGCGGCAGCTGTGAAACAGAGATTGTATTCGAACGACAGAAGCCTTGGGCAGCGGGACAGGCCAGCGAGGACGCCTTCTTCAAACCCCTCAACGTCGATCTTGATGTAGTCGGGGAAACCATAGTGTTCAATCAGGGTATCGAGGCGAAACATCGGGACAGTGACTTTACGGTTCCACACGTCCCAGTTTGTATGACAGGAGCGTATGGAGTTGATCCAATCGTTAGACAAACTACTAGTCGCGTCCATGGAGTCCGATACGTTTAGTGTTGCCAAGCTGTCTTTCGGACCAGCGACCGCCTGTAGGACTTCCACTTCGGGGTAACAAATTTGTATATGACGCACGCAATCATTGTTCGGTTCGACCGCAATCACTCGCGCCCCAAGCGAGCTGAAGACGGAGGCCAACTTTCCCAGGTTTGCCCCGATGTCAAAGATAAGGCGCGTATCCTTTAGAAGGGGAGCGTAGAAGTCACGAAGGAGTTTTTCGTTCGCAGCCCTCTTTCTTCCGAGAGTAGCGCGATACAGGCTAATCATCACAGGATGAAGACCGACGGCATTTAGCGCTTCTTCGATCTTTCGGCGACTTGGTTTCATATGGGAATCTCCCTTGTTATTAAGCCGATGCTTTTTCTCCCTCAACGCATCTTGAGCCAGATTATATGTTTTGAGACAGCATACGCATATAACCCGGCGATCATTGGACAATCCTCTTCCAGAAGAATAGCGCTCCATGACCTCTGTCTTTGCGCAACGCTGGGCGGAAGGCGAAGCGCGCTGTCGTCGCTATCGTGTGCGGCGACTGGAATTGTTCGGCTCTGCCGCAACCGGCCAGGACCGGCCCTGGAAAGTGATCTCGATTTCCTGGTTGAGTTTAATGTGCTTCCGCGGGCGGCTATGCCGATGCTTACTTCGCTTTCGCGAAGCCTTAGCAGCGTTTTTTAGCCGTGCGGTCGATTTGATCGTCCTCTCCGCGATCATCTCCTCCGCGGAGTGCGTTTCTTCGGCGATGGCATCCGCATGCACTCCCTCGTCGTGAATTTCGATTAGCGCCACGTGCGCTTCATCGATTCTGTACATCTTGAGAAGGACCTCGACGTAAAAGCCCGCTTCGCTTGAGAACTAGTCGGCACCTTCAACCGGGGACAGCGGCAAGGTCTAACTGAGAGATCACGGCTTGAAACAAGTTGAAGCGACAGGGGCCTCTGACCGCGCTGTCAATCCGATATGGCCAAACATCGTTCTGAAGTCTTCAAGGCTATAGCCCGAACAAGAACAAGCCGCGACCTGCCGGCACCGCGATAACTTGCCGTCCGTCTACTGTAAATGAGATTGGAGTTGCGCGGGTGTCCCCTCCGAGAAAAAAGCGCCATAGCTCATGTCCGGTTGCAGAGTCTAAGGCAAATACCCAGCCCCCCGATCCTCCAAAGATTAGGCCGCCTCCCGTAGCGAGCAGCCCGCCGTAGTAGAACGTGCCCTCAATTCGAGGTGAGAAGTGTTCCCATCGTTTTGCTCCGGTGGCAGCGTCGAGCGCACGCACGACTGCAATCGGTGGTGCGATGTAGTTTCCCTGAAAATTCTCAAAAAAGCCTTGATCGCCGCGGTCGATCCTCGTAGACGTGGGCGCCTCTTCAGTTGCTGGCACGAATATCAATCGCTTTCGCTGGTCAAATGCCGCATTTTGAAAATTCGTGCCACCTCCTCCGAAAACGGGTAAAACGATTCGCCCGGCATCGGAAGCGTCGTCCGGATCCGCGGGGATCGGTCGTCCAGCCGAGTCAAGGCCCTTCGCCCAATTTAGTTTGACAAACGGCGCGCCCGCCAGGAATTCTCCAGTAACTCTGTCCAGCACATAGTAGAACCCATTCCTGTTCGCCCAGCAGATTACCTTACGGCTCTTGCCCTTGACCGTAACATCCGCCAGGATGGGAGTTTGCGCTGAGTCCCAGTCATGCTCATCGTGGGGAGTGAATTGAAAGTACCATGCCAGCTTCCCCGTGTCGGCGTGCACCGCAACCATACTATCGGCATATAGGTTATCGCCGGGATGGTCGTGTCCCGAAATGTCTTCGGACGGGTTGCCAGTGCCCCAGTACACAAGGCCGAGCGATGGGTCATAGCTCCCGGTGGCCCATGTTGAGGCTCCGCCCGTTCGCCAGGAATCACCGCCACCCCAGGTCTCATGACCCGGTTCGCCTGGGGCAGGAATTGTGTCGAACTGCCACTGCTTCTTGCCAGTTTCCGCGTCGTAAGCAGCTATGAAGCCCCGAATTCCCAATTCGCTTCCTGCAACCCCAACAACGACCGACCGATTTACAATCAGCGGCGCCGCGCTCAGGGAGTAACCCTGGGAATATTCTGCTACGTGAGTCTCCCAGACCTGCTTTCCGGTGTCCGCATCGATGCAAACCAAATATCCTTCTAGGCTGGCAAGATAAACACGGTTATCGAGGATTGCGAGACCTCTGTTATATCGGCCGCAGCACGCGGGCACGTCGGCGGGAATGTTTCGTGTATATCTCCAAATCAGGTCCCCGGATTTGGCACCTAAAGCGTCGACGGCGATCGTATCCGACGGAGGCTCGGTGATGAAGATGACTCCGCGAGCGACAAGCGGAGTCGCTTCGATCGTTCGTAAGTTCGTTTCGAACTGTCGAACCCATCGGATACGAAGTTGCGCCACATTTGCAGGAGTAATTTGGTTTAGCGGCGTATAGCGGTGCCCATCAAGAGAGCCCGAGTAAGTCAGCCATTCATCCGCTTTGGTTCCGGCCGAGATAACTTGGTCGCTGCTTACCTCAATGTTCAAAGGGGCCTTACCGAGACCCAAACCGATAGTGTGTAGTCGCAAGTACTTCACAAAGGCTACGAGTTGCCAACGCTGCTCTAGAGAAACGGAGGGAGCACGCATGGCCGTGTTCGCGACGCCGTCCCTCAAGACTTGGTAAATGGATAGATCGTCGTCGCCATGTTTGAGCCCTGGATGGTTGAGCGGCGGCCCACCATGCCCGCCTCCTCCATCGTGGTCATGGCACATTGCACAACGCGTGCTAAAAATTCGCGAAGCAGCTTGAAGATCGGCGTCAGAATAATATGGATTAGTAACGCTGGAATGTATTTTCCGCCCTGCCACCACGCCTTCCAAGCCAAAACCACCTCCATGGTGCGCCATTTGCCAAAGTTCGCTCCATGACAACTCGGGAATACCGCCAAGGGCCTTGCGGCCGAAGAGCTTTATGCGCCACGCGATCGATGCCGACGTCTTTCCGCTCAGCAGTTGGTTCGTTCTTGGGTACGATTTCCAAAAGAAAACGCCCGCAAGCATCACGCCCATTACGAGGATCGTGAAAACGACCGCAACGCGGGCAACACCACGTCTACTAATCCTTCCCCGATCTCGGCGTCCAGCGGAGCGCGCACTTACGCGTTTCGTTATATCTATCCACATGGGTGTCTTCTCACGATTCTGTTCTGATCACATTCATAGAATCCATGTGCTTTTCTAGGGATTTTGCGCTAATCCGTTTCAAGCGATTTGTCTCGAAAAGCTGACAGACGCTTCACCTGCCGACTAGAGATCCGCTGAAGCGCCAAAGAGCGTCAGGTTGTGGCAGCAGGTTGCACTGGTACCCTGGGGGCCATATTCATTCGCGAAAGCGATAGGGCTTGGCGGCAGCTCGCCACGAGCCGCTTAATTTCACTTCAAAGAAGGTTCTTGACGATTCAGCAGTTTCCTTGGAGAGGATGGTCGAAGCAAGCCGGAATAGACACTAATAGTTGCTTGGCCGACCAAGTCCCAAGAATGGTTCTTGCTCGCAAAGTCTCGTATCTCCTGGCGCCGCGTGTCCAGGCTCGCAAACAAATCGCTGGCGAAGTAGCGCTTGATGGCTCTCGCTAGGTCCTCTGGATCTTCGGGCCTAAAAACGAATCCGGTCTTGCCCTCAATGATCTCTTCCTTCAGGGAACCCACGTCAGCAGCGAGAACCGGTAAACCAAAACTGTATCCCAAAAACAGAACGCCGCTCTGGTAAATATGCCTGTAAGGCAGAACGAGGACATCCGCTGCTTTAAAGTAAATTTCAGTTTCGGCGTCAGGAATGTAATCCGTCCTGAGGATTATGCGCCCGCTCCGAACATCATTTTGGATCGCTTGCCGGATTTGCGCCCAGTAGCTTTCGCAGTTTTTAGGCCTACCGGCGATAATCAACTGATAATCGTGATGTTGGGCCGAAGCTTGCTGGAACGCGGCTACAAGATATTCAAGTCCCTTGTAAGGCGTAATGTTGCCGAAAAATAGGATTGTTTTTGCTCGTTCTCGGATGCCCAATCGCTGCTTTGCCTCACGCGGCGATAGAGTTGCGTTTGGCACGGCATTGTTGATCCCGAACGGAATGACGCTGATCCGGCTTCCTGACACTTCGAACTCGTCCATGAGTTCAGTCTTCATCTTGTCCGTATGAACGAACATATGATCGGCGAGCCGATACTGGATCCCAAGAGTTAGGCGATTAAGCGCTGTATCGTTGGAATCCCTTGTCCCGGCGTTCACGTTGTGGACTGTCAAAACGATCTTCTTCCTCAGAAGGATGTAGTAAAGCATTAGTATGGTGCGATCAAAGGACTCGAATTTGTTGTTCCATAGGATATGAAAGATTTTTCGCTTTGACTTTGCAGCGTAGCAAATCAACTTGACGTAATAAGTCAGCACCCGAAAACTCTTTCGCACCATGTTGGCGTCCGGCCGCTGATCGCCTCGCAAGTTCAGAAAAGTGACTTTGGACTTACCTCGGAATTCAGGAAGATCCAATTCGTCATTGGCGATGAGATCCATCGCGACGTCTTTAGAAATGAGCTCTGTGGCCAGACCAAATGCATAGGGTTGGTCGGCACCACCTGTAAGCAGCGCCACATCGATCTCAGGAGTCGTATCTGATGCCATCACACGTAGGCCGTCGCGGTTCGGAAGATCATCTTAAGCTATTGCGCTTGAGAAGCATTTTCATGCCTTCGCCAGTCTCTCTTCCAGGAGTTCACAGATTGTGTGCCCAATTGTGATATGCATTTCCTGGATTCGTGGCGTCGACTTAGAGGGAACACAAAGGCATAGGTCGCACGCGATTCTCATCTGGCCGCCGGATTCACCGGTCAGGCCAATAACCGCTACCTTCCTTTCGCGAGCCGCCTCGATTGCGCGTAGGATATTCGCGCTATTCCCGCTGGTAGAGATCGCGAGCAGCACGTCGCCCGGTCGGGCGTGAGCGCTGAGTTCGCGAGCAAATACGTATTCATATCCGTAATCGTTTCCCACTGCCGTGAGGGCTGACGTATTGGCATGCAGAGCGAGAGCGCGGAGGGGCTGCCGCTCACGCAGAAAACGGCCCGTCAGTTCGGCGGCGATATGTTGGGCATCTGCGGCGGACCCTCCGTTCCCTGCGATGAGTAACTGACCACCACCCACAAGGGATGAATAGATCAAATCAACGGCGGCGGATGCTCCTGGAGCGAGCGTTGGAAGTACCCTCGCCACGTCCATGTGCTCCTGCCAAATGGCTTGGATCTTTTCTATCTGCTGAGCGGGAGTTTCCACGTTCGTGCGTTCGTGTTCAAACTCACTGAAGTACGACATGATTTATTGCCCTCATCAGTCTGTGACTTTGAGATTCTGAAACTCGGGTGTTGCTTTATTCCAATCCCGCACCCACGAAAGCGTTTACGCGCGGAAGCCAGGCTCGAGCCCGCTTCGCTGCGACAAACCCAATAATCGGTTTCATCCAAGCATACTTCCAGCTCAGACGCGGCAATTGAGGTGGCCACATCCGAGATCGAGTCGGTCTTCTCAATACTTTCAAGCAATCCCACAGAGCTTCGTCTCCCGACTAGAGAACAGTTGGTCTGCCACGAGGTCAAGTTCGCGGCGTACTGGACAAGCGAAATTCGCTCAATAATTCCTTCAGAGACATCATTTCTTTCCGCACGGGAGGTATAAGTGCCGAGAACAAGTAAACCGCTGCGAAGCCCAGAGCAACAGTTAGAAGTTGCGAAAATAATCGCTCTGGAGCGATTAAGTGCAGGGCCAACTCTGCAACAACTGCACTAACAAGGCACAAGACAAGCGGGTACTGAACGGCCCGCCCAAGACGCCGAAGAGTTAAGTCCGTATCATGAAAGGCGAACTTGAGCATCCATGGGAAAATGATAACCAGGGCCAAGGAGCCAGATAAGGCCACGCCCTTGATGCCGAAAGGCAGCCCGATTATAAAGCTGCAAACGATGATGGGAGAAATGATGAGCAAGAGTTTCAAAAGCTTTTGCGATTGCCCCCGACTCACAAATAACCAGATTATTGACTCAAGGAAAAGTTGCGCCAACGCAGAGATTACAAGGATCTGGAATACCGGCGTAGCTTCTCGCCACTGATTGCCAAGTATCAGGACAATTACCGACTTCGCGGCAACCAGAAGAAATCCGAACATTGGAGCACTGATCCACATCAGCAGGTTGGCGACACGCAGGTAATATCGCGCAAAGCGCTCCGGATCGCTCTGGATTCGACTGAAGGCAGGAATAGCCACGCCAGCGGCCGGCACGCTGAGTTGGCGAACGGGTAGCATGAGGAGATTATAGGCCTTCGAGTACAGCCCCAGCGGCCCAGCTCCCCAATACCAGCCGACGAGGACATTATCGGCGCTGCGGCTGATAGTGAGTAAGAAGTAGGAAGCCGCAACATTGCCGCCAAAGGCAATCATGGAACTAACTTGGGCGTCGCGCCGGGGTAAGCCCGGCCTCCAATCGACCATCAGCCAGGAAAGAATCAGTGCGCTCAAATTCAATGTCAACGGGAGAGCAACCAATGCCCAATAGCCTGCCCCTCGCCAAGCCATCGCGATAGCAAGAGGGACAGCTAGACAATATCCAGCGACATCCCGAATGGCTATGGATGAAAAGCGCATCTGACGCTTGAGAATCGCGTCGGGTTGCACCCTCAAACCGCCAATAAGAAATGTGAGAGAGACCAGTAACGTGATCTTTACAAGCCGCGGCTCCCGATAAAACGTCGCCAACGCAGGCGCCAGTGCCGCTGTGAGGAGCATGAGTGCAAGCCCAATAGCGACATTGATCCAAAAGAGAGTACTGACTTGATTATGCGTAATCTCTTTGCGCTGGATCGTGGCTTCAGAGAGGCCGAGATCCGCAAATGCTTGGCCTAGTCCGGTGATCGTGGCGACCATAGCTACCAGCCCGAAGTCGGCCGGGGTCAGCAACCGCGCTAGCACCACCGTTGCGATTGATTGGATAAAAAACTGCGCGCCCTGTGATGTGAGGTTGACCAAACCTCCGCGAACAGATCGACCTCTCAGGTCAGCGTGCAGATGTTCGGTGCTAAGCCCGTTTACGGACAGTTCTTCCGCCGACATTCAGGTGTTTTCCAGGGATTCTTCAGTGACTTGCCAATATATCCGCGCACAGAGCGCGGTTTCGGGATCAAGTTGATCGCTTGCAGCGCGACGAAAGGTTCCTGCGAAACTTCCGATGCACCAGTTTTATTCCGTATTTACACTGGACGATCGAGACGGGTTGCCTTCCGTATGGATTTTACAACGCGTCCCAGATCCGCTAACGCCGCAATTGGAAGGCCGACGAGTTCTGGATACCCCGCTCCCAACGCCCGCAGAAATCGGCTTAGAACGTAGTGCGGCCCCATCCATTTCGTTTCGCACCCCAATTCCGCCTTGAATTGAGTCACTGAAAGGGTATAAGGGGACAGATCCAGGTAAACCTTTTTGATGTACTCTCTGATGTACTTCCTCAACCCATCTGAACGCTCTACCCCCCATTGCTCGGACCACGGTTTGCCGGCAAACGAATGAATGAATGCGGGATTGTCCCCTAGAAGATTCCCTATCCTCTCAGCAACGGTGTAGCCATATATGCCATTAAATTGAAGTATCTGTTTTCCCTTCCGCAGTATATGTATTGGGATTTCCGCGAATTCTTTTGAAGTCAAAAGCGCAGTCAAAACATCTTGATCCCCTAACATGTGAACAGGCCTCTCACGCCAGCGCCTTTTTTGAACGTCCTGATATGCGTTTGATTCCAACAGTTCCCGCCATCGTGCCATCAGACGGTAATGGTTCTTAGTGACGCGAAGCACTCCTGAATTCAGGCCGAATGGCAGAACCCTACCTACTGAAAAACCCCAAAGGCGTGCGCGGAGTGCATTCCGGTCGTCACGGTCGTCCCCGAGTGCGTCCTCGGTCGCAACAAAAATGTCATCGTGGAGTTGGCCAAAAATTTGAGTGATGTCTCGCCTGACGATAACGTCAGAATCGATCCATATGACTTCATCAAAACCCTCGTCGATTAGGCGCATAATAGCGTAGGGTTTTACATTCCATCCCTGACCACCGGAATGGTCCGTCCGAAGGTGCACTTGCGGACACTTCTTGATCCAGTTGCGGAATCCATCTTCTGCGGGTGGATAGCAAAGATTAACTGCCATTTCAGAACAATGCATATTTAGGCTTAAAAGAAGCAATTTTAAGGAGGGCTCGCAGACTTTTCGATCCTCTGCAAGACAGATCGTCGATTTCATTAGAGTTATCTAAGATTCAAAATGAGAGGCGTCGTTTTCAAGTGCGGGCGAGGGCCACAAAGTCGGCAATTCGATAAGCGCCGCTTCGGCCTCCTGATAACGATACTGACCGATAATTATTGAACGATAGCCGATAAGCTTGTCGGTGCAGCAGGAGGATTTGAACCGGATCCCGATCCACTTGAATCGTTCTGGTACACCGTCGAGCCAAACTGCCGCACATCAGGCCAGAGCAAGTTTTCGCTCGTGCAACTGCCGGGATTGCTCGCCACCGCATATTGCAGTGTCGTAGTTGAAGGGACATTCGTAACCATGAATGTTCCCGCGCAATTTCCGCTGCTGATTTGAAACTCCCCGATGGGTGCGTCCCCGCCGAACGCCGCGTTGCTGAAAGTCAGCGTCTCGACTCCGCCGGACCAGCTCGAGGCCGTGATGGCTGTAGAGTGTTGATAGTTCGTGTCTATGGGTAAGGTGCTCCACGCAATATAGGCGGGGATGTTGTTGGCGTGGCCTGCATAACCGCCAGCAAAGCGATAGTCGCCATAGATGCTGCCGCCCGTCACGTCCGGTCCGATAGGCGGAAATGGCTGCGTGGTGAATGTCGAACAAGTGGGCCAGTTCGTGCAAACCTTCCACCAGTTGAGGCCCGTTCCCCCATTGGAATGCGCCGTGGTTGGCAGGAAGAACGACGGAGGTAATGTCGTGCTACTTGGCACGGTTTGGTTGAATGCAGCGCCGCTATTGGCAATCGAGGTGGGAACCTCAGACGTACTGCTGCATGTAGTTGACCATCCCGGATCGCTAGAATTACCGCACCATCTAACCGCTGCCGTGATCGTATCGTAGTTTCCCCAGCGGTAGAAACTAAGCCGCGTCACTGGGTCTGTCGTGCCGCCGTTGTCGTTGCCCAGCTCGTAGATGGCGCTGCTGTTGCCTGGATTCGATGTCCTATCGTCTACCTGGTAGGCTACGTTGTTTGGGTCGCCGATCACGTTTCCGATAGCGTTTGAAAAGCGCGAGACGCCCTGCGCGTCGATATCCTTGTCCTTTTGGTTCGTGGTGATGTAAGGAGGGTCGCCAAGATAGGCATTGCGAAAGTAAGTGTTCAAGTTATGCGACCCGTGGATTGAGTCGGTCTGTTCCTGCCCGTTCTGATTCCCTTCGGCCAGAATGAAAGAATCTCCGGGGTGGTGCGTAACGTACATATTGTTGGCAAACTGATACTGTGACGAACCACCGCTTGCCGCACCATCGCGCGCGTAATTATAAGCGAATACGTTGCCGACTGCTCCGGCCTGCGAGAATGTGATCGGTCCATTCTGAAAAATGTTGTTTAGGTAGAGATCGTAGGTATCCTCATCCACGACGATGATTTCCTGCGCCCCTTGCGAGAAGGTCCACCGCTGGAAGAGGTAATTATCTCGCATAAGGCAGTTGAGACGATCCTCGGTGTGAATGTCGGCAGTTCCTCCCTGCCCTCCGATCCATCGTGTGCCAGTCATCCAAGAGGCATACGAGTAGGTCCAAAGGGCGTTGTCTCCGCCGGACGAGCCGGTGAAATCGAACGTACCGCCCTCCAGCCCGTCTCCCCAGCTCGGATTGATACCGTTATAGATGGGAGTGTTCGATGTGCTCCAGTTCGGCATCAAAAGGCCCGGTGAAATGGTTACGCAGTAATTGCCGCTTCCCGCTGCGCAACCCCCCACTCCATTTGCGTTGATTGCGGTTACAAGAGAAAGTTGAACCTGCGCTCCCGGCCCTGTAACTTCTGATGCTCCTTGATCGCTGCACGGATTTGTTGGCCCAGAAGCGATGATGCTGCAAACCAGAAGTCCTCCGTTGTCGCTGATCGAGCCGGTACAGTTGTCTGGCGTTGCGGCGCTGTAGTAGGTGTTGCACTCCTTCAAAATAAGAACTGTGGAACCAGCCGTCATCTGGCTAACGCTCGACACGTAGATGACATTCGCACCTTGAGCGTAGCTTGGTGCGCCTACCCAAAAGTTGTCGTTGTTTGTGATGCTGCCGCTTCCGTTGTAGTAATTGATGCCCGGAGTTGCATTGAAAACAAACTTCGCACCGTCGGCCAGTCGCAAGCTCACGCCGTTCTGGTTGCCAAGGGTGATTGTACCACTGAAGTAGTACGTCCCCGCTGCGACGTAGACGTAATGGCCAGTGCCGCAAGAGGAAAGGGCCGTGTTGATCGCCGTAGGCGTGACGTAGTTGCTCGAGCTCATTCCTGAGAAGCTGGCCGTGGTAATAGTTGAACCACATTGCGTCCGCGTCGGCGGAGTCCACGGGTTAGGCGTAGTTTCGCCATCCGGCAAGGTCGCCGGGAGGCCGGCCTTGGTCCAGTCTGTCGCGCGGCTCGGGCTCAAGATGCCGGACCAGTTCTGCGCCTGCGCCGCTGCCGCCGAAGTGACACAAAGCAACAGAAGATAAAGAAGATTTCTGACCAATTTGATCCTTCGGATCATGCGCATAATCCCCTTTGAGCGCACCCGCATTCTCTCAAACATGATATTGGTCAGAAACGCCTGCAAAAGCTACTGTCCCGTCGGCCAGTCTTAGTACAGGATAAGCGGCAGGGCGTTTCCTCGGTGGATCCTCTCACGTTACGCAATCGCGCCCATACGAGGCAGTTGGTCAACAGTTGTGAACCGTGTCTCGGACGATCGAGCATGAGTGTCAACAAAGAGACGGTGCAGAAGTTCCAAGCTCAACAGCTTATGAATCTCGTTGGTGTAATTGCGATTTCCCTTAAGGTGACCCAGCACAACTGCCTCGAGCTGTTTTCGCTCTATGTACGATCTCGAAAGGCTGCAGGGCTCCAGCAACACTTCCTTAACGTATCCAGCCAATGTATCTCGGTACCACACTCGAAAATGGAAGGGCTTGTGCCTTCCGAGGAATAATCGTTCCAGCCGCAGTGAAGAAAGGGAATGATCAATTCGTGCGAGCCATTGCGGCATTCCCGAGTCATAAGCGTATTCGGCCTTGAAGAGGAACTCGAGAAAGCCGCGGGACAAGACCCGCGAGAAAGGACCTCGTTCTCCTGCCAAGCCACGGTCGGTCGGCACGTTCAGAAGGGCCCTGTTCCCATCCGCAATCAACCGCAAAGAAACCTCGTTGTTGATGAAGGCTGATTCAGGCGCGCGAAAGACAGTTCGTACAAAATCGTTGTCCAGATAGGGCGACCGCAGTGAAAGCTGCGTCTCCTCGAGAGAGAGGATCGCCCGTTGATGCCATGAAGCTTGCTTGAACGCGGCAAAGGAAACCGGATGTCCTCCAAGAACACAGGCGTAGGTTTCCTTGGCTTGGCGGATATAGGCGAGAAACTCCGGACTGAACAACCCGGCCATAGGCTCCTGCGGCTTGAATGTCCGGACTCCGCGCAGGATTTCTCCACCATAGTTTCCCGTCATCCTTACCGGGGCAATCTGGCGCGCTTTTTCATTTAGATAAAGGTCCGGGGCGCGGCCCACATCTAGGCATCCATCACTGAGGTACACCACACGTTCGGCGTAAGGCGCAAAGTTCGAGAGAAATTCTTGGCCAGCGGTTATGACTTGATGAGGCTGCTTGCAAATGCTGGCTACGCGCCGCGATATGCGAACGTCCTGATTGTCGCGGAACATGCTGCCGAAGGTGTAACAAGGCAACGAGCCGGCCTCAAGCCTCTGCCACGCCATGATCATCCGGGTGTCCAGGCCGCCTGTCAGAGACATCCCGATGCGCTCACGGGAATGGAAATACCGGGGAAGGTTTCGCGCGAATACCTCCCGAAGCTCCCGATAATATGCTTTCGGATCCAGCCTTTCTTGATCTTCCCATTCTCGTGGATGGAAATAGCTGCGTTTACCCTCGATTGAGCCATTCCGAAACGACCATGCGGAGGCTGGAGGCAGAACGTGGATGCCCTTGAAAAGCGTGCGATTCTCTAACACACAGCCGCAGGAGACGAATTCACCTAACGAGCGCGGCGCCAGACCTCGAAGTTCAGGTCGCACGGCAAGAATCGCTTTGGCCTCTGCGGCGAAATAAAACGCGTCCTTCGATTCGTGATAGTAGACTCGATGCATTCCATACCGGTCATTGAAAAGCATCGCCGTTCCACGACCCCGGTCAATCAGAAGTCCCTGAAATCTGCCATTCAATGCAGCGGGAAAAGATTCGTTTTCCTCCTCGTAGAGGTGAACAAGGTAGGAAGCTTCGGCGTCATCCAGATGGTGCCCTCGTTCCGTAAGATGTTGCGGTGTGCCGGGCTCCGGAAACTCCTCTCCGGAGAAGATAAGCACCACGTCTTGCCGTTCATTTTTTAGGGGCATCCCATCGCAGAACGACCCCTTTCGCTCGACCGAACCGACATACACACCGAGCGATTCGTCCATCCACATACCGGTCACATAGGACTTCTCGTGGTACATAGCCATTCCCATCTGGAGAAGCTCTCGCTCTGCGGCTTCTCGTGGGATGCGACCTATCAAACCTACGATTCCTGGCATGGATGCTCCATCCCTATATCGCCTTGGCTATGCTTGCGCATCTTGATCTACTTGGCCTGGATGGTTGTCAGGAGGAAAAAGGCGTGACGGCATCGAACGTTCCACTGCCGTCCGTCGTGAGCGATACCAGCGAGCCGATTCACAAGGATGAGGAAAAAGAGCGCTTACGTATAGACGAAACTCTTCTAGGCGCTCTCCAGGCCGGGGAACCGTTTTGCGTTCCAGAAACTCCGAATTTTGCGATACGCGGCGGCGACCGGTTCAGGAACCTGATCAACGATTTCGTGGTGGAGGCCTAAACGCAAGGCCATCCGGCCCGTAAGTGTGAGTGGCACATAGTATCGGGGAACCTCCACCTTGTGAAACCCATTCTGCAGCTTGAAGTCTGCCAGGCTGTCCTTATGCTTTTTGCCGTAGGACAGATTCGCATACCACAGATTTGGAATTCCCCGATCAGCACAGGACCGCACCGCCTGCGCGATCAGTGCATTTGTCGGAGCCTTATCGCGGTGCCGGATCATGGAAAGAATGTGCAACAGACCCGCTTGGCTCCAGTCTTCGTTGGCTACCAGCTTGATGAAGCCAATCAGGCTATCTTCGAGGAACGCACCGATAAATACGCTTCGATCGAGAAAAGTCGCCTTCATTCTGCGCAGACTTTCGAACTCCTTCCCATAGTGAGGAAATTTTCTCCCTTGCCGGATCGGCGACTCGTTGTAGATGGCGGATATGCCTTGAATGAGAGCATCGTTGAATGGAATCTCCCGGACGACAATCCCATTTTTTGCGGCCTTGCGAACCTTGTTCCTGACCTTGAAATTAATCTGTTGAGTCATCCAGTTCTCGAAGCTTGAAACGCGAAGGACAGCCATGTTGTCCCATTCCATGGGATAGCTATATTTCGGCGACGTTTCGGAAAGCTTTTGAACAAACGTGAAAAGGTCAATCGAGGTGCTGGAGTTCCGGAGATGATCTAAAGCCGCCTCTGGGTCCTCCAGGAATTGGTACCCTTCTCCGTCGAGAAAACCGATCCGGATTAGCTTCCCCCTGATACGAATTTCCTTGCCTCTGATCTCCAAAGATGGCCTACCTTTCTTCGCGACGCTTGGGAATGGCGCCACAAATGACCTCGTCATTTGCGAGAAGTGAGCGGGCAGAGTGGGCTAATTCTGAGAATCTGGGATCCATACGGTTGCATCCCCAGCGTACTTCGATTTAACCACGAATACAGCATGAGAGTTGGTTATGGCCGGACCGCCAAACGTCACAATGGCCTTCTCTATATTGTTACTCGAACCCGCGGCCTTCTGGCACTGTAAAACAGTCTCCCAAAACAACCGGACATCTCCCAACGAAGCGGGCGGTCGATTCCGTCTTGTAATCGCGCTTTCAACAGAATCGATGGGGCTACCTGCATTGTCGGCGAAGCCTATTTCATCGCGACAATAGTTTGAATTGTGGAGCCAGGACAGGATGCTCTCCAACTGATAAGTTCGTTCGCGCTCCGCAAGAACCGGACTTGCGACCCTTGTCACTATGGGTACATCGATTCCCACACGAACCATCACAAGGACTATCGCCGATGCGACGATGGCGCCTAAGACATATTGGGTCTTAATGTGAGAGAGGACCTTCTCAGCCGAAGACCAGCCGAGGGCTGTCAAATACCCAGCTATAATTATGGCAAACAGCGCATAGATTGGCGTACCGATCGCCCCACCGAACGGGAATAGTGCAGCTGCAAGCAGAAGAAAGAAAAGACTCCAATAGCGCAAGCGAAGAGCCTTTATCAAGCCTGCGGCAATCCAGAGAAACAAGAGCGGTAGACCCTTTAAGAGAAAGACGACGCTGAGTGCGGACACAAACAGCGAGGCTACTAACTTCAGCCTCGGTGACAGCTCCATGCTCAAGATGACCATCTCAGCCAATAGGAATGCCACAAGCGATGCAACACGATTTACTTCGTTGGTTTGGTAGCTAACGAGGAATCCGAGTAGCTTAGTGTCAAAAGGAACCCGGTCACGCGGAAAAAGAACAACCGCAGCTGCAATTACTGCAGTTACAGCCAATAAGATTACAATTGCCTGAATGTGTTGGGCTTTGCCACGTTGCCAAAACGTCTCGAGGTAGAATCCGAAGTAGAAGCCTACGAAGAGAGCAGTTGCAAATGGGTGCCACAATACAAGCACTGTCGCGACGATTGCAAACCACGTTTCCCGCTTAGCGAATGACTCCGAATCATAAGCGAGAAGCAAGGCTCCCAGCGTCAATATTACGGCCGCATAAAACATTCCATATATATGGAACAGCTGAACGTAGCCCGAAAAGAAGACACCGCCGACCACACACGCAACAAATGCAAACAGGCGCCGCTGAGGCGCCGCAGAATAAATAAGCCACCAGGCAAGAGCGAACATCAAGTATACGAATCCCTGCAGTAAGGCTTGCCGCAAAACGCTTGTCGGGAAAACGCGCGGATCCAGGATTTGAAATCCCAACCACGTCACTACTTGGGCCAGTGGCCGATAAGTTGTATTATGGCCAAACGCGAATTGCTGGGCGAAGTGCTCAGTGCGAGCACTCCCGGCTAGCCACCCATAAGTTTCTCTGTGACTAGCGAACGGCATAACCAGAAAAAACCAAAATGAAAACCCAAGCACTGTCAGAACGAAATAAGTGAGGCTCTGAGCCCGTGCATCTCGACGGGAGGGGCGACCGCCGTGCAGTTCCGCGACATATCCGACAGAGTTCTTCGTAATCACATTATCTCCATAAAAGGCTTGCGGATGAAGGCCCAAACAGTGTGGTCTACGAAAGCGGTTGATAGTTAGAATCAGTTGCCCGAATTACGTCGGTTACTCCGGGCACAATAGCCTGAAACCAGAAACCGGCCCGTACCACGGTTGCGTGAGCGAAACTCCAGTCGCTATCATTTCCGAAAGCGAAAACGTTCGACGAGCATGGGTCGAGTCTTACTTTATGCGATCTCGTACTTTCTGGAGACGGACCGCTCGAATGAAGACTCCTGTAACGAAACGCTGCCTACACTCGCTCCCCGCCCCAGTACGATGGTCCCCCACAAGAAGGTGCCACAAATGAAAGACGCATTAAAAGCCGACTCTGTCATATTATAGAAGAGTACAATTGAAGAGAGAGCCCACATGAGTGAGGTCAGGCTTGAATACCGCGTTAAGCTTTTACAGAGCCTTCTGTAACTAGATACCAATAGCCACCCAAGAAATAAAAGCCCCAAGGCTCCTAGGTTGAGGTAGATCTCCAGGTACCCGTTGTGCGCCTCAACCGATATGTTTGAGAGCGACACCATCTTTTCAACCCGAGGACCCAGCCAGAAGCTCTCGTATCCGGTACCAAAGAGCGGATTTGTGTGCACGCTGAGCGCGGCATTCCAAACGTTGGTTCTGCCGGTCAGAGTTGGATCCCTGCCAAGCTGACTGGTAATTGCGGCGTTGAGGCCGAAGCCAAATGCCAAAATCAGGTATATAACAAAAGAGCCCGGAATAAGTACTTTGAGAAAGAGAGGATGGCGTCTGCCCCATTTACTGCTCACTGCCACGACCACTAAACAGCCAATTGCCAAGCAAACGTGGGAAGTCGCGCTAGCGGACATCTGTAGCAGCCACAGGATCATCGCGATAAACGCGCCATTGACGAGCAAAATCCGTTTCGTCCGCCACTCTTTGCGTTCGGAGAAGCGCGTTACAGTATCCCAGAAGAAGAAGATTCCGCTTACCATGCATAGGGAGCCAAGCATGTTCTTGCTCGTTCCAACCCCCGAGTTCTCGGGAATGCCCGTCCAAGGGTCGTAGAATCTACTTAATAGGGGATAGTATCTAAGGAGTAAGACAGAAAGCGGAATCAGGAGATAGTACAATCGCCGAAACACAGTGCGGATAGCTTCTGAAGGACGAGGATCAGAGAGCACGACTAGGATTGCTGCATAGTTACCGAGATCTCGGAACCATCTCTTGAAAGCCACGAACGAGAAGTCAGACCATAAGACGCTCAGCAAGGCAAAAGAAAGAAATGCTACAAGCGCAAAGTTGCGGGTTACAAAATCGCCCCACCTGAAGGATCGGAATATCAGAATGAGAAATAAAATTACGATCAATCCAAAGAAGATGCCTCTGTCCAGTGGATTGCCGTCTTCGACAGCCTGTACGGTCGCCGCTCCTAGCTGGCCGCTCAACCATTGCGAAGGCAAGCGCGATTCATGGAAGAACATCCAAATCAAGGGTACCCACAGGGCCAGAGAGGTTCCTTGGACCTTGGCGGGATCAAAACACAGTAATGCCAAAAGGAGAACAAGGCAAAGAAGAAGAGCAATAGAAGGGGGCATGGCTTCAATTTATCGCTGGCAGTCGAGAACCAGCGACAGGAGAAATTGCTCGCATCCAATCAGCAGCGATCCCGCTCTCGTTAGAATCGGCGTCGGCAATAGGGAACCGCTGGGCTTTCCAGAAGAGTCTTCGCGCTCACAGTATAAAAGCCGCACAAAAGATCATGGGCGCTACGGCAAGGGTGCCGAGTAAGGGCTTTCGATAAGAGAGAGGCTTTGTGCTTCGACCAACCCTGCTTGCGAAAAAACTCTGGTGGTCGAAAGAGTTTTCACCGTAACGATCGAGCCACTGCGTAAAAGCGGCGATAGCGGCCTCCCGCTTCGCTATTGAAATTTCGTGCATCAATCAATTTGCGTTTATCGCGACGCCTGCTCGAGCATCGAAACATTTTCTATTTAATCTGTTCGACAGCTGGTTCATGACTCGAAGCGGGTGCATCGGACACTTCACTAGCGACCAGCGTCCTCCCCTTCCGCTCGCCCTTCCAGGTGAGGTTAGTATTCGCAAAGAAATTCCAGGCCCCCGCGACAGCGATTCCCGCCGTCACTCCGGGGATCCACGGAAAATGCAAAAGGCCAACGAGGCCCTCGACTACGCCCACATTTAGAATCAGCCCTATTGAAGAAATGAGCGCAAACGCTAAGAGCCGCTGCGCCATCGGCCCCACACCGGGAGAAGCCTTGCGGGTTTTCGGAAACGTGAACCGTTCGTTCCAGACAAAATTGTTGACAATGGCGAGAGCCGCTGCACCGGCGGCGGCGTCCCACACAGCCCACCCTGGCACAGCCACCAGCAACCGGTAGACAAACAGATTCACTATTGCACCTGAAAAGCCCACCGAAATGAACTTCGCCGCTCGCGCCGCCTCTCCAGTTTCCAGCGAGATCCGGAAAAGATGCACAAGATAATCCCAAACGACCGAGCTGCCGATCTTGCTGTCTCCCACAACTCGTTCCTGAAATACGAAAGGCACCTCCTTCGCTTGTCTGTAGTCGCCCTTCGCTAAGACTTCTAGCAGGATCTTGTAGCCTCGAGGCTTTAATGAAGCTCTCCGAATCACGTCACGGCGTAGCAGAAAAAAACCTGACATCGGATCTCGCACTTCAGCCAGCGTCCCCGGGACGGCGAGAGTGGCCAATAAGGTCGCTGTCCAAGAAACAAATCGTCTGATCAGACTCCAATCGCTGACGCCGCCACCACGCACGTGCCTACTAGCAACAACGACATCGGCTCTGGAGGATTGCAAAACGTGGATTAACTCCGAAAGGACTTCAGGCGGATGCTGCAAATCCGCATCCATGCAGCCCAACACGTCACCCCGTGCAGCGTCCCAGCCCGCTATGACCGCGCTGGATAGGCCTCGCTCCTTGGTTCGAACGATGAGGCGGAGCCAAGGCCGCGTTGCCTGTAGTTCGCGGACTGCTTCTGCTGTGCCATCCGGGCTGTTGTCATCGACAATGATGAGTTCGTAGGGCTCGCCACTGGCTTCCAGGGCCTGCATGGCGCGGTCCGCCAGAGGCTTCATATTTCCACACTCGTTGTATGCCGGAACAACAATCGAAATCATCGTCTGCCACCCTCGATGAGCTTAGGAATATCCTGTGCAATCAACTGGCAGCACCACGTAGGCAATCGATTGCCCAACGCGCCGCGGATGCCCCACACGGAAAAAAAGGGGTTAGCACGCTTTTCGAGCCTTTCCGAGAGCCCCAAGGAAAAATCCCCAGCAAAATGTGAAAATCTGTTACCAGTGGCTGGTCTTGGAATTAGCCCCAAAAAAGACACGCGCGCGGCGGCAATTTCCCGGCGCGAATCGCGATTCGTCAGTCAACTTCAGTGCCGGTGCAAAATGTTCAACCGCTTCCCGCTTTCGGGCGGGGCAGGTAAATGTCAAAAGTTCGCGATGACCTAGAGGACGGGTTGAGCGCATGATTGTCCGGTCAATAGTCTTTGACACGATGTTCAGTCGGGAAGCATTTTGAAGTTATCAACCGATTTGAATGTGAACACCATTTTCAAAACCGCCGCTAGTTTCCTTGTACCGGGTAGGGCCCATGTCGTCCGGTCCCAACTGGCCCGCATCGTTCAGCTTCGCTCGACCTGAGAGCCCATCGTTTGCATCGCCGAGTGCGATTGGAGTCCTATGTGTTTATCAGGCGGTCGGACACTGATTTGGTCAAAAATCGCGTCCATGACCTTCGCCGTGAGCAGAATTTCCCGGTAAGGTATGGGGACCGGACCATGGTCGCGAATCGAACGGTAGAACGACTCGATCAGGTACTTCATGCCCGCGTCTGTGTGAAAATCTCTATTTAGGAACAGCTTCAAATTCGTGGTCAGATTTTGGATATGCTGCCTTGCAAACAAGATTGGGGGGATGAACTTCTCGGCGTAGCTCTTGAAGTTTTTTCCGCGAAGCTTGGTCAAGATCTCGTGATCGTGATCAAGAATCAAGCCATTCTTCGAACCATATATACGAAACTCGTGGATCGAAGGCTTCATTTGCGTTGAGAAAGTAAAATAGGCGGTCGTTCGTTCCTCTTCGGAGATGATTACTCTGAGCTCATCCACGATCTCGCTTTCGTTGATTTGCTTGAAAAGCGGGCTCACAAACCCGTATGCGATCACGTGAGGTGCATCACTCGTCAGAAATTCTGAAATTCTAGCGATACCGTGACTAATAACGTTATGCAAGAGTTTACCAGGCAATCTGCGCACCCAATGGTTCTTATCCCCCAGCAGCGCCTTTGCGTAACTAGGGTCTGATAGGTCATAGCAGTAGTGGCTTTCCATGTGGACGGGAGCGCCGCCCAAATAGCCACTCTTAACCAGCGTTCGCATGCGCTGCGCTACGTGGGTAAATTGATCGTTGTGCCCGACCGTTAACTTCAGTCCCTTTCTTTCGGCCAGCTCTATTAATTCCTGTGCTTCCCACGCATTGACTGTAAATGGCTTTTCAACATATACGTGGCACCCCTGTTCAAGGCATTGTCTGGCGATTTCGAAGTGGCCCTCGGGTGGCGTGGTAATGTGGACCACCTCCGGACGGGCCTCTCTTAGCAGTTCAGCTAAATCGCCGAAATACGCTTTGACTGGAAATCGTTCGTAGAGCTGCTTGGCCATCAGCGGCTCGCGATCGCACACGCCAACAATTTCGCATCCTCCAATTCTCTGAATGACGGACGCGTGCGCGTCGGCTATCTTGCCGCATCCCACGATGGCAATCTTAAGCACGCTGTCCACCCTGCACAGAGCTTTGGAAATAACGCCGCAATCCTTCCGCCGTGGAAACCTTTTGCGTCCAGCCTAATCTGGCCTTAATTTTCTTGTTGCTGTAACGCGTCTTCTTCCAATCGTTGTGCCATCGTCGCCGGTTGAAAGCCGGAAGCAATTGCCCTTTCGACCATTCCGAATACTTTTCCCACAAGTAGCAGAGAGTGTGGCTGACCACATGGGGTACGTAAACCGACCGGAAGCGCTTCACGTTTTTCTTATACAATCTGAGAAATTGGCGGCTTGATGGCAGATCATCGTCGACGGCGTTGAAGATCTCGCCATCCACACCTTTGACAAGGCCGGCTAGGATGATCGCTTCTGCACAGTTGTCGACGTAAGTCAAAGGAATTGTGTTGGAACCGCCCAGATGCAGGAAAAATCCGAAGGTATCGATGCCGACGCGACCCGTAATAGAAGGATTGCCCGCACCGTACACGCTGCCAGGTCTGACGAAGACGTACGGAATTCCGAAATTCTTTCCGTACTCTGCAACAATTTGCTCCTGCTTCAATTTCCCAAAACAATAGGCTTCCCCTCGGAGTTCGGGACGATCCTCAACTGGGCATGATTCGTCTAAGAGCCGCCAATGGGGCTTATGGCGGTTCGAGTAAACAGACAACGAGCTCACAAGGACAAATCGCCGCAACTGTGCATGCCGCAGACTGGCGTCGAGCAGGTTACGTGTGGTGACGACTGAGTTCATGAACGCATCTGGGTAAGACTTCTCTCCGATCCCGGCAGCCAGATGATAGATGAGGACAACGTCCTTACTTGCGGCCTCGCAATCCTGGCGTGAGAGTAGATTCCCTTTTACGACCTTTACTTGAGCTCCGTGGGCTCGACACTTGAGCACGGCTTCAACCCTGGCGAGGTTGCCCGAGGGTCGGGCAAAACAGATCAGATTTCGAAAGCCGCGCTCCACCAAACCTTCAACGACTCGCGACCCAATGAAACCTGCGGATCCTGTTATGAGAATTGGATCGTCGGGTGAAGCAATGAAGGAACCGGAGTTGTTATTCATATACGCGCCTCAGATGCGACACCTGCCTCAACCCCCTCGTCGAGTGTCCTGTCCACGAACGTTTCAGAATGGCGAGAACCAGCCTGATGTGACTCTTGAATTTTATGGATTCGAAGCCGCAAACCGGGAAGCTCTTCTCCATGATCGGCGGGAACCTTAGCGCGAACCGTAACTGGCTCAAGTGCATGCAGTTCGAACGCCGCAGATCTCCTCTTTCGAAACCAGGAGGTCGCCTGGCTGGCTGTTGCAAACCATGCGCCTCGCATTTTCAGATCTTGAATCAGCTCGCGATAGCAGTCCCCCCACAACCTCTCCGGCGCGAGGCTCCGATCATGCCAGTTAATGGTTAGGCAGCCTCCGAATTGAGCTGCATTGTCCATTAGTTGCTCGAGATGAGCGCTCGCTTTCTTCGGCGACAGCGCTAGATAACTCGGATAAAAAAGAGCGGTGTCCATCACGTGCATTGGCAATTCGAGTAGTCGCTCCGGTTCAAGCGGCTTGTACACCTGGGCTGTGCCAGCGCGATATCCTACGGTTTCGTTGTAACCAACTGTCGAATCATAGGCCGCTCCGGCCTTTTCCAACACTGCGGGTGATTTCTCGTTGTAGTAGAGCCAATGCATCCGCACACCGATTTCCGAGCTTCCTGTTAGGCGGCGTATCTCCTCAATTTCCGCGCGCCCCTTTGAGCTGTCAATCCATGCATCAATCCCGTGTAGCGCGACTTCGCAGCCCGCAGCCATCAGTTTCCGGATCGTGCCTTCCAATTCTTTGGCCTCATAACCAGACGCGCGAAATCCGTGCGCCGAGCCGTCGCTGGTCTCTCCCGGCTGGTTCTTGTACGGAATCACGAAAAAGGTCGACGCGAGGCCTTTTTCCAATTCCAAGTAGCGGTCATCGAAGTCGCGCCAATAGTCCTTCACATAGCCCGTGTATACGAATGGCAGTTTGACTGCGGCTGTCCAATTCTTGAACGCATCTCGAAGAGATAGCCTGTCGCGAAAAACGTCGAGCAATGAACTGAAGACCGCGCGGTATAAAAAGCCGAATATCGTGTGGTCCCATTTGTGTTGGCGAATCGAAGGGTGGTCAACGTCATGAGTCAGACAAGCGATGAATCGAAAGCCCTCTGGAACCGGGGGGATTTCAATCAGCGAAATTCCACACGCGGTTATCAAATCCCGCAGAAATGCGATATGCAACTCCAAAGAAGGTATGCCGGCATTTTCAGATGGCTGTCCCGCCGTTAGCAGCGTGCGAACCTCGGCGAAAAGGTCATAGCCGACCCGTGCCCGGTGCGTTCCCCCAGCCCGGTCCAAGTATGCCGCGGTTTCTTGAGAGCCCTCAACCGTCAGGAGGCCGTCTGCTTTGTCACTAAAGGTAAGCGCGTCGCCGTAGATTGGAATTCGATTCTCGCCGTACCTAAGAACGCAAGAGCATCTCTGTTGGTTCGCGACAGCGGCCTTTTGCTCATCCTCAAACCTTATTTTCCTCCCACCATAAAAGACGACAAGCCTCGCATTTCCAACCGGCTGATCCTCACCCGCACAAATCACGACATCGTACCGCTGATCCCCGCGGTACAACTCCCACGGAGTCTTGAACAGCTCGAAAAACTCGCGGACAACGTCGTGGTCCGCAGGACTTGCGATGACGCCTATCATTGCCTGGCGCCCTCAGCTCAACGCGGCAACGGGCTCTTCGTGTGCCCGAAGCCATTCCTCGAAAAGTACAAGACTAAACAGAATCTTGTGATTGTCCTGCCGGCCGGATGAATGCTGCTCGAAGAGCTCGCGCACGGGACCGGGACGAAGGTATTGATAGATCTTAGAACCACCGTCAAGGAGAGTCTCGGCCATCTTGCCGTCGATAGGGCCGCGGAACCAATCATCCACCACATTGACGCCGAACCCGCGCTTCGGACGTTTCAGAATCGAATCGGGAAGATAGTTCCGACACACCTGACGGTGTAGCCATTTCCGCGAGCCATTCCTGACCTTGAGGTTCGCAGGCAACCTCTCGACGTACTCGACAATTTCCTTGTCAACATACGGCACGCGAAGTTCGAGGCCGTGCGCCATCGACAATTTATCGGCATACATCAGGAGTTCATCAGGAAGAGTCGATCGCACTTCAAGGAACTGGAGTCCGCCGAGTTCGTCAGTCTCGGTCATGAGCTCGGCCATATCTTCCCAACATCCAAGAATGCTGTCGCCCGAATTCGGAGCGAGCAGGCCGTCTTGGAACAGCTCATCAACTTGGGGGCCAGGTAGGAGCGATAAGACATTCTGATATCGGCGCATGCGGTCCGTGGTCGCGAGTGACTGCACTCCTCGCTTCAGCATTTCGTTTCTGGGCAACGCCTCAACAGTCGAAGAGATCGGCGCACGCATCCAACCAGGCAATTTGGCCCACAACCCGCCGTAACGAACGCCGAGGTGGCGCTTGTAGCCGCCAAACAATTCATCGGGGCCTTGTCCGACCAGCGCGACCTTCACATCTTGGCGCGCTCGTTGGCACACGAAATACATCGGCACAATCGAAGAAGCTGCGATCGGTTCTTCCAACGAAGCGACAATCTTTGGCAGCGCTTCCTCGAAAATTGACCTCGTAATCGTGATACTGCTGTGCCGGGCTCCCAGTATGCGAGCCGTTTCCGCGGCGTCTGCCAACTCGTCATCCGCATAGCTCGAGCCGTATCCCACCGTATAGGTCGGCCACGAACTTCCGTTCGAATTCATCAGGGCGAGCAGAAGTCCCGAATCGAGGCCTCCGCTCAGAAGCAGTCCAACCGGCACGTCGCTGATGAGCTGCCGTCGGATCGCTCGCTTATAGAGCTCCAGTAGTTCTTCCCGGGCTTCGTCGGGCGACTTTGTCGGTGCAAACGGAACCGGCTTGAATCGGTACCACCGGCTCACCTCATACGAGCCGTCTTGAACGGTGAGCTTGGTTCCCGGGGCAAGCTTATGCACCCCCTTCAGTATCGTGTAGGGAGAGGGCGTAAAACGGTTGCGCAGAAAAAGGTTTAGTGAGGTCGGATCGATCTCGGCCTTGTCCGGCATTGCTGCGCGAACCGCGCGCATCTCCGAGCCGAAATACAGGCGGCCTCCATCCACCCTGTAATAGATCAGCTTGATCCCGAAAGCATCCCGCGCAATAACCAGTCTCTTCTTTCGTATATCCCAGATGGCGAGGCCGAACATGCCGTTGAGGCGATTGAGCACTTCATCGCCCCACTGCTTGTAGCCGTGGATGATGACTTCTGTGTCCGAATTGGTTCGAAAAACGTGCCCGAAACCTTCCAGTTCTCGCCTGAGTTCCGGGAAGTTGTAGATTTCGCCGTTGAAAACCACCCAGACCGTTTCGTCTTGGTCCGACATGGGCTGATGTCCGCCCGAGAGATCGATGATCGAAAGCCTGCGAAATCCGAGTCCGAGCGGTCCCGAGATGTAAAACCCGTCGTCGTCAGGACCCCGATGGGCAATGGACTTCGCCATCGCCTCGATATCTCGACGCTGAACCGGTGCCTGGGTTCCGAAGTTGAATTGTCCGCAGATGCCGCACATAAGATGTCGCTACTCCGTAACCTTCGACTCCAGTGGCTGAAACGTATTGAGGGCTGCCTTGTCTTGAGACTTGCTTAAGTCCCTGGATAAGAAAAAACTGAGGCTTCGGAACATTTGCGACTGCGCCCACCGATGCATCGGCACATTGTCCCAACCGACCAGTAGCCGCCGCGCCCGAAATGAGCCATCTGTTTTTTGCCAACGCGCCAGGACATCGTTGACGACACCCAACGCGAGCGCATCCAGTTCCGGGAAGCGGCCCTGCAGCAGAACTCCCAAGTTGATGCACTCCGCGCAGTCATACAACTCGTTGCGATATACCGTGAGGCGCGGCCGCTTGGAAAATGGTTTCGGCAGGCGGTCTGCATCAAACAGGTTCTTGACGTAATAGCTCACTCCTCGCTCGATGGCATCACTGCAACGCGAGTTCCCCGTGAGCTGCTCAATTTTCGCGAGGGCTTTCATCACAAAGCAGGTGTGAAAGTGATCTACGAAATCTCGTTCGCCATCCGTCGAGTAATACCAGGAGCCGTCTGCATTTTGACAGGCCAGGACGAAGTTCATGTTTCTTCGCGCGACTTCCAGGTATCTCGGCTCCGAGAGCTCGATCCCAGCCTTGGTCAGGAGGAACGCCCGGTAGGCGCTCGCATTCACAACACCGCACGGATCATCTGGCGCCGGCGTGTAACCGCAGCTAGCCGTGTCCGGCGCTGTTTCCAAGTCTCTATAGCTCTCGAACGCATGCTTGGCAATGGATTGCATAATTCGCAGCCACCGCGGATCTCCGTCAAGCGCGTAAACCTGTGAGAATGCCTCGTAAGCATAAGGCTCAGTGGTTATAAGCGGCGTGGCTCCGTGGAACGTCCCGGCCCTGGTCTCCCAGTCGAAAGGATAGCCCCAGCAGTACTCATCCTGATTGGGGCTGCGAGTTTCCTTAAGGACCTCAAGGAAGTGAACGGCTCGCTGGTGCTGTTTCTCAGTTCGGTCGATTGCCGCGAGAAACGCAAAACCCATAGCGTAATGCGCGTCCGCAATCGGGAACCGTTGCGGCTTCCAAAAAAGTGTTCGCGCCGACGGGAAAAAAGCTTCGGAGAGCACCATCGGAGCTACCGCAAGCGTGCCGAGCATTGGCTTGCGATAATACAGTGCCTTTGCTCCTCGTCCAATCTTGCTCGCATAGAAGCTCTGATGATCGTACGAGGTCTCGCCATAGCGTTCGAGCCAGTTCGTGAAACGGCCAAGCGCGGGGCGCATTTTTTCGGTAAGGGCGTCGTTCATATTACTTGGTGAAAAATAGCGTTAGCTCTGCATGACGCTGAAATTATCAACGCGTCTGGATTTCATCAGTGATTTAAAAATGGCCTTTAGCTTGGTCATCTGTTCCCGGCGGTGAAAGGCCATCAGGTCGCGGGAAACCGGTCGCGGCGTGCGGTTCAGAAAAGCCCAGCAATATCCCAAGCCCAGCGCCGCGCCCGCAGTGATATAGGGCCGCTTTGTCATTTGATAGGCGACTCGGAAGAACTCCCAGACGGGATGCCCGCCGAGATAGTAGTCTTTCTCTCCGTAGGAAAATATCGCCGCGAGCACGCTGCGTCCGGCCGTACCCAGATGCCGATGATGGAAGAAAAACTTCTCTCGGAATGATTTCGTCTTCCAGCCCATCATTCGCGCGGTAGTCACCGCCATCCAGTCAATTCCGCCCGCGCGGTGCGGGATGTAGCCACCGATTTCCTCGAAGCATCGCCTGCGAAACAACTGGACCTGACCGGAAACGTGGGTTTGCCCTTCGAAGCTGTCTTTCTCGGAACTGTATCCATCTTCCTTGAAAATCGTCCCGGCCACGCCGAGGGATGGATCCTCCGAGAATTTCGCGATGAGAAACCCGAGGAAGTCGTTCCCAAACGAGACGTCGGAATCCAGGTTGCCAATCACTTCGTATTCGAGGCCTTTAACCTTTTCATAGCCTGCGTTAAACGAATGCACCTTGGCCGCAAAGCTCCGGTCCCGGCGCGGCGGCATTTGGACCATTTCCATCCAAGGATGGTCCGGAAGGTAGCGTCTTATGATTTCGGGAGTCTTATCCGTGGATGCGTCGTCTACAATCACCCACCTCGCGGGCAGGACCGTTTGGTTGATTACCGAGACTATCGTCTTCTCGATGAACGCCTCCTCATTTCGAGCAGGCGTGACGAGGACATACGGTACGTGATTCAAGCTAGTGTTGTTGTCCATGGGTCGTGGCTATAGCCAACCTCGCTGATCCAACTGTGGCGCCGGCGAGCGTTACGCACATCGGTTACGTTAGAGGCCGCCGGAAAGTGGATTTGGAATATAGACGTGTTACGGTGTTAATCAGCGTCACGCGACGGTTGTTGGGCGTACACTTCAGACCGCTCGGCTGTGAGCGCCTTGTCGTACACTTCTTCTGGCTCACACACGACGACATGACTGCCTCGATTCGAAATCCCGAACGGAACGCACAGCAGGTTCTTGAGTCGCATCCGCAGTGCCTGCCGGCGCTCAGGCGGAACGAAGAAGAGCATGAACCCCCCGCCGCCCGCTCCAAGAAGCTTGCCCCCAAGGGCGCCAGCGCTGCGCCCGGCCTCATAAATTTCATCGAGGCTGGTGTTCGTTATGTTCTGCGTCAGCTTTCTCTTTACCTGCCAGCTTTCGTGCAATAGACGGCCAAATTCATCCAACGAGCGATTCGGATCCGTGATGATTGACTCGGCTTCGTTTACCATCTGAAACATCACTTCGAGCTCGTGCTTCCGGTGTGGGGTCATTCGGATCTGCTCTTTGGCAATTTCCGAAGCGGTCCGGGAAAATCCTGTAAAGAAGAGCGCGCAGTGTTCCTGGAGCGCAGCCAATCTGTCGGGCGAAGCGATTACCGGCTTGACCTCGAAACTTCCGTCGGTGTTAAAGTTGATTCGATTGAAGCCCCCGTATGCGGCGCTAATCTGGTCTTGCGAACCAACAGCCTCTTTGATCACATCCTGCTCTACGTGGATCGCATCGGCAGCAAGCGCATGCTTATTGCGCATCTGGTCCCTGAGCGCGTAAAGACCCAGTAGAAGACCGACCGTAAACGCCGAACTCGTGCCCAATCCAGTCCGAGCAGGCAGGTCAGCGACGTGGTGGATTTCCACTCCCTCATCGACTCCCAGATACTGTAAGCACGCACGGACTGATGGATGGTCGATCGCACCATTTTCGTTGACGTTTTCAATTTTCGAATACGATACACGGCTGTGGTATTCGAAAAACGGGGGCAACCGCCGACAAGTTATGTAGCAGCACTTGTCGATCGCGGTGGAAAGTACGGAGCCACCGAATTGACGATACCAGATTGGGTAATCAGTGCCCCCCCCGAAGAATGAGATGCGGAGTGGAGTGCGAGTAATTATCATGCCTTGGCTTCCTTTTGTTCGGATCGACTAATTCTGGAACGAAGTAGCATCCGTAGCGCAATTGCGTGGTGCCCGCAAATCAGTTCTGTGTGGCCGGGGCTGCCGTGAAGGAGCTGACGGCGACTCCCTCCCACTGCAGAATCTGGCGAACAGCATCGAATAGCGATGGCGCGACGATGTCAGCGGCACTCGATGGGTCAGCACAACTTCCTGGCTCGTCGGCAGCCTGGTTTGGCGCCGACAGTCGCGCCGTCTTGCATCCGGCGTTTCTGCCGGCTTCCACATCGATATCGGAGTCCCCGATCATCCACGATGCTGATAACTCAATGCCGCGAGAGCGAGCTGCGTCTAGCAGCATGCCGGGCGCGGGTTTACGACAACTGCAAGTGGGCTCCATTTCGTGAGGGCAGTAATAAATTCCGTTGATGATAGCGCCGGCGCGGGCGAGAGATTCAGACATTTGCCGATGCATCTTCTCCAGGTCCGCCACCGTCATCAGTCCCTTCGCGATGCAACGCTGGTTCGTGACCACGATCACGCAAAAGCCAGCGTGGTTTAGCTGGGCAATGCTTTCGACCACGCCAGGAAGAACATGAAAATCCTCCAAGCGGGTCACGTAGTCTCCCTCCGATGGCTTTCGGTTTATGACGCCATCCCGATCCAGGAACACTGCCTTAGTCATGGAATATCGCCTGTGTCATCGGGGTCCTGCATGAGCCGCCTCTTGCAGGCTGCGGCAAAGCGCCTGGGCGCGCGCGTAATCTTCCGGCGTCCCTATATCGATGAACATTCCGTCTTGCTCGACCGCGCACATTTGTTGTTCAAGTAAGTGCGGGAAAACATCTTTTTCGAGACTGGCCGGTCCGTTCGGAATGCTCTGCAGGACAGCTCGGTTGAACACGTATACGCCGCCGTTTATGACTCCGGGAGCTTGGGCACCGGTCTTTTCAGCAAAACCGATAATTCGATTCCGTGTGTCCACTTGGACTGTTCCATATCGCGCTGCATCGGGAACTCTGCGCACCGCCATGCTTACGAGGCTGCCATGACCACGATGAAAGCGAATAAGTTGACGGAAATCCATTTCGAGAAATGAGTCGCCGTTCATGACCAGAAAATCGGAAGCCTGCGCGAGATAGCGCTCCGCTAATTTCACCGCGCCCGCCGTTCCGAGCGGTTGCGTTTCTTTGGAGTATTCAATCCCAACATCCCATTTGCGGCCGTCCCCGAATTGTTCTTCGATCTGCTCAGAGAGATGACCGGTGCACATCACCAGGCGCCGGATTCCCTGTCCTCGCAGTTGCAGAAGCAGCAGCTCGAGGAATGGAGCATCTCCTACAAGCGCCAGCGGCTTCGGCGTAGACGGCAGTACGGCCTGCAGACGCGTTCCCATTCCGCCAACGAGCAGCACGGCTGGCACATCTATTCCAGCTTCCAATCGCACCTGAGTATTGGCTTGAGGGTTCACTGTGAGTGCGCGACTCGCTCTCATGCGCGGAAAGCAGCGCCGTCCAATTTCACAGCACCGCATCCCAATACACGAGCATGGACTTCAGGGTTTGCTCGAGCGACATCAGGGGCTTCCAACCTGTGTCTTTGCGGATTTTTTGCGTGGTGCCGAAGATAATCCGCTCGTCAGAAGGACGCATCAAGCGCGGCACGGGTCGGATTTCAGCTTTCACGCCGGATAAACGAATCGCCGTATCCAGGAGTTCGCTCATCTGGTATGTCCGGGTCGCGCACAGGTTATACGCTTCGCCTCGCTTGCCCTTTGCAGCGGCAAGATAGAAGCCACGCACCGTGTCGTTCACGTCTAGAAAGGCCCGGTGCGGTTTCAAATTACCGACTTCGATCACCGGTGCCTGTCGGCCTTTCTTGATGGCGACGAGCTGCCTTACGAAATCGGAAGGCGCGTCATTCGTCTTGCCTGGGCCCGTGGTGTTGAAGAGCCGTACGTTGACCGCCGGAATCTTGTAATCCAGGAAATATTCGCGCGCTAGCAGGTCCAGGCACACTTTGCTGATGCCATACGGATGCAAGGGCCGCAGTGGCTGCTCTTCTTTGACCGGGATGGCCGAAGCCGGCACGGGTCCGTATTCGGCGCTCGAACACGCCGAAACCACTACGGGACGCCGCTTCATATGACGCACGGCTTCGAAAAGATACAACGAGCCCATGATGTTGGACTCAAACGTAGTAACCGGATCCGCCCATGACGCAGTCGGCAGGCTCTGCGCCCCAAAGTGAAATACATGCGTCGGTTGATGCTGAGCCAGGACTTGCGTAATGCGTTGGCCGTTCCGCAGATCACACTGCACAAAGCGCAGATTCGGCAGTTTCGGAAACGGAATAGGGCCGGCCGCGAGGTACGACCCGATCACATTCCAGCCCCTGCCCTGCAGGAACTTCACCATTTGGGATCCGATGAATCCCTCTGCGCCCGTGACCAATGCGATTTTCGTCATTAGACTGTTTAGGCCGCTTGGCCGCTAACTTTTGGCAGCAACAGTGACACCGGGCGTTCGGGCCGGCAGTACATTTCGGGAGATAACTTTGCCGCTTTCGATTCTCACGCGGCTACCGCCCGCAAAACGAGGGGGCCAAGCCTTCCCATTTCCGTGGACGGTGTTGAGGTCCTCTAGCTCGAATAGCTCGTATGGAGGGTATCGCTCAGGCGGCCGAGCAACGTCTCCCTTTCGCGCTCCCAGATGTGATCCAGGTAAACTTTCTGCCCTCTTCGCGCGATCTCCAGAACTTCGCGGGGATGGGAGAAGGCGTACTCCATTTGCCGCGCGAGGCCGTCGGCGTCGCCGGGCTCGAAAAAGAGTAAAGATTCATCACTGAAATAGTCCTGTATGCCCGGTGTGGACGGTGCAATCACCGGTTTCCCGAGGGCCAGGTACTCGAATATGCGCGTCGGCGTGTTGATCGCCGTAAATATATTCCGATGGTTGGGGATTATGCCAACATCGCAGTTCTCGATTTCCGGTACCAGAGCCTCGAGCGACCTCGGTCCCAGATAGCGAACTGCGTCCTGCAAATTCTTGGTCCGGACCGTGTCCATGACACGCTCCAGAAAAGCAGTTTTGGGGCCAAATATCCGCAACTCCGCCATAGGGACAGTCTGTCGTACTCGCGCGAGCGCTTCGACGGCGACGTCCAATCCGTTCCGTTCAACGATCGATCCGTGGTACATGATCGCGAAACGTTTGCTGGCAGCTTGATCTGCAATCGCGTCCGAGTGTGGCGCCCGCAACGGGAAAATCTGGCCGTCCGGTGAATTCATGACGACCCCGATTTTCTCCGGGCGACAGCTTCGGGAGCTGATGAGTTGCTTCATCGCAAGGTTGACCGTGAGCACGGAGTCGGCCCGCGCGATACTCCACTTCTCGACTCTGCGAATCAGTCGAACGCTCCGGCTATCCTTGGCAAGGTTGAAAATCGTCATCATGAGTTCGGGCATCGGATCGTGTAGATCGAGAACCACCCTTGCTCCCAATGCCTTTGGCATCAGAGCGCTTACCACGAGGACGTCGGGCATATTGTGCACGTATACCAAATCATAGCGGCGGGTCAGCGAGCGTAGTGCAAAGATCGCGGATGAAATCAGAATGAAGGCACTGTACTGATACGCGTATTCGAACTTGCCCTTGCGCAGGCGCTTGAGCGGAACGCGGAAGACGTCGATTCCATTCAGGACCTCGCGTCTGGGAGCGCCTTCATCTCCCAGACAAATCAGCTCCACCTTCGCGCCTTCCGCTATGAGCGCATCCACTGCGCGACGTGGCCTCGGATCGGCCGGAAAAGACGAAAACGTAACCATCCCCACGAGCTTCCCCGCAAATCGCATGCCATTCGCGGGCTTCGAGGGGTGCACGCTCGACGCGGGATAACTAGGCTGGGTGATGGGAGAACCAATCATTTTCGCCGTCGAATCAGCGATGCAAACGGAACTGCGCAAAGGTGCGCCGTCGCAACAATCGACCTTCAGCGCTTTGATCCAGCCGCTTGCATGCTCTGAAGGCTCAGTTTCTTGCGCGCTTCGCGCTCGATCTTCGCCTGATTGGACACTCGGATTGCATTTAGAAGTTTCGAATCATCGAACTTGCGCAGGATTTCGATGTTGGGCATCACGCAGTGGCCGCCGATGATTCCCGGGAAGTACTTCGTCGTCGGGAAAAATGCGATCTCGTCGTAGAAAGAGATAATTTCCTCGTAGTCCACATTCCCCTGATCGCAATATCTCTCAACCTCCTGCGCCCAGGCGATCATCAGGCCGAAGTACGTGGTCTCCGTCAGTTTCGCTAGTTCGGTTGCTTCCGGACTCGACAAAATCTTCGTCTTGAGGCCCGCGAACTCAAAATGCTCGGCGGCATGCTTGCCGTCGGCAGGGTCCATGACTCCCACGAACTTTGTGTATCTGCGGAGTTCGTCGAGCATGCGCACGTGCTTGCCTCGCACCGGGCTGTGGGCTACAGCGGCGCCCGTGCGCTCCGCAACCGCTCGCGTGGTCCCGACCGCTACCGTGCTGTTGATGATCGTGAGCGTGGGCTTGAAAAGATCGATGTAACGGGCAGTCTCACCGATAAAATCCTTGATTTCGAATGGATAGCAGACGTGCAAAATGTCCACTTTTCCGATCGGCTCGCTGGGCGGCTTGATATCGATTCCCGCGACATGCTGGTGCTCTGAGAGGAGCGCGAGCAGGGGTCGGCCCACCTCTCCCAGCCCGACGACAACGACAGCGTTTTCTTCTTTCCCCGCGCGACTTTCATGTGCGCGCAGATTCGACGGACGCCGAGAAGCTTCGCCTAGCTTTGCCGACTTGGTACGCATTCGCATGGAGCCTTCCTCGCTCTTAGATTGATGGAACGCACAGCCTTGGCTGGACCTTCAGCCACAGATCTCTTGATGGCACATCGCGGGCACGACACTGCGAATGCTATTGCAGCGTTTCCACCCGTGGCAACATTGGAGAGAACTCCCCGCAGCCAACTGAGTCGCCTTCTTGCAGAGGTATGCCGAACTGATGCCTCCCTCTCGATCTCGAACCGGTAGTTAAACCCAGTTGGAGACGGTTAACTGATTCGAGCGAGGCGATGATTACCTAATGGGACCCCTTCCTGAGCCTTGAAGTTGCCAGTCTCTGGATGGGCTACCGCCATTGGCACCATCAAAATAGGCGTCAATTCTTTCTCTCGCGTAAATCTAAGAAAACACTTCCAAGAGAACAGGAAGACAGACGCAATCAGACTGCCAGACCGCCTTAAGCTTAAAGAGTGAACAGCTAAGCCGGAGAGATCTCAACTAATTGATAAAAAGGAGTTTAGACACTATATGGATGCTCGTAACCTTCGACTAGCCTGGTCGGAAACGGGGCAATCAGGGAAAATTCTTACCACCATTTGCCCAGAGGGTTCCTCGCTGGCGCCGCTCGGCTGAGGAGCCCTGCCTCCCGCCTAAAATCGGCAATTGGGCGTTCCACCGAGTGCGTCTATAGCCCTTAATGTGTTGTAGCAGCCTTGGCAGCAGCCAGTGGCTTCGGCAGGCCAAGCCGGCCGAAGGCATAGAGCAGCCAGCCAAAATGATCGGGCCGCGCCTCGTATTGAATTCCGAGACTATTTACGTCAGTCTCGCGAGGGCTGTGTACGAAGCCCAGCGCGGCCCGCCAGCATCTCGCCCATCTTCCTCTCGGCCTGATGGAATCCCAAATCAGACCTCCATCCGGACTCCGAAGATCATTCCCGAGTTCATTCG
Source organism: uncultured Acidobacteriota bacterium (assembly GCA_963715685.1). GTDB lineage: Bacteria > Acidobacteriota > Terriglobia > Acidiferrales > UBA7541 > Palsa-295. The sequence continues at coordinate 364,828 of OY970264.1, read as the reverse complement.
CTCCAGCGATCCATGACAATCCCTTGAGCATCGGCTTCTGAAAACTCCGGCCTGTAGCTTCTTCCAGTGCGAACAGCGCACAAGGCGCTGTTCCATCCTGCTGCGCGGAAAACACGGGGTATCGGCTCACAACGCGACCAGCGCGCTTGTCATAAAGGAACCACCACTGCCCCATTTCCCCTTGCAGAGCGCATATCGAGTTGGCACAGTTGAGCGCCGATTCGAGCGGTTCGTCAATGTGAAAGGCCCGTGCAAAAGTCGAGAGCGCGTATATCGCGCAAATCTGATCGGAGAATGTTCCCAGGCGCCTATGGAAGACCTTGCGGGGAAATGCGGTAAGACCTGCATGTCCAAAAATACCGTCTTCGCTCTGATTATCCTTCAGCAAGCGGTAGGCATCCACTGCCACGTCGGTGAGATCTGGAAGCGCTTCGGGGCGCGCTAGCCGGACGTGCGCGATGCCGGCGAGAAACCAGGCGAGTCCTTCTGTGCGAGCTTGGCGCCCATCCGAATATGTCGTCAGCGCCTTCTCGAAATCATATTCCTGGAACAATGCCTCCACAAGGTCTGGAGCGCAAACTGACATAAACCAGGTCAATATACCCAAATCTCCGGCACTCTTCACCCAGCTCTTATCTTGCAGGACGGCCTTTCGGATCGAAGCAGTGTCGAAAGGGTGCGTTCCTCCAAATTCCTCCAAGCGATGCAGACCCAAGAGGGCGATGATCGTACGCTTTCGCGAGGGTCCATCCCGGCGGAACTCGCGATCCGTCAAGGTAATGCGATGAGAGAAGAGCCGTTCTTTTTCGTCAAACAGCGAAACGAGTGACTGCAATGCAAGAGAATTCAGCTCGGGAATGTCCATGCGTGATTCGGGATTTGGACAAACCTCGGCGCGTTCTCGGGCAGATGTCTTCCCGAGAAAGGTCCGCGCCGATGTTCCCATTCCGGAGAGAAATTCTCGCGTCAAGGTGATTCGATCGAGGAGAACGTGCTGGTTGTGAAGCCGTTGACCTCAGCGAGTGACGTAGGACGTCGCGAATTGCGCGATGCTTTCAGCCACGCGTTTCTGCTGGTCCGAGGTCAATCCGGCAAACATCGGGAGTGACAGGATTTGATCCGCGGCGTTTTCTGACACGGGGAAATCGTCCTTTTTCCACCCCATCGCGGCGTACGCACGTTGCAGGTGGACCGGGACCGGATAATGAATGCCAGTTCCGACGCCGGCTTCGCTCAAATGCTTCTGCAGTTCGTCGCGAAACGGAGTACGCACGACGTAGAGGTGATACACGGATTTGGAATAGCTCGCCTGAGTGGGCGCAACGACGCTTCCCTCCATTGGCGCGAGAAGTCGATCGTAGATGCGTGCACTCTCCCGGCGCTGCTCGTTCCAGCGCGTCAGGTACTTCAGCTTCACGCGAAGCATACCCGCCTGCATCGAATCGAGCCGGCCGTTATAGCCTTCGACATCGTGATAATACTTTTTGGCCGAGCCATGATCGCGCAGGACCATGCTCTTGCGCGCCAATTCCTGATCGTTCGTGGTGATGGCGCCGCCTTCGCCGCAAGCACCCAAATTCTTGCCGGGATAAAAGCTGAACGCAGCCGCGCGGCCAACCGAACCTGCCTTCAGCCAGCGGTTCTGCTTCTTCGAAAAATACTCCGCACCGTGCGCCTGGCAGGCGTCTTCAACAACGATCAACTTGTATTGCTCTGCCAGCGCCATGATGGGATCCATATCGGCCATCTGACCGAAGAGATGGACCGGGACTACCGCCGTCACAGGTTTTCCGAGCGTCTTGTGCACATACCGCCCCATCTTTGAATCCAAAGCGCAGCGCGTCTCCAAGTACTTGCGCAGTTTTTCCGGATCCATATTGAACGTGGTCGGATCAATGTCAACGAGGTCGGGACGCGCTCCTGCCTGCGAAATCGCCTCCGTCGTTGCGATGAACGTGTTCGGAACGGTCAGCACGATGTCACCGGGCTGAACTCCCGCGGCAATCAAGGCGAAGCGGAGCGCATCCGTGCCGCTGTTCACGCCGACGCAATACTTGGTTCCGCAGTACTCTGCAAATCCCTTCTCAAACCCCTCTACCTCTGGTCCCCCGATAAAGCCGGCCGTCTCAATGATTCTCTTACACACCTCCAACAACTCGGGTTCGAGCTCCCGGTGGAGGGTTACCAGATCTACAAAAGGCACTTTGGCATTCTGCGTCATTCGTTCACCTTTGATGGAGATGTAATAGAACGTAGGATCTTCGCCGGATTGCCGGCAACAATCGTGTTCGCGGGCACATCTCGAGTCACGACGCTTCCCGCGCCAACGATTGCGTTCTCACCAATGACCACCTTCGAAAGAATCGTCGCTCCGGAACCGATCGACGCCCCGCGTTTCACCAGCGTCGTTTCGACGTGCCAATCCGCTTCGGTCTGAAGATCGCCAGACGGCGCAGTCGCGCGGGGATAGGAGTCGTTGACAAAAGTCACGCCGTGACCGACGAATACGTTGTCTTCGATGGTCACGCCTTCGCAAACGAATGTGTGGCTCGAAATCTTGCAGCGCCGCCCAACACTCGCATTCTTCTGAATCTCGACGAAGGCGCCAATCTTGGTTTCGTCGCCGATCTCACAGCCATACAGATTAATGAACTTCGAAAGCTTGACCGACTGGCCCAGCTTCACACTCGGAGCAATGGAACAGAATTCGTTCTCGTTCACAGGCGGACCAGCTCCCCTCTCTTCTGGATCGACGCCTCGGCCGCTTCCAGCATCCGCACCACGCGCAGTCCGGCGTGACCATCGTTGAAGGGAGTCTTGTTGTTCGTGATACAGTCGGCAAAATAATCCAGCTCCACGCGCAGCGCTTCCAATTGCTCGACTTGTGGCGCCCACATATCGCCTGAGCGATAGCTCACGAGAAGATCACGGATGCCTTCTCCGGAGGCGATTTGAACGCCCTTGTCGTACACGCGGACTTTTTCATCCGCCACGAGATCGTTCCAAACCACCATCTTTTTCTGGCCGCCGATCAGCGTCGTTCGAATCTTCACCGGCGAGAGCCAATTCACGTTGATGTGCGCAATCACATTTCGGGGAAAATAGATCGTCATGAACGCCACATCTTCCACGCCGTTCAAGTGCTTTTCTCCCGTGGCAACCACGGCCTCGGGTTCGCCCTTGATGATGTGGTCCATGATGGAGAGGTCGTGCGGTGCCAGGTCCCAAATCACGCTGACGTCATGCTGAAAGAGTCCGAGGTTTACGCGCAGCGAATCGTAATAGTAGAGATCCCCGAGGGCGCCGCTTTCGGTGAGTTCGCGGATCTTGCGCACCGCTCCCGTGAACAAAAACGTGTGGTCCACCATGATCGTGAGATTCTTGCGAGCCGCCAGATCGATCAGCTCCTCGGCTTGAGCGGAACTGGAGGTGAACGGCTTCTCGATAAACACGTGTTTCCCGTTCTCAAGTGCCCTCTTCGCCAGCTGGTAATGAGTCCAAACGGGCGTGATCACCGCAACGGCGTCGACATCCGGTGAGCGAAGCACCTCTTCAGGGTCCGAAACCGCTCGGATTCCGGGGTATGCTTTTCGCACGCGGTTCAGTGCCGCGGGACTCTTGTCGCAAACCATCTCCACTCGCGTGGAGTCCAATCCGTGCAAATTCCGGACGATATTCGGGCCCCAATATCCGTAACCGATCACACCGATTCGTATCATAGTTCCTCTGTGGCCTGCGGAGAAAGCTTGGACAACGTTGTTGCGTTACTTCGAGACGCACCGACGCGCGGTACTCAGATTGGAGCTATCGCGGGTACCCTCAGTGACCAGAACCCGGATAGGCTATAAATCGACTCGTAGAGAGAAGCTGAATCCTTTTAAGAGTGCTTCAGCTGGTAATTTCAGAAAGCGCCGTCACCCGTAAATACTGCGCGTGGCGTCGCGAGAAGTATCCGAAGATCCAACCAAAGCGACCACCTCTGGGAATACCGCAGATCCAAACGGACCATGTCGTCGAAACAAGTTCGGCTGCGACCGCTCACTTGCCACAGTCCTGTTACACCCGGCTTGAGTTCCAGAACCCTGCGCCGATGCCAGAAGTCATAAACCTCAAATTCATAAGGTATCGGAGGGCGCGGTCCGACAAGAGACATCTCGCCGCGCAGCACGTTCCAGAACTGAGGGAACTCATCGAGACTCGTCTTGCGAAGAAAGTTCCCTAGCGGTGTGACCCGTGGATCGTTGGTGATTTTAAAAACGGCGGGCTCGGCCTCGTCCTTCTCTTGCTCCCTGGTCTTACCCGCGATGAAGCGATGGACGAAATCACGATGAACCCTCGAATCATTGTTCGCGTACATCGTTCGAAACTTCAGGCACTTGAAGCGTTTTCCAAACTCGCCCAGCCGCTCCTGTTCGAAGATGACCGGACCCTTGGACGTCAGCTTGATTAGCAACGCGATCGCCGCCAGCATCGGAGACAGGATCAACAGTAGTAAGCCGCTGCCGACGATGTCCATTCCGCGCTTGACGACGATTGGGACCCGCTTCCTTGGGGTCTTCTGGGAAAGATCGGGGTACAGCTTGAGATCGGTCGCTCGATCAGGCCGGTTCTTGTCCCAGCTTTCCGGAAATACATGAACTGTGATGACCAGCTTCGATGCGATTTTGTGATCGAGATTGTCGCGCAAGGCCGTCACAACCTTGGAATGTAGGACTTCGGTGATCGGATTCGACCCCGTCACATTAATCTCCGTGAATATGACGGCGAGAATCGCACTGTCCTCGTACCAGCCGATAATGTCCGTCTCTCGAGTTGCGTCGGATACTACGGACGTGAGCTGGTCGATGAATGTCGTGGCGTTCCCATTTCTGTGAATTGAATGGGAGTCAAGCAGCATGAGTACGAATGGCTGGCGCGACCGCTCTGCTCGGCGGCGCTCAAGCGTCAGCATCGTGTGAAAAGTTTCTTGGTTGAGAACGCCTTCTCGCTTGGCTGGCAAGTGACCAAAGCGTGACAACGCCTTGCGGCCATTTCCTGGTCGCGGTCCTTCTTCTCCCAGCGCGGTAATCTTTAGATCGCTATTTCCCATTCGAGTTCCTGATGTCCTAGCTCTTCGGCGAGACCGAAGAATCCAGTCGCTCTGCGAACCAGCTACGATCGAAAACTGACAAGCCCGCGATCGAATGCCAATCTAAGCAACAACCCCTTGCAACAAGGGATGAGGAGCGACGCGTTTGAGAGCTGCATCGCGAGAAGGGCCGATGGGGCTCACGCAGGAGCGGTCGATCTCCAAGGCCACTGAACGGCGCAGCAGCGAAACGGACACGACGATCCGGTGATTGCCTTTCAACTGAATCAGTATCCCTTCTAGACCTTGCAAAGCATCGTTCTCAATCCGAATTCTTTGCCCGACTTCCAGGTAGGGCCACGGCTCGGCGCGGAGCCCCGAGGAAATGACAGTCTGGATGGCAGCGATTTCACCGTCGTCCACAGGAAGTGGCACGCGACCACGGCCCACCACTGCGAGCACACCTGGCGTCACAAGAATTGGCAGGCGCTTCTGGGCGTCGAATTGGCAAAACACGTAGCCAGGGAACAAAGGGGCGTTTGTCTCTCTGACTCTCCCGTTCCAACGTTTCTTTGTCTTAAAGGTGGGAAGAATAGTCTGGTAACCCTTCCCGGACAGCAGAACAGATGTGGAACTCTCCCAGCGAGTCCTGACCTGCAGCGCGAACCATCTCTGCGATTCGGTTTCGAGGCTCATAGTGGGTAAGCGGATCTCCTAACTCTCGGTTCAGTAACCGCTCTCTTGCCATCCATCTAGGCTACCGCCACAAACACTACCCTCAGGCATTAAGCATGTCGCAAATAGCGTGCCAGACTCCAGGAAGAGCCCAGTTCCCATAGAACCTTCCTAAATTATTGAATAGACATGCCTTATCTCTACCGATGGCTACCCGTCCAAATTGGAAGACAATATGTGGAAGCCGATTGCGTCGACTTTAGTGAAAACTCTTGCCACCATTTGCCAAGATGTTTCCGTAAGAAATTGGCTCCTACCTGTTAGCCTCAACTTCTCGGTTAACACCGGCTATCTGCCATGTTTATAAGGTGTTACAGAACGATGGCGCTCTGCGTCACTCGAGGCATGAGTCTTGAATCGTTGCGAGGTAACGTGCGAACCGGATGAGAGTTTGGACAACCTCTTCCGAATGCTTCTCACTCTGAGATTGTGTCACGAGAAACCGGGTCCCTTGAGAAACACCCGCGCTGGCTCACACGTTCAAAAAAACTGAGGTTTTCAATTGGGGGAAAGCAAGTTCAACGCTGACCGAATTTACTTACGCACGCCCTTCGATTCGCCATTGCCGTAGCCATAGCGGTAGGCGCGGTAATACTGCGAGCTATACATGTGAGCTTCACCCACAGCATTGAGCACGACTCCAACGATATTCCGACCCTGCAACTCTTGATAGGCTCTCTGAGCTACCGCGGAAGGCGTCGATCCGGCCTTCACAACAAGGAGAACTCCCTGACAGATGTCTGCCAAAATGCTGGCGTCCGCTACCGGGAGACACGGCGGCGAATCAACTATGACCCAATCGAAGACAGGTGTAACTCGATCGAGCAGCTTTTTCAGCCGCCCGTTGGAGAGTAACTCGCTCGGATTGGTCACCTCGTTTCCGCCAGGAATAAAACAGAGATTCCCTTCAGGGCCGTGCTGGATAACGGCCATCTCATCGGCTTCGCCGCGCAAATAGTCGGTGAGTCCGGGAGCGGCGGGAGCGCCGAGAAGCGTGTGAACCCTTGCACACCGTAGGTCCGCATCGATGATCAGGGCGCGGCGATCCGGTTGGCGAACGATTGCCTGCGCTAGGTTCACCGTCACGAATGTTTTACCTTCTCCGGGAATCGAACTCGTGACCAACAGAGTTCGAACCGGCTGATCGCCGCGGAGCTGATACAAGCGAGAGCGCAAAGTTCGAAATTGCTCCGCGCCATGCGTGCTCAGCCCCGGATTGAAGAAGACGTTCACGTTCGGATCGAAATGCCATTCCGGGTGCGCGCAGCGCGTGCGGAGATCATCGAACCGCAGGTAGTCGGACGCCGGCGTACCGGCGGATGCGGTCGCGGAAGCTGCGTCAACCACCGCAGCCACCGACGCGCTACTCTTCCAATCGCTAGCGGTAGGAGCCGCGCCCTGCGGTGGCGGGGCGACTTCCGTCGCCTGGACGGTTGCCCTCTCTTGTTGGGCCTTCTTGAGCGCTTCGTGGATACGACTCATGATTTCCTTTCGCGCGACGGTACCGCATTGATGTGACGCAAGCGTCCGAGTAGCTCATCCAAGTTCTCAAGCAGAGCTTGGGTGTCGGCAGATTGTGCCGCTCCAGGGACAGAGCCCATCGATGCCACGGGCGCGACTTCATCGAGCTGAAATTCCCGCGCCACCTCCTCCACCAGATGAGCAGGTACCGGCCTCAAGCTGTCGACGTACGCATTGATCATCGAGTGCTCGCATAGCAGGTTTATCACGCGGGGAATCCCCCGCGAATACATGTGCACCGTTTGAATGGCTTCCTTGGAAAAAATAGGCTCGCCGTTGGCGCCCGCAATCCGCAAGCGCTCAGCGATGTAACCGAAAGTTTCTTCCAGCGAAAGCGCGGCCGTGCGGCAGCGCAACGTGATTCGCTGCCGAAGTTGGCGCAACTGCGGGAGTTTTAGCTTTTCTTCGAGTTCCGGCTGGCCGGTCAGCACGATTTGCAGAAGCTTTTCCGTGGCTGTCTCCAGGTTGGTCAGGAGTCGAATCTCTTCGAGCACTTCGGGCGAAAGATTCTGCGCTTCGTCGACGATCAGCACCGCAGTTTCCCCCGCGCGATAGCGCTCCAGGAGCCACTGGTTGAGCCGCAGCAACACCTGGCTCTTCTCACGCGATTCGTAGGGAATATCGAAGTCCGCCATCATGAAATCGAAAAGATGGTTGACCTCCAATTGCGAGTTGAAGATGTAGGCCGTCGCCACCTTCTGCCCGCGCAGCCAATCGAGCAGCCGGTTTAGCAGCGTGGTCTTGCCAGTACCCACTTCGCCCGTCAACAGAATGAAGCCCTTGCGGTTCTGAATGCCGTACGTCAGTCCCGCGAGCGCTTCTTGAATGTGCCGCGTCAGGTAGAGATATCGCGGGTCCGGGTTGACGTTGAACGGGCTTTCTCGCAGCCCAAAGAATCTCTGATACATGTTTTTTCTTAGGCTCCTGCGCCCAGACTCAAGTTAGAATCCGCCGGGCGCATCAACGTTGACTTGCTCGACTTCTTGCTCAGCACAGGATCGATCGCCGGAATCATTGCGAGCACAGGTAGTCGCAGAGCCAATTCGACATCTCGCTCAGACTTCAGCGACGTATCTTTAAGCTCGAGCAGAAAAGCAAGGCCGAGGCCCAAACCGAGTCCGCTGGCCAGCCCGCCCAACGCGAAGAGCTTGCGATTCGGAAACGTAGGCCTGTCGGGCAAGTTGGCGGGATCCAACACTCGGAATTGCTCTCCTCGCTGTTGTTGGTCCAGATCGTGCGACATTGCAGACGCATCCCGCTTCTTTAATAGATCATTATAGGAGTCTAGAGCCGTTTGATAGCCTCGCGTCAATTCCTTATACTGCTCCTCCACAACCGGGCTCGCCTGAACGCGCTCTTGATAAAGTTTGATCTGCTGTTTGATTTGTTCCTGTTCCCGGGTTTTCTCCGAAATCAGTTGGTCGGCCGTATGGACTTGTGCCCGCCACTGTGTGATTTGTGCAGGCTCGACGACAGCCTTCGAGGTCTTATTCGGATCAGACGTTCCTTTCGGATCTTCGCTTTCTGCAATCTTCTTTTGCAGTGCTGCGATATCGGCCTTTGCCTTGATTACGTCCGGGTAATCGTCCGTGTACCTTGCTTGTAGACTTGCGAGTTGCGTCTCCAAAGCCGAGAGTTGCTGTTCGAGCGTATCCGGGTTGTGGCCGCTCTGAGCCGCTTGCCAAGCTGCGACTTGCTGCGTCAGCATGGATTCGGCGAACGTCTTGTCCTGCTGGGCGCGAGCGAGGGCCTGGTTTGCCGCGTCGAGTTGTGAAGTCAGTCCGGTTAGAAGGTTCAGGTTCGTTTGCTCGTCGTCCGGAAGCGAACCAATATAGCGGCTTTTAAAAGCCGCAAGCTTGGCATCCTGCGCGTCCAAATCTGTTTTCGCTTCGGCTAGCTGCTGAGACAAGAACTCAGTTGTTTGTTTCGAATGCTGTTCTTGAATGCCGATACTCTCCTCGATGAACATGGACGTGATGGCCGTGCACACGCCTTGTGCCGTGTGGGGATCGTCCAAAGTCACGCTGACGAAGAACCCCGGCAAATCCCGCCGCTGCGTTTCGGCCATCGGCTGCACGGGGGTCACTTCGATCGCCTTCTGTAATCGGGCGACTAGCTCATCCATGGATCTCTTATAGATCTCTCCCGGATACAATCCGAATTGGTGAATGATCGGCTCGAGGCGCGTGCGGCTGAGTATTTGCTGTTGCATGCTGGCTAGCCGCTCATTAACGCTGATGGTATCCACTTGCGGTACGATCGTTGTTGACACGCTGGGCGGCTCAACCAGCACCAAAGTTTGCGATTTGTATTGACTGGGAATGACTCGCGAGATCCCGTACGCCAACGGAGGGCCGATGAGAGTGAGCGTTACAATGAGAACCCATCGCCGGCGAAACATCGCGATGTAGTCTGCAGGCGTTAACTCACGCTGAACGTTTTGGTCGATTGCCATCTATTCTCCTGCCGGGTGCCGCTTGCGCACGTATTAAAAAAGGAGCGGCCGCTCGTGCCAGCCCACTCCTAAAGAGATCACATTGCGTATCACACTGGTTCCGCACGTTGCTGCGATGCAGAACGCCGCATTCGAATCTTGATACTGCAACTGATACGTCAGAGTCACTCCCAGCGTCCGTCCCAACGGATGCGTAAGGCTGCCGCCTGCGAACCAGTAATCATACTTCTGATTGAACGGAGTCAAGGTGCCGAGGGTCAATCCCTGATTTCGGGTATACCCCCCTTGGATGCCGCTCGAAAACGTCCGCGAGACTTGTCGTGTCATCGATCCCGTGACGACATCTGTAAGCGCACCCGCCAACACGCCCGAACCACCGCCTGCTCCGTGACTGTAGGTGAGCCCAAACATGTTCCGCTGCGCCTGCCAAAGGAGCGACGTGTTCAGCGACCAAAAGACTTGCGTCACTGAACTCGCTGTGGACCCTGTATCTCCTCCGCCGCCCGAGGCCCCTCCACCGCCAGTAATGGGCATACGGGAGAACACGACCTGTGGCCCGGCTGCGATCTGAAAGGCGAGCCTGCCAGTGACCCGTCGGCCATACGAAGCCTGCACCGTATGAGTGCTAATCGATTGGTCTGCGTTGCTAAAGCGGAATCCAGAGAAGGTATACAGTACGGCGATCGTGTCCTTCCGAGTCGCCTCGTAGTTGTAGCCACCACGGAAACTCACATCGCCATAGTTGAAGAGATCGCTGTCGAAGTAGTGCAACAGAGAATAGCCGCCAACAAAAGTGAGCGAGGTGCGGGGCGTCAGATAGGTATCAACCTGCGTCACGAACGAGTTCCCGAGATTTTGACCTCGTCCCACCAAAAGGGATTGGCCTTGAGCGAAGCCCGCACCCAGTCCGGTCGGACCATTTCCGGCAGCGCCACCGAGACCGCCGAATCCGAGAGCGGATTCCGGCAGATAGTTGAGTTGATCGAAGAAAGAGATCGCCGCACGACGAAACGAAAACTTGTCGGCAAAGCTCAACCCCTGCACGATTCCGTTCGGTACGTTGCTCTCGGACGACAGCATTCCACTGGACGTGTAACTAAGCGTCATGTTGGAATTGCCGGAGATTCGATGCACGTCTACTCCGCCCGACACGGACGTCCATGCGCCCCAGCTGGTCTCGTTCGTAGCTTCTAGCGGATTCGAATCGGCGGATGCAGAAAGATCGAAATGCGGCTGCCAATAACTGCGCGTCGTGGGTTCACCCAGTGAAAGATTCTGGGCCCCCGCCAGCGAGCGATTGTCCGGAGCGAGCTGATCTGAATTATCGTTCGCGCTGTCGGAATCGCCGTTGTCCGCTGCCGAGGCGAGCGGTGAACGGTATGCTGGAATCGGCGCAGCAGCCTGGTCCGAAGACTGTTGCTGATTTTGGCTTTGCTGCTGCGCCTGGACTGGGACTACTCCCAACGCGACGACGCAGAGGGTGGCCCAACAAATGTTTCGCAGCGCTTTCATCAGGGCACCACGATCGTGTCGCCGGCTTTCAGCGTCACGTTCTCGTCCGATCGTTTCCCATCAATCACGTCTTTGTAGTTGAACGGATACTTCACTTGCTTCCCGTTCTCCATCCGGAACATGTAAATCTTCTTTAGGTTCGCGAATTGCGTAAAACCACCTGCGCTCGAAAGTCCTTGTAAAATTGTCATCTGCGGCAGCAGCGGATAAGCGCCTGCGCGGTTGACTTCACCAAGAATGTAAATGCGCTGGCTATTGATCTGAGACACAATCACCGTCACCTGCGGATCGGTGACGAATTTCTTCAGATCGTTCGTCAGGTGCTCGGCCAGTTGCGTCGGTGTCAATCCCGCCGCCTGCACGTCGTTTAGCAGAGGCAGCGAAATCTTTCCATCGGGACGCACCGGTACGGTGCGCGTCAATTCGGCTTCCTTCCACACGCTGATGTCGAGCACGTCTTGCGCGCCGATCACGTAGTTCGGATCCTGCGCCGCGGGCTTTTGTGCGGCGCCGCCATTGGACGTCGCTGCATTCCACGGAATCGGTTCATAGGCTGTCGTCTGGGCCCACGCGGGTGTGACCAGCGCTACGAGCAAAAGAATCACCGACAAACGGCTTTGTTTCGACATCAGTCTCTCCGGCTCCCCTATCTGATTTCCGTTTCCTCGAACCCAATCTGCTTCAGCTTGTACAGCAGCGACTTGTAGCTGATCTGCAACTCCCGCGCGGCGCGCTTCCGATTCCAACGTGTTCGGGTCAGCGCTTTGATGATCAGTTCCCTCTCGGCCTCGCGTGATGCCGCCCGGGCCGCAGCCTTCAGAGAAGAGCCTTGCACGGGCATCGGCTGCGTGACTTTCTTTTGCGAGGCCGGAATACTGAGCTCCGCAATCGCCAAAGCTTCGTCGTCAAGCGCCACGATTTTCTTCACCACGTTTTCAAGCTCGCGAATATTCCCCGGCCACGAATAGTCCAGAAACGCCTGTAGCGTCTGCGGACTCAACGAACGGCGCGGACGTCCGAATTGCGCCGCATGCTTCGCGAGCAGGAATTCGGCGAGAAGCGAAATATCTTCCTTGCGATCCCGCAGTGGAGGCAGCCTCAAGCAGACGCCGTTAATCCGGTAATACAGTTCGCTGCGAAACCGGCCCGCGCGCATCTCTTCATCCAGATTCCGGCTCGTCGTCGAAACGATTCGCGCCGTGAGCGATCCCCTGCGCGATCCCGCGTCCCCGTCCGGCAGCGCGCAGAGAAGGTTGCGCTGGCACGCGGCGTCGAGCTCGCCGATCTCGTCGAAAAACACCGTGCCGTGGCTGCTCGCCCTCCCGTCGGTTCCGCGGTTGTTATCCGACCCCAGCTCTGCAGAGAGTGCTGTAGGATTCATCGACGCACAGGCGATCCTCGTCAGCGGCCGTTCCGAATGTTGCGATAGTCGGTGAATTCGATTCGCGAACATCTCCTTGCCCGTGCCGCTCTCGCCGACAAGCAGCACCGGGATGTTCGTTGGCGCGATTTCAGCAATCACGCCCTCCAGGGTTTGAATGGCCGGGCTGGCCCCTCCGATCCAGCTCGCGTCCTCTTGGATCAATACTCCGCCCGTTTTGTCAGTCGTCATGCGATTGTGTGCCTTGCCAGCCGACGCTCCGAGCTTTGGCGACGATCTCGCCCCTCGCCCCGCGAATTGAGTTTGCAATGCGGATGCCAGCACCCTCATACACCGAAAACAGCCTCGAATGCCATGTAGCGCTTTTATTTTCAGTGAGTTACAAAAAGTCTCTCGAATTCTGCCCCATGAGTCGTTCTTTAAGAAAGTCCCACGCAGCTTCCACCTATGGGCAAAACACTTGCCCCTTTTCCTCTCAAAACAAAGACAATGCGCTGTTCTCCTAGCTTCTTCGAATTACGCTGCTTACAAAACGTTTGCGTCCGTAACGCCGGGAATTAGGGACATACAATAACCCAGATGTGGAACTTTACTTCCACTGTAGGGCTTTGACATCGCCCAGAGCCTCGCCCCTGAAGAGTTTCAGACTCTTGGTCTGGGCCTTATCAGACGTCACGTAACCTATTTAGTGTCAGAACCTTAGCTGAAATCGAACTGTTCTTGTGCATCGGCCCCGGACCGGGCGCTCGATTGCATGTTGGTATTCGTCGTAGTACGGCTGTGAGCCATGTCCAGCCGGTCGGCTTGCAAGGAGCGAGATGACTCTTCGCGGGAAACACCCTCTCTGGTTTGCCTTAGCGGTTGGTGTGTGTTTGCTGGCCGGGTGTTCGCTGAACCCACAGGTCCGCAAAAAGAAGTACGCGGACAAGGGCAATTCGTACTTTCAGCAAGCCAAGTACCGCGAGGCAGTGATCGAATACGAGAATGCGATTCAGATCGATCCGAACTTCGGCGACGCGCATTTCGGACTGGCACAGTCTCTATTGAAGGAAGGAGATTGGCCGCATGCTTATCAAGAATTGACGAAAACCGTGGAGCTCGAACCCACCAATTGGGATGCGCAATTGGCCCTCGGCGATCTCCTTCTTGCCGGCCACCGCTTTTTGGACGCGCGAAGCCGGGCTGAAACCATCCTGGCCGGGGACCCTCAGAACGCGCGAGCTCAGGTGCTCCTCTCGAGCGCCGATGATGCCCTCGGACAATCCCCCCAAGCAATCGTCGAAGCGCAACAAGCTATTCAGATGGATCCGAATCGATCGGCATCCTACCTGTTTCTCGCGGAACTCCAGGAAAAGAACAAAGACGTTGCCGGGGCAGAACAGAATTATCAAAAAGCGATTTCTGTGGATCCGAAGTCAGTGTCGGCTCTTCTCTCATTCGGAACTTTCTTGGCGCGTCAGAGTCGTTGGGCTGATGCACAAGCGCAGTTTCAAGCTGCCATCACGCTCGCTCCGAAGGATCCCGCGCCGCCGGCCGCCCTTGCCCGTCTATTTCTGGCGCAAGGTCAAAAAGACATGGCCGAACAGACCTTGCGGGACGCCAGCACCACCTTTAGGGATAATCCGACCGGCTACCGCATGCTTGGAGAATTCTATTTGGCCCAGGGAGAATTGGACAAGGCATACGCGGAGTTCACCTCGCTACACACACAGCATCCGGCGGATCAGCTCGTGACGAAGGCCTGCGTCGAAATCCTGCTTCAGCAGAATCGCCTGGACGATGCAACCAAGCTGAATGACGCCATCCTGAAGGATTCCCCTTCCGATCCCGACGCGCTCATCGCGCGCGGCGACATTCTGATCCGTCAGGGCAAGCAGAGCGACGCAGTCCCGGTTCTTGCCACGGCGGCCAAGAATGCGCCCAACAATGCGATGGCCCACTATCAACTCGGAGTGGCTTATGCGGGCGTGTCGAATTTCGGCCAGGCTCAATCCGAGTGGCAGCAGGCAGCGCGCCTCCGCCCCAATATGAAGGAGCCGCAACGCGCACTCGCGGCGCTCGCCGTGCGCAAGGGCGACGCAGCCCTGCTGGCCAGTAGTGGCGAACAACTGATGAAGCTTGAGCCAAAATCGTCTGAAGGTTACATCTTCCACGCTAGGGCGCTCTACACGAATGGAGACAAGGCGGGAGCGGAAGCAGATCTGAAAAAGGCCATCGACGTCGCACCGCAAGATCCGGCGCCTTACACGCGCATGGGCGAGTTGCGCGCGCTGCAAAATCAGCCTGACGAAGCTGTGAAACTCTACGCGCAGGCGCTGGCACTCAACCCGTCTGCGTCGGATGCGCTAGCGGGACTCGTCAACATCGACCTGGCTCGCAAGCAGCCGGCGCAAGCGGTCCAGCGCATTCAGGCCCAAATCGCGAAAGTTCCAAACAACAGCAATTTCTACCTGCTGCTCGGGCAGGCTGAACTCCGCGTTCAGAATCCAGGCAAGGCGGAAGAAGCGTTCGAGAAAGCGATCGATCTCGATAAGAACAATGTAACAGCCTTCTTGTTTCTCGCGACTACGGAATCGGCGCACGGATCGGTCGATCAGGCGATCGGGAATTACGAGCGCGCGCTTCAGGATAATCCCAAGGATGTCCGGCTGTACGTTCGGCTCGGCAGCCTCTTGGAGGCCCGCGGAGAATGGCAAAAGGCGCAGGATCTGTATCAGAAAGCGCTTCAAATCCAGCCGGATTATCCCGCTGCGGCCAATAATCTGGCTTATCTAATGCTGGAGCACGACGGCAACGTCAACGTCGCTCTTTCACTCGCTCAGACGGCCCGACGCGGAATGCCCGATTCTCCCAACTCGGCCGACACACTCGGCTGGGCTTACTACCATCAGGGCGCGTACGCATCCGCGATTGATACCCTGCAAGATGCCGTGAGTGCGGACCAGAAGAACCCAACGTACCACTACCACCTCGGCATGGCATACGAGAAGGCAAACAACTACGCGATGGCAAAGAAGCAGTTCGAATCCACGCTTCAGATCAGCCCGAATTTCCCCCAAGCGGATGAAATCCGAAAGGTACTTTCCGAGTCGGCGCCAGCGCACGACTGAAACTGCGTCTGGCGCCACGAGCACGCATGCGAACGTAACCCCCGCTGCCCCGCCTTGATTTTTCGGCCCGCCAGGAATCTAATTGAGCCGTCCGGCGAATCTCCTCTATAATTGAGTGTTTGTCGAGCAGGGAAAGGCCGCACCGACGATATGTTGAAAAGCATTCAGCAGCGCGATTTGCCTCGGAACCGCTGGATCAAGATCACCATGACCGTATTTCTGGGTCTGATCTGCGCCAGTATGCTGACGTATCTCATTCCAGGCTTGATGAGCGGTACGACAGGCGCGACCAGCCCCGATGCCGTGGCCACCATCGCCGGGCAGAGCATCACCGTGCTGGATTTCCAGCAGCAGTTCAACCAGGCGACGCGCAATCAAGCGATCCCTCCGATGCTGCGAGCCGCCTACGCCAAGCAGATTCTCGATCAAATGGTTTTCCAGCGCGCACTTGAATATGAAGCGGACCGCCTGGGAATCCGCGTCACTCCCGAGGAAGAGACCGAGCGCATCAAGGAAGTTTTGCCGACAGCCTGGTCGGGCAACACCTGGCTGAAAGATCGCTACGCCGATGAAGTGCAGACGCGCACGGGAATGGACGTGGATCAGTTCGAGACACTTCTCCGCGACCAGATGCTTCAGGACAAATTCAAGGAGCTCGTGACGGACGGCATCACGGTGAGCCCGCTCGAAATCGCGCAGGAATTTCAGTTGCGAAACGAGAAAGTGAAGATCGATTTTGCGTTGATCAAGCCTGCTGATCTGGCCGCGTCGATCCATCCCTCCGATGCCGACCTTTCGGCCTGGTTTGCCAAGAATTCGGCGCGCTACCAGGTACCCGAGAAGCGTTCCGCTCGCTACGCGCTACTCGATCTTGCCAAGCTTCGCGCCGGCGCCCTGGTCAGCGATGACACGCTTCGCGCCTATTACAATTCGCACATCGACGATTACAAAGTCGAGAACCGGGTTCACGTCGAGCACATTCTGTTCAAGACGATTGGCAAGACGGACGCCGAGGTCGCCGAAATCCGGCAGAAGGCCGAAGACGTCCTGAAACAGGCACGGCATGGCGCCAATTTCGAAGACCTCGCCAAGAAATACTCCGAGGATGATGCCACCAAACCGAAGGGCGGCGACCTCGATTGGATCGTCGAAGGCCAAACCGTGCCGGAGTTCCAGCAGGCTGCCTTCAGCCTGCCGAAGGGCTCGATTTCGGACCTCGTGAAAACTCAGTACGGCTTTCACATCATCAAAGTCCTCGATCACGAAACCGCCCACACCAAAAGCTTCGAGGAAGTTCGTGATTCCATCCTTCAGCCCGTGCTCGATCAAAAGGTCAGCGCCGAGGCGAACGACATCTCGAGCCAGATGGCCTCCGCGGTCCGGCAGTCCGACCGGCAATCACTCGATGACCTAGCGAAAAAATTCCACTTGGATTTGGGTGAGACAGCTCCCGTCGGCGTCACCGACATGATCTTGCCATTGGGCAATTCGCCCGAGCTGCATCAGGATCTCTTTGCGCTCCATCCAGGCGAACTCAGCCAGCCGATCCAGGTCGATGGCGGTTTCGTGATCGTCATGGTGAAGGAGGTTTTTCCCGCTCACCAGGCTACCCTCGCCGAGGTCCGCGATCGTATCCTGGCCGACTACCAGCATGAGAAGTCCTTGGATCTTGCGCGCACGCGCGCCGGCGATCTCGCCAAGCGCGCTCAAGCCGGTGAGGATTTCGCTAAGGTGGCGAAGTCGCTCGAGATCACGGTGAAAAACTCCGATTCGTTCGCGCGATCCGGCTCGATTCCAGACGTCGGCACCGGCCGGCAGGTCGGGGCCGCGTTCAATATGAATATTGGGCAAGTCAGCCAGCCGACCCAAATCGGCGAAAATTGGGTCGTCTTCCGTGTCGCGTCCCATGACAGCATCAACCCTGCCGATATTGCCACCCAGCAGGAAGACCTCCGGCAACAATTGCTGCAGACTAAGCAGAGCGCGGCGTTCGAGGCATTCCATAAAGCCCTCGAGGATCGCCTGAAGAGCGAAGGCAAACTCACCATCAATAATGAAGTGCTGGACCGCATCAGCCGCTCCAGCTAAGAGGAATTTAACCGCGACTTCCTCCGTAAGTATCAATAAATAAAGAGCTTATATTTTAGAGTGTGATCCCTTGCTCCGCATCCAGCGCTTCGCTAGAATGTGGCTATCCGCAGGGCCTGTCCCGTCGCCAGCGGGACCTAACTGCAGGCGGGAGCCTCCCCAGCCTGAGGGACTCTGGCAGCACGGTTCTTGGACCGATTCTCCCTGAGGAGCAATTCTATGCCAACGAAACGATCCGAGGCAGGCACGCTCGAAGTACTTCTTCCCGAAGCGGAGAACCCACGGCGGTCGTCCCATCGTGGGGCGTCCGGCGCGGTTTCCGGGAGAAGCAAGCCGAGGAATATCATGTCAGCGAAAAATGGGGCCAGCACCAACGAATATCTCTGCGCCATCGAACGAAATCAGAATGGTAAGTACAACGTGCGGGTGAGGGCCCTGTTCACGCTTGGCGGCCTGGCAACAGACGAGGACAGTTCTGCCCAGGTCAGCAACGATTCCCGCGGCCGTTGGACGCTACCGGTCTATTTTCTTGCTTCGTCCTTTAACGCGGCGATGAAAAAACTCGAGGAATCGCTCCAACTGTTGCAGAAGAACGAAGACCGCCTCCGCTTCTGGGGTGTGGAGCGCACCGACGATCCCAAGCTCGCCGGGGATCTATTGCAGGAATTCGGTCTGTGGCTCGACCGGCGCCGGGAATTCCCGCGCAAGATTGCCGAGTTGGGCGTTCCCCGCGAGCGCCCGGTGCCTGCGTCGATGTTGGCGCCGGTGCGGCGCGTCCTCGCAGACTCGGTCGCACAGGAACGCCCGGTCGACCGCACGGCGATGGCCGGCGACTGAAAACGCGACTACTCGATTCACCTTCCCAGCAACTTACAAATGTGGTTGACGCGTTAATCCGACTCGGGAGCTACTTCCCGCGGAGGACGACTTCGCAGTGCGCTACCACCACATCGTTGAGCGAGAGGCGATACTTGTATGAGCCCGGATTCAGGCCGGGGCGCGCGGCGCCGCTCGAAAGACGCACGCCGGGAGGGGCTTGAAACACGTTGGACCCAAATGGCGAGCGCTGCGGATCGAATTCGATTTTCAGGTTCCCCGCGTTTGAAAACCAGGTCACTTGCTCGCCGGGATCGATCACGACAGCTTCCGGGAGCACGCCCACCATCACCATTTTTTCAGCAGCCATTCATCGAATCCTGTAGACAGCGGGAGCTACGAAGCAATTTCACGGACCGCCGCAGCGATGTGCCGCGCTGAAATTCCGAACGCGTCCACCAACTCATCCGGCTTCCCGGAATGGGGCATATCCCTGACGGCGAGCATACGGTACTTCGACGGCGCGACGCCCGCTTGTGCGAGAGCGCCAAGCACGGCTTCGCCGACGCCGCCTTCGGACCAATGATCCTCGACGGTCACGAGACGTCCGCCGGTGGCGTTGATCTGCTCGGCAAGAGCCTTGCCATCGATCGGTTTCACGCAGTAGAGATCGATTACGCGAACGGCCGTCCCCTGCGCTTTCAATTCATCGGCCGCCTTCAATGCTTCGTGCACCGTGATGCCCGCGCCGATTACTGTGACGCGGTCCTGCGCGCTCTGCCTGGGAACCTTGAAGCCGGGAACCGGGAACTTTTCATCCTTCGAATAGAGGATCGCAGTCTTCGGGCGTGACGTGCGCAGGTAGTTGATGCCGCTGCGCCTCGCCATCGTTTCGACCAGCCGCTCGGTGGACACGGCATCGCTCGGATAGAAAACTGCCGAGCCATGGATGGCGCGAAACATCGCAAGATCCTCGAGCGCCATTTGCGACGGCCCATCTTCGCCGATCGAAACGCCGCAGTGAGAGCCGCAGAGATTGATATTGCTGCGGCTGATGGCGGCCATGCGGACATTATCGTACGCGCGCGAAAGGAAGCAGGCGAATGTGTCGAGGAAAGGAACCTTGCCGCGCGCCGCGAGCCCAACGCCGAGGCTCACCAGATTCTGCTCGGCGATAAAACCTTGATAGAAATGATCGGGAAACGCGTTGCCGAACATGTCCGAAAACGTGGAATTTTTCACGTCTCCCGAAGCCGCGACAACACTCGGATTCACGGCGCCGAGTTTTTTCAGTGCAAAGCCATAGGCTTCGCGAGTCGCGACCGGCTTGCCGGCTTCGTAATCCGGCGCGGCGGGTGCAGGGAAATCCGGAGGCTTCGGGAGCGATTTCCTCTCGTAGGATTTTCCCGGATCGGGAGGAACTTCGATCGGGCCGCCGAGTTCCTGAATCGCCTGCGCGAGCATATCTTTTGGAAACGGCTTGCCGTGCCAGTTCTCTTTTCCGGCGACCTGACTGAATCCGTGACCCTTCACGGTGCGGGCAACGATGACTTGCGGGCGGCCCTTCGTGGCTTTGGCGCGGTCGAGAGCGCCGAGAACTGCACTGACGTCGTGGCCATCGATCACTTCGGCCGCAAATCCTTCCGCGGCGAATTTGGCGCGGTACGTTTCCATGTCGTGCTGATACATGGTGGGCTGGCTCTGGCCGAGCGCGTTCACGTCCGCGATCACCGTCAGATTGTCGAGCTTGTAATAGCCCGCGAACGCGGCAGCTTCCCAGATCTGGCCTTCCGCCATTTCGCCATCGCCGAGCAAGACGTACACACGCGTCGGACTCTTATCGAGACGTGCGCCGATCGCGAGTCCCGCTGCCACGGACATTCCCTGCCCAAGCGATCCCGTCGCGGCATCGACGCCGTGAATGCGCGGCGTGGGATGGCCTTCGAGCTCGCTCGAAAATTCGCGCAGCGTCATCGTGCGCGATGCGGGAAACACGCCTGCCTCAGCGAGCGCGGCGTAGAGCACGGGAGCGGCGTGGCCCTTCGAGAGAACGAAACGATCGGTGTCCGGGCCGTTGGGATTTTTCGCATCGAACTTCATGGCGTAGAAGAAGACGCCGGCCATCAATTCGGCGGCCGACATACAAGATGTTGGGTGGCCCGAGCCCGCCGCGGTGGTCGACATCATCGAGAGAATGCTCAAGCGCCGCGCTTTTTCTTTGACGGCAGCGATCGTGGAGGCGGATGGCCCAGCTGACGAGGTCGCGCTCATGAGGTCGGCTCCTTGGACGGTGTGCGTGCGCAGACGGTGAATATTACATCGTTCGGGCGCGGTGCGCGAGCCGGTTTCGGGGCTAGCCGACAAATCGGGAGGCCGGATTTCATTGTCGGGCAGAGCGACACGCGATCGAGCGTTTTCAGCAAGTTACATGTGTTTCTGTCCGACACGCATTGTCGGGCAGAAATGCGCGCATCTATGTAGCGAACGCTCACGAGCTCTGGCGCGCAGCCTGACATCTCAGTCGTCTCCTTTTCCCAAGGTTCGAATCCGAACCTCCGCGATTCCTCGCGGCACAATTCGGCCGCATTTCAGGCTGGCACGATGCGACGTGGAGCGCAAGCAGGTTGTTGTGTGGACTATTTGTGCCTCGGAGACTACGGGTTGGATCGAGGCCTTTAGTGAGGCCGTATCCAGCTCATTAATTTGACAAGCAGTGCCCATTCTCGGATGTTTCCGGCAGATCAGTTTGTTTGGCGCATCCGAATTGAAACGTGAGACGCAACCTTCTGCCATTGCCGAGGGGGTTATCAACGGTGCAATTAGAAGTGTTGCACAATAGGTAAGAGTCTCACCGAATCCACGGGCGCGTTTGGCGAGGAAGGCGTCGGCGTAAGGAAATCACCACCTGCCATCCCACTTCGCTTTTTAGCGACGAGGCAAAGCGAGAGAAGCCTGTGCGGCTCGGGCTTTTACCGGAGTCAGGAAGGGAAACACGACTTTTTCAGTTTCCCCTCCCCTTCGAACTAGGATCTCCGCTCCGGAGTGCACCTCATCGACCGCCCACTGCAGGATACGTAAGGAGTACCGGACCACTTCCGCCCGACTAGAAGCGCCAACGGACGCCTTCAGCCGTTCCAACTCTTCAAAGGCCTCGGGTGTGAAATCAAATTGTACGCGATACTTTTCAGACATAAATTGATTCTCCAGTGAACCTTCCAACTAAAGAGTCGGGAAGGATTTCGAGCAGCTCGGGTGAGTGCGGGCGCTGCTTGCTTTGAGTCGATTGTTGCCCAGTTGGAAGCGCGGCGACGTTACGGATTTGTCCGACTTCCCCCATGAACCTCAGTAACCGATTCAGGGTCGTCAAACACGCTTTCCCGGATGGACCGGTGAACCACAGGACCGAGGATGGTCCACTGTCCACAGATGAATATAGACGAGTACGAATCGACTTGTTGTTCAACCTCAAGCTTGACCACCACCTTCACTTCTGGGTTTGGCACGTAGGCACCTCCAGATCGTTAAGAAAGTTTGGGTAAGTTTCGGCATGAGGTTTCTCCTTTGTGAGTCGTTAGACTCTGTATTTGGTATCAGTTTAAGCTGAAGCCATACTCAAATATTACTCATTTAAGTAGGGAATGTCAAGCTCTTTGTTGGTGTTGAGGAGTCTGTTTAAGCTGCTTAGTTTCAGTAGGTTCTGTCAATGTATATGTGAATGTCGCTCGGGCGCGCGATAGTTTCATCGCTAGGAACGATATGAATGCGACGCCGTGTGTCTCTATTAGAGACGACGGTTTCGAATAATGCTGCCAGTACCGACACAAGGGTTCCCGCGATTCCGACGATGATGGCCCATAAGATCGCTGACCTCATGATCGTTTTCCTCTGCTCTTCGCGTAGAGAGTGAAACTGAAACCGTAGGCCAGAGCCACTGCGGCAATGATCCACGAAAACTGCGCGAGGCGAGCGGGTGAGATGACGGCGTTGACATTCGGCTGCTGCGAAGCGCCAGTGCCAAGGCTCAAGAGCGCGCCGTAGACCCCGGCCGTTGATAAAACGATACAGATGAGCCCAAAAACGCAAAATGGAGTCATCAGAGTCTTACTCGTGACGATCTTCATGTATTCGCCTGCGGTCTTGGACGCGAGAGTGGAAGCGTAGGTCACGAGGCCACCGCTTTTCAACAATTCTACCCAATAGGCACTGCGCTGGATGAGCCACCATACCAGCAGAGTCAATCCGAAGTATGCCAGTGAGACTCCAACGCTGAACAACATCCAAATGATCATTTCCTCAATCAGAGTGTACCGGTCCCGCACACCCGCGTCTGCGTCCGTGATTCCATTCATGTTGAGAGCGTTGTCCTTTCTGGCTCACGCTTGCCAAATTCCCCAAGCACGTCCCCGGAAGGTCCAGAGCATACCATTGCGTTACGCTGGGGGGGGGTATTATTTGTTGGAAGTGGCTAGGCCGTGAACAAGGTTCCGGACGTCACGCACTGGCCTCGACGGAAATTATTCAGAGCCGACACGGATTGCGAAGGCGTGTTTCGCAAAATCACCCAGCGAATTTAAACGATGGGTACTGGCGGTCAGACATGGCTGAGTGGGGCATCCCTATTTTGGACAGTCAGGACTTCATTTCCCTCGGTTAGAATCCCAAGAGTTCAGAATACCTCGCGCGCAGTGGCACTGCTGAAGGGTGAGATGACGCCGCGATGGCGAAGGATCGCGGCCGCAATTCGGCCGCATTTCAGGCTGGCACTGTGCGTGGCGGAGCGCAAGCGGGTTGTTGCTCCATTGTCGTTTGCCATGACCCGACGAAATTGGTTGTCTCTCTCAGTCGTGCGGCGTGAATCGTGCTTTCGCAGGTGGACTCACGCACCTACAATTGTGGTCTCCTCGGGGTTGCATTGGGCGGTCAAGGGATGGCCGTCGCATTTGGAGGCGCTGCTCTTAAGCTAGGTACGGACTTGCGGCCGGCCGCAAATAAGAAAGGGTGCGCCACCTGACGGATGCTTACTTCTCCTGCAGCGACGCCAGATAATCGCAGAGGTTCTTGACGCGCTGCTTCACGGCAGTGTCGTTTTGTTTGTCGTTGAGGAAGAGGAAGAGAGTTCCCCACGTGGGCATGTCGGTCGAGCCGTGAGCGGCGACGCCAGGGCCAAAAAGGAGAATGCTGGAAACGTAGGTGTCAGGGAATTGTCCGCCATGACGCCTGGCGAGTGTGGTCAGATCCGGTGGCGGTATTTTGAGCACGGATGCAGTAGGGCCATGACCCTTGGCATCGGCACCGTGACAGGCAGCGCAAAATTGTTTGTATATGTTCTCGCCCGAGGGCACGTAGATCGGCGGAAACCGTGCGTCAGACCGCTTCCCTGAGAAGGCGGTGGATTGCGTCACGGTTACCGAGGCACTTCCCCAAACCGAAGTGTTGGCGTTGGAGACAGCCGTAATGGTTGCGCTGCCCGCAGAACTGCCCGCAGTAAATCGGCCGGATCGAGATATCGTCCCGTCACCCGTGACTTGCCAGGTGACAAATTGGCTGACGTCACTGCCGGTGGTTGCGACCTCAGCGCTGAATTGCTGAGTCATTCCCGCCGGGACACTCGCTGTGGCCGGAGTCACTGTGACCGAAGTAACAGTCCCGGCGACGGGCGACGAGCACGAACCGCAAAGGAAGCCGATGAATACACAAGCAGACATCGCCGCGCTTTTGGCGTAAAGAGTTTTCATGTTACGTAATGTGGGATTTCCACTGTGGGTTCCGGACCGAGCAACATACAAGTGAGACCTCAGCATGCAATACTCAGGCGCAGTTTTCAATGCATCGTTCTCCCAACGCCGTAGCAGCGCATTTTCGTGTCCACTGCCTTGGTGCGGATTAGCGGATAGTCTGTAGTCGGTGGACAGCAAAGCGGGGTAACGGTCCTATTTTTGCAGCATCTTTTCTCGCGGAAGCCGTCCTGTTCCTGCACCTAATTTGGTGCGCGTGGGTGCTGCTGGGCTGGACAGTGACACGGTGCCGCCGCGTTCTGCGGACGCTACACGTGTCTTCACTGATCTATGCCATCGTCATCGAGTTAGTTCCCTGGCCGCCGTGCCCGCTCACCGTGGTTGAAAACTGGCTTGAGGCTCGCGCTGGCATCGAACCCGCGCGCGGACCGTTTCTGGTGCATGTTCTCGATGCAGTTGTGTATCCCGACCTGCCGGAGTGGCTCGTCGGCGGCGGCGCGGTGCTTGTTTGCGTGGCGATCTTATGTATCTATCTGCAGCGCTACCTCCATCGTGCTGCGTATGGTCGGTGGTGACGCGGGCCAACTCGAAACTAGCTCCACCAGACGAAGGCTGGACAGAATTTTTTGCGCGGCACAGCCTGGACGACCTTCCCCGAACCGTGCGTTTCCGGGTGGATTGTCGTCTACCCGGAAGTAGTTATCGGACCCGATCTGCCCGAGGCGTGGCGCGAATCAATGTTTGCCTACTTGACGCGTAGTCCCCGAGGACCGCTTGGAGCGGCGTGCATCCGAATACCTTTGCTCGATACGGGAGTCTCTCCCGGCTTATTACCGCCATCCGTAATATCCCGGCCCGACGCGCATATGGTGGTGCCAGGCCATGGGAAACGCCCATCCCACAAGCATCGACAGCAGGGCCTGTCCAACCGCAAGCGGAATGATGTTTCGCACGCGCCCAAACATCCATGCCATTGCCACTCCGCCAACAAATGTCAGTGGCACGAGCACCGGATTCGGCCAATGACATGCGGCAAAGATCACTCCTGTCAATGCTGCAGCCACCCATTCATTCTGTACGAGCGCCAGCATCCGGTTGTGGAGCAGAGAATTGAGCGCCACCTGCTGCAGCACGCAAAACGCGAAGTAGCCCCCCAGCGACGAAATTGAAATCGGCCGGAGACGCCGCGACGCACCCAGCGAAAAGCCAATGATCACGAGCCCCGCCGCCATTAGACTGAACACGGCCAGAGCCTGCTTCGTCGCAGGCCAAATATTGTCGCCGCGCCACCCAAGAGTTTTCGCCGTGTCGCGATGCAGCAGAAAGCTCGCAACCAGCCACACGACGAATATCACCCAGGTCCCTCGCGCCGTGAATTGCAGCCGCCAGATAAACCACATTATGAATGCGGGCAGGAGCGTGACGTCGGCAAGCGATAGCCATCGCTTCAAAAGGGGATTCATCACTGCCTCGCCAGATACTCTTCGCAACTGATTTCAGCGAAGAGCCATTGGCCACGATGCCGGATGCGATCTCGCTTGGCGGCACAGGGGGGAAGCAGCGAACCATCTCGGACATGCTTGCTGCACAAACGCTATGATATCCGCTGGGGGGCGGATCCGCGGATAATTTATAGCTAGTGGACAGCAAAGCGGGGTAACGGTCCTATTCTTGTGGCATCTGTTCTCGCGGCGCCCTGTTCCTGCATCTGCTTTGGTACGCGTGGGTGTTGCTGGGCTGGACGGTGACACGGTGCCGCCGCCTTCTGCGGACGCTACACGTGGCTTCACTGATCCACGCCATCATCATCGAGTTAGTTCCCTGGCCGCCGTGCCCGCTCACCGTGGTAGTGTTGAAATTACACGCGTGTTCACACGATCTTTTAACGCAAAACAATTGCAGTTCACAGCGGGGAGCGCTCGTGCGCATGCAAACGCGGTGCTGCTGTAGGGACCGTTGATACATGCTGCGAGAGAGGCAGCGCAACGGAGGCTGGGAGCCTCAGCCACACGATCGTGTTCATTTCCGTGGTGATTGTCTGCTTCCCAACTTGGCGCGCCACAGTAGATACTACGGTCGTGAGCTCACCCACGGCGGCACTTCTCGGCGAAATTGGACTGCCCGCTCCCGTCCGTGAATTAGCCTCGCGCCGCTGGGATGTGGTTGTAGTCGGAGCCGGCCACAACGGCCTTGCCTGTGCGGCGTACCTGGCGCGTGCGGGCAAGCGCGTGCTGGTGCTGGAGAGCCGCACGCGAGTCGGTGGCGCCTGCACCATCGAGGAACCTTTTCCCGGCGTTCACATGTCCCCGTGCGCGTATCTAGCCGGACTGCTACATCCCCTGGTCGTTTCAGAGTTGAACCTGCCCGAGCGCGGCTTTCAGTGGACACCTGCGGTGAATGGGTTGTTTGTCCCATTCCACGACGGCTCCAGCGTTCAACTCTGGGACAGCGACGAGCAGTGCGAGGCGGAGATTCGCAAACTCGCTCCGGGAGATGTGGAAGGCTGGCGCGCGATGAGCGACGTGCTTCGCCGATTGCGCGATGCATTGCGTCCGGCAGGCGATGGCGATCTGTGGATTGGCGAGCCTCCCACGCGGGAACGGATTGAAGAGCGGCTCGGGAAAGATGAACAAGCAAAGCGCGTGCTCTTCGACTGGTCGATGGCCGAGTTTGTTGAATACTACTTGCGTGACGAACGGCTGCAGACGGCGTACCTCGGGCAAGGAGTGATCGGAACCAACGCCAGCCCATTCGACGCAGGAACCGCCAGCATCCGCTTCCATCATTCATCGGGCCGACTGGGCGGAATGCCCGGCATGTGGGGCTACGTGAAAGGCGGCATGGGAATGGTCTCGTTCTATTTTTGCGATGCCGCGCGAGAGGCGGGAGGGGTGGTCGCCACCGGCGTCCCAGTCGCACGGATCGTGCCTGGCGAAGGCGTAGTCCTCGAAGGCGGCGAATTCATCGCTGCTCCGGTCGTGATCTCGAATGCCGACCCGCGGCAGACGCTGCGACTGCTGGGTCCCGCGGCCGATCCTGCATGGCGCAAACGCGTCGAGCAGATTCCGATGGAGGGCTGCACCGTAAAGCTGAACGTGCTTCTCCGCGAGCTGCCCAACTTCACCGCGCGGCCCGGAACCGATCAGCCGCACCACTACGGACAAATCAATACGCCGCTCACGAAAGCTGAGTGGAAGGCGGCGTTTGCCGCCGCGCGCCGCGGCGAATTGCCCGAGCATCTATGGTGCGAGTTGTATTTCCAGAGTGTCCATGATCCGACCGTGGCCGCTGGCGGGCAGCACACAATGAGCGTCTTTGCGCAGTACGTCCCGTGCAAGTTTGCGCGTGGCACATGGGATGAGCGGCGGGAGGAAGTCCGCCAGGTCGCACTCAACTCGCTTGCCCGCTTCTGCTCCAATATCGACAGCGCGATCATCGATACGCAGGTGCTTGGCCCTCCGGATATCGAACGGAAGGTCGGACTCACAGGCGGCCACATTTTTCAGGGTGAGTGCTTGCCTCCGTACATGTGGTCAAGACGGCTCTCGGCGCGCACGCCCATGCCGGGCGTGTATTTGTGCGGAGCATGCACGCATCCGGGAGGCAGCGTGATCGGCATCAATGGGCGAAATGCCGCGATGGCGGTTCTCAGCGACACTGCCTAGCTTCACAGTCGTGGAGTACTAACGGGCGTACCAAGATATTCTGCATGCACATGTCTACTAAACCCGCGCTCAAACGCGAACTAGGGCTGCGTGACCTCACGCTGTTTGCCATCGTCTGTATCACTTCCGCGCGATGGATTCCGATCGCGGCACATGCCGGACCGGGTTCCGTTACGCTTTGGCTTTTGGCAGCGGTGTTGTTCATGGTGCCGCTGGCCGTGGCAGTGGCGGCACTGGTGGCGAAATACCCGGGCGCGGGCGGATTATATCTTTGGACCCGGCAAGACTTCGGAGCGTGGCACGGCTTCCTCGCTTTCTGGATTTATTGGATTGGGATTGCGTTCTTGTTCCCGACGGCCGCCCTTCTATATGTCAAAGTCGGCTTCTCGATGTTCGGCCCCTTTTTCGCCCGCCTGGGCGACAACCGTTTCTACCTTCTCGCCGCCACGGTAGCGCTGATTTGGATCGCGCTCGGCTCGAATCTGATCGGGCTAAAGGTCGGCAAGTGGACGGAAAACATCGGGGCCCTCGCCACGTGGGCGGTAGGGCTGTTGCTGATCGCGGTGGCATGGATGGTGTGGATGCACCGAGGTTCGGCGACGCCTATCCATATTCTTCCGAAATGGAGTTGGGGAACCGTCAATTTTTGGGCGGCAATCGCCTATGCGATGTCCGGCATGGAAAACCCCGGCATGATGGCTGGTGAGATCCGCGATCCGGAGCGCACGATGCGTCGCGCGGGCTGGATTGCTTCCGGGTTTGCGGCGGCATTTTACGTGTCGGCGACAGTTGCCTTTCTGGTTGTGCTTTCGCCCGAGCACATCAGCGAGCTAAACGGATTCGCGGAGGTGGGAGATTCGGCCGGCCTACTCTTCGGCGCTAGATGGCTCTCTCCGCTGATCGCGCTGCTGGTGGTGGCCAGCGGAGTTGGGTTCGTCGGAGGAATCGGCACAGCAACCTCGCGGCTTCCATTTGCCGCTGGCGTGGATCGCCTGCTGCCCGCAGCTTTTGGAAGGGTTCATCCGCGCTGGGGAACGCCTTACGTATCGATTCTAGCGCTCGGACTCGTGGCCACTTTCCTACTCGTCGTTTGCCAACTGGGCGACACAATGCGCGTGGCCTACGACGAGCTGGTATCGCTGATGGTGATCACCGGGTTTCTGCCATATCTCTACATCTTCGGGAGCGCATGGAAGGCCGGCAAACGGCTGAGCGCGGCATCTGGCGGAGCGATGACGGCGCTGGCGCTGTTTTGCTCGGTGGTGCCGCCGACTGAAATCACCAACGTCTGGCTATTCGAGGGGAAACTCGCGGCGGGAACGCTGGCTGTGGTCGTATCGGCCTGGCTTGTCTATCGCCGAAAACAACAATCGTGACTCCCGCCATCGGACTCTACCGAGCGTGTGCAGCGTTTTCGCTTGTGCGCTCGAGATTAGTTTTTTGGCCGGTTCCGGACGGATGGTCGTTTGGTCGGAAACGGACTCACTGGCGAAAACTTTCGCTGCTGGTCGGAGACAGCATCGGGTTGTTCGGATCTTCGTCGGGAAACAGTTTCCGTTGAAATTACACGCGTGTTCGCACGACCTTGTTGGAGCAATCCCGTTGCAGCTCGCAGCAGAGAGCGCTACTTCGTGAGTTCCTTCGAGAGGTAAATGATCTGGCCCACGTGATGGTAGGCGTGCGCGGCCATGCGCAGAAAGACGGTGAATCGGTCGTGGGCTTCCGGTTCGAGTTTGGCAGAGTAGGAAGCGCAGAAATCGGCCGGGGACTGGCGGCGGATCGTGGAAGCGACCATGGCGATGGCACGGTCGAAATCCGCCAGGACTTGCTCCTTGGGTTTCTTTTCGGATTCATTGAACTCGCGATCGCGGTCGCGGACGTAACCGGTTCCAGCGATTTGCGCACCGATGTAATAGTTGAGATTGCCGGTGAGGTGCAGCAGCAGATGACCGATGCTGTTGCCGTAGGGATACGGCTTTCGCCAGAGCTGCTCGGTCGATACGGGCGCAATCCACTCGTGGACCTTGTCGCGAACCTCTTCATAGTAACTGGCGAGCGAGGAAGCGACGACTTCAGCAAGATCGGGCATTCGAGTCTCTCCTTTCGTTGATTCCGCCGAGTATAACAGCCGGGCACAAATCCGCTTGAGCCGGACCGCGCCCGGCCGGCATCCAAAATCATGAGGCCCGGCGCCGGTGTGATATTCTGCGCCCGGGCCAACCGTCCAGGAGGCGAAATATGGCAAAGCCGAAAGTTTTAATATTGACCGGAGACGCGGCGGAATCGCTCGAGGTGATGTATCCGTATCAGCGGTTGCTTGAAGAGGGTTACGACGTGAAGATTGCGGCGCTCACGAAAAAGAAGCTGCACTTCGTGGTGCACGATTTCGAGCCCGGCTACGACACGTACACCGAGAAGCCCGGCTACAGCTGGGACGCCGATCTGGCTTTTGCGGACGTCAATCCCGCCGATTATGCGGCGATCGTGATTCCGGGGGGACGAGCGCCCGAATACATCCGCAACAACGCCGACTGCCAGCGCATCATCCGTCACTTTTTCGAGCAGGCCAAGCCGGTGGCGCAGATTTGCCACGCGGCGCTCGCGCTGTCGGCGGCAGGCGTGCTGAAAGGCAAGCGGACGGCAGCGTATCCGGCGCTCGAGCCGGACGTTCGAGCGAGCGGGGCGGAGTTCGTGAACTCGGAGGCGGTGATCGACGGCAACATGATCTCGGCGCGAGCCTGGCCCGATCATCCCGCGTGGATGCGCGAATTCATCAAGCTGCTGAAACTGAAGGCGCCAATCCAGGAGCAGCGGGGCGCAGCGCGATAGAGCCGGCCTGAAAGAGCGAAGCGCACCCGCCGAGAACCTGTGGAGGACGACGGACAATGACTTTGAGCGTGAGTGCAGCAATAGTGACAACGGCGTTCGATCTGCCGGGATACCGCGTCGTGAAAAACTTGGGATTGGTGCGGGGAATCACGGTGCGCTCGCGGAGCATCTTTGGAACGCTCGGGGCATCGCTGCAAACGATCGTGGGCGGAAACATCACGCTGTTTGAAACGATGTGCGAGAAGACGCGCGAGCAGGCGCTCGACTTGATGATGGAGCATGCGCTCGAGCGGGGCGGGAATGCGGTGATCGGCGTGCGGTACGACGCGAACGAGGTGATGCAAGGCGTCACCGAAGTGATCGCGTACGGCACGGCCGTGCAGGTCGAGCGGGCGGCATAGCGGACAACAATTGCCGCAGCCCTTACTTACCGCACGCTTCGTCCGCCGCGGCGGACTCAGGACAGGGAGACGCAGAGTTCGCATGCGAGACCAACGGTAGCGGAAGCGCGGACTGCGAGTTAGAATGCCGGGCGAAGGCAAAGGTGACGACCGATGAAGCATATGTTGAGAACGATCGCGGCGATCGTAGCGCTCGGCTTGCTGACGATGATTGTGGCCGTGCGCGCCGACGCGCCGAAGACGGAAACGGTGCAGTTTCCGAGCGGCACCGAGACAGTCAGCGGGTTCCTCGCCATGCCCGAAAAGCCCGGCCGATATCCGGCGCTCGTCGTGATCCATGAATGGTGGGGCTTAACCGATTGGGTGAAAGGGCAAGCGCAGAAGCTCGCGGATCAGGGCTACGTCGCACTGGCGGTCGATTTATACCGCGGAAAGGCGACATCCGATCCCGAAGAAGCGCACGAATTGATGCGCGGACTGCCGCAAGATCGGGCGGTGAGCGAACTGAAGGCGGCATTCGAGTATCTCTCGACCCGCAAGGACGTCGACAAGGATCACATCGGCTCGATCGGATGGTGCATGGGCGGAGGCTTTTCGCTGCAACTGGCGATTCATGAGCCGCGCCTTGCGGCGTGCGTGGTGAATTACGGCGCGCTGCCGACCGACCCAAACGACATTCAGCAGATCTACGCGCCAGTGTTGGGGAGCTTCGGCGCGGACGATCGCGGGATCACACCCGCGGACGTCCAGGCGTTTCAAAAAACGATGGAGACGATGAAGCGGCGAATTGACGTGAAAGTCTACGACGGCGCCGGGCACGGATTTGAAAATTCAACGAACACCGCGGGCTTCCGCCCGGAAGCGGCCGCCGATGCATGGTCTCGCACGCTGGCGTTCTTGAACAAGACGATGAAGTAGCACATCGCGGTGGGTCGGCAAGCCCGGTCATGTGGGCGGCGCGGATTCAGCGATTCAAGCGCCGCAGCAATTCCTGCAAGCGCGCGCGGTCTCCAGTACCCATGCGCGTGAATTCTACCCCCATGCCTTTGTCCTTGTCCGCATAACGCACCACACCGAGGATGCGTGTCTCGCCCTCGGGCAGGGCAAACAGCAACACGACTTCGGTGCCCACCGGAACGGGGGCGTGCGTGGATATGAAGACTCCGCCCGCGCTGAGATCGCGGACGCGCGAAACCGTGCGCGGGCCGTCCGCCTGCCATGCAACCCACACACCCTTGGATACGGCGATGCGTGCGCTTCGGCGATTGTCACGAGATTGAGGAAGCGTCAAAGTGAGCGATCCAACTTTTTTCCGTCTGCACCGATCCGCGAGCGGTTCGTCATTCGCGCACCCGCAACTATTCTGTTGAAGCGCGGACTAGATTCCGCAAGGCAAATCCCTGATTGCAA
Organism: uncultured Acidobacteriota bacterium; assembly: GCA_963715685.1. Classification (GTDB taxonomy): domain Bacteria; phylum Acidobacteriota; class Terriglobia; order Acidiferrales; family UBA7541; genus Palsa-295. Next base: position 332,102 of record OY970264.1, on the reverse strand, counting down.
GCTAAGCACATGGTCCGCTACCCCGCAAACCGACAGCAAGTAAGTTGAAGGATTAGAGCCGCCAGCATGGGTCGGGAAACAGGCAGTCTAGTTCCGAGGAAGGGCTGAAGACAAGCCGCCTCTCGCGGCCGTGCACCGGAAGACAACTTGCGCGTTCACCTCAATTGGGGAACTGGGACCGAGCCGGTCAGCCTCCGGTCGATTTTGGATGCGCTTTCCCTCCAATCCCCTAGCCTGTAGGCATCGTTCAGATTGGTTACGTTTCTACCCCACGGAATCGGCGCGCGTGATGAGCACTCCTTGTCATAGCGCCTAACTCGCTCCGCAACAACATGATAGAGGCTCTCTGAGCTGGCCTAATACATGCACCATAGCAGCCGATGCTGTAATCGGTCGGGCGGTCCCCGGTCAGTCGAGGTGCCAGCGTGAGAGACGCGGAGGTTAGCTTGAGCAAGATTCGCCGAGAGCAGAACCCAGAGAGCGGCTTCACGATGTTTGAGCTGGCGATCGTGTGCTTGATCATCCTCGTTGTCTCCGCGATGGCGATCATCCAGTTGCAGCCAACCTGGCAGCAGTTCCAGGCAAACGCGGCGATGGACCAAGTTAAGACGACTTTGCGGCAAGCCCGCGAAACCGCGATTTCGCAGCGCCGGACAATCGTGGTCGTCTTTCCGAACGCTGCAGCCTCCACCCCATGCCTGCCAGGGGGCGGGATCGTAAACTGCATCGAGTTATACCAAATGGTTGTTTCGGGAACGCCACCCGCGGCCGTAGAAGCCGCCAATCCTTATCTGGTAATTCCGATCGAGAATCACGCGCAGCTCTTGTCCTACACGGGCGAGCCCGACACACCGGACAATTTTATCGGAGCACCTCCCGCGGTCCCGGCCGGAATCTACACGGGCGCAACTTCAGGAGCACCCACGTCCGGCATGCAGTTTCAAAGTGACGGGACGTTCACAAATGGCAATGGCACCCCGATCAACGTAACGCTCTTTTTCGGCGAGCCCAACCTTCCCACGACGGCTCGCGCAATAACGGTGTTGGGCAACACGGGACGCGTGACGGCCTATCACGGCACGGGCGTGTATTGGTTCAAGTGACGAGGAGAATGAGGATGCACGTTTCCAAATCGAAGCGTTCGGCTGGATTCACCCTGCTCGAAGTCATGATCGCGATTGTCGTCCTCGTGATCGGCATCCTGGGCATTGCCGCGATTCTGGCGGATGGCATGGCGTACATGAGCATGGCTCAGGACGACTATATCGCGCAGGAGAAAGCGATGGAGGCGGTCGAATCGATCTTTACGGCCCGCGACATGGGCCAGGCGACGTGGAATACGATCTGCAACGTCGGTTCGAGCGTGTGCAGTGGAGGCATCTTCGTCACGGGTGCCAATGCATTGTGCGACCCAGGACCGGACGGAATCGTCGGCACGGCAGACGACTTTATCGGTACCTCGTGTGCGGTACGGGCAGACTCGATTATCGTCCCGAGCTCTACCGGCGTAGAGAACCTCGCCAGCGGCAGCCTGCAGGCGCTTTCCAACTTCAAGCGCACGATCACAATTACGGCCGTTCCGAGCATCGCCAACCTGCGGCAGATCCAAGTGACGATTACATACTCCAGCGGCCGCTTCCGAAACCGGACGTTCACGATGACGACGAACATCTCGAACTTTTCATGAAGATGCCCGAGGAGAGACGCGCAATGAAACGTTCAGCAGGATTCAGTCTCGTCGAAATACTCGTGGCAATCACCCTGATGCTGCTGATCATGGCGGCCACGCTTGGAACGCTCTCGAGCGCCATCAATGCCACGCAAGGCATCACGATGATGGCGGACACGCAGGAAAACCTCCGCGCGGGACTGAATTACATGTCCCGGGATTTGGTCCAGGCAGGTGAAGGAATCCCGCAGGGAGGAATCACAATTCCGAACTCGGGCGGCACCACGCCGACATCAGCGATCACGCGGCCCGGACCATACACGGCTCCGGCAACAAGCTTCGGCAATTTCCCGTCGGAATGGACGGTGCTTCCCGCCGTTGCGCCGGGGCCGCTAATGGGACCGACGACAGCCACATCGGGCGTCGCTTCGGACATGGTAACCATGATGTATGCCGACACAACGCTGGTTGACACAAACAACCACTGGTTGAATGAGTTCCCGATCTACCTCACGTCAACGGGCACACCCGGTTGCGCTTCGACGAATGCTACGCCGCAGCCGCAGGGAAGCATCTCCACGTCCGGAACCACAACCACCGTAACCTTTGACACGAGCTGCATCATCATCGGGGCCGGTAACACGGCGATCCAGCCGGGCGATCTCATCCTGCTCCAAAACAACAACACGATCGGCGCCAATATCAACGTAACCGCCAGCGATACCGACGTGAGCGACAGCAGCGGGCACATGGCGCTTTTGACCGTTTCCAACGTGCCGACGGGCGGGAATTCGATCCAATTCAGCTCCAACGACGCGTTCGCTCTAAACGCGTCGGGTCAGCCTGCGGGAACCATCTCGCAAATCATGTCCCCCCCGAGCAGCGGGACCTTTCCGACGACCACGGCCACGCGGATCTGGATGATCACGTATTACATCGACAACTCAAACCCGCAACGGCCACAGTTGATGCGCGAGGTGAATTTGCGTCCCGCGCAAGCCGTGGGGGAAGTCATCGAAAATCTCCAGGTCTTCTACGACATTCTCAACGCGGGATCGACACCTCCGTCGGTCACACCGGAAGTGGAAGCCCCCTCGGACGCGCAACTTGCGTACATCCGGGATGCGTACGTCCTGTTGTACGCCCGGTCGGAGAACACTTACGCGCAGACCGGCCGTTATTTTCGGAACAATCTGGAAACAGTCGTCAGCATGCGCGGCCTCGACTTCTACAACGAGTTCAATTGAGCCGAGGGGAATATGGACAAGCTAATGATCTCGAATAGTCCGCTGCCAAAAAGGAGAAAGCCCGTGAGGAACCGTCGTCAAGAGGGCGTCGCCCTGATCACGACGCTCATGATTCTGCTGTTGCTCTCGACCATGATCGTGGGCATCGCATGGCTCGTGATGGGCGATCAAAAGCTGGGCGGAAACAACTCCGACCGGCAAATGGCGTTCTACGGCGCCGAAGCGGGCATGGAGCAGATGACTGCGAACCTCGAAAACCTGTTCGATGCGAACTACAAACCGGATGCGGCCGAGATCAATGCCCTAATGACGACTCCAGGGCCTCCGACTAATGTTCCGGGCGTTCAGTATCTATATCCCGGCAGCACCGTGAACGGTTCCGGTTACTTGATTTCATTCACGCCCAGTACAGCCAACGCCAACATCCCGGCGTCAAGCTACGGCACGATTCCCACGGGAACCTATGCGGGACTCGTCGGCCTGATGACGCCCTATACGCTTTCCGTAACGGCCCACACCATGAATGGATCCGAAGTGAAGCTTCAGCGCGAAGTCCAGACGGTGGGAATTCCCGTGTTTCAATTCGGATTCTTCTCCCAAACCGATCTCGCCTTCTTCGCAGGGCCCAACTTCAACTTCGGTGGCCGTGTCCACTCCAACGGCAACGTCTGGCTCGCGGAGGGGAGCGGGAATACTCTAACGCTGGCGCAAAAAGTAACCGCCGTCGGCGAAATCATCTCTTCGAACCTTGAGAATGGCTATCCCACCAGCAGCGCATACCCCGGCGCAATCAATATCACCAACGGTTCGGGCGTTAAAAATCTTCTGAGCCAAACACCCACTCAAAGCGTGACGGGCACGTCCAACAACTTTACTTCTGTCGGGGCATACAACACTGCATTCGGCCCGATGGCCAGCAGCGTTTACAACAGCGACATCGGTGTCGGGCAAACGGGCGTTAAAGCTCTCAACTTAGCGATTGCCACACCAGCCATCGGTGGACAGCCGATCGACCTGATCCGCCGGCCGGTGCTGGGCGAGGCCGGGACAAACGCGGCAAAACTGGCGGAGCGTTACTACAGCCAGGTGAGCTTGCGGATTCTGCTCTCGGACTACGGCTCCGATGGAACCTGCCAAACGAGCGACATCAGCAGCGCGAGCTCGACCGCCATTCCCGGACTCTCTACCAATTTAAGCTCGCCGGCCACCCCCATCGACTTATCGACATTGGCGTGGGATACGCTCGCACCTTCGGCCGACAGCAACACCACTCTCCCTTACTACGCGCCGCCAAGCTGGCTTACCGCGGCAAACCTCGGGAGGACGCTCTTCCCATTGCCGGCATCCGGCGCCGAGAGCGCGAGTTACAACGCGAACGACGGATACTGGGTCAAACAGTATTATCCAATCATCACGGGCTGCATCAAGATCGATTATCAGACTACCGCCGGCGGCGCTTGGACAGACGTGACGCCGACGATCTTGAACCTGGGTTATACGGGCCGGGACGTCAATCCACAAGCGAAATCCGGCTTCAAGGCGCCACCACTTCAGATGTCCTTGCCGACATCGCAGGTGGGAGCTTCGGGTCCGACCGTGGCGAGCGGCCTTAGCCCGGCTGCTCTTACCTGCACGGACCCGAGCCCCGGTGCGGTCATCCGCTTGGCTCGAGTACGGGACAACCCATCGTGGGCGTCATCGGCGGGAGGATGCCCTGCGCCTCCGACTGCCGCCGCGAGCCAGCATGGGACCGACTACTGGCCCAACGTGCTGTTCGACACGCGCGAGGCTCTGTTGCGCGATCCCAGCCCTGCTGGCCTCTCAAACACTCAGCTACCCTTGGCTGGCGCGATGTACTACGTCGAACTGGACATCGCCAACCTGGCGGCGTGGTTTGTCGCAAACAGCTCGGTCGTGAACAACACCACAGGATATTCCGTGTACTTCTCAGACCGGCGCAGCGAGCAGCCGGACCCAAATCCACCTGCTTCGGTCGGCACGACCACGATGCTAACCGGCGGGTTCGGCTACGACGACATCGTGAATTCCGTTAACGGCACTTCGACGACCAACGGATGCCCGAACAACTCGCTGGACCAAGGGGAGGATGTGGAAGGAGACTACAACAGCAGCGGAGTCGATTCGAGCCCGGTTTTACGGACGTACGGCAACATTCTTTCAACCACCCCATCAAGCCTGTGGCCGATCGCTGGCACCGGAACTCAGCTGGGGACCGTCTCCACGTTGCTGACCGCGGCGCTTGCGAACAACCCGACTTGCACTTCGCCAGGAATCAAATGGCCGTTTGCAATCGCCAATGATCCTCAGGATCTGCGCGAAAACCCGCCGATCTTCTTCCGGCGGGCGCTCAAAATAGTGGACGGCAGCACGATCACTCTCGGAACGTGCAGCAGCGTTCCTTGCGGCCTCACAATCGTTTCGGAAAACCCGGTGTATTTGCAGGGTGATTTCAACAATCCGGGCTTGAGCACGACGTTCGCCAATGCGGGTGTCGGCGCAGCGATCATTGCCGATACTTTCACGCTGTTGTCGGACAACTGGAACGACGTGAATTCATTTGCCTTCCCCTACTTAAGCAACACGGACGGCCGCGTCGCGCACGACACGACCTACCGCGTGGCCGTTGCCGCAGGGAAGGGCATTCCGTTCATCAACCCAACCGCCTACTACCAGGACTTCGGTACCGACGGCGGGGCGCACAACTTCATGCGATTCCTCGAAGACTGGGGTAGCTCGAAGCCCAATGGGACCCTGTACTACGAAGGCTCGATCGTGAGCATGTTTTACAACCATCAGGCGGTGGGAACGTATAAGTGTTGCAACAACGTGTATAACCCGCCGGGCCGCGCGTATCAATTCGATACGAACTTCCTGACGCCGAGCCTGCTGCCGCCGCTGACGCCGATGCTCCGGCTCGTAAACACCATCGGTTTCACGCAGATGATTCTGCCGACGCAGTAGACGGATTCACCCTCCCTAACGCTCGAAGCGGCTCCCGCACCACCCGGGAGCCGCTTTTGTTTTGTGTTATTACGCGACAGCCTCATGGAACGGCCGGGCGAACACGCGGATTGAAATTTGTGTCTACGGCCGGCACCGTACACGCAGGCGCACCGCTCGATGAGCATAGATCGTTGAGCGCATCACTGAAATCGCTCGGAACGGCAAGCCCCACCAGCGGCTCGGCGTAGATCGTGTAGTTGCGTCCGATCGGAAGGCGCTCGATATCGAACGAGCCATCAAATTGAAGCGAAGGATTCGATGGACTGCAGCTCCAACCCCCCAGCGTTCCCGCGATTACCGATCCTGTGTCCGCATCCACAGCGACAACATGCGTGCCAAAGATACCCGTGACGGACGCTCCGGCCGACGGGCTCGGAAGGGCGGCAAGAGCGAATGGATTAGCGGGCAGCACGTGTCCGCTAATTTCGCCAATGTCGATTGCGTCGTTCGGGTCTGGGTAGAGCACGCGAATGGCGGTGCGATCATCGTCGGAGAGCGGACCGTCGGGGACGTCCGCTGTGGGCCGATTGCCCAGAAACGTTCCTGGAGGCGGAGCGAACGGAAACATCAGCGCGCGCCACACGGCCGAGTGATCGAGGCCGAACCAATGGCCGATCTCATGGGCAAGCAGCGATTCGAGATCGTAGGCGCCCTGGCCCTGCGCGGTCGAGAGCGCGGCGGGCGTGGCGAACATGGCTTGGCCATTGTTGAGAAACAGCGTGTCCGCGTCGAGAATCTGCCCGGCGAACGCCGCTGGTGCGCTCGATCCAACGGAAGCGCCCGGCGCGTTGGCTGTGATGACGCGCGTGAACGCGAGGACGCCGCTTGAGAACGCCGTGCTCGACTGGTTAAAGCAGATGGTATTGAGACCGTCCACGTTATCCTCCTGATCGTTCGTGCAGGAGTTTGCGTCCGTCACCTGCGCGAGCGGAGCAATCAGGCCGGGATAGTTCGTGGCGTTGAATGTGGTGCCGGTTACGCCGGACCACGCGCCGAACGAATCCGATATCGCTTGCCCGATCTCCGCGAGCTGCGCGCTGGTTCCCGGCGCCGCGGCCGTGAGGATCGTGGCGGGAGAGAGGGGCAGCGACGTGCTCCATTGGCGGTTGAGAGGCGATGCTAACGAAAGGTTCCAGAAGTCGAACGCGGGGCATCCGCCGGCTTGGGGAATGGTCGTATCCATGAGGTAGGCGCCTGCCGGAGCACCCGAGACGAACGCCACGAGGAACAGCGCTGCTGTCGCGACTGCCACCGAGCGCTTCACCGTTTCCTCCCTGTCTCATCGAGCAGCGCGGCATCGACCTGCGCCCGAAAAGCATCGAGTGGCATCCGCCGGATGCCGACCGTCTCGAAGCGGCGTGTAGCAGGATCGAATGTTGCAAACGACGCCGTATCCTGCGTGACGCTTTCCTGGCCGCTGCCGGAATCGCGGCGGATGCGGAAGGTTCCTTGCTGCCAACTCACGATGGAGAAATCGCTCGTAGGCATTCGTTCGAGGAAGAGCACAACATCTTCTCCAGGATCGAAGCGCGGGATGCCCGAGACGGTTGACGTGAGATTCCCAACGCGGCCTCCGAGCAAGCGCACGGCGATTCGCGCGGGGGCAGCACCTCTCCAAACCTCCTCCACCCTGAACGACGTGAAGGTCCAGATTTCGCCGGAATCCCAGCGAGCTGAGCCGTCGAGGCAGCGGGCTCGTACGATTGCCTGGGCTGTCTGCGATATCTTCGCGACGGACATGCGAACGAGAGTTGTGGCCGCGGCAGTGGCCGCCATCGCGAGCAGAACAACGGCGCAGACAGCAGCGCGGCAGAAGCGTCGGGTGGAAATCCTGACTCGAATCTTCATTGCACCTCCAACATTCCTGTAGCTACGGCGCGATCGTTGTTCAGGGTCGTGACGAACAGTGTGCGCACGCCCGGAAGCGTCGCGTTCGTGATTTGTAGATCGAGCTCGATCATGCCGGGGAAAAGGCCTGCGATCGCCGAGGCCGTCACGCCGATGTCGGCGCCTCCGGGCGATCCGCTCGGGCCGGTGAACGCATAGGTGAACGCCGGGTCGAGGCCGTCGCCGTGGACGCATATGCTCACCGTTGTAGAGCCGGATGCGGGGCGGGTGACCGTGAGCGGCGAACCCTGCACGCCGCACGTGTTTCCTCCGGTGAGATACCCAACGAAATCGACGTTGATCGGCGAAGATGCGGCGGCAGTCGTCGGCTCGACAACGACTATGTCTTCGCCAGCCGCGGCAGGCTGGGACGAATCGAGCGAGATCGTATCGACAGATACGTCGAACGGCACGATCACGAATGGAACGGGGTTCGAAAGCGCGGACTGAGCGCCCGGATTCTGCACCTGAATCGTGAGAGTGGCCGCCGACTGCACGTCCGACGGGTTTAAGACTGTGGTGCAAGCCGTCGGAGTCGCGCATGTCGTGGCGCGCGGCGAACCATTCACGAGAATTACGGAAGCGGCGCTACCGCTTCCTGCGACGAAATTTACACCTTGCACTTCGAGCGGAAAGCTCTGGACGGCTCCAGCCATGACGCTCGATGGCAGAATGATCTCGATTGCGGGTCCGCTGGTGAGCGCCACCGTTGCCGAGCCGGATTTCGTGGGGTCCGCTTGGCTCGTGGCGACAACGGAGATCGCGTTCGGAGATGCAGCCGCTGTGGGCGCGGTGTATAGCCCACTTGCGCTCACAGAGCCGCATGCCGCTCCCGCGCATCCCTGCCCTGCGACAGCGCTCTGAACGCCCCACGAAACGCTCATGTTGGTCGTACTCGTGACGGCGGCGAAAAACTGCTGCGTGCTAGGCGTACCCGTGGATGGAGGGACGAATGCGTAAGGCGGCGAAACTGTGACGACCACCGGACCGGAGCTGGCGGCAATGAGAATCGAAGCCATGCCGGCGCGCGAGGGGTCGGCATTGCTGGTTGCGACGAGCGTGACGGGGTTTGTGCCCGGCGGCGAGGCGGGTGCCAGAAGATCGATGCTGCCGGAGTTCGGCCCCACCGGTGCGATACATGGATTCGTGCCGGACTGGCAAACTTGCCCAACGGACACATTGCCGTTGGCGATTCCGTTGACTGCCCACGTCACCGAGGTGTCCGCAGCATTCGTTACGATCGGCGTGAACGACATGCGCTGCCCTACGGAAAGCGTTGCTTGGGGAGGCGAGACGCTCACGCCGATGCTGCTCGTGATGGTGACCGATGCGGAGGCGACGGCACCCGGCGCGGGAGTCACCGTCGCGTGGATTGTGACGGGATCAGCCTGGGGAAGATCAATCGGAGCGTTGTAGAGAGCAGTAGTGGGCCCGGTGGCAGCGACAGTGCCGACGGTCGAATTGCCGCCAGCGATCCCGTTCACGTCCCACGCAACGCTCGCGCCCGCGCCGAGGCAAAACGATGCGCTAAACGCTTGCGACTGACCGAGCCCGACGGTCGCAGTCGGCGGCGAGAGTGAATTCGTGGCGGCGCAGGTGATGGTAGCGATCGCGTTGCCGAATTCCGAGCTATCGGCGGCGTTTGCGGCCGTGATCGTCACAGTGGCCGGCGAGGGCGACGCGGAAGGGGCCGTGTAAAGCGCCGTCGTCGCGCCGGTTGATGCGATCGTGCCGACTGTTGAATTGCCGTTCGTGACCCCGTTCACGCTCCAGACGAAACCCCCGGCGGGGTCACTCGATCCCGACACGCTGGCAGTGAACACTTGAGCGCCGCCGGTTGGGACAGTGGCCGGATTGGGCGTGATATTCACGGTCACGGGTGGCGGCGTTGCAGATGAGCCTGCGGTGGATCCGCAGTCCGATTGGAGGAGAATCGCAACGCAGAGAATTGGGAGGCATGCCAGACGAGAACATCCACGCCTACTCGGAATCATCACGCGGGGCTGACGCGTCGGGCACGGCTGAAGGTCTTTTTGTTTAGCGCGAAATTTCATGTGCGCGAGTGTCGAGGCAAGGGGTGTGCCAAAGCGGCGCAGAAATCGGCGAGGCTTTCTGGAAAACTCGTGGAAGCGGCAGCGGGACAAGTAACGCCGCTAAATCTCAATCCCTGAAAGGGCTGGGCGCATACCAGAAGGTGTTGCCGTCAGGCATGGGGTGATGAGGCTGCCACCAGCGAGAGCTTGCCAGCGATGAACTGTGTCCCGCAATGAAACGGATGCCATCCCAATCTGGGACAGAATCTACGCGGAGTGGGAGAGCATGGCCCGGAGAGCTGAGGAGAAATCGTCGGAGCGGAACTGATAGCCCGCAGCGAGCAACTTTTCGGGAATCGCGCGTTGGCTCGATAGCAGCAATGGGCCGGCCATTTCACCGAGCGCGAGGCGCAGCGCAAATGCGGGAGCCGGGAAAATTGCTGGCCGGTGCAACGCACTCGCGACGACGCGGGTGAACTCGGCGTTGCGCACAGGGTTCGGCGCTACGACGTTCACCGGCCCGGCAAGCCGCTCATCCACGATGGTCAAGCGCGTGATTTCGACGGCGTCCTCGAGCGTGAGCCACGAGAGCCACTGCTTACCGTTGCCAAATCGCCCACCCACGCCGAACTTGAATGGCATGAGCATTCGCGGCAGCGCTCCGCCGGTAGCTGAGAGAACTACGCCGAAACGCAGCAATACAGTGCGAATGCCGCTCGATTTCGCGCGGGTCGCTTCTGCTTCCCAGTCGCGAGCGAGCAGCGAAAGGAAGTCCGTGCCTGGCTCGCTCGACTCGGTGAGAATTTCGTCGCCGCGATCGCCATAGTATCCGGTCGCGGAAGCACAGAGGAACACTCGCGGTTTCTGCCGAAGGCGGGCAAGCGAATCCACCAGGACGCGCGTCGAATCGATGCGGCTGCTGCGCAGGAGCGCCTTTCGTGCGGGCGTCCAGCGGCCATCGCCGACGCTCGCCCCGCTCAGGTGGACGATGGCGTCAGCGCCCTCCATGGCGGAAAGATCTACCGTCGCGGCCATCGGGTCCCAAGCGACATCGCCCGCAGACGGTGTGCCCCCGGGACGCACAAGGCGCACGACGGTGTGACCCTCCGCTCGAAGGCGCCGGGAGAGCGCATTTCCCACCAGCCCCGATGCGCCCGAAATCAAGACTTTCATTTTTTCTCTCGTGCGTGCCGCTGCCCCAAACCCGATAGAGGTACCCTACGGCGCGCGATTCGCCGCGTCAAGCGACGAACGCTCGCGGCGGCGATTTCAGTGCCTTTGACGCGGCTGGTGCGAATGAAGTCCGAATCCGGCTATCGTACAGCGGCCAGCCACGCACGTCTCGGGATGAGATAGAATCAACATCTTTCGTCGAGAGGTGGGGATGAATCAAAGATCGCGGCAAATTCTAGCCGGGGCGATTCTCGCCAGTTTGTTTTTCTTCGTCGCCGCGATTTCCGGCAGCGCTCAGGAATCTTCCGGCATCACCGGCTTTGCGCCCGCGCGCGTCGCGGCCGAACGCCAACTCGAAGAAAAACTCCGCGCCATCCCCGACGCGGCCCATGCGGAAAGCAACCTGCGGCATCTCACGCGGGAGCCGCACATGGCCGGAACGGAAGCGAGCCGACGCGTGGCCGAATGGCTGCGCGACCAGTATCGAAGCTTCGGCTTCGACGCCGAAATCGTCTCGTACAGCGTATGGATGCCGCAGCCTCGCGAAGTAAAGCTTGAGCTTACGAAGCCTGAGAGCAAGCCGCTCGCGACGCCGGAACCGCCCGTCGAGGGCGATAAGGACACGTACGACAAGGGCGCCGCGCCGGGATTCAACGCGTACTCGCCTTCGGGAGAAGTGACCGCGCCGGTCGTATATGCGAATTACGGCATGGTAGAGGATTACAAGCAGCTGGAGTCGCTGGGCGTGAATGTGGAAGGGAAAATCGTGCTCGCGCGCTACGGCCACGGCTATCGCGGAATCAAGGCGAAGCTCGCGGAGGAGCACAAGGCGGCCGCGCTGATAATTTATTCCGATCCGCAAGATGACGGCTCGGTTGCGGGCACGCCGTATCCGGATGGTCCGTGGCGGCCGATGAAAAGCCTCCAGCGCGGTTCCATCATCTACACGCAGATCTACCCGGGCGATCCACTGACGCCCGGAGTCGCCGCGACGCCAACTGCGGCACGCCTGGCACCCGCCGATGCGGCGAATCTGCCGCACATTCCGGCGATGCCGATCAGCGCGCAGGACGCCTCCGTCATCCTCGAAAACATGGGAGGCCAGGCGGTTCCTTCCGGCTGGCAGGGTGGTCTGCCATTCACGTATCACGTCGGGCCGGGAGACGCGGAAGTCCACATGAAGCTCGTGATGGATTACCAGCAGCGGCCGGTTTACGACGTGATCGCCAAGCTCCCCGGCACGACGGATGACGAGTGGGTCGTTCTCGGCAATCACCATGATGCGTGGGTGTATGGCGCGGTCGATCCGGGAAGCGGCACGGCATCGATGCTCGAGACGGCGCGCGCCCTCCGCCAGCTTGCGAAGTCCGGATGGAAGCCGCGCCGCACGATCGTGATGTGCGAATGGGACGGCGAGGAGTTCGGCCTACTCGGCTCGACCGAATGGGTCGAGGGCAATCGCGCCGAGCTGCAGGCGAAGGCGGTGGCGTACATCAACACGGACGTCGGCGTCAGCGGGCCCAATTTCGCGGCGTCGGCGACGCCGTCGCTCAAGGAACTGGTGCGCGATGCCACGCGTGAAGTCAGCGATCCGGCTACGGGCGGGAGTGTTTATGACGCGTGGCGCGAGCATGTCGGGCACGAGAAAATGGATATGTCCGGCACCGGGCGAGAAGCCGCGCCGGCGGACACCTCCGGCAAAGTTCCCATCGGGGCGCTGGGCTCAGGCTCGGACTATTCTGCGTTCTTCGATTACGCCGGAATTCCCTCGATTGACGTTGGGTTCAGCGGGTCGTACGGCGTGTACCACTCCCTGTACGACGATTTCTACTGGATGAAGCATTTTGGCGATCCCACATTCGCGCATCACGCGGCTCTTGCGGAGATCATCGGAACGCTAGCGCTGCGCCTCGATGAAGCGGACATCCTGCCCTTCGATTATCCGGCCTACACCTTGGAGGTAGAGCACGCCGCGACGGATGTATTTACGCGGGCTACTCGCCAGGAGGACCAAGATACGATCGAGCCAACACTTGACGCCGCGGCGCACTTCTCCGCTGCCGCGTATCGCGCGTCGCAGGCACTTCGCGGCATCTCGGGTGAACCGCTCGACCCTGCCAAAGCGTCGCAGATCAACCACTCGCTGGCGGCCGTCGAACAGGCGCTTCTTGAGCCGGAAGGTCTCAGCGGCCGGCCGTGGTTCAAGCACACGATCTTCGCTCCCGGAAGCTACGCCGGCTACTCCGCGTACCTCATTCCCGGCGAGGGTGAAGCTCTCGACCGCAACGATTCGGCCGCGCTGCGCCGCGAAGCCGAAGCCCTGGCGGCGGCGTTGCTGCGCGCGGCGGCGCGGCTCGACGGTGTCGCACGTCTCGCGCATGAAGCGGAGCCCTCGGCAACGCCCGCGCATTAGGCCCCACCGAATCGAGAGGGACGATTCCCCGCGCGCTTCTCGTTACGGCTGGCGCGCGATAGAATGAATATCATGCGTGTTCGCGTTTTATTCTTCGGCCAGCTCAAGGAAATCACCGGTGTCGCCCAGGAAGACGCCGAACTTTCCGAGGGCGCGCGCGTCGAAGACCTCTTCGAACGCTACGGCCGCCGCTTTCCGAAGCTCGCGGCGTTTCGCGCCTCGGTCGCCGCATCCGTCAATCAGGAATACGCGGGATGGCGCGCGCCGCTCGCGAGCGGCGATGAGGTTGCATTTCTCCCGCCGGTCAGCGGCGGGCAGCAAATCGCTGTCGAGGAAGATGTTTTTCAGCTCGTGCGTCAGCCAATCCGCCCGCGGGAAATCGAAGAGGGCATGAAGGCGCCCGAAGACGGAGCGCTTGTTGTCTTCGATGGTTTCGTGCGGAATAGTTTCAAGGGCCGCCAAACGCTTTACCTCGAGTACGAGGCCTACGAGCCGATGGCGTACGCTAAGATGCGCGAGCTCGGCGCGGAAATCCGCGCGAAATTTCCGATTCACCGCCTTGCCATCGTTCATCGCCTGGGCCGTCTGGAGATCGGCGAGACAAGCGTCTGGATCGCCGTGAGCTCGCCGCATCGCGCTGCGGCATTCGACGCATGCCGTTATGCGATCGACACGCTCAAGCGGGCGGTGCCCATCTGGAAAAAGGAATTCTTCGTCGGGGGCGCGGTGTGGGCCGAAGGGGAGATTCCCTCGCAGAAAGCCATTTCGGGTTCTGATGAATCTACCTCTTAGATGAGGAAAACTCTGCGAGTGGCGGCCTGCCCCGGGCGCTCCCTGCGAAGGAACGTGCTCCTCGCGGCAGCGATTGCATCCGGCGTGGTGCTCGGAATACCCCTGGAGTCACAGCAACAAGGGCGCGGCGGCCCGATACGGGTGCAGACGGAGCTCGTCAACATTCTTGCGAGCGTCACGGATGAAAACGGCCGGCCCATCCCCGATCTCACGCAGGATGCATTTCAGATTTCTGAAGAGGGTGTGCCGCAAAAGATCGAACGCTTCGAGGCTCAGACCGACCGGCCTCTTGATCTGGCCCTGATGATCGATTCGAGCCTGAGCACGTTCAAGGAATTGAAGTTTGAGGGAGAAGCGGCGGCGCGATTCATCGGTCAGGTGGTGCGGCCCGGTGATTCGCTCGGCGTATTCGAATTCGCAGAGAATGTCACGAAGCTCTCCGAGTTCTCCGATGACGTTTCAAAATTGCAGGCGGCGGTGCGGAAAATCGAGCCGGGAACGGGCACGTCGATTTACGATGCGGTCGTCCTGGGCTCGAACTCGCTGCGGCGGCGGCCGCCGGGGCGGCGGCGCGCAATCGTGCTGGTCACCGATGGCGGCGAGACCACGAGCATCTCGCAGTTCAACGAGACGCGGCGCGCGGCCATCGCCTCCGGGACGCTGCTGTATACAATCCTCATCCGCCCCGTGAAGAATGAGAATGGCCGCAATACGGCCGGAGAACACGCCCTGATCACAATTACGGACAGCACAGGCGGCGCGATGTTTATCCTCGACGAGATGGATCAGCTGAACGCCATGTTTGACCGAATCAATCGCGAGCTGCGCACGCAGTATCTGCTTGGCTACTATCCGAACCCCCAGCCGCCGCCGGGAAGCGATCGCCATGTGCAACTCGGCGTCAACGGCAGCTACGTGGCGCGCTATCGCAAGGAGTACTTCACGCCCTCCGCACCGGAGTGATCTGCCGCGCGGTCACAACCCATGAACGAATACCTAAAAGTCGCCATCGAAGCCGCCCGCGAAGCCGGAGCCGTCTTGCGCGCGGAATTTTACCGGCCCAAGCAGATTTCCTATAAGGGCGAAGTCGATATCGTCACGGAATCGGACCGCCGCTCGGAAGCGTTGATCGTGGCGCGACTGCGCGAGCAATTTCCGAGCCACGCGATTATTGCGGAAGAGGGTGGCGGTGGAGTTGCAGCGGGCGCTAAATTTTGCTGGCACGTGGACCCGCTCGACGGCACCACGAATTTCGCTCACGGCTATCCGTGTTTCGCCGTGTCGATCGGCATCGTGGAGGATGGCGAGCCGCTCGCAGGCGTCGTGTTCAATCCGGTCAGCGAGGAATTGTTTACCGCGATGCGCGGAGAGGGCGCTTATCTCAACGAGGAGCGCATCCGCGTCTCACCAGTGGAAACATTGGCGCAAAGCCTCGTGGCCACAGGCTTTCCGACCCATCACCGCAAGCGCAGCGCCAACATCAATTACTACTGGGAGTTCACGCTGCGTTCCCACGGAGTCCGCCGCGATGGCTCCGCTGCGCTCGATCTCTGCTCGGTGGCCGCCGGCCGGTTCGACGCCTTCTGGGAGTTCAACCTGCATTCTTGGGACACGGCTGCCGGAATTCTGTTGGTCCAGGAAGCCGGCGGGATCGTCACCGATTTCGCGGGCAAGCCCTATCGCCCCGGCGGACACGATATGCTCGCGTCGAACGGCCGCATCCACCGCGAAATGCAGGAAGTCGCCGCCGGGATCGCCGCGCGCGCCGCAACGGATGCCTGACGGAACCGGCGGCAAGAAATGAACGTAAACGAGTTCGATTTCGATTTGCCGCCCGAGCGGATTGCGCAACATCCGCTCGCCGAAAGGGACGCTTCACGATTACTGCTTCTCGACCGGGCCACGGGCGCCTGGGAAGACCGCCTGTTCCGCGAGCTGCCCGATTTGCTCAGGGGTGACGAGCTTATCGTCGTCAACAACGTCCGAGTCTTGCCAGCGCGTCTGTTTGGCCACCGGCAAGGGATTCACGCTGAACCCCTCGGCCGCAACAATCCTGCGCGCCGCGAATTTCTGCGAACGCCCATCGAGGTGCTGCTCGTCCGGCAAATCGGCACGGATACGTGGGAGACGCTGGTGCGACCCGGAAGAAAAGTGCCAACGGGCGAACGAATTATCTTCGGCGAAGGCGAACTCGAAGCCCGCGTGGAAGGGCGGGGCGAGTACGGCCTCCGCGTGCTGCGCTTCACATCAAAGGACGGATTTCGGGAAACGCTGGAGCGACTTGGGCACATTCCCTTGCCGCCGTACATCAAACGCGCGGATGAGCCGCTGGACCGCGAGCGCTACCAGACTGTTTTCGCGCGCCAGGGAAGCGCCGTCGCGGCGCCCACGGCGGGCCTTCACTTTACGCCCCAGATTATGGGGCGCTTGCGCGACCGCGGAATCGAAATCGCCGAAATCACGCTGGACGTGGGCCTTGGGACATTCGAGCCGATTCGCACCGAGCGCCTCGAAGACCATCCGATTCATGCCGAAACGTACGAAATCCCGGCAGCCACGGCGCTCGCGATCGAGCGAGCAAAGCGCGGGAACCGCCCCGTGCTGGCCGTCGGGACGACGGTTGTGCGCGCGCTTGAGGACGCCGCCGAAAAAAATGAGGGACAGCAAGCGCCCGTCGCGGCTGGAAAATCCGAAGCGCGGATCTTTTTGTATCCCGGCAAGCCGTTTCGCATCGTGAGTCAGTTGCTCACGAATTTCCATCTGCCGAAATCGAGTTTGCTCGCGCTGGTCGCGGCCTTCGCGGGCCGCGAGAACATCTTGCGCGCGTACGGCCACGCGGTAGATTCCGGCTACCGTTTCTACAGTTATGGCGATGCGATGTTGATTCGCGAGCGCCGCTAAATCCCGCTCGCATTGGCGAGCATGCGCTGCGGAGATGCAAGCAGGCGCGTGTTCGTCTATTATGATTCGTCTTGCCGTGGGGGGCACGGCTGCATGCGATACCTGATCCTGAGCGATATTCACGCGAATATCACGGCCTTCGAGACCGTTCTCGAAGCGGCTGAGGGCCGTTGGGACAAGGCCGTCTGCTTGGGCGATCTGGTGGGTTACGGCCCCGATCCCAACGAAGTGATAGACCGCGTGCGGGAGCTCCCCGCCGTCACGATCCGCGGGAATCACGACAAGGCTGTCACCGGCCTCGCCAATCCCGAAGAATTCAATCCGCTTGCGCAGAACGCCGTGCTTTGGACGCGCGAACAGCTTCGGCCGGAGAATTTCGATTACCTTGTAAATCTACCGAAAGGTCCGGTCCCGGCGGGCGCCTTTTCCATCATTCACGGCGCGCTTCACGACGAGGACGAATACGTGTTCGCGCCCGAGCAAGCGCTTACGGGCTTGCTCGACGCTCCCACGCCCGTCGTGTTCTTCGGCCACACGCACATTCAGGGCGGCTTCACACTGCGTGGCGAAGAGATGGCGATTTTGCACTCGAAGCCGGCCACCGACAAACGATCTTCGATTCTCACGGTCGAGCCGGACGTGGTCTACCTGTTGAATCCAGGGTCGATCGGACAGCCGCGCGATGGCG
Organism: uncultured Acidobacteriota bacterium; assembly: GCA_963715685.1. Classification (GTDB taxonomy): domain Bacteria; phylum Acidobacteriota; class Terriglobia; order Acidiferrales; family UBA7541; genus Palsa-295. The sequence continues at coordinate 314,275 of OY970264.1, read as the reverse complement.
ACCCTCGAGCCGCATTTGCGATCGCGGACCTCGAAAATCAGCGGGTTGAGTTCTGGCGTTTGCCGTACGATATTCAGAGCGTGCAGCAGCGCATGGCGCAGGCCGGGCTCCCCGAGCCATTGATCCTGCGCCTCACTTTCGGCCGCTGAGGAAAACCGAGCGCACAATGGACCCGGGAGAAAACGCGGAGCGCGATGACGGGCGCCAGTTTCCGGCTGCGTTCGCAATCGGGCTGGTGATCGTGCTTATCCTGGCCGGCGGACTCGTGCTCGTTACGCACTTCACGCGGCCAAAGGGCCCGGCTGCGGGCGATAAGCTTCCTTTCGGCCCTGACGAGCAGGCCTACGCGGCGCAGATTCATTTCCAGAGCGGCGAGATGTCCCAGTCCTCCAATTTGTTGAATCAGGAGTTCATCTACGTCGCCGGCACGGTTTCGAACGGCGGCACGCGCACGGTGCGGGCTCTCGAAGTTCAGTTCGAGTTTCGCGATCCATTCAACCAGATCATCTTGCGCGACACCCAGCGAATCATCGCAGCACAAGCGCAACCGCTGAAGCCTGGCGACGCGCGCGATTTTCAGATCACCCTCGGCCAGCATCTTCCCTCGGAGTGGAATCGGCAGTATCCTGCTGTCCGCGTGACGGGCCTGGTTTTGGAGTAGTAAGCGGAAACTGTTTCTAAACGCAGGGCGGTTGTCTATGAACGATTGGGCCGAACTGGATCGCGCCTTGGGCGCGATGGCCGCTTCCGGACGCACCGAAGTCCGCGAAGACGGCGAGTGGCTCGCGGAACTGGCCGCGCTGCACTGCGAGTTGCGCCACGAAGGAAATAGCCCGCTCGTACACCTCTGGTCTGACGAACGTAATCTGACCCGCCGCGTTCTTTCCATCCGGGAACAATCCCAGGACCGAATCGTGCTCGAAGTGCGGCGCTTTGGCCGCGCGAGGCCGGGCCGGCTTGAGTTTCTGCGCGCGGATTCGCGCCGCCCCGCGGGACGCATCACGCGCGAACAGTTTCGCGCCCGCTTGCGGCGCCTTCTCGCCGAGCGTTTCCCCGATGCAACGATCGACTCCCTAACGACGGCGCCTGACCTCGAACGCTCCTTCTCCGGCGTATACGTGCGCGGGCGCATGCGCGAAGGATCGAGCGCATGGGCCATGCTGGCAGTTGCGCGCGGCGAGAGCACCACGGCGATAGAGGGGATTCTCGCTTTCGGAATACTGTGGCTCGATGGGACGCGGGCTCGCGCGGAGCGTCAAGCGATCGAAGGGCTGCGGCTGTTTGTCCCCGAAGGCACGAGCCGTTTTGTGCGGGAGCGATGTTGCGCGCTCTCCTCTGCGGCTCGCGTGGAGGTTTTCGAATTCAACGAGCCGGACGGCCGAATCCGGAAAATGGATCCCGCCGACGGGGGAAATCTCGAAAGTTGGCTTGCGCCCCGGCGGGAAGTCGAATCCGCATGCGCGGCGGCGCGCGAGGCGATTTCGCGAATCCACCCGCTGGCTCTCCACTTGCCGCCGGCGGGCAGCGAGATCGGAACGCGCTTGGTGCCGGGGACGAACGAAGTAGCGCTCTGCTTCCGGGGCCTTGAATTCGGCCGATGGTCGAGCGACGGCATTTGTTTTGGTCTGGGCGACGCCCGCGAGAGGCTCACGGACGCAACGGAACCCGCGCTGGACGGGCTGATCCGCCGTCTCGATCTTCATCGCAGCTCGCTTGCAACCGAGACGAACCACTCGCTCTATCGCGCGGCGCCCGAGCGATGGCTCGAAACTCTCGTGCTTGAGGATCCCACGAGACTCGACGCTCAGCTTGATGCGAGCCACCTTTACTCGCAGGTTCCGGCCGTCGATGCGGGCGATCGTGGAGTCATCGATCTTCTCGGAGTGACGCGGCGAGGCCGGCTGGTCGTAATCGAATTAAAAGCATCCGAAGATATCCAGCTGCCGATTCAGGCGGTGGACTATTGGCTGCGCGTCCGCAGGCACCAGCGCGAGGGAGACTTCGAGCGGTACGGCTATTTCGCCGGCGTGCAGCTTGACCCGAGGCCGCCGCTCGTCTGGCTCGTCGCGCCAGGGCTGCGCTTCCATTCGGCCACGGACACGCTGCTGAAATATCTCTCCCCCGAAGCGCAGTTCGCGCGAATCGGGTTGAACGAGAATTGGCGCCGCGGATTGAAAGTGATCTTCCGTCAGTGACGTGCCGGGTTGGCGCGATTCACATTCGCGCCGCGCGCAGGATATGGCTGAGCTGAAAAAAAGGAGGGAAGCGGACCAGTTAAAAACTGGCCTCGCCTCCCGGGGTGTGTCCTAGAAGTATTTGATAAGTTAGACGCTGGAATCCCGCAAAGGTTGCATGCGGCGAAATCAGTAGAAAAGATACTTGCGCCACTTTTCGTCGCGATGCCCTATCAGGCGCATCAACTGCCGTGAAGTGTGCAGCGTGAACGGCCGCGGCCGGCGCTGGAGCTTGAGTCCGGCTTCCTCCGGCGTACGGTCACCCTTGCGGTTGTTGCATGAGTAGCAGGATGCAACCAGATTCTCCCACGACGAGCGCCCGCCACGCGAACGGGGCATTACGTGGTCGAGCGTCAACTCGGAAGCAGGGAATCCGCAGCCGCAGAACTGGCACGTATTCCGGTCGCGCAGCAAAATGTTTTTTCGCGAAAGCGCGCGGCTTTGCTGCGGGATGTGCCGGTAGGTCAGCAGGCGGATGACGGACGGTACCAGAATCGCCTTCGACGTCGAGTGGACTTCGGAGTGGTTCGTCTCTTCGGCCTGCGCCACTCCCTTGAGCATCAGGATCAAGGCGCGGCGCACCGCAGTGACATTGATCGGTTCGAACGTGGCGTTCAGGACGAGCACGGGCGCCTGCATCACGGATGGCCGGTCGGCGGCGCGGTAGTCGCAGGCTTCGCGGACGCGGAGTCACCCGCAGTCCCGCTCAGCCCGATTGCGGGCCGGGGACGCAAGCCGACTTTGTGGCGGTTCTCCATCCCATCCACCTTGGTTCCGCGCAACTTACCTAAAATTTGATGCTACTGCCGCCCCTATAGTTTCCCTCGCGCTCCTGGCTTTCCGCTGCCGGCGACGAACCCCGGGGCGCTTAGCGGAGATCGGACCCGCCCGATCGTCAACCCCAGAATCGAGGCGGCACCGGCCTTTTTCAAGACGCGAGCACAGGCATCCAACGTCGCGCCGGTCGTCAATACATCATCTACCAGCAGGACGCGTAAGTTGTCAACTTTACCGCCCTTACGGATGGCGTAGGCGCCACGGACGGATTTCCAGTGCTCGCTGCGCGAAAGGACTAATTGCGGCGGGCGCGGTTTCGTGCGGATCAGGGCGTGGGGCTCGAGTCTTAGATTCAGGCGCTTCGCAAGCGGGCGCGCGATCAGCTCCGCCTGATTGTATCCGCGCTCGCGCCGCCGGTCCGGGTGCAGCGGTACGGGCACAACCACATCCGCCCGCCATTCGCCTGCGGCGCGCGCCATCATTTCGGCCAGCCGCGCTGCAAACCAGTCGCCCAGGCGCGTCACCTCTTCATACTTCAGCAAGAGGATCGCTTCCGAAAGGGCATCGTCATAAACGGCGAAGCTCCGCGCGCGCTCGAACGCGTAGAAACTGACGCGGCACAGTCGGCAGAGCGGCTGCGCCGCCTGCACGGCCACCTCGGACGCGAACGGCCGCCCGCAGCAAAGGCACATCGGCTCGGTGATTCGGTCGAATCCATCGAGGCAAGCCGTGCAGATCGGAATGCGGCTGGCTGTCGTCAGCGTCCGGCCGCAAATCCGGCACGGCGCGGCAAAAAGTACGGCCGCGAGCCCGTCGAGCGCGCTCTTGAAGATCACGGAAGCGTTGCTAACCAAGAGGGTACGGTCGAACGCTACACCGAATCGGCCGGCGAGGGAAGGGGTGAGAGGGAACGGACGGGCGAACGGAAAGACAACAGGGGCCTAGAGCAGCCCCTTTTCCTTTTTCTCCTGGCAGGTGATGCAGTAGCGGGTCCACGGCACGGCCTCGAGCCGCTTCTGCTGAAGTTCCTCGTGGCAGGATATGCACTCCCCGAACGAACCGTCCCGGATTCGCGCCAGCGCATCGTCCACGAGTTGCAGCAGTGAGCGGTCAGCGTGGGTCTGGCCGAAGAGAAATTCCTTCGTGTACGAGTTGGCGGCCTTGTCCGCGAGATCCACAGTGGGGTCTTCGTCAGCCTCGCGGCCTTCTTGTTGCGTGCGCGCGATGCCGCGCAGGAGCTCTTCGCGGCGCGTTGCCAATTTTTTCTTGTAGTACTCGAGTCGCTTTTTGTCCATGGCTCAGATCCTATAGTGAGGTGCGATGCCCCCACTCAAAACGAGCGATTCTAGCGGCAGCTACCGTCGTTGTCAAATTAGTGATGGGCACGCACGGCAAACTTAGATGCGGCAGCCGACCGGAGGTTGCAGCTCGGGGCTATCTTTCGTGCTTCCGAGCCGCCGCGCTAGGAGTTGGCTCGTCGTGCCGGGAACATGAAGTGGATGATCGCGGCCCACAAGAGCAAGACCGGAAAAACCAGGAGGCTGCCCTCGGGCCCGACCGTTCCACCCGTCAGCCAGTTCGGTCCGTGGAACGACGAATTCATCAGGTGTCCATTGGCCACGATGCCGCTGTCGGGAACCGCGTAGAAGTACGTTTCTCCCCAATCCCACGCGGCGTGCATCCCGATGGGAAACCAGAGATTGCCAGTCCGCAACAGTGTGAATGCTTCGAGCAAGCCGAATGATCCGGCCATCAATGCCCCAAATTTGGCTTCACCAGCATTCCCAAGGTGGACGGCTCCGAACGCAACAGCGAGTAGAATCGCCGCAGGCCAGAATCCGATTCCCGATGCGAGTGTTGACTGCAAATACCCCCGGAAGGAGAACTCCTCAAAAATCGCCACCAGTATGAATGCCAGCAGGTAGAGGAACGCGTATTTCGCGACTGCTCCGCCGTGAAGCGCGAGTCCCTCGATCGAGAATCCATGCAATGCCCCGATCACCGCCATCAGGAGCGTGACCATTACGAATCCGCACGGGATCCCCTGCCAAAACCGCTTGCCAAACGCCTCGCCACCCGGCAGGCCGTATTGCGCAAACGAGCGCTTCTCGATCAGCGCCATAATGAAAACCGAAAGCGCCAAACTGAGCACGGAGATGCCTTCGGAAAAGAGAATCAAGCCGGGTGTGGCAGCGCCTTTCGCTCTGCCATGCAGCCACGTGTGGATGGCGGGAATCCGCAACAGCCCCGCTTGCAGTCCGATCAGGAACACCAAGAAAAGTGTGATCGCGATGAGAATCCGCCAGCCTGCGCGAAATCCATTTGGCCCAAAAATGATCCACTGTACACGGCGTTGGAAAGGTGACATTCCGTCACGTAGCGGCGAAGGGGAATTCGAAGCACCTGGAGATAATTCACTGACCATAGTCGTTTCCTTTGCAACCGGCCCGCGAGAGTCTCCCCAAAATACGCCACGCGTCTCGCGACGAGAAGTATTTTCTGGTCTTCGCGATGCATAGAAGTGTTGCCTCGGAAGTCCGGTGCGATAGGTTGCGACCGCGGGTGGCCGCTGTTAGAATTTGGAGTCTGCTCTTGTAAGAGCTGCGCTCGCAACTACCGTTCCATGCAACAATTGGCCCGGTTTAAGGGAATAGCCAAACTGAGGGGAGGGCTGGCTTGCCTAAATACGATCTCGTGATCATCGGGAGCGGGCCGGGAGGATATGTCGCGGCGATTCGCGCCGGCCAGTGGGGCCTGAAAACCGCAGTCGTGGAAAAGGACCCATTTCTCGGTGGCACTTGCCTGCACGTCGGCTGCATCCCCACGAAGGTCTTCTTGCATCACGCGGATATCTACGATTATTTCCAGCGCGCCGAGGAATTCGGATTCGAAGTGAAGGATGTCAAGGTCAACTGGCCCGCGATGCTCGCGCGCAAGGATAAAATCGTCAAGAAGCACGCGGGCGGAATTGCCAGCCTCTTCCGGAAGAACAAAGTTGAGTCGATCACTGGCTGGGGGCGCATCGCAGGTCCGGGGCGCGTTTCGGTCGAAAAAGACGGCAAGACAACCGAGCTTGAAACGACCTATACCATGGTGGCCACCGGATCGGAAGCGCGCTCGCTGCCCGGCGTCGAGATCGACGGCAACGACCATTCTGACGAACCGCGAAATTCTGCAATTGCAGGCGATTCCGAAATCTCTCGTCGTGGTAGGCGCGGGCGCGGTGGGCGTGGAATTCGCATCCATTTTCCGGACGTTCGGCACGGAAGTGACGATCCTCGAAGTGCTGCCTCGCGTCGTGCCGCTCGAGGACGAAGACATCTCCGCCGAACTCGAAAAGGCGTTCAAGAAGAAGGGCATTCGCATCGAGACCGAGTGCCAAAGTAGACTCGGTAAAGAAAGATGCCGCGGGCGCGACGGTCGCATTCAAGGACAAGACCGGCAAACCGCAATCGATTACCGCGGAAAAAGTTCTTATCGCCGTGGGCCGCCGCCCGCTCACCGAAAACATCGGGATCGAGAAGACGAAAGCTAAGCTCGAGCGCGGGTTTCGTGCACGCAAACGCGTTTCTTGAAACCGACGAGCCCCGCCTTTATGCCATCGGCGATATCGTCGCGGGGCTTCCTCAACTCGCGCATGCCGCTTCCATGGAGGGCATCATCGCCGTCGGCCGCATGGCAGGCAAGGAAATGCAGCCGTTTGACCGCAAGCGCTGCCCCGCACGCCACGTATTGCGAGCCGCAAATCGGCTCCATCGGCCTCACCGAAAAGCAGGCGCGCGAGGCCGGCTTTGAGGTCAAAACCGGCAAATTCCCGTTCCTCGGCAACAGCAAGGCGACGATCATCGGGCCAGCACGAAGGCTTCATCAAAGTTGTGGCGGAGGCGAAGTACGGCGAGATCCTTGGAGTCCACGCCATCGGCCCGCTGGCAACGGAAATCATCGCCGAGCCGGTCGCGGCGATCGGCCTCGAAGCCACACTCGACGACATGGCGGCCACGATCCACGCGCATCCGACGGTTTGGGAGGCGATGGGTGACGCCTTCAATTCCGTGCGCGGTCTCACGATCAATTTCTAACCTTGCGGCGATACGCCGCCGTTCTGAGGGGCGTGTGAAACAGCCTGAAAAAATCTGCTGGGTAGTGGACCTGGGGCACATACCCTACGAGCCCGCCTGCGAGGTGCAGCGGCAACTCGTCGCAAGCCCGCAAGGAAGGCGCTGTGCCGGACGTGCTGCTACTGTGCGAGCACCCGCACGTTATTACGCTTGGCCGCGGCGGAAAGCGCGAGAATTTGCGTGCGGCAGAGCGCCTGCTTGGGGAAATGAGCGTGGAATTTCATCTGACCGACCGCGGGGGCGATATCACGTACCATGGCCCCGGGCAGATCGTCGGCTATCCGATCCTGGATCTCGCGGAGCATCGCCGGGACGTTCGGTGGTACGTGGAGCAGCTCGAAGAAGTGATGATTCGCGCGACTGCCGATTTCGGCATCTCGGGAAAGCGCGTGGAGGGCCAGCATGGCGTCTGGATCGACACGGCGGCGGGCGAAGAAAAACTCGCGGCGCTCGGCGTCCACTTGAGCCGCTGGGTGACCTCGCACGGCTTTGCCTACAATGTCTCGACCGGCCTCCGGTATTTCGATTTGATCGTTCCCTGCGGCATCGCGGGGAAGCGAGTTACTTCGCTCGAACGCGCGCTGGGCCGATCCGTTCCGGCCGGTGAAGTGCGCGGTCAACTCACGTCGCATTTCGCGGGCGTTTTCAACCGCCGCTTGGAAAATCTCACGCGCGAGGACTTGGCTGACACTTTAGGCTCGCTACGGGAAACCGCCGCTGGCGCGCTCACGTCGATGGTTTAGTCTGTAGGTGCGGGCTCAAACCCGTCCCTGCCGCGGCAAGTCGTCGCAGTAGCGCAGGCAATTCAGGAACTCGACAACGAAAGAAGAGATGAATTCGAAGCTGACGCGCGAACAGCACCTTGAGCTCTATTACTACATGCAGCTCAACCGCCAGCTCGAAGACCGCATCGTAAAGCTCTTCCGGCAAAACAAGATTGTCGGCGGCGTCTATTCGAGCCTCGGCCAGGAAGCAGTTTCGGTCGGCACGGCCTACGCGCTCGAGCCGCGCGACTGGCTCGCGCCGATGATCCGCAACATCGGCGCACTGCTCGTCAAGGGCTTCAAGCCGCGCGACATCTTCACGCAGCACATGGCGAAATACACCTCGCCGACGCAAGGCAAGGACGGCACGAGCCACTTCGGCGATCTGAAAATTCGCCACGTTGTTTCTCCGATTTCCATGCTCGGCGATCTGATTCCGGTGATGACCGGCGTGGCCATGGCCGGGCGCTACCTCGGCCAGAACATCGTCGCGATGACGTGGATCGGCGACGGCGGCAGCTCCACCGGCGCGTTCCACGAGGGCCTCAATCTTGCCGCCACGCAGCGTGCGCCTTTCGTGCTCGTCGTCGAGAACAACCAGTGGGCCTATTCGACGCCGGTCTCGCGCCAGGTGCCGATGCGAAACCTTGCCGACCGAGCCGTCGCGTACGGGATCGCCAGCAGGATCGTGGACGGCAACGATGTCGTTGCCGTGTATCGAGACCTCGAAAGCCGCCGTCGATGAGTGCCGCGCCGGCCGCGGCCCCATCCTGATCGAAGTGAAAACCATGCGCATGAAGGGCCACGCGCAGCACGATCCCGCTGAGTACGTCCCCAAGGAGATGTTCGATTACTGGAAGCGCGCGATCCGATTGCGCGCTTCGAAGCCTATCTGACCGAGAACAAGCTCTGGGATGCGAAAAAGAAGTCCGAGATCGACGCGCGCATCGACGCGCGAGCTGGACGAAGATCAAAAGTTCGCCGAGGATTCTCCCTTGCCGCCCGCCGAATTGGCTGAGCAGGGCGTCTATTGCGAAGGCTGCCACACCATCGAAGCCGACTGGCGCCGGCCGAAAAAGGAACTGATGCCGCCCGCCGCAAGCGTCGAAGCTGTTTGGAAGGTCACGGATTTTGGCGCGTTTGGCGGCCCGAGCGAGGCTCCGGCGCGGCCCCAAGCTTCCGGCGGCAATGGCGCGAAGGCTCCCGAAGAAGTGGCGCCGGCCGAGATCGAGCTCGAAAAGCAGCCTCCGATGCGCGTTCCATTTGGTAGAGGGCCAAAAGATCGATCCGTGGAACTCGCGCGGCGGGAGAAGCCACCCGACCGGCCTCCGCGGCACAAACCCCACAAGCGGCGGGGTCGCTGAGGATGCCCGAGATCACCATGGTCGAAGCCATCCGCGAGGCGCTCTTCGAGGAAATGGAGCGCGATCCGGCGGTTGTCGCGCTCGGCGAAGACATCGGCGTATATGGCGGCGCGTTCAAGGCGACCGAGGGCCTGCTCGCAAAATTCGGCCCGGAGCGCGTGATCGATACGCCCATCGCGGAGACGGCGATCGTGGGCGCGGCCTGCGGGATGAGCTATCTCGGATTGCGGCCCGTCGCCGAAATGCAGTTCATCGACTTCATCGCTTGCTGCTTCAATCAGGTCACGAATTTCGTCGCCAAATCACACTATCGCTGGGGCGCTCCAGTGCCGATGGTGCTGCGCGGGCCTTCGGGAGGCGGAGTCCACGGTGGGCCGTTCCATTCCGCCAATCCCGAGATGTATTTCGTCCACACGCCCGGCCTGAAGGTCGTCTACCCCTCGACCGCACACGACGCGAAGGGCCTGCTCAAGTCCGCCATTCGCGACAACAACCCGGTCCTCTTTTTCGAGCACAAATTTCTCTACCGGCGAGTGAAGGAAGAAGTTCCGGCAGGCGATTACACGGTTCCGATTGGCAAGGCCGTCGTGCGCCGCGAAGGCCGCCACCTGACGATCTTGAGCTACGCCGCGATGGCGCACGTCGCGCTCGAAGCGGCCGTGCTCCTTGCGAAAGAGGGCATCGAAGCCGAGGTAATCGATCTGCGGACGCTTCTGCCGCTCGATCGCGAGACGATCCTAGCGTCGGTGAAGAAGACGAACAAACTGCTGATCGTGCACGAAGACACGCGCACGGGCGGAATCGCAGGCGAAATTGCCGCGATTGTCTGCGAGGGCGCATTCGAGCATCTGGATGGGCCGATCGCGCGCGTCACCGCGCTCGATACGCCTGTCCCGTACGCTCCCCCGCTTGAGGAACATTTTCTGCCCAACGCCGAAAAAGTTGCCGCGAAAGCTCGGGAATTGGCAAAATACTAATTTCAGAAGAAAGCAGGTCTTGCGCCTTGGGAAAAACAAAAGGGCTGAACAACGCGGAGTTCGAAATCGGGTCCGAGGTTCGCATTGCGGACCGCGCCTTCCTCGAGAGTTTCCTCGAAGAGGGCCAGTACCACAATGAGCTCGAGCCCGAGCAGCTCGAATTCGCAGGCCGCGTAGCCAAGGTTAAGTCCGTCGAATTCTTTCACGGCGGCGACGAGATTTATACGCTCGAGGGAATTTCGGGCGTTTGGCACGAGGAGTGTCTGAGCGCCGCTTGAGTTCAGGGTCCTGAGGAGAGAATCATGGCTGTCGATGTAATCATGCCGCAGATGGGCGAAAGTATTTTTGAAGGTACGATCACCAAGTGGCTGAAGAAGCCGGGCGATAAGATTGAGCGTGACGAACCGCTCTTTGAAATTTCGACCGACAAAGTCGATGCGGAAATTCCATCCCCGGCAGCCGGCGTGCTGAAAGAGATCAAGGTCACTGAGGGACAGACGGTCCCGATCCAGACAATCGTCGCCGTGATTGATGCGGCCGCTGTTGGCGCAGCGGCTCCGGCACCTGCAGCGGCAAAGCCTGCGCCTGCTCCAGCCAAGGCCGAAGCTACCAGACCCGCCGCACCTGCGCCTGTTCCGAAACCGGTTCCTGCACCTGCCGCAACGGCTCCTGCACCACAAGAGCGGCCCGGCAACGGCGACAAGATCCGCAGCTCCCCGCTCGTCCGCCGCATTGCGCGCGAGCATCATGTGGACCTCGCTCAAGTTCCCGGCACGGGCGCTGGTGGCCGCGTCAGCAAGAGTGACATCCTCGCCGCCGTAGAGGGCGGCGCCGCAGCGGCTCCGCCACCGGCCGCCTCCGCGCCCCCACCAGCTACGGGAGGCGCGGTGGCTCGCGTTGCACTTGAAACGGGCGTCCCGCGCGACCGCCTGTATTTCGGCCACTACGAAGTTCAGCCGATGTCCACCATGCGGCAGAAGATCGCCGAGCACATGGTGATGTCGAAGCGCGTTTCGCCGCACGTCTATTCGATCGAAGAGGCCAACGTCACGGGCGTCGCGGCTTTACGCGCGAAAAACAAAGATAAGTTCGAGAAGGAAACCGGTGTGAAGCTAACGTTCATGCCGTTTTTCATCCGTGCGGCCGTGGAAGCCCTTCGCGCCTTTCCGACGGTCAATTCGTCGGTCGACGGCACGAACATCGTCCTGCACAAAGAGTGCAACATCGGCATCGCCGTGGCGCTCGACTGGGGATTGATCGTGCCCGTCATTAAGAACGCCGAGGAGAAAAACTTCTTCGGCCTCGCCCGCGCGGTCACCGATCTCGCCGAGCGCGCACGGTCGAAAAAACTCAAGCCCGAGGAAGTGATGGAGAGCACGTTCTCGATCACCAACCCAGGCGTCTATGGTGGGTTGATGGGATTGCCCGTGATCAACCAGCCGAACGTCGCGATCCTCGGACTCGGCACGATTGAAAAGCGCCCGGTCGTGGTGGACGACGCCATCGCCATACGCTCGATGGTTTACCTCACGCTGTCCTACGATCATCGCGCGGTGGACGGCGCTATCGCCCATCAGTTCATGGGCCATGTGAAGCACACGCTCGAAAACTGGACGGAACCGATTCTGTAGCGTTATTTGGAGTCGAGAGTGAAAGGCGGAATCTCAATCGTGGATGTTCCGCTTTCTGGCTCTTATCTTTTCGCTCTCGACTCGTAACCATCCTCTCCCATGAGCCCTGCCGTGGCGCACAATCGTTGGGGAACAACTCCCTGGCAAATTGAGTTCACTCCGCCCCGGCAGCAGATTCCCGAGTTGGTCGATTTCGCCATCATCGGCGGCGGCTTCACGGGGCTTGCGGCGGCTGCTTGGCTGCGCGTGCTCGCGCCGCGGAAATCCGTCGCTGTCCTCGAAGCCGCTCGCATCGGCGCGGGGGCGAGTGGGCGCACCGGCGGCATGGTGCTCAGCGAAACGGCTGCCGGCGATCTTCCGGGCCTCGGCGACGTCCTTGCCGGACTCAAGAAAATTCATCGGCGGCTTCGCCTCGATTCCGACCTTTCGCTTCCCGGCGCGTGGGAGATCGCTCGCAGCGAGCGCGCCGAGAAATCCAAGGACGGGCGTCCGCTGCGCGGCCCTTCTCCCATCCAATGGCAGGATTCCGGGAATCTCCGCGTTGTGAATGTCGTGCCCGGCGGCACGCTCGATCCCGGAAAGCAAGTGAGCAGTCTGGCCCGCGCCGCCGTGCGCCTGGGCGCGAACATCGTGGAGAGTTGCGAAGCAAAACAAATCCGATGGAACGATCCTCCAGAGCTGCAATTCGAGGGCGGCCGCTTGCGAGCCGAGAAAGTTCTCCTCGCGACGAATGCGCTTTCGGCCGAACTTTCCGGCCTGCGCTCCGTCGCCCACGCGAAGCTCACGCTCTCGGCGCGCACCGCGCCTCTGCGCGAAAAGCAGATCGAAGCCATCGGCCTTGCGGCGCACAAGCCGTTTTATACCATCGATTTTCCGTACCTCTGGGGACGCCTCTGTCCGGACAATTCGATCATCTGGGGCGCCGGACTCGTGGATGCGCTGAAGCCCGGTGATCTTGAGAATATCGACGTCGGGCGGGGCGGCCCGGCCCAGATGTTCGCGTCTTTGCAGAAGCGGATTCGCGGGCTGCATCCCGCGCTCGCGAATGCGGAATTCACGCATCAGTGGGGCGGCCCGATCGCTTTCCGCAGCGAATTCCTGCCGATTTTTGCGCGCCATCCCGAAAGCGACAATGGCATCGTCCTCGGAGTCTTCGCGGGGCACGGCGTCGCATTATCGGTTTATCTCGGTGCTTGGGCCGCTGAAGTCCTGCTAGGCCGCAGGAAATTACCGAATTGGGGGCGAATCGATCCGAAGCAAACGCGCGATCCTATTCCACGTCATTAGAAAGCTTGGTAGCGCTAACGGGAATCGAACCCGTATTTCAGCCTTGAAAGGGCCGCGTGCTAACCGTTGCACCATAGCGCCGCACTGGAAGTGAATATATCGGAAGAGATTTGATTATCCGGGAAAGCCGCTGAATTGACAAGCCGCGCAGTTACCTCGCAGTTTCCCCTTCGCGCTGCACCTGTCCTTTGGTACACGCTTACTGATACAGCGCAAAAAACCGGTATTACACAACTATTACAAAGCGGTTTGCGGGCTGCTGCTATTCTGGTCTCGCACCTCAGAAAGCGCCAAATCCAATAGAAAGCACACGGGCCTATGACACTCAACGACCTAGGGAAAGAGTCTGCGAACGACAAGGGGATTAATTGGGTCACCGCTACTTTTATGATGTTGTTTCATGTGGGTGCCGTGGCGGCGCTGTTTTTCTTTACGTGGAAGGCGTTTCTCGTCGCGGTTTTTCTCTACTGGGTTGCGGGCAGCCTGGGAATCGGCATGGGCTATCACCGCTTGCTGACTCACCGCGGCTACAAGACTCCGAAGTGGATCGAATATTTTCTCACCGTCTGCGCGACGCTCGCCCTCGAAGGCGGCCCGATCTTCTGGGTGGCCACGCACCGAATTCATCACCAGTATTCGGATAAGGAAGGCGACCCGCACTCACCGCGCGATGGCAAGTGGTGGGCGCACGTCGGCTGGATTCTCGTCGGCAAGTCCATGCACCATGACACGAAGACCCTGTCGCGTTACGTTCCGGATCTCGCCAAGGACAAATTTGACGTCTGGATCACGAAGTATCATTACGTTCCCATGATCGTGCTCGGGATCGTCCTTTTCGCGATCGGTGGAATGCCGTTCTTGATGTGGGGCGTCTTCTTCCGGACGGTCTTCGGCCTGCACACGACTTGGCTCGTCAATTCGGCCACGCACATTTGGGGCTCCCGTAGATTCCAGACCCGTGACGACTCGACCAATAGCTGGTGGGTAGCGCTGTTCTCGTTCGGTGAAGGCTGGCACAACAACCACCACGCCCATCCGGTCTCGGCGCGGCACGGTCTCGCGTGGTACGAAATCGATCTCAACTGGTACGGCATCTGGACTCTCAGCAAACTCGGGCTGGCACGGGATATTTACCGGTATCGGCTATCGGAAATGCAGCAGCAGTCGAACCCGGCGATTCCCGCGCCCATCGTTGCGCCCGAACCCGAAACCGACTTCGTTTCGGTGTAACCAATCGCGTACATGGCGCGGCCCGGTGGGCTGCGCCATGTGCATCCGCTAGCCGCAATCCGAAATCTCCCCGCCGGAATCCGCTGTACAATTGTTAGTAGCCGCCATGAAATTCACGGACCGCCGCAAGACCATCGCCTTCTTCGTAGTCCTGGGCATCTGCCTCGTTGCGGCGGTCACTCTGAACGTAGGCTGGATCATTCTCCACTGGCGCCAGGGAGTATTGCTTTTCTTCGGCTTCCTCGGATTTCTTGCCATCATTCTCGGCCTGATTCTCAATACGACTTTCCTGGTGCGCGAAATCCGGCGCAACGAGCACCACGACAGTTTCATCAACGCCGTTACCCACGAATTGAAAACGCCGATCACCTCGATTCGCCTGTATCTCGAAACATTGCAGCGGCGCGAGGTGGATGAAGCCCAGCGCCAGCAGTTCTACAGCCTGATGCTCGACGACACCGACCGATTGCGCGGTACCGTGGATCAGGTACTGAAGGCGGGCGAGGCAGGTTACAAGCACTCAACGCAAAATGTGACGGAGGTCGATCTGGATGGCCTGGCGCACGAGTGCATGGACCTGGCCCGCACCCGGCATCACCTCGGTCCCGCCGCATTGCACTGGCAGGGCCCGACGAACGGCAACGCGGCGAAGGTGCGGGGCGATCCCGACGAACTCCGCACTGCCATCGCCAATCTCCTCGACAATGCCATCAAGTATTCGCCGGCGAACGTGGACGTCTCGGTCTGGATCGATGCACCCAGCGAGAAGCGCGTGGCGCTGCACGTTCGCGACCGCGGCGTCGGAATCCCAACGGGCGAGCTGAAGCGGGTCTTCAAGCGCTTCTATCGAGTCTCGAACCGTTCGGTTTCCAAGGTGAAAGGGACCGGACTCGGCTTGTTCATTGTTCGAGCCATCGCGCGCGCGCACGGCGGAAAGGTGTACGCCGAAAGTGCCGGAGAGGCCCGCGGCACGACGGTCACTCTGGAATTGCCGAGGTACGTAGCGTGAGCCGCGTCCTGATTGTCGAAGACGAAGCCCATCTGGCCGAGGGCCTGCGCTTCAACCTGGAAGCGGAAGGTCACACCGCGGAGGTTGCGGGCGACGGCGAAACTGCCGTCGAACGGCTGGTCCGCTCGAGCGAGAAGTTCGACGCCGTCGTCTTGGACGTGATGCTCCCCGGCATGAATGGCTTCGCCGTCGCGTCGACGCTGCGCAAAGCGAGGAACTACGTGCCGGTCCTCATGCTGACGGCCCGGGGACGCCCCGAAGACGTACTCGCTGGATTCGCGGCGGGCGCGGACGACTATTTGCCGAAGCCGTTCGAGTTGCCCATCTTCCTGGCGCGACTTCAGGGTCTTCTGCGCAGAAGCGCTTGGCAGAAGGATTTAGGTCGTCGTGCCGGACAAGCGCCCACCGCCGAAAAAGCCGGTGAAGCTCCGGCCGACACCGACGAGCCGGAGGTCTTCTCGCTCGATGGGAGAACAATCGATTTCGACACTCTCGAGCTGCGCACCGACGGCAACATCATCCAACTGACGCTCATGGAGGCGAAACTTCTCCGCCATCTCATCCGCAACCGGGGACGAACGGTATCGCGGAAATCCATTCTGGAAGATGTGTGGGGCCTGCACGAAGACACGGACACACGCGCGATCGATAATTTCATCGTGCGTCTGCGCCGCTACCTGGAAAAAGATCCCTCGAAACCCGAGCATCTGGTTACGGTGCGCGGAGTCGGATATCGCTTCGTCGCCTAGCGCGGCGCTTGCGCCTACGGCCGTCTCGTTTACTTCGCGGCAGTGGCGGGCGCTGGCGTCGGCATTGGCTGCGGCGAATAGGCTCGCGGGTCGCCGACCCATGGCACCTTATCCGGACCTGTCCACGCGTTGATGTAAACGGATTTGAAAACCCACTGGCCGTTTCTTTTCACGCAGAAGTTGTCCCAGGTTCCGATGCCGAAGACGAAATTCGTGCGGTAGTCCACGTTGTACTGAAGGATCGAAAAGAACGCTTTCACGCGCGCTCCCTCGCCTTCGCGCGTGATCAGGAAATGGTTCGCAAGGTGCTGCCGCCCGATCCACCAGCTCGGACGGTCGTACCACAGCTCCTCGAAGGCGTGGCGCAGGGCTTCGCGGCCCTGCAACTTGCCCTGCCAGAGATGGTCTAGATAGCCGTCCTCCGCGAAGCAGGCGACGACGCCGTCGAGATTGCCCGTGTCGATGGCCCAGGCGTATTTGGCGAACAGCTCCTGAATATCGAGCCGATCCTCTACAGAAAGTTTCAAATTGGAATCTGACATCGCGGCATCTCCCTTCACATCCTGAGTTTATTGGCGGGCCAATCGATGGGCCGCAGCGGGGTCGTTCGGTGGCAATAGTATGCGCGCGGACGCATCATTGCAATACAATCGGCGTGGACAGCCTATTCCAGTTCGCTCATGGGTGCGGGACAAATTTCAGGGAGTTAGAGTGGTAGGCCCGTGCGGGCTCGAACCGCAGACCTGGCCGACTCAGTCGGCCCGCTCTAGCCAATTTTCGCTGTAATTAACGCGGCGATCATCCTTGACGATTTCCACCGCTTGATTTCAAGCTCGCGGCGTCGCGCCTCCACAAGTGTTTCGAACTGTTCCCTATAAACAAGCTCCCACGGGCCTCGCGCACGCGTCGCGAGGCTATGACCGCGTTGGTGTTCTTCCATGCGCCGCGCGAAATCGTTGGTCGAACCAACGTAAAATCGATGTGTTGTCTTGCTTTGCAGGATGTAAACAGTTGCCATCGCGGGATGGCGAATTGATGGTAGGCCCGTGCGGGCTCGAACCGCAGACCTCCACCGTGTCAAGGTGGCGCTCTAGCCAACTGAGCTACGGGCCTACTGACTGCCGCTATTTTAGCACAGCGCTTCCGGCAGTCTCGCCCGATTGTATCGCGGTCACTCCGTGATATTTCTCTGGCATGTCGCGGCTCTCGCCGCAAGCTTTCTGCTCGGCTGACTTCAGCCTCGATCTTTCACATTCTTCAGCGATTATTTCTTGACAACCGCCGTATAGGCTCATGTATGATTATGCAGAAGCATGCATATTCACGCATAACGCGGACATGAGCGTACAGAAACGATTCCGGCAAGGGCAGATTCTGAAGCTCCTCACGGGCCAGCCCGTGGCGAGCCAGGACGAATTGCGCCGCCAGCTCGGCCATCTCGGCGTGCGCGTGACGCAGGCGACGCTCTCTCGCGACCTTCGCGAGCTTCGCCTCGTCAAGACGTCCGCCGGATATCGCCCGCTCGCTTCCGCCGCAGCCGACGAGGCTTCACCGCTTCCGACTCTCGCGCGCGCTCTGAAGGAATTCTTGCTCGATATCCGCCCGGCGCAAAACATGCTCATCCTAAAAACTCCGCCGAGCGCCGCGCAGCCTCTCGCCGCGGCGGTGGACGCCGAGCACTGGAAGGAAGTTGCAGGCACGCTCGCGGGCGACGACACCGTGCTGATCATCTGCTCCTCGCGCAGCGCTTGCGGCACCGTCCATAAACGCGTGGAGGAAATGCTCCGATGAGCGACCCGTGCCGGGTCGCCGTCGTCGGAGCAACGGGCTACGCTGGATTCGAGCTGGCCCGGCTTCTGCTGCGGCACCCCAACATCGAAAAACTGACGTTCTATCTCCGCGAGGGCCACGGAAATGTCCGTTGCCTCACCGAGCTTTACCCGCAGCTTCGCGGCTACGGCGACGCGCCCTGCCGTCCGCTTTCGGTCGAGGCCATCGCCAGCAGCGGCGCCGAGGTCGCATTTCTATCGACGCCGCACGAGGCTTCGCTCGAACTCGTTCCTGCGCTGCTCGCCGCGAATCCCGCGCTGCGCATCATCGATCTCAGCGGCGCGTATCGCTTCCACGACGCCGAAACCTTCGCAAAGTGGTACAAGCTGCCGGCGCCGGACGGCAAAACCCTCGCCGAGGCGGTTTACGGCCTTCCCGAGTTGTATGCCGATGCGCTTCCGAAAGCGCGTATCGTCGGCAATCCGGGCTGCTACCCGACTTCCGTGATCCTCGGGCTTCGGCCGCTCGTCGAGGCCGGCTGGATCGACACCTCCCGCGGTATCGTGTGCGACTGCAAGTCCGGGGTGACGGGTGCTGGCAAGGAACCCAAGCGCGACACGCATTTCGTCGAAGTGAATGAAAACTTCCGCGCGTACAATCTCTTCTCGCATCGGCACACGCCGGAAGTCTCCGAGCACCTCGGTCTCGCATCCAAGGACTTTGTTTTCACGACGCACCTGCTTCCGGTCGATCGGGGAATTCTTTCGACCTTGTACGTTTGGCTGCGTCCTGCGCGGAAGGCGGATGAGGTCGAAGCTCTCTTTCGCACGTTTTACACCGGCCATCCGATGGTCCGGGTCATGCCGGCTGGCACGCTGCCGGAGCTGCAAAACGTGGTGCGCACGAATTTCTGCGACGTCGGCTTCGCGCTCGATTCTTCGGGCGAGCGGCTGGTAGTCGTTTCGTGCCTCGACAATCTTGGCAAGGGTGCGGCGGGGCAGGCCGTACAAAACTTCAATGGGATGCGCGGGTATCCCGAAACGGCGGGCTTGTTATGAGAATGGTGATCAAGATCGCGGGAGCGTTGCTGGAGCGCGATGAGGACGTGCAGAGGCTCGCGCGGCAGATTGCGGAACTCGCGCGGGCAGGCCACGAACTCCTTGTCGTCCACGGCGGCGGGAAAATTTTCACGGCCACGCTTGCGCGCATGGGAATCACCAGCCGCTTCATCGGCGGCCTGCGCATCACCGATCGCGAAACGCGCGATGCGGCTGTGATGGTCTTCGGGGGACTGCTCAATAAGAAGCTTGCGGGTGCGATTTCGCTCGCCGGGCAGCCGGCCGTGGGCATCAGCGCCTCGGACGCCGCCTGCTTCCTGGCGGAGCCGATGCAGCTCGAGGATTGCGAGGGCGCTCTCGGATTTGTCGGCTATTTGACGGAGGTCAATGTCGAATTCCTGCGCTCGCTCTGGCGCGAAGGGTTGGTTCCCGTCGCCTCGTGCATGGGGCTGGGCGCCGACGGCGAACTCTACAACATCAATGCCGACCACATGGCCGCTGCCGCCGCCGAGTTCATTCGCGCCGATCGCCTGATTTTCCTCACGGACGTCGCTGGAGTGCTGGACGGCGAAAAGGTGCTGCGTGCGGTCCGCGGGGCCGAGATCGAGGACTTGATCCGCCGCAATAAGGTCTCCGGCGGAATGATCCTGAAGCTCGAAGCGGCAAAGCGTGCGCTCGCCGGGGGCGTCGCCGAGGTGCGCATCGTTGGCGGAACTCAGCCGCGCGCGCTGCTTTCCGCTGCGGGTGGAGTTCGCGGCCCGGGCACGCGAGTGCTGCCCGTCCTGCGCGGTGCGGCCAGGACGGCGCACGGAGCGGCGCAATAGCAATGGCTAAGAAGAAAGCTGCGGCTTCAAAGCGCCTCTCACCGGCAAGGATTGTGGCCGAGGAGTCGCGCTACATGGTCCGGACGTATCGGCGGCCGCCGATCGTCTTCACGCACGGAAAGGGCTGCCGCCTCTACGACTCGAAGGGGCGCGAATATCTCGATTTCCTCGGCGGAATCGCCGTGAATGCGCTCGGCCATGCGCACCCGCGCATGGTCCGGGTGATTCGCCGCGAAGCGGGCCGCGCGACGCACGTCTCGAATCTGTTCCACAATCCCTACCAAGCGCCGCTCGCGCACAAGCTGGCGCAGTGGTCCGGTCTCGACCGGGTGTTCTTTGCAAATAGCGGCAGTGAAGCCGTCGAGGGAGCGCTGAAACTCGCGCGGGCTTACGCGCACGCCAAAACCGCCGCCGGTGCGGGCCCGAAGACACGTATCCTCGCGCTTGAGAATTCGTTTCATGGTCGCACGATGGGCGCACTTTCGATTACGCACACGCCGAAATATCGCGAGCCGTTCACGCCTCTCATCCCGGGCGCGGAATTTGTCCGCTTCAACGACGTCGCGGACCTCGAGGCCAAATTTGACGACACTGTTTGCGCCATCGTGATCGAGCCGATTCAGGGCGAGGGCGGCGTTTTCCCGGTCAGCCGGGAATTCTGGGAGCGGGCTCGGGCACTCGCCACCCAGCACGACGCCGCGCTGATCGCCGACGAAATTCAATGCGGCCTGGGCCGTACCGGCCGCAAATTTGCCTACCAGAAATTCAGCTCGCTGCCGGACATCGTGACCGTCGCGAAGCCCCTGGCGGGCGGCCTCCCGCTCGGCGCGTTCATTGCCAGCGAGAAGTTCGCCTCTGCGCTGACTCCCGGGATGCACGGCTCCACTTTCGGCGGCGGCCCGCTCGTCTGCGCGGTGGCCCTCGAATTCCTCACGATTGTCGAGGATGAAAACCTGCTCACCAATGTTGCCGCGCGTGGCGCCGAGCTTCGCGCGGGATTGGACAAGCTGGCACCGCGCTTCGACTTCATTCGCGGAGTACGCGGCGAAGGGTTGATCGTGGGCATCGACCTATCAGTGGATGGGGCGCCTTTCGTGCAAGAAGCGCTCCGTCAGGGGCTGCTGATCAACTGCACGCACGATCACATCCTCCGGCTGCTCCCGCCTTTCATCATTCGCCAGCGGGACGTTGCCGAATTCCTTCGGAAATTTGAAACCGTGCTTGCGCGAGGGGCCAAGGCCGCGAAAGCGCCCTCCGTCGCCGCGCCGAAAGCGGAAACTCACTCCCAGCCGCTGGCCCTGGCTGCGACGAGGTAAATATGGACGCCACCACCACAACGCTCTCGCTCAAAAGAGACCTCCTGACCGGCACCGAATGGAATCCGGCTCAGTTGCGCGACTTCTTCCGCCTGGCCTCCGCCATGAAGGCCCATCCGGAGAAATACCGCAGCGCACTCGCCGGCAGCGTCTTCGTGCTGATCTTCGAGAAGCCCTCGCTGCGCACGCGCGTCACGTTTGAGGTCGGCATCGCCAATCTCGGAGGCTCGTCGATCTTTCTCGACCACACCGCCGCCCGCCTCGGCGAGCGCGAGCCGACTCGCGACATCGCGAAAAACCTCGAGCGCTGGGTGCAGGGGATCGTCGCGCGCGTTTTCGATCAGACGACTCTCGAAGAGCTGGCGAAAAATGCGAATATTCCGGTCATCAATGCGCTCTCGGATAAGTTTCATCCTTGCCAGGCGCTCGCCGATTTCTTCACACTCGAGGAGCGATTTGGCGGCTTGCGAGGGCTGAAGTTCGCGTACGTTGGCGACGGCAATAACATGTGCCACTCGCTCCTCACGATCGGCGCACGCTGCGGAGCGCACGTCCGCGTCGCGACGCCTGCGGGATATGAGCCGGACGCCGCCATCGTTGCGGAATCCAAGCGCGTGGCGCGCGAGACGCGCGGCAAAATCGAAATCCTCCGCTCGCCCGAAGAGGCCGTCACCGGCGCGCAGGCCGTTTACACGGATGTCTGGGCCAGCATGGGCCAGGAAAGCGAAGCTGCCCAGCGCGAGTCCGCTTTCGCCAACTACCAGGTGAACGAAGCGCTCTTCGCGCACGCGGCATCCGACGCTGTCTTCCTGCACTGCCTGCCCGCTCACCGCGGACTCGAAGTCAGCGAAGGCGTCATCGATTCGCCGCGCTCGATCATCTACGACCAGGCCGAAAACCGCCTGCACGTACAGAAGGCTATCCTTCATACCCTGCTCAATTAAGGAGAATTCGTTGCCCAAAAAAGTCGTACTTGCCTACTCTGGAGGTCTGGATACCTCCATCATCATTCCGTGGCTCAAGGAAACTTACGGCGGCTGCGAAGTAATCGCCATGATCGGCGATCTCGGCCAGCGCGAAGATCTCGAGGCCGCGCACAAAAAGGCCCTCGCCACCGGAGCCAGCGCCGCCTACGTCGAGGATCTCCGCGAGGAATTCATCACCGGCTACATCTGGCCTACGCTCCGCGCCGGAGCGGTATACGAGCACAAGTATCTGCTAGGCACGTCCTTCGCGCGCCCCTTGCTCGCCAAGCGCCAGGTGGAAATCGCGAAGAAAGTCGGCGCCGACGCGCTCGCGCACGGCTGCACCGGCAAAGGCAACGACCAGGTCCGCTTCGAGCTGGCAGCCAAGGCTCTCGCGCCCGAACTTGCCATCATCGCTCCCTGGCGCGAATGGAAGATCAACTCCCGGGAAGAGGCTATCGCCTACGCTCGCGAGCACAATATCCCGGTCGAGCAGACGACCAAGAACATCTACAGCCGCGACCGCAATATCTGGCACCTGAGCCACGAAGGCGGTGTCCTCGAAGATCCCGCGAATGCGCCCGAGGAATCGATGTGGCAGTGGATCGTCTCGCCTGCCAAAGCGCCCGATGTGCCCACGACCGTCGAGATCGGCTTCGAAGCGGGAACTCCCGTCTCGGTGAACGGCAAGAAGCTCGCGCCGCTTGCGCTGCTCGATCAATTGAACGAGATTGCCGCCGCGAACGGCGTTGGCCGCATGGACATCGTTGAAAACCGCCTCGTCGGCATGAAATCGCGCGGCGCGTACGAAACGCCCGGTGGCACGCTGCTCGTCGCTGCGCACCGCGAGCTAGAGTCGCTCTGCCTCGACCGCGAAACGGCGCACTACCAGCAGATCCTCTCTCTGCGCTATGCCGAGATGGTTTACTACGGCATGTGGTTCACGCCGCTCCGCGAGGCGCTCGACGCTTTCTTCTCCAGCTCGCAGAAGCGCGTCACCGGCTCGGTCGGACTCTCGCTCTTCAAGGGCAACGTGAACGCCACGTCGCGCCGCTCGCCCTACTCGCTTTACCGCGCCGGCCTTGCGAGCTTCAGCATGACCGGATATAACCCCAAGGATGCCGAGGGCTTCATCAACCTGTTCGCGCTGCCGATCACCGTTCCGCTCGAGGCCGCGGTGAAATGAGCGGTTCCGAAGGCCAGAAAATGTGGGGCGGGCGCTTCGAGCGCGCCCCCGACGCCTCGTTTTACGAGTTCGAGCGCTCGTGGAGCTTTGATCGCCGCCTCCTGCCCCAGGAGATTGCGCTCGACCGCGCCTGGGCCCGCGCCATTGCCGCCGCCGGGATTCTCACGGACGAAGAGGGCCGGCGAATCATCGCAGCTCTCGACGAAATCGAATCCCGCTCGAAGTCGGACGCCGCGTGGCTCGATGCCTCGAAAGCCGAAGACGTCCACCATTTCGCCGAAACCGCGCTGATCGAAAAACTCGGCCCGCTGGGCGCGAAGCTGCACACCGGCCGCAGCCGCAATGAAATGGTCGCCACCGAATTCCGCATGTACGTGAAGGACGCGGCGCGCGAAATTCGGCGCGCCATCAGCTCGCTCGTTCGTGCGATTGCCGGGCAAGCCAAATCCAATCTGGGCGTTCCCATGCCGGGCACCACTCACATGCAGCACGCGCAGCCGCTGCTCCTTTCGCACTGGCTGCTCGCGCATGGCGAGGCGTTTCAGCGCGACGCGGAGCGATTGGCCGCCGCTGCCGGCGCAGCCGACGCATGCCCGCTCGGCTCGGGCGCCTTGGCGGGCTGCGCGTTCCCGCTTGACCGCAAGGCTCTCGCGCGCGATTTGGGATTTTCGCGCATCACGTCCAACAGCCTCGATGCCGTGAGCGACCGCGATTTCGCGCTCGAATTCCTTTTCGCGCTCGCGACTTTCGCGATGCACCTCTCGCGGCTCTCCGAGGACATGATTCTCTTCGCCTCGCCCGAATTCGCCTTCATCGAGCTGCCGGACGAATACTCCACCGGTAGCAGCCTGATGCCGCAGAAGAAAAACCCCGATGCCTGGGAGCTGATCCGCGGCAAGACGGGCCGCATCTACGGTGCGCTCGTCTCGCTTCTCACCACCTGCAAGGGCCTGCCTTCGAGCTATCAGCGCGACCTGCAGGAGGACAAAGAGCCGCTCTTCGCGGCCCACGATCAGGCGCTCGCCACGGCGCAAATCGCCGCAGCCGCGCTGGCCGCGACAAAGTTTCGCGTTGCGCATCTGCGCGAAGCGGCGCAGGACCCCGCGCTCGTCGCCACTGAAATCGCCGACTACCTGGTCGCACAGGGCATACCGTTCCGCGACGCCCACGAAATCGTCGGCAAGGTGCTGCGCGCCGCCGAGCAGGACGGCAAATCGATCCGGGAGATGCCGATCGACCGTCTCAAGCAATTTTCGCCTGCCTTTGGCCCGGAGCTCGGCACCGTGCTCACCCTGGAATCGGCGCTGGCACGGCGCTCGGGTGCCGGCGGAACGGCTCCCGGGGCGGTTCGCGCCGCCCTCGAGGATTTCAATGCACGCGTCGCGAAACTCGAAGAAAATCCATGAACGCGCCGCTTTCCGCCTCGGATATTCCGCTGGGTTTCACGTTCGCCGCCACTCACTGCGGCCTGAAGCGCTCGCGCCTCGATCTGGGCATTCTCGCGAGCGATACGCCCGCCACCGCGGCCGCCGTATTCACCACGAATCAAATCGTCGCTGCGCCCGTCATCGCCTCGCGCGAACACTTGCGCAAAGCGCGCGAGCGGATGCGCGCCGTGATCGTCAACTCCGGCAACGCGAACTGCTGCACAAAAGAAGACGGCTATCCTGCATCGATCGCAACCACCGAAAGGCTCGCTGCCGAGCTTGGCGGCATCGATCCCGAACAAGTTCTCGTCTGTTCCACCGGCGTAATTGGCGCGCCGCTGCGCGTTGAAAAAATTCTCGCGGCAGTGCCCCACCTCGCACTCGTCCGCAGCGCGGAAGCCGGAGCTTTCGAGGAATTTGCGCGTTCGATCATGACCACGGACACACAGCCCAAATGGGCCGCTGCGCGCTGCCGCATCGCCGGCAAACAGGTGCGCATCCTCGGCTGCGCCAAAGGCTCGGGAATGATTCAGCCCAACATGGCCACAATGCTCGCGTTTGTCGCCACCGACGCCGCAATCTCCGCGCCCCTGCTCGACCGCGCCCTCCGCGCCGCCATCGAGCCTACCTTCAATTCGATCACTGTCGATGGCGACACTTCGACGAACGACACGGTCGCCGTCCTTGCCAATGGCCAGTCCGGCGCGCGAAAAATCGCCAGCGCCCGCGGCGCCGATTACAAGAATTTCTGCGCCGCCCTCGAAAGCGTCTGTAAATCGCTCGCCCTCGCGATCGTGGAAGATGGCGAAGGCGCCGAGCGTGTGATCGAAATCGAAGTTCGCGGCGCTCCTTCCGAGCGCGCCGCGCGCCAGGTCGCCAAAACCATCGCCAATTCGCCTCTCGTGAAGACCGCCTTTGCGGGCGCCGATCCGAACTGGGGCCGCATCCTTGCCGCCGCCGGGCGCGCGGGCGTGCCGTTCGATTCGAAGCGCACGAATATCTGGATTGCGGGTGTTGCCGTCTGCCGCGGCGGCCGCGAGCATCCGTTCGACGAGAGCGTCGCTCACGAGAAAATGACGGCGAAATACGTGCCCGTCCGCGTCGACCTGCGTTCCGGCAGCGCATCCGCGCGCGTCTGGACCTGCGACTTCACCGTCGAGTACGTCCACATCAATTCCAGCTATCGAACATAACAGCCACGCCTCCACGTCCCGGTAATCGCGCGAGACGGGTCTCCCAGACCTCAGCGAAGGTTGACTGCCGGGTTAACTTGCAGCAAGATGCTCACTGAGTTGCTGGGGTGCTCGCTTCCGCCCGGCGTCGCCGGCCATAGCTGACCGTCCGCGGGCCGAGATCCTGCCTCTTCAGCCTCGCATCACGTGCCGACCCGCACCATGGGAGCACAAGGAGAGCGACCGTGAAGAAACTGTACGTGGGCAATCTATCGTTCAAGGCTACGGAAGAAGAGGTGGGAGCGTTGTTTGCGGAGATCGGCGTGCAACCGGATTCTTTGACGCTTCTTCGAGATCGGTTTACTGGACAGCCGCGCGGCTTCGGCTTCGCGGAAATCCGGGACGACGCGGAAGCTGAAAAAGCAATCGCGGCTTTGAACGGTAAGGATTTCCTCGGGCGTGCGCTCGTCGTCAACGAAGCGCGTCCGCAGCGTGAAAGCGGCGGAGGTGGTGGTGGGCGCGGCGGCCATGGTGGCGGGCACGGTGGCGGGGGTGGTGGCGGACGCGGTGGCCACGGTGGTGGCGGTGGCGGCGGGCGTGGTGGACGCGGCGGTTACGGCCGCGACCGGTAGTCTCTTCGCTTACATCAACCAATCAATTTGAATGCGGCACGCGCCGTCGCGATTCGCGGCAATTCTACGCGATCGCGGCGCGCTGCTGATCGGCCGGCACGAGCGGCATCGGCTCGGTCGCTTCCACGCGCCCGCCCGTAAACGCGAACTTCTCGATCGTCGTCCCTCGAATGCCCTGCGCGATCAGCGCTGCGACATCCAGAGCCTTCTCCGCCTCGTCCAGTTCTTCCGGCCTCGCCGCAAGCTCCGGCGAGCGCGGCATAAAGACGGGGCAGCAATCGTGAAACGGCTCGGACGAAATATCGTACGTCCCGATTTTGCGCGCCGTCGCGAGAATTTCCATTTTGTCCGTGCCGATCAGCGGACGGAACACCGGCATCCGCGCCACCGCGTCCACTGCAACCAGATTCCGGAGCGTCTGCGAAGCCACCTGTCCCAGGCTGTCGCCGGTGACGAGCGCGGGCGCGCGCTCGCGCCGAGCTATCGCTTCCGCGATCCGCAGCATCATCCGCCGGTAGAGCAGAATGCGAAAGCCGTCAGGCGCGTAGCGCACGATTTCCCGCTGGATTTCCTCGAACGGCACGCGGTAGAGTTTTGCGCGAAATTGATACGGCACCAGCGCCCGCACCAGTCCGCTCGCCACGTGCAGCGACGATTCTCCCGGCCGCGCTCCCGTCCCATAAAAGTGCACGAAGCTCAGATGCGCGCCGCGCTTCATCATCTGATATGCGGCCACGGCGGAATCGTAGCCGCCCGAAAGCAGACACGTGATGCGCCCCGCCGTATTCGCCGGCAAGCCGCCCGCGCCCGCAATTCTCCGCGCGTACACCAGCAGCGGCCCCGGAGTAACCTCGATGTGGCAGGTGAGATCCGGATCTTTCAGTTGCACGCGCACGTCGCGGCCCTCCGCGCGCAGCTTTTCGAGCAAGTAGCGCCCCACGGTGGACTCGATCTCCATCGTGCCGTGCGGAAATGTTTTGTCGCTGCGCTTCGCGCGCACCGCAAACGTCCCAAAACGTAGACTCTCGATCTCCTCCCACGCGGCGCGGCAAAGCGCGTCCATATCGCGCTCCACGGGACGCGCCACCGCGTAGTACGCGATTCCGAGCACGCGCTCGACGCGCCGCAGCGCCTCCTCGAGCGGCGCTCCCGCGCCCAGCCGCACCAGGAACCGGTCGCCCGGCTGCTCGATCCGCTCCACGGGGATTCCCTGCAGCGCCTGTCGCAGCGCGGTAAAAAGCTTGCCCAGGAAAAATCGGCGATTGCCGCCTTTGAGCCACAGCTCGTGGTAGTGCACGACGATGACGGGATTGCTCACGTTGATTTCTCGCAACTCACACAATGCCTTAACTTGAGGGCTTCGATCTTGCCCGATTATAGCAGCCGGGCGCGAACCCGTGTAGCGGGTGCGGTTTTGGCCCGTCCTGGGAGGGCCGTGCCCGGGTCGCGCGTGCGTAAGATGCGATAACTCAATAGCCACAAGCCTCGTTCCTGCGCGACTTTCCCCGATCCGCAGGGTTATATTTCGATGGTTCCGAGCCGTGAAACGAACCGAGGCCCAGTACCAAGATTCATGCTACCCAAAGCGCCGCCGCTGCATCCAACTTCCTGATTCGCGGCGTATAGGGAAAAGAGGCCAAGATGTGGAACCGTCGAGATTGGGACGATTTCTACGACATCGTGAGGAAGAGCTCACCGATGCGCCGCCCTCCGCGTCCAGTCGATATGTCACGCCGCAATCGCCTCGTGCCGGCCGAAGGCTACAGCCTCGCTGAACTCGACGACGCAGGCCTCAGCATCGAACAAGCGGAGCTTTTGGGCTTGCCCGTGGACGCTGGCCGCGTCGGTTCCTATGGCCCCAATGTCTCGACCTTGCGCGAGTATATCCGCGCCACCCGCTCCCGCTTCTAACCGTCTTTGCCTTCGTAGCGGCCGCCTTCAGGCGGGCGCTCTGTCTTTACTTGGCAACCCTGCCGCCATTAATTGGGTTTTCGTAGGGGCGCAGCATGCTGCGCCCGGCGAACTTCCTTGGCGCGGCGCCGCCCATCCATCTGGACCATCCGGCCCCGCGGGTTTCGCGGTCTCCGTTTCCGCTCTTCGATTTGCAGTTGAACTCCTCCAGCGTAGGCCTTACCTTAGGGGTTTCACCAGAGAGCGAGGAACCGCCCCGTGAGGAAGAAGATTCGCGTTGTGCAGTTTGGCGTCGGACCTATCGGCGCATCGATCGCCCGTCTGGCGCGCCAGAAACACTCGCTCGAAATCGTGGGCGCGATCGACAAGGATCCCGCAAAGGTCGGCCGCGACCTCGGCGAAGTTGTCGGCGCGAAGGATGCTCCCTGGGGCGTCACCATCTCCGCCGAACCAGCCGCGGTCCTCGATAAGCCAGTCGACGTCGTCATCCACACCACGTCCTCCTACCTCGCGAACGTGATGGACGAGCTGCTCCCCTGCCTTTCCGCGGGCTGTTGCATCGTCTCGACCTGCGAGGAACTTGCCTACCCGTTCGCCAAGCATCCGGGGCTTTCCGCGAAGCTCGATGCCGCCGCAAAGGACGAAGGCGTCGCGCTCGTCGGCACCGGCGTCAACCCCGGCTTCGTGATGGATAAGCTCGTCCTGACGCTCTCCGCCGCTTCGCAGCGCGTGGATTTCGCCAAGGTCGTGCGTATCGTGGATGCATCGACGCGCCGCCTGCCGCTGCAGAAAAAAATCGGCGCGGGAATGACGCCCGACGAATTCCGCGCGCAGGTCGCTGTCGGCGTTATCAAGCATCACGGCCTGCCCGAGTCGGTCGCGATGGTTGCCGCAGGCCTCGGCTTCACGCTCGACGAGATCTCCGAAACCATTCAGCCAATTATTGCCGAAGCAGCGGTGAAAACCGAATTCCTCGAAGTCTCTCCCGGCCAGGTCGCCGGCGTCCATCAGATTGCCCGCGGCATCACCGAAGGAGAAGATAAAATCTTCATGGAACTTCAAATGTACGTCGGCGCAAAAGAGTCTGCCGATACGATCGAACTGCACGGCGAGCCGAATCTCACTCTCACGATTCCCGGTGGCACGCACGGAGACATCGCCACCGCCGCTGTTGCCATCAACACAATCCCCGCGATCCTCGCCGCCCCCGCCGGCCTCCGCACCGTCCGCGATCTTCCGCTGGCGTTCTTCCCTCCCAACATCCTCTAGCGCCCGTTCGCACAGGCGGAGGATGAGCGTTTCACCCGCTGGGTGCCGGAGCCTGCACCAACGGCCAGTTGACGCTCACCTCGAGACGTGCCGGCGTGATCGGGATGGATGGCGGCCGGGCACTCAGTATAAACAGAGTGCTGTGGGATAATGCCAAGAATGTCCGCCACACCAGAGACGAGCGATTCTAGCGTTGCCCTCATGTCAGCCTGCGCTCAGCAGCCAGGCTTTGCTCTGCTGCGCGACGGATCAACGTGGCGGCTCTATCGCGACCCTCGGGAACTCCTGGTAGCCACAGATGCTGAATCGCTCACCGAGTCGCTCCGCCGAGTCGAGGAACATGTGAGGCGCGGCGGAGAAGCGGTAGGTCTGCTCCGGTACGAGGCGGGTTACGCCCTCGAGCCGCGCCTGCGCCCGCTACTCGCGAAGGTTTCCGGCCCTCTCACCTGGTTTGGCCTGTACGCAAACTGCACAATCCTTCCTGACCTCGCGTTTCCTGCGGACGACGAAAACGTTCATATCGACCATCCCCGGCTGGCAATCACGCGCGAGAAATACTGCGGCAAAATCGCCGAGATCCGCCAGCTCATCGAGGCCGGCGAGGTGTATCAAATCAATTTTACGACGAGTGTCCAATTCGAAACGAATTGCAGCGCCTGGGATCTGTTTTGCGCGCTCTTCCGCCGGCATCCCGTGCCCTACGCCGCGTTCCTGAACGCGGGCAGTGAGCAAATCGTTTCTCTCTCCCCGGAGCTCTTCTTCCAGATCGAACAAGGACACATCGTAGTCAGGCCGATGAAAGGAACGGCGCCGCGCGGGCGGACGCTCGAGGAAGACTTCGCCTCCGCCGAGCAACTGCGCACCGATGAAAAGAACCGCGCTGAAAACGTCATGATCGTTGACCTGATGCGAAATGATTTGGGCCGGATTTGCCGCGTGGGGTCGGTCAGGACGCCGAAGCTCTTCGACGTGGAGCGTTATGCCTCGGTATGGCAGATGACATCAACCGTCGAGGGAGAGCTAGTCGAAGGATGCACCATCGACTCCATCGTACGCGCTCTTTTCCCCTCAGGCTCGGTGACCGGCGCTCCGAAAATTCGCGCGATGGAGCACATCGCCCGGCTCGAAACCTCGCCGCGCGGAGCGTACACGGGAGCCATAGGATTCTTTGCGCCGCGGCGCTCCTGTTTCAACGTGGCGATTCGGACCGCCACGCTGCGCGGCCGAGAGGGAACGATGGGAGTCGGAGGCGGCATTACGCACGGTTCATCGGCGGCCACCGAGTGGGAAGAATGCCAGTGGAAAGCGGCGTTTCTCACGCAGAGCCATCCCGAATTCAAGATTCTGGAAACGATGCATTGGAGCGGCGAGTACCGGCACTTCGAAGACCACATCGACCGTATGAGAGCGTCCGCCGAATATTTCGATTTTCGCTTTGATGAGCCAGGGGTTCGCGAGGCGCTTCAGGATCTGGCCGCACGACTGCCAAGCGCGCCGCAGCGGGTCCGAATCACGCTAGCGCAAGATGGAACGCTCGAAATGGAGCACAGGGAGTACGTCGATGAGCGGTTTGGCCGCGTGCGGATTTCGAATCGAGTCGTCTCGAGCAGCGACCGTTTTCTCTTCCACAAAACCACAAATCGCCGCCTTTACGACGAAGAAGCCAGCGCGGCGCGAAAAGCAAACTATGACGACGTACTTTTCTTCAACGAGCGAGGTGATCTCACGGAAGGCGCAATTCACAATGTGTTTGTCGTGAAGGGCGGCATCTGGCGCACCCCGCCTGTCTCCTGTGGCTTGTTGCCCGGAACTTGTCGCGCCCAGATCCTTCGGGAGCGTCCGAGCGCATGTGAGGCGCTCCTAACGCTCGACGATCTGCTTCACGCAGACCGCGTCTACCTCTGCAACAGCGTCCGCGGTATCTACCCGGTTGAACTTGTCCTCGAAGAAACCATCGACTCGAAACGAAATGCGCTCGACGTTCACGAATCCGCACAAAAGAGTGCTAAGTAAAAGCTAGTTCGAGTTCCTCGGCGCTCAAGCGGCGCCTCTTTTCCAGAAGCGCATCACTGCGGAAAAATCGGGATCGTCCTTCGACGCATCTTTTACGGCGCTGTACGTCGCATACGCCGCGGCACCCGAGGGAAGCGCGACGCCCAACTCGCCCGCGAGTTCGAGCGCGAGCCGGACGTCCTTGTGCATCAGCCGTAGCGGAAAGCTGGCCGGAAATTCGCCTTTCACCATCATCGGCGCCTTCACATCGAGCACGCCTGAGCGAGCCATGCTCGATTGCAGCACTTCCATCAGGCGGTCGGCGGGAACTCCCGCCGCCGTGACCAGCGCAAGAGCTTCCGCGAACGCATCTACCTGAAGCGCAAGCAACAGATTCATGCCGAGCTTCACCGTTTGCCCCGCGCCGTTCGGCCCCAGCAGAATGAACCGTTTGCCCATCGCTTCGAGCACGGGTTTCACGCGTTCGAGCGTCTCAGCCTTCCCTCCGACCATGAAGACCAGCTCGCCCTTTTCGGCGCCCCACGTCCCGCCGGTGACCGGCGCGTCGAGAAATTCCACGCCGCGCTCCGCGCACGCCGCTGCCACGCGCCGCGCCATGTCGGGCGACACGGTGCTTGAATCGACGAGCGTGCACCCGCGACGCAAACTCACAAGCGCTCCATTCTTGCCGAAAAGAACTTCTTCGAGCGCGGCCGGATCGCTCACGATCGTGATGAGCACGTCCGCTTGCGCGGCAGCTTCGCGCGGATCGGCGGCCAGCTTCGCTCCGCCGCGAACCAGATCGTCCGCCTTCGCCTTCGTGCGGTTCCAGACAACCAGCGGAAACCCCGCGCGCAGCAGGTTCTGCGCCATCGGCTTCCCCATCAGTCCCAATCCGATGAATCCGATCGTGGGTTTCATCCACGCCTCCTGAAAACGATGTACTTGGATTTAGATGAGAGAAAACTCGACTCGATGGCGGAAAGGATCGATCCGCTCGGCGCGGACGCTCACGCGATCGCCGAGCCGGAAAAGCTTCCTCTCGGCGCCGCGCCCTCCGCGATACGGCTCGGTCACAATGGTGTGGTCGCGTTCGCGATAGATGCAGCGCTGGCCGGTCGATTCCTCGAGCCGGTCGATGCTGACCAGGCCTTCGACGAAGATCTCGGTCAGCTCGACGAAAAACCCGAATTTCTGCACCGAAATGATCAGCGCGTCGTACTCCTCGCCGAGATGGCTTTCCATAAACTGCGCCGTCTTCCATTCCATCAGCTCGCGCTCGGCCATATCGGCGCCGCGCTCCGCTTCCGAGCTTTCGGACGCGACTTCCACAAGCTCGACGCGGCGGTAAGGCCCGAGCGTGGGGACGGACGTCTCCTTGCCGGGACGCGCATCCAGAACCGCCGCTCGCGCGGGCGGCACATCGGGATTTTCGAGCGCCCATTTCAGCGCGCGATGCACAATCAGGTCCGGATAGCGCCGGATCGGCGAAGTGAAATGCGTGTACTCCTTCGCAGCGAGCGCGAAATGGCCTAGCAGCTCGGCGGCGTAGCGCGC
Organism: uncultured Acidobacteriota bacterium; assembly: GCA_963715685.1. Taxonomy (GTDB): domain Bacteria; phylum Acidobacteriota; class Terriglobia; order Acidiferrales; family UBA7541; genus Palsa-295. Next base: position 281,056 of record OY970264.1, on the reverse strand, counting down.
CTGCTTCAGCGAACGCAGCATCAGGTAGGAAAGAATCCGCTCCTCCGGCTTTCCCGCGATCTTCAGGGTAAGCCGCTGATAGTGCTGCGGCCGGATATCGACTTCCTCCGCGGCGGGCATCGTCACGCTCATCGGCCGCATGCGTCCTCGGCCTCCGCCGGCATGCGCGGGGGGCCGGACGCGGCCGTGCCGCACCGTCACGCGGCGCTCGCTGAGATCCTCGACGCCGAGCGTGTAGCCGAACGCCTTGGCCAGTTCCTCGAATTCGAGCACTTTTTTCGGATCGGGTTTTTCGTGGACGCGATGGAGCGAAGCGACGCCGCGCTTCTCAAGATATTCCGCGACCGCTTCGTTGGCCGCGAGCATGAATTCCTCGATGATGCGGTGCGCGATGTTGCGTTCGCTGCGTACGATGCTCAGCATGCGCCCGGACTCGTCGAATTCGATGATCGGCTCCGGCAGATCGAAGTCGATCGAGCCGCGCGCGTAGCGCCGCTTGTTGAGCAGCAGCGCCAGTTCCTTCATCCGGCGGAATTCTTCCGCAAGCGGCGCGTAACGCTGCTTCATTTCGTGATCGCCTTCGAGCACTTTGTTGACGTTGGTGTACGTCATGCGCTCGGCTGAGCGGATCACGCCCGAAGTGAAATCGGCGTGCACCATTTTCCCGGCGCCGTCCATCTCCATGATGACGCTCATCACCAGGCGGTCCACATGCGGGTTGAGCGAGCAGATTCCGTTCGAAAGCTCCTCCGGCAGCATCGGCACCGCGCGGTTCGGGAAGTAAACAGACGTGGCGCGCACGCGCGCCTCGCGATCGAGCACCGAGCCGCGCGCAACGTAATGCGCGACGTCCGCGATGTGCACCTGAAGCTCGTAATGCCCGTTGGGCAGAGGCCGGACGCAAACGGCGTCGTCAAAATCGCGCGCCGTTTCGCCGTCGATCGTCACGATCGGCAGATCGCGGAAATCGCGGCGTCCGTGCAAGTCCGCCTCGCCGACCTGCTGCGGATTCGCCCGCGCCGCAGCTAGCACTTCCTCCGGGAAAATATGCGGCAGGTGATGCTTGCGAATGATGATTTCGACGTCGACGCCGATCTCGCCCGGCCGGCCGAGAATCTCGAGGACGCGTCCCGCGGGCGCGAGACCCGCCTTCGGATAGCGCACGATCTGAACGTCCACCACCGCGCCGTCGAGTTCCGGCAGACGCATGCGGCGCATCGACGGAGGCTCGCTTCCCGTTGCGACGCCGAGCTTCTCGCGCAATTCAGACGTCAACTCATCGCCCGGCGGAATCAGAACCTCGTGCAAAATGCGCGTGTCGTACGGCAGGACGTGGTTTCCATGCGGGCCGTAGCGAAACAGGCCGACGATCGTCGGGTGCTCGCGCTCGACGATTTGAACGACGCGCCCTTCCGCGCGGCCATCGGGGCGGCGGCGCTCGATGCGTGCGAGGACGTGGTCGCCGTGCATCGCGTCGCCCAGATTGTCGCGGCCGATGAAAAGATCGCCCTCGACGCGGGGCATCGGCTCGTCCGGCACGACGAAACCGTAGCCATCGCGGTGCGTCACGATGCGGCCGGACACGAGATTCGGATCACGAGCGCGCTGCGGCTGCCGCGCGCCCGGCGCGGCGGATGCAGCCGCGTTAGAACCACGCGGCGGCGCGGCGCTCGGAGCATTTTTCTGCCCCGCGAGGCGGTAAAGCCCGCCGTGAATTTCCTCGATGTCGCCTTTTCGCTTGAGCTGTTGAATCACGCGCGGCAAGAATCGGCGGCCGCGATGCTTCAGGTCCATGCCGTGCGCGATCTGGCGGATGCTGGCGGGCTGGGGCAGCGTCGAGAGAAACGCAATCACCTGCTCACGCGTAACTTCCGGCGGGCGCGCTTCTTTGTCCTCGATGGTGTGCTTACGCTTCATGGGTGGATCAATTGACGATACACAGGCGGCCACAGACAGGCTAGCGAAATTCGCTCCGCGTGGCAAAACCTGCGGGTAGTCAGCGCGACTCAATGCATTGCGATGCGGCGCGAGCGGCTACTGCGGAAGCGGCTGCGTGGCCGGCATTTCGAGGATCACGATCTTGCCGTCCGGCTCGTGCTCGAGAGTCGGCGCGTAGTCGCCGAGGAGTTCGCGCCGCCACCACATTCCGGATTCGCGCTTCGTCTTCATGTCGGTGAACCAATACTGATAGATCACGGTGCGCACCTGACGCGGCGGCGCGTCCGCAAACGGATTCCGCGCGAACAGCGAGAGCACGTCCACATCGCCCGTCAAAAGCCGCTCCTCGGTCCAGACGACGAATCGATATTCGGGCCAAGCGCCGAGCGAGGCAAACCACAAATTCCATTCGAAGCGCGGCTGATACGGCGCGTAGATTCCCGGCGGCTTGCCCGGGTCCTGCGGCTTGTAACGGAAAGGATAGGGTGTCCAAGTTTTGCCGTCCGGCGAGCCCTGGAATTCGATCTCGTAGCGCGCGTGCGTCATGACAGCGAACAGCCCGTAGCGGTCGGCGATGCGAAATGGCTCAAGAATCTGCACCGGTTTTTGCGGGAGAGGCACGCCTGGCGCGAACATCCAGATGAGAAGCGCAGTCGCCGAATAGAAAACGAAAGCAAAGCAGACTCCCGCAATCGCCATGCGAAGGGGAGCGAGGCGTCTGCGCCAAACCGCGTGCCAGGATTCGGGCACAGCCTCGGCCGATGCGGCTTGTGCGGGCGGTCGCTCAACAAAATCCCGAATTCGCTGCGGCACGATCCACTCGATGATGCGGTCGTCGAGCAGCAGGAATCCGAGCAGAAAAACGATGTAATTCAGAAACGCGTAGTTCCCCGTCAGAATGATGCTGATTTCAAAAGGCGCCACGATGCAGAAGAGCGCGATGCGAAAGCGTCGGGGAAGAAAGAGCATCCACACGAGCACGAGTTCGATCGCGAGCGTATAAAAAACGGCCGAGGCGTGAAACCAGTGTGGCAAATGGCCCACGTACCAGCCGATCCACGTGGGAAGCGGGGCGTTCTGATAGTAGTCGTCCATCGCCGTGAAATGGCGCCACGATTGATCGCCGCTCGCCATCTTCGCCACGCCCGATTCGAAATAGATGCGAAACCATTCCCATCGAAGAAGAAGGAGACTGGCGCGCGACGCCGGATTCGCACGGCCGAGGCCCGGCAAAAATCCCGAAGGCGCGAAAAAAAGCGAAATGAAACCCGCTTCGAGCAACATGCCGTCGGATTGATAGTTCGAAAAGTCCCGCGCCGTGCTGACGAAGGACAGGAAGCAGATGAACGAAACGAAGAGCGCAGCGCGCGGCCAAACGTTGAAAACGATGAGGAGCGACGCGATCAGGCCCGCCCAGGTGACGAGCATCAGCGCGTGGTCGCTCGCGCCGCACCAAAAAAGGCTCGGCGCGAACCAGAAACGCCACGCGTGAAATGGAGACGCCGACACGGCCTGCAGATAGTCTCCGGCGGGAAGAATTCCGGTTGGCCCGAGCATCCCCTTGATTTGGAAGAGAAGAGAATAGAACGCGGAAAAGTAGATCAGCCCCAGCGCGCGCAGGAAAATCCATCGCGGCCACAGATGTCCAGGATGCTTTTCGTCGGTAATCTCAGGCCCGAGGAGCCATTTAACGGCTGCCGCTAGTCGCTCTTCCATCGCCCGCGATTATACAGAGAGAGAGCGCTGAAGACGCTCTGATTCGCCACAAAATGAATGCGTTAGTCGGATTTCGCCGCGGCGCCGCGAGGCGGGTGAAGCTTCATGAAGGCGGGCAAGGGCGGGACGGAGTCGAGCGACTCGCGCCCCTCGACGAAATCGATCAGAAAATCCTGCACGTTGAAATGGTGACCGTTTCGCAAGTGGGCAACTTCGCGCGCGGCGTGCAAGCGGACGTATTCGCCTGTCGGCAGCAGAATGCGCGTCTTCAGCGTATCGCCGAGATACGGCGCGACCACTTCGTGGATGATCTGGCTGCACAGCGCCGGATCCTTCACATGGAAAATCACCTCGACGCGTTCGTAAATATTGCGCTGCATCCAGTCCGCGCTGCCCAGATAGACTTCCGTTTTGCCGCCATTGCCAAAAATGAAAATGCGGCTGTGTTCCAGAAAGCGCCCGATCACGCTGCGAACGCGAATCCGGCTGCTCAGCCCGCGAACACCCGGCCGCAGCGCGCACGCACCTCGTACGACCAGCTCGATCTGCACACCGGCCTGCGAAGCGCGATAGAGCGCCTGGATGATTTTTTCATCGAGGAGCGAATTGAACTTCGCAAAGATGAATGCGGGCCGCCCGGCCTTCGCGTGAGCGGCTTCGCGATCGATCAGGCTCAGGAAATTCCTGCCGAGGTTCAGCGGCGCGACGAAAAGCGGGGTGTAGCGCTGCCTCTCGGAGTATGCCGTCAAATAGTCGAAGACGTGGTGTACGGCCGAGGTCAGGTGGGGGTCGCTCGTGAGGAGGCTCAGATCGGTGTAGAAGCGCGCCGTCGAGGGATTGTAGTTTCCCGTGCCGAGGTGCGCGTACCGGCGGATCTGGCCGTCGGATTCGCGCCGCGCGACCAAGGCGAGCTTGCAGTGCGTTTTGAGTCCGACGACTCCGTGGAATACCTGCACGCCGGCTTCCTGCAAATTTCGCGCCCAGCGGATGTTGGAAGCTTCGTCGAAGCGGGCCTTGAGTTCGACGACCACCGCGACTTCCTTCTTCGCGGCGGCTTCGATCAAGGCGCGCACGATGGGCGAGTTTTCGCTCGTGCGGTAGAGCGTCTGCTTGATCGAGAGCACGTCCGGGTCTTGCGCGGCGCTCTCGATGAACCGGACGACAGACGCGTACGAATCGTAGGGATGGTGCAGCAGGAGGTTGCGCTTCCGCACCAGTTCGAAAAGCGATGATGCACCGGGTTTCAAGGCCAATTCGCGCGGCGTGAACGTCCGGTATTTCAGATCGGGCCGCGGCGTCTGGTCGTAGAGATGAAAGAGGCGCGAGAGGTTGATCGGGCCGTTCACCTGGAAAACCTGCTCGGGCTTCAGCCGGAAATTCGCCTGCAAGCGCTCGACGATCTCAGGCTTCGCGCTCGCTTCGATTTCGAGGCGCACGGCCGAACCCTTGCGTCGCCGATGAAGCTGTGCATCGACCGATTCCAGCAGGCTGCGCGACTCCTCTTCTTCGAGGTAGAGGTTGCTGTTGCGCGTCACGCGAAAAGCCGCGGCGGAGAGGATTTCGTATCCGTGATAGAGGCGCTCGGCGAATGCGTGGACCACATCGTGCAAAAAAATGTAGTCGACCGCGCCCTCGGCCGAGGGCAGCCGCACCAGGCGCGGCAGCGCGCGGGGAACCGTCACGACGCCCAGATACGTCTGCGAACTGCGCCTCTTCCGCTTGATCAAAAAAGCCAGGCAAAGCGCTTTGTTCAACACGTGCGGAAACGGGTGCGCCGGATCGACGGTGACCGGAGTGAGGAGCGGCTCGACCGACTTCGCGTAGAAATTCTCGATGTGCTCGCGGCATTCCGGGCGCAACTCGCGCAGGCTGAGAACGCGGATCGATTCCTCTTCGAGCGCAGGGACCAGCTCATCGCGCCAGCAGCTATATTGCTCGTCCACGAAATCGTGGATTCTGGCGTTCAGCTCGGCGAGCACAACTTTCGGGGTGCGGCCGTCAGGGCCCGGCTCCTGGTTTCCGTGCTCGGCCTGCTGCATCAAGCCAGCGACGCGGACCTCGACAAACTCGTCCAGATTGCTCGCGGTGATGGCGAGAAATTTTACGCGTTCGAGAAGCGGATTGCTCTTGTCGCGCGCCTCTTCGAGGACGCGTTGATTGAACTGCATCCAGGAAAAGTGTCGGTTGAAGAATAGATCTGGGGCAGCGATTACGCTTTTCGCCATGCCTGTCTCTGAGGGTGGGAAGGGTACTCTGCCCGTGTTACGCCCGTGTTACGACTTGGGGGGCGGGGTTTGCCGTCCCCTCCACACTATTGCTGGGGATAAGTGCTCGGCAGCGAGCGAAGATACGCGATGATAGCCTGCGCATCCGCGTGATTCATATGGTAGATATGCATCGGCGGCTGGATCGGCAGACCGTTTGGCCCTACGCCCTTTTCAAGGATCTGCTCGCCCTGCTCCTCGGTAAATCCCTCGAAACCCGCAAGGGCAGGCGCCCGGTTAGCCCAGTTTGTGGTCGGGTGGACGGGCGTAATCCAGATCGACGCGCCCTGGAGACGCCGGGACTCATCGAGATTGCCGTTGGCGTCGCGCGGGGTGTGGCACTCCTCGCACATTGCGACGTTTTCGACCAGATACCGCCCTCTCTCGACGCTGCCCTGGTCCGCCGGAGCGGAAGCGGCCTTCTGCCCTGCGGTCACGAGGCCCTCGCGCGAAAACAGGCTGGCGGAGCCTAGACCCGCAGCAAGAAGAATGGCCGCACACAAGACCCATCGGTACGTTGCTTTCATCGATTTTATTCCTGGTTGTATAAGTTGCGGCTCGCGCCTCGGAAGGACGGGCCGGTCACGGCTCGAACGGGAAAGTATCGCAAAGAGCGCGTTTGCCTGTCTATTACGTTTTTCACTTGCAGTAACCAGATGTGAGTCAATCGGAGGCGGCCGATTCCCGAACGGCGATCTGGCCGAGTGCCCAGCGGGCGTGCTCTGCAACGATCGGGTCGTCCGACGACGCGAGGCGGTCGAGCAGTCGGGTCACGCGCGCATGAGCCGCGCTGTCCCGGGCCATGCCGGAGTTTCCGAGTGCGACGCACGCATTCCGCACGAGACCGCGCCACTTCGCGCGCTTGACGGCGCTGCCGCGAAAGACGGCGCTGAATTGCTCTTGCGACAGCGAGGCGAGCCACTCAAGCTCCGGAGCGACGAGCAAGGCACGCGGCTCGAATTCCGGCGCGCTGGTTACGGGCGCTTTGCGATTCCAGGGGCATACGTCCTGGCAGATATCGCAGCCAATGACGGCGCCGCCCATGCGCGCGCGAAGTTCCGCGGGGATCGCGCCTCGAAGCTCGATGGTCAGATAGGAGATGCAGCGGCGCGCGTCGAGCACATAGGGTGCCGGGAACGCCTGTGTAGGGCATGCGTCGAGGCAGCGGGTGCACGTGCCGCAAAGATCAGGAGGAGGCGCGGCGGCTGTAGCGAGAGTCGGCTCAAGCGCGAGCGTGGTGACGATGACACCGAGAAAAAGCCACGAGCCGAGCTGCGAATTGATGAGGCACGTATTTTTCGCGAGCCATCCGAGGCCGGCATATTTTGCGGCGACGCGCTCAAGGATCGGGCCCGTGTCCGTGTAGGCGCGCGCTTCGAAAGGCTCGGGAAATTGCGCGCGCATTTCGGCGATCAGCATCTTGAGCCTCTCCTGGATCAATTCGTGATAGTCGTCGCCCCAGGCGTAGCGCGAAATCCATCCGCGCGGCGATGCGGAATCGGAGGCTGGGTTTTCATCCGCTGTGCTTGCGGCATGTGCAGCTGAGGGCTGAGAATTGTAATTGATCGCGACGACGATCAGGCTCCGCGCGTCCTGCAAAACCAGCCGTGGATCGGAGCGGCGCGGATCGTGAAGGTACTTCATCTCGCCGGCGTAGCCGCGCGCGAGCCATTCGGGCAGGCGCGCGAGTTCTTCATACTTTTCGGCCGGCGCAACGCCGCAGAGATCGAATCCGAGGGTGCGCGCCCGCTCGCGAATCCACCGCGTGCGTTCAGCCGGAGCCATACGTACATGATGCCTTAGGCGACGGGAGTGAGCGAGAATTTCGCAGCGAGCGTTCACACGTTTGCCGTGTGTTTTGCTTGTCACTGCGGCGCGGGATTGCATACAATCGCGGACGCTTCCTGCGACAACGGAGATATCGATGAGCCAGCGGATCGCTGCGAAAATCACGGGAGTGGCCGGATACCTTCCTCCGCGCGTGGTCACAAATGCGGACATCGAGAAGATCGTGGACACGACCGATGAGTGGATTCGCACGCGCACTGGCATCCGGGAGCGGCGCTACGCCGATCCGGGCGTAGCATCGTCACACCTGGGAACCGAAGCCGCGAAGAAGCTGCTCGCGATGAAGGGAATCGGCGCGGAAGAAATCGACATGATCGTGGTCGCGACGGTCACACCGGACATGCTTTTCCCGGCGACGGCTTGCCTGATTCAGAATCGGCTCGGCGCGAAGAAAGCCTGGGGATTCGATCTTTCCGCGGCGTGCTCGGGCTTCGCATACGCGCTGACGGTGGGCGCGCAGTTCGTTGGCGCGGGATCGCACAAGAAGGTGCTGATCATCGGGAGCGACGTGATGACGTCGATCCTCGATTTCAAGGACCGCGCGACCTGCGTGCTCTTCGGCGACGGCGCGGGCGCCGTACTGCTCGAGCCTGCGACTTCCGATTCCGAGGGGATCATCGATTTCTTGCACGATATCGACGGCTCGGGCGGATGCAATCTCTACATGCCGGCCGGTGGGTCGCTCCATCCGCCGTCGCACGAAACGGTGGACAAGCGCATGCACTACGTCCATCAGGAGGGGCAGCAGGTCTTCAAGTATGCAGTGCGGAGGATGAGCGAGCTAGCCTGCCAGATCATCGAGCGCAACGGGCTGACCAGCCGCGATATCGCGCTGGTGGTGCCGCATCAGGCAAACCTGCGCCTCATCCGGGCGATGCAGGAGCGGCTCGGCGTGGATGACTCCAAAGTTTTGGTGAACATCGACCGGTACGGGAATACGACGGCGGCAACGATTCCGCTGGGCCTGATGGACGCGGTGGAGCAAAAGCGGCTGCGCAAGGGCGACCTCGTGCTGATGATCGCCGTGGGCGCGGGCTATACATCAGGCGCCGTGCTGATGCGCTGGGCCTACTAGAAGCGTTCCTGCAAGACGGCGCTTTGGACGGAGCGCACCGGCATCAATCCTCCCCGCAGGTCGCCTGGCAATTCCCGAGAAACAGCAGAACCGGATCGGTGTTGCCGGTGGTCGTCGTTAGGATGATGATTTTCGTCGGCGAAACGACGAGGAACTCGCCGCTAAACGTTGCCGGCGCGGTCAGCGCGACCGCGCCGACTCCCGTCGTCGAACTCAATCCCGAGAATGTGCCCGTCACGATTTGAGAGGGAGCGTTGCCACCCGATGCGCTCACGTCCTCGGTGCCGGTGATCGTGCCTGCGGTGGCCGACGTGCTCGCCAGCGTGGACACGCCGGAAATATCGCTCACGGGCGCAGTGGTGGGCGCCGAGGTGCCGAGCACGAACGTCCCGTCGAGACTCGGGGCCGTGAAGGGGCTTCCCGATTGAGGCTCGAAAACACCGAAGAATGGAATCGGAATGGCGTTATTGAAAGTCTCTCCGATAGCGAAGGCTTCATTCTGGTTGATCGTGTAAAAGATAAGCCCGATCGGCGAGGAGATGCCGGAATCGACCCGGCCAAACTGATCCGAACTCACAAAGTTCAACGACGTCGTTGTATATGGAATGACCGTGCCGCCCCTGTTTTCGAGGATGGAAATTGTGTAGCTTGTGTTTCCCGTTCCCGTCAGCGAGATGAGGTCCAGGTCGGGGATATAGGAGCCTCCCGTCGGGAATTGTCCCGTGAGCCCCGCGACGCTGCCGGTCGCTGTGAACGTGCTGCCCGTTGCCCCGCCGAAAGCAACCTGCTGGAGTAGCTTGCCGGCAGTTAGAAAAGGCTCCGTTGTGGTGCTGACCTTGTCGGTTTCAACGAGAAATGCCTCCGAGGTCGAAACCGGGTACACGCTGAAGGTCAGACCAGTGCTGAAGGCGCTGGACGCCAGAGTCATGGTACATCGCGTGCCCTGCGACGTGGTCTGGTACGTCCCCGAAAAACTTACGTCTTGCGAAGTGATGCCTCCAGGGGTGCTGGTGTCGTCCTCGCCGGAGAAGCTCCCTGTGCCACCTGAACCGGCCGGAGGCGTCGCCAGAAAGCTGCCCACGAGAACTGCCGGGCCCGCCGCATTTGCGCCGAAGGCCGTCTCCTGGCCCGTGATGCCCACCACATAGTTTCCGGTGATCGTGTTGAAGGCGCAGGTGCTGACGGTGCGCTTCTCGATCTGGCCCGATCCGCGAATGCCGCTCGCGTCGAGCTCGATCAAGCGCCCGTGGGCTCCCGTCGAGTCGATCGCGAACGCGTAGGCTGGCGATCCTGGCAGGCTCTTGAACGTCAGTACACCACGGTTGTCCGCCCCGAGGGTGTACGTCCCGGTGAACGTTTGATTCGTGGGTGGCCCCGCGATCGTGTTGAGGTCTTCCACGCCATTTGTGAGGTTGCCTAGGCCGTCCGCAGTAAAGCTGCCTGCCAGGGTGACGGCGCCCCCTGAATTGAATCCGCTAAACTCAAATGCGTAGTTCCCATTCAGCAGGTCAGTGACCCCGATACTTAGGCTCACCGGCGGCGTTGTCGCGGGAGGCGTGTCTGAGTCGGTCACCTGAACGGTGAAACTAAACGTCCCCGAGGCGGTGGGCGTACCAGTGATCGTTCCATCCGCAGCCAGCGACAAGCCCGGCGGAAAACCCGCCGGGGTAGGCGTGGGCGACCAGGTATAGGGAGGAACGCCTCCGGATGCTTGTAAGGTGGTCGCGGGGTAAACAGCGCCTAGGACGCCGTTGGGCAGCGCAGTGGTTGTCACCTTCAATGGCTGCGGAGGCACGATCGTGATCGTTACCGTAAACGATTCGTTGGGCAGCGCTATCGATGTAGCTTTCACGGAGACGGTAAACTCAGTCGCGACGGAAGGCGGAGCGGTATACGTGGCTTCCGAAGTGCTCACAATAACGAACGTCCCAGGATTTGCCACGCCCGCTTCCGGAGTGAATATCCAGGTCACTCCTTCGTTCACGGTGTCCTTGGGAACGGTCGCGGTGATGGTGACGACGCCCTTCGGTCCGATCTGCTTTGCGGTCAGCCTCAGGACGACGGAGTTGAAGTCCGATGGTGTGCCGGAACAAGCCGCGTTTCCAAGGCACGCGACCATCACAAAGCAGAAAAGGGCTACATATCCGGCGCGCTTCGCCATGACGACTCCTTACGCAAAAGTCCCAAATGTCCGTTCGAGATTGCCCACGTTATTTAGAGCACGAAAATGGAGCGCGGGTTTGAAAATGACCGGAACCAATGGCGTATCAAGCAACCGGATGGGGCAAATGCGAGGCGAAAATTTGGACGTGACTGCTTCCAGCTCAAGCAACATTTCCACATCCGATCCAGCCCAAATCCTTCTTTCAGCTGGGGTTTCCATGGATAATGGAGCTATCGTTCCGCAGAGCAATCTATAACGAGAAGGGTTCAGAAACATGCGCGTTGTCATCACGGGTGGGGCAGGGTTTCTTGGCTCGCACCTCTGCGACTATTTCATAGATAAGGGCTGGGATGTCCTTTGCCTCGATAACCTCGTCACCGGCGCCGATTCAAACGTATCGCATTTGCTCTCGCATCCGCGGTTCCGATTCGCGCGGCAGGACGTATCGCAGTACATCGACGTGCAAGGCCCCGTGGACGCCGTGCTCCATTTCGCTTCGCCTGCAAGCCCGCCGGATTACCTGAAGTTTCCGATCCAGACGCTGAAGGTCGGCGCGCTCGGAAGCCACAACGCGCTCGGGCTGGCGATGGCGAAGAAAGCAAAGTTTCTGCTGGCGTCAACGTCGGAGTGCTACGGCGATCCGGAGGTAAGCCCGCAACCGGAAACCTATTGGGGCCACGTGAATCCGGTCGGCCCGCGCGGAGTCTATGACGAAGCCAAGAGATTCGCGGAAGCGATCACGATGGCCTATCACCGCTACCACAAGGTTGACACGCGCATCGTGCGAATCTTCAATACCTACGGTCCGCGCATGCGGTTGAATGACGGGCGCGCGCTGCCCAATTTTCTCTACCAAGCGCTCGCCGGCGAGCCGATCACGGTTTACGGCGACGGCAAGCAGACACGCAGCTTTTGCTACGTCTCGGATTTGATCGAGGGAATCTACCGGCTGCTCGAATCGGACGAACACGAACCTGTGAACATCGGCAACCCCAGCGAGATCACGATCCTGGAATTTGCGGAGCGTGTGCGGGCGCTCGTCGGCGCCACGGCGCCGATCGTGTTTCGTCCGTTGCCGCAGGACGATCCGAAACAGCGCTGCCCAGACATCGCAAAGGCCCGCCGCATTCTGAAGTGGGAGCCGAAAGTGAATTTGGAAGAGGGGCTGCGGATTACCTACGACTTCTTCCGAAAGCAGGTTGCATCGACGGGCCGCACCGCCTGAGCTTCCGACCTCCTGACTTCCCGCACCAAGACTAGTCCGGCCGGCCGAACGAACGATATTCGAAGCCGAGTTTCTTCATTTCACGGGGCGACAGCAGGTTGCGTCCGTCGATAATCAGAGGCCGCGCCATCGCATCCCGCACGCGCGCCCAATCGAGCTTCCGGAATTCATTCCATTCGGTGGCGATCAACAGGGCCTCGGCGTTCTCCGCGGCCTCGTAAGCCGATTTCGCGTACTCGATCTGGGGAAGCACCGCGCGCGCTTTTTCCATCGCCTCCGGATCAAACGCACGAATCCGCGCGCCTTCGACGAGCAGACGATTCACCAAATCGATCGCCGGTGCGAAGCGAATGTCGTCCGTGTTCGGTTTGAAGGCAAGACCCAGCACGCCGACCCACTTGCCGCGAACCACCCAAAGCGCCTCCCGCATTTTCTCGAAAAATCGGTCGATCCGCTTCTTGTTGATCTTTTCGGCTTCCTTCAGCATCGAGAAGTCCACGCCCGAGCGCTCCGCCAGGTGCACGAATGCCTGCAAATCCTTCGGCAGGCAGAAGCCGCCGAATCCCAGCCCCGCCGAAAGGAAACTCGGTCCGATGCGGGGATCAAGACCCATCGCGTGGACAACTTCTCCGATGTCAGCCCCCAGCCGCTCGGCCAGATCCGCCACCATATTCGCGTACGAAATCTTCAGGGCCAGAAACGAGTTGGATGCGTGTTTGATCAGTTCGGCGCTGTTGATCGTGGTCACGACCCATGCGGGGGCTGGCCCCTCAGGACAGCCGGAAGCATGAACCGGGCAATTGAATTTGCGCTCGAGGACCGGCCGGTAGATCTCCTTGAGCTGCCGCTCCGCCGTTTCATCTTCGACGCCGACGACGATTCGGTCCGGGTGAAGGAAATCCCCAACCGCAGTGCCCTCGCGGAGGAACTCAGGGTTCGAGGCTACGTGGAACTTCACACTGCTCTTACGCCCGTAGACCGATAAGGCGCGCTTGAGCTCTTGTCCCGTTTGCGCCGGGACCGTGCTTTTCTCGACGACGAGCTTCGGTGACTTGGCTTCGGTAGCCACGAGGCGTGCGACGTGATCGATGGCGCTCAAGTCCGAGGCGCCGTCCGGCAGAGGGGGCGTTCCCACACAGATGAAAATCGCGTCACCGGCAGCCACAGCCTCGGCTGGATTGGCGCAAAAGCTCAGCCGACCTTCCTTGCGGGCCTTGGGAATCACTTTCTCCAGGCCCGGCTCGTAGATCGGCATGCCGCCGGATTCGAGCGTCCGTATCTTGTCCGCGTCATTATCCGTGCAGACCACATGATGCCCTATCTCCGCCAGGCAGGCGCCCGTCACCAAACCCACATACCCAGTGCCGATCACAGAAATCTTCAAAATGCGCTCCTCGTGGCTGAGACTTGAACGACCCAGCTGATAACTCATTTTATTGTCAAATGGCCGTGCGAACGACGAAAATAGTGCCTGCGTGGCACCTTATTCACCTGCTCTAAAGGAGTTCCGCAGCCCACAATTGGGCCGAAGCGTGATCCGGCGGTACCGGATACTCTTTCCTCACATTTCCTTTCCGATCCATGGCTCGCCAGTGCCTTCTGCCCTATCCTAAGGAGGTAGTACTATAACCATGGCCCAGCCGACCAACCCGAACGCGGCCACGCCCCTTCCGGGTGACGCCCGCACCCGAACCGAGAATCAGGAGACATTGCTCCTAAGCGATGTCCCAAACGCCACGGCTCTGATGCAAGAATCTGTCACGCCCCTCCCGCCTGGCACGATCGCCCATCTCAACTCCACAGCGCTTGCGGCCCTGTCGCAGCGCTACGACATTCTGGCCGAGGCAGGCCACGGGAGCATGGGGAACGTGTACAAAGCGCGGGATCGCGAGACGGGCGAGACTGTCGCACTCAAGCTCCTTAAGCCGGAGATCGCGTCCGATCAGGCCATGATGGAGCGCTTCAAGAACGAGCTGCTCTTTGCCCGCAAGATCACCCACAAAAACGTCTGCCGCGTGTACGAATTCAACCGCATCGGTGGGATCGCCTACACGTCGATGGAATTTGTGGAGGGCGAGAGTCTGCGGTCGGTGCTGAACCGGTTTGGCGGCCTCCCACCGCGCAAGGCGATCAACCTGGTGCAACAGATATGCTCGGGACTCAAGGAAGCGCATGCCCAGGGAATCGTCCACCGAGATCTGAAACCCGAAAATGTGATGATCGACGGGCAAGGCAACGTAAAGATCATGGATTTCGGCATTGCGCGCTCTATGGAAGCGTTGACGCGCCTCACGGGATCGATGGTCGGCACGCCGGCGTACATGGCTCCCGAGCAGGTGGCGGGCAAACCCGTGGATTATCGCACGGATATCTACGCGCTGGGCTTGATCATGTATGAGGTGTTCACCGGTACACCTGCTTTCCAGGCGGATAACGCCGTGGCCGTCGCGCTCAAGCAGATGCGCGAAGCGCCCACGCCGCCGCATGAGGTCGATCCGAACGTACCTGTCTTGATCGAACGCGCTATTTTGAAGAGTCTCGAAAAGGAGCCGTCGAAGCGATTTCAATCGCTCGCCGAACTCGAGACCGTCCTGCGAGCTCCCGCGGCTCCGGCAGTTGCCTCAAATCTCGCGGACATTCCATTCAATCGCCCAAGCCACGCGACGCCGCCGGTTCCGCCGCCGCACGCTCATTCCGTGCCTGCGCCGAAGCGCCAGTCGTCCTCGGGATGGGTGCTGCTCGTAATCTTGCTTGTCCTTGTCACTCTCGCGGGGTTGCGTGCAGGGCAGATCAGGAATTTGGCGAAAAATCAGCTCACGCCGCCGGCTCCGCTGCCCGCACCTGCACCGCCAGATTTTGCGCTCGAGATTCCCGCGGCATCGTCCCCGAGCGTGACTTCCGTTGAGGCAGAGCCCGAGGCACCGAAGGCCGCTGAAGCAAAATCGGCTGACGCGGATCCGGTAGGGTCGCAACCGGTTCAGCCTGCAATAGCTCCGGCTCCCGCAAACGCGTCGGCAGACTCAGCCACGCCTTCCCCGATGGCTCCAGTCAAGCACGCAACGGCGGAAGCGCCTCCGCAGCGCGAAGCGGTTTCAACGAAAAGACAACCTGGACTCGGGACGCCGCCTCTCGCGGCTCCGGACGTGCAGCAGCGTGCCGACAAGGCATTTGGAGAGACCCAACCGGCCGCTGCAGCACCTGTAAACAATAACGCTCCCGGTTATCTGTGGGTCGGCCGCTTCGAGCGCGAAGACCGGGCGCAAACGACAGCCAAGAAGATTGAGGATCTCGGGCTGCCCGTCGTGGTGATACCGCGACACAACGACAAGGGGCGATTCTTTGTGGTCTTGACCGGGCCATTCGGAGAAAAGAGAGTGCCGAGCGTATTACAGTGGCTGCAAACCCAAGGATTCCCCGACGTCCGTGAAGTGAAAGCTCCAACGGGCGCTCTGAATCAGGGCCCGAATCATACTCAAATTCCGAATCCCTGAGGACGTGCGGCCCATGATTCAAGTTGACGGGCCAAAGGCAATCACAGCGATGGAAATGGATTTCGGAGCGCAAAGCGACACGGGCTGTGTCCGCCAGAACAACGAGGACAGCTTCCGCCTCGCGCCGGAGATCAATCTCTTCGTGCTCTCCGATGGCATGGGCGGGCTGGCGTCCGGCGAAGTGGCGAGTCGGCTAGCCGTGGAAGTTGTCCTCGAGCACTGCCGCGAGGCGGAGGCCCAGCCATTGCTTCCGTTGTTCGGCGAGCGCATCGGCGGAGTCTCCGAAATTTCGAATCGACTGGCCAGCGCGGTGCGCCTCGCCAACCGAGTGGTGCACGATGTCGCGCGAAACAATGGGGCCGAGCAGCCTATGGGAGCCACGGTCGTCGCGGTCCGTCTCACGGATGAGCGCATGAGCGTCGCGCACGTCGGCGACAGCCGCGCGTATCGCCTGCGGGGCGGTGACCTCGAGCAGCTTACGCAGGACCATTCGTTCGTGGCCGAGGAGATGCGCCGGGGAGCGATGACGGCGCAGGAAGCCGGGAGCAGCGCGCTGCAGAGCGTGCTCGTCCGCGCGCTCGGGATCGATCCAGAAGTCGAGGTGGATGTGAGCGAGGAGCTCGTGATGGACAGCGACACGGTTCTGCTCTGCTCCGATGGGCTCACGCGCGAACTATCGGATGCCCAGATCGCCGCCGTGCTGCGCGAGGGCGATGACGCGCAACGGACGGCCAGACGCCTGATCGATCTCGCGAAGCAGGCGGGCGGCGGCGACAACATCACTGCTATCGTGTTGCGCCGCGCTGCGAAACCAGCAGGCGCGTTCGCTCGAATCGGCCGCCTGGGCAAGTGGTTCAGGGATGTCTAGCAGCGGACGCCAATTTCGAACTGCGAATTTTGAGACGAAGACTTCGATTTCTTGGGGAGGACTGACATGCCAAAGCTTGTGCTGAAATTCGAAAACTCCGTATTGAAGGAATTGCCGGTAGGAACCAAGGAAGTGAGCATCGGGCGCTCTCCCGAGAACGCGCTGGTGATCGACAACCCGGCCGTCTCGCACTACCACGCGCGCGTCTTCAACGAAGAAGGGCGGCTGATGCTCGAGGATTTCGGGAGCATGAACGGCACTTTCGTGAACGGACAGCGCGTGAAAATGGTCACGCTCAAGC
Source organism: uncultured Acidobacteriota bacterium (assembly GCA_963715685.1). Classification (GTDB taxonomy): domain Bacteria; phylum Acidobacteriota; class Terriglobia; order Acidiferrales; family UBA7541; genus Palsa-295. The sequence goes on along the minus strand of OY970264.1, from coordinate 264,166 downwards.
CGGGCGACTCCGTCGGCATCGGCAAGCACACGATTGTGATCTCGGAGTCCCGCGAAATGGATGGCTTTGCGTCCGGAAACGGCAGCACGAAGCCCGCCGCTCCGAAGCTCAATGAGACCGTCATGCTCGACACGAAGGAGCGGCGTGAGTTCCTGCAAAAGGTCGCGGCGGTAGGCGAAAGCGCGCAAGTTGCACCCGCGCGGCTGAAAGTGCCGACGCTCGTCGTGCGCAAGGGCAAGACGAATCAGCGGGAATACACGCTCAACGACAAACTGACGGTCGTGGGCAAATCGGGCATGGCCACAGTGAAACTTAAGGGATGGTTTGCGCCCAAGGCCGCCGCGCAGATCAATCGCCGCGACGATCAGTCGTACTACATCGGCGCGGCCGACAAGGTGCCCAGCGTCAACGGCCAGCCAATCGCCACGCCGACGAAGCTCTCATCGGGTGACGTCATCGAGGTAGCAGGGATCGAGCTCGAATTCGTGTACCGCGATTGACGCTTTTCCGCTGAATCTTCCCGCTGGGAGCGCGGGCCACCGTGGATCCTCAGTTTTCCCGATGCCACGGCGCTATGCATGCGCCGTTGCGGCGGTGCCTCTCACGTACGTATCCAGGAACTGAAGCGTCAGCTTCCACGCGAGGCCTGCGGCGGCCGCGTTGTAACTCGCGCGCGCGTCGCAGAAGAATCCGTGGTCCGCGTACGAGACGGTGACGTTCACGTACGGTTTCTTGGCCTTGATCAACGCGTCTTCCACGGCACGCGTGTGCTCGGGCAGAATGTGGTGATCCTGGCCGCCCCAGAAAAGCAGGATCGGAGACTGAAGATCGCCCGCGCGGTCGAGCAGACCCTGCGCGATCCCGCCGCCGTAGAACGAGATCGACGCTTGCAGCGGGAGCGTCGCGCACGCGAGAAACGACGCGCGCCCGCCCATGCAGAAGCCGATGCTGGCGATGCGGTCCGGCGAGACCTGCGCGTGGCCGCGAAGCCAGTCGTAGGCCGCGCGCATATCGGCGGCCTGGCTTTGCGGCGTGAGTCCCTGCATGTGCGGCATGGCCGCTGAAAAGTTGTCGTACGCGCCCTCGAATCCGGGTCCCGTACGATGAAAGAGTTCGGGAGCGATCGCCACGTAGCCCTCCCGCGCGATCCGCTCAGTGACATCACGAATATGGGCGTTCACTCCGAACGCCTCCTGAAGAACCACCATTCCCGGGAATTTGCCTTCTTCCGCCTGCCGCGCCACATACGCGTTCATCGACGTTCCGTCGGCTACTTGCAGGGTGATCTTTTGCGTCGCGATTTTCGCCATGTTGATATCCCCTCGGTTGCGCGCCCTGTTAAGCTCCCTTAGGATAGTCGCTCTGGCTCGAAATTCGAAGCACGTGTTTCTTGCGATCCATGCCGTACCGATTGCGCTCGGACGGCGCGTCTAAAGTAGAGAGGCGAAAGAGACGATCGTGGCCGGCACCTCCGAAATGTCTAGTCCAGCAGGGCAAGATGCACCGGCAGCGCCGCATTCCAACGCGGTCGAGACGAAATTGCTCACGCGGCGATACGAGTCGCTCGTCGCGGTGAATCAGCTCACGTTCTCGTTTGCGCAGGGTTCCATCTTCGGCCTTCTCGGGCCGAACGGCGCGGGCAAGAGCACGCTGATCAAAATGCTGACTACCTTGCTGCCGCCCAGCGAAGGCACGGCGCTGGTGGCTGGTTTCGACATTGTCCGCGAGCCGCGAGAAGTGCGCCGCAGGATCGGCTACGTTTCGCAAATGCTTTCCGCTGACGGCGATTTGACCGGCTACGAAAATCTGCTCATTTCCGCGAAGCTCTACGGCATTCCCCGATCCCAGCGGGGCGCGCGAATCGCCGAGGCGCTCGATTTCATGGACCTCACGAACGCCTCCGGTAAGTTCGTCAAGCACTACTCCGGCGGGATGATCCGCCGGCTCGAGATTGCTCAATCGATGCTGCACCGCCCGAGCGTGCTTTTTCTGGACGAGCCGACCGTGGGATTGGACCCGTTCGCAAAGCAAGCCGTCTGGCGCCACATTCGCGAGCTCCGCCGGGAGTTCCAAGCCACAATCCTGATGACGACACACGACATGCAGGAAGCCGACTTGCTGTGCGAGACGATCGCCTTCATGCACCAGGGAACAATCAAAACCATCGGCACGCCCGCTGAGCTGAAGGCCACGCTTGGACCCACAGCAACCCTGGGCGACGTCTTCATTCATTACACGGGAGCCGATATTTCCGAGGGAGGAGATTTGCGAGATGTCGCACGCACAAGACTCACTAGCCAGCGTCTCGGATAACGCATTCCCAGCGGTCGCCTACGCGCGCCAGACTCTCGCCGTGGCCGAGGCCGATATTCGCAAGCTCATCCACGATCCGGTGGAGCTGCTCACGCGCATGGTCCAACCGGTGCTGTGGCTGCTGATATTCGGCCAAGTCTTCACGCGAACGCGTGCGATTCCCACCGGCGGGATCAGCTATCTCGACTTTATGACTCCCGGCGTCCTCGCCCAGAGCGTGCTCTTCGGCGCGATCTTCTACGGGATTTCGCTGATCTGGGAGCGCGATCTCGGCATCGTCCACAAGTTTCTGGTGAGCCCCGCGGCGCGCAGCTCGCTCGTGCTCGGGCGAGCCATCTCGTCGACGGTCCGTAGCCTGTGCCAGATGGTCCTCGTGTATCTCCTGGCGCTCCTGCTGCACATTCATCTGCACTTCGGCTTTTGGGCGGTCGCGGGCGTCGCCGCAGCCGTGATTCTCGGCTCGGCTGTGTTCTCGACGTTTTCCCTGATCGCGGCCTGTATCGTGAAATCGCGGGAGCGGTTCATGGGCATCGGCCAGGTCCTGACCATGCCTCTCTTTTTCGCGAGTAACGCGATCTATCCGCTGACGTTGATGCCGGCATGGCTTCGAGCCGTCTCGAAGGTCAATCCTCTGACCTACCAGGTGGACGCCCTGCGGCACCTCATGATCGTGGGCGGGATCACTTCGTTCGGCCTTGGCGTTGACTTCCTGTTCTTGATCGGCGCGCTGGCACTGATGGTCCTGATCGCCACGCGGCTCTACCCAAATATCATCACCTGACCACAGAGGCCGCGTCTCGGTTCCAGTTCCGACGATTTTTGGGAGATGAGTTCGAATCTGGATTCGGAAACGTTCGCCGCTCGGCAGGTGGTATCATTTCCAAACGCGAATAACACCGGGGGGATCCAATGTCCGAACCAACGAAGGAAGAATTGCTGGCCCGCATCGCCGAACTCGAAAAGCAGTCTGGTGCAAGGCCGAGAGGCAGTATCGAGTTTCGTGTCGGCGAGAAGGGCGGCGTGAGCGTGTACGGACTGGGGCGATTCCCGGTGACACTCTACTACGAGCAGTGGATCCGCTTGCTCGACGCTGCCGGCGATTTGCGGAAGTTCCTCGAGGAAAACAAGAGCCGGCTCAAGCTTAAGCCGAAAGACTAGCGCAGCAGCGGCTGACTGCGATCAACCGGCCTTCGACTTTTCGAGTTCTTCGATGAGCGCGGGAACAATTTCGAAAAGGTCGCCGACAATTCCGTAATCGGCCACCTCGAAAATCGGCGCGTTTGGATCTTTGTTGATCGCGGCGATCGTGCGCGACCCCTTCATTCCGACCACATGCTGGATGGCCCCGCTGATGCCCAGCGCAAGATACAGTTTCGGCACCACGGTCTGCCCGGAGCTGCCGATCTGCCGGTCCATCGGCAGCCAACCCTCGTCGCAAATCGGGCGCGACGCGGAAATCTCTCCGCCCATGAGTTTCGCCAGCTTTTCCGCCATAGGAATGTTTTCCGGCGCCTTGATGCCACGCCCGACCGAAACTAGTATCGGCGCTTGGGTCAGGTCCACGGCTTGCTTCGCTTCGCGAAAAAGCTCGAGCGGCTTGGTACGAATTTGCTCTGGCTTCAGATCGACGCTGGCGGGCTTCACAGGGGCCTTGCCGCTCGCGTGCTTCGCGGCAAGATCCGCGCGAAACGCGCCGGCTTGGAATGACGCGATCCAAGGCGGCTCACCAGTAAACGCAACGTCCGCCGCAGTGCGGCCCTGAAACATCTGGCGAACGAGAATCAGTTTCCCATTCTCGTGCCGGTAGCCGACGCAATCGCCGATCATTCCTTTGCCAAGCGATGCGGCCAGTTTGGGTGCGAAATCGCGCACCTGATACGTGTGAGGGAAGAGAACGAGATCCGGCTTTGCGCTCTCAATCACCTGGCGCAGCGCGAGCGAAAACCCATCGGGCGTGTATTTCTCGAGCAGGTCGTGCTCGACGAGCAGCACTTCATCGAGCTGATAGCCAGCCAGCTCGTCCGCGAGCGCCGCGAGGCCCTTGCCGACGACGGCGCCCGATAGCGTGCCCTTCGCCTGCTGGGCGATCCGCTGCGCGGCCGCCAGCGTCTCGAAGCTGACTTTGTTCAACTTTGCGTCGCGCTGTTCGGTGATCAGGAGAATTTTCATCGCTCAGAGCACCCGCGCTTCGTGCCGCAGCTTTTCGAGTAACTTCGCCGCGGCCTCTTTCGGCGAACCGGTGATGAACTCCGTCTTTTTCGACTTTTGTGGGACGTAAACTCGCTCGACGTGCTGCGTCGGAGCATCCGGGACACCCAGCGAAGCGCGCTCTACGGTCGCGATCTCCTTCTTTTTCGCCGCCATGATGCCCTTGAGCGTGGCGTAACGCGGCTTGTTGATGCCGGACTGGATCGTGATCACTGCCGGAAGCGGCAGCTCGACCCACTGAAACCATCCGGCTTCGAGTTCGCGCTTGAGCTTCATGTGCCCGTCGGCGATTTCGATCGACATGATGATCGTTGCATGCGGCCGCCCGAGCAGTTCGGCGAGAAGTACGCCCGTCTGCCCGAAACCCTGATCGTCGCTTTGAAGTCCCGTGAAGATCAGATCGAAGTTTTCGTTCTGGATGGCAGCCGCAAGCGAACGGGCTGCCGCGAGCGGATCGAGCTTATAGGATTCCGGATCGGAGATGTGAATACCGCGCTCGGCGCCCTTGGCGAGCGCTTCCTTGATCGTCTGCTTGGCACGCTCGGGGCCCATGGAAATCGCGACGACTTCGCCGCCGTGCTTTTCCTTGAGGCGCAGCGCTTCTTCGAGCGCGAAACCGTCTGGCTCGTTCGTTTCAAATCCGATGTCGGACTCGCGAATCCACGTGCCGCCCTCGGCAATTGCGAGCGGCGCATCCTTTGCGGGAACTTGCTTGACGCAAACGCCAATTTTCACGATTAGCGGCCCTCCCAGCGTTTGAACAGCAGCGACGCGTTCGTGCCGCCGAAGCCGAAGGAATTCGAGAGCGCGTAGGTCACTTCCGCCTTTCGCGCGTGGTTGGGAATGTAATCCAGGTCGCACTCGGGATCGGGGGTTTCGTAATTGATCGTCGGCGGAAGGATTTGATCACGGAGCGCCAGAATGCTGATGCTTGCTTCGAGACCGCCCGCTCCACCGAGAAGATGGCCCGTCATCGATTTCGTCGAGCTGATCGGCACTTTCTTCGCGCGGTCGCCGAAGACGCGCTTGAGTGCGACGGTTTCGATCGCGTCTCCCATCGGCGTCGACGTGCCATGCGCGTTGACGTAGCTCACTTCGTCGGGCGAAATCCGAGCGTCTTTCACAGCGGCGAGCGTGGAGCGATAGCCGCCATCGCCGCCTTCGGCAGGCTGCGTGATGTGGTAGGCGTCGCCGGACATTCCGTAGCCCACGATTTCCGCGAGGATATTCGCTCCCCGCCGCTGAGCAAACTCGAGCGATTCGAGGATCAGCATGCCGGAGCCCTCGCCGACGACGAAGCCGTCGCGCTGCGCGTCAAACGGGCGGCTGGCGCGTTCGGGCTCGTCGTTGCGATTGGAAAGTGCGCGCATCGCCCCGAAACCGCCGATGCCCATCGGCGTAATTGCCGCTTCCGAGCCGCCCGCGAGCATCACCTCCGCGTCGCTCCGCTGGATGATCTTGAACGCATCGCCGACCGCGTGTGCGGAAGCCGAGCACGCCGTCGCTGTCGCGGAGTTTGGGCCTTTCGCACCGTAGCGGATGGACACATTGCCGGCAGCAAGATTCACGATCGCCGATGGAATGAAGAAGGGAGAAATCTTGCTAGGACCGCCATGCAGATACTTCGAATGCTCGCGCTCGATGACGTCGAAACCACCGATCCCGGACCCGATATAGACGCCCGTCGCGTCGGCGATCTCCGGCGTGATTTCAAGACCGGACATGCGCATGGCGAAATCCGAAGCCGCCATGGCCAGTTGAATGAACCGCGCCATCTTCTTCAGCTCTTTTTTTTCGATCCAATTAAGCGGCTCGAAGCCCCTGACCTCGCCGGCGATCTGGCAGTCGAAGTCCGAAACGTCAAACGCCGTAATACGGCGAATGCCGCTCTTCCCGGCAAGCAGGTTGCGCCAGACCTCATCGGTCCCAAGGCCGCATCCGCAGACCATGCCAATGCCCGTCACGACGACTCGGCGGTTCAAGTGGAACTTCTCCTGTTCGGATTGGGACGGCCCAGCAGGACTGCCTACTTCCCCTTGGAGTGCTTCTCGATGTATTCGATAGCGTCCTTCACCGTGGCGATCTTTTCGGCGTCCTCATCAGGAATTTCGACGCCAAACGCTTCCTCGAAGGCCATCACCAGCTCGACCGTGTCGAGCGAATCGGCGCCGAGGTCGTCCACAAACGAAGCGCTGGGAGTCACTTCGCCTTCATCCACACCGAGCTGCTCGACAATAATCTGCTTCACGCGTTCTTCGACGCTGGCCATTCTGATTGTTCCTCCGATATCGGCGATCTTGACCTTGGACTGCACGCCAGGGAAGTTGCGCCCGCCCTTAACCTGCCCATTCTATGCGGCGCGTATCGCCGGGTCAACCTTACCTGCGCATTCATTTCAACGCAACCGCGCCCGGGCACCGCGGCTGAAATGTTACCCCATGTGCATGCCGCCATTGACGTCGAGTACCTGGCCCGTGATGTAAGCGGCCTCGTCGCTTGAAAGAAAGACGATGGCGGCGGCGATCTCGCGGTCCTTGCCGAATCGCCCGAGCGGGATCATCGACTTCATCTTCTCTTTCAATTCCGGCGAAAGAGGGTCGGTCATCGGCGTCTCGATGAATCCGGGCGCGACGGCGTTCACGGTGATGCTCCGCGAAGCGACTTCGACGGCGATCGCGCGCGTGAGGCCGATCAGGCCGGCCTTTGACGCGACGTAATTCGCCTGCCCGGCGTTGCCGGTCTCGGCGACCACGGAAGTCAAATTGATGATCCGGCCGGAGCGCTGCTTCAGCATCGCGCCGAGCGCCTGCTGGATGCAAAGGTGCGCGCCGGTCAGATTCGTCCGCAGCACCGCGTCCCAATCTTCGAGCTTCATGCGCAGCGCGAGCGTGTCACGCGTGATCGCCGCATTGTTGACGAGAATATCGAGCTTGCCGAACTTCGCGAGCAGCTGCTGAAAACCGGTCTTCACCTGCGCGGCATCCGCCACGTCCATCGGCACAGCCAGCGCCACGCCACCGGCAGCTTCGATTTCGGCCACGAGTGACGCGAGCTTGTCCGCGCTGCGCGCGGCGACCGCAACCTTGGCGCCAGCCTCGGCGAGTGCGAGCGATGTAGCGCGGCCAATCCCTTGCGAGGCGCCGGTCACCAGGGCAACTTTATCTTTCAGCGAAAACATGAGCCTAGCTTTCCGGCGTTTCGGCGCGTGCCTGGGCGATTTTGTCGAGCGCCGACTGGAGGCTGGCCGCGTCCTCGACGTTGAAGCAGCGCACCGAGCGATCGATCTGCCGCAACAAGCCCGAAAGCACCTTGCCCGGGCCAACCTCCACAAAAATGTTCACGCCGCTATCGATCATCTCTCGTACGGATTCGAGCCAGCGCACGGGAAGCGTCACCTGCCGGATCAGCGCCTCGCGCGCTTCGTCACCGGAAGTGATGGCTTCGGCATCCACATTCGTAATCAGCGGAAATCGCAGCGCGTTGAATTTCGCGGCGCGCAGGTCGGGCTCGAGTCGCTCTTGCGCCGGCTTCAGCAGGGCGCAGTGAAACGGAGCCGATACCGCCAGAATCACCGCACGCTTTGCGCCCGACTGCGATGCGATCTCGACGGCGCGCTTCACGGCCGCCGCATTGCCTGCGATGACGGTTTGTTCGGGCGAATTCATATTCGCGGGAGATACCACCTCGTTGCCCGCGGCCTTCTTGCAGACCTCCGCCACATCCGCCGGAGACAGACCTAGAATCGCTGCCATCGCTCCTTCGCCAGCCGGCACCGCTTCCTGCATATAGCGGCCGCGCCCGCGAACCAGCTTCACAGCCGTAGAAAACTCAAGAGCGCCCGCCGCCACCAGAGCCGAATACTCGCCGAGGCTGTGGCCGGCTGCAAAATCCGGCGCGATTCCCCGCTTCTCAAGCGCGCGATACGCCGCCACCGAGACCGTCAGAATTGCCGGCTGCGTATTTTCGGTCAGCTTGAGATCTTCTTCGGAGCCTTCAAAGCAGAGTTTCGAAATCGGGAATCCCAGTGCGCCGTCCGCTTCGTCGAAGACGGCCCGCGACTCGGGGAAGTTTGCGGCCAGATCGCGGCCCATGCCGGGATACTGCGAGGCCTGTCCGGGAAAAAGAAAAGCGAGCTTGCCCATGTGGTCGCGCGTTTCTCTCCGGCTCAGCCGCGGGCGGGAATTGCGGCGGCAGCGGAAAGCTCCTGTTCGATCTTTTCGTTCACGCGCGCACGGCAGAGTTCCGCCGCGACGCGGATGGCGTTCTTGATGGCGTTCGGATTCGACCGGCCGTGTCCGATCACCGTGATGCCTCGGAGGCCGAGCAGCGGGGCGCCCCCGGTTTCCGAGTAGTCGGTGCGCTTGCGAAAATCATTGAAGGCTCGCTTCGAAAGGGCATAGCCGATCTGCGAGGCAAGGCTGCTCTTGATGGCCTTCTTCAACATGGCACCGATGTGCTCCACCAGGCCTTCACTCAGCTTCAGAACGATGTTGCCGATGAAGCCGTCGCATACAACTACGTCCACGTTGCCGCGAAACACGTCGCGGCCCTCGACGTTCCCCACGAAATTCAACGGCAATTGTTTCAGGAGGTTCGCCGCCTCCCGTGTAAGCTCGTTGCCTTTGGCTTCTTCCTCGCCGATGGAAAGCAGCGCGATGCGCGGCCGCTTTACGCCCCAGATCGCGCGATAATAGATTTCGCCCATCACCGCAAACTGTTCGATCTGCTCGGGCTTCGAATCGACGTTTGCGCCGACATCCAGAATCACAGATATTTTTTCCTTCATGTTCGGGAACGCAGCGGCGAGCGCGGGACGGTCGACCGAAGGCAGAGTCCCAATCACAAATCGCGCGACCGTCATCACGGCGCCCGTGTTGCCCGCGCTGACGAGCGCTTCGGCTTTGCCGTCGCGTACCAAGCGCGCGGCAACGTGCACCGAGCTCTCTTTTTTCCGGCGAAAGGCCTGCGACGGCGAATCCGTCATCCGGATTACGTCGGTCGCGTTCACAATCTCGATCGGGAGGTCGCCAGTCTTGTGCCGGCGAAGCTCCTGGCGAATCTCCGCTTCGATCCCGACGAGCAGAACGCGGACGCCCAGCTCCCGCGCGGCCAGGATCGCACCTTCGACTTCGACCCGAGGCGCATGGTCGCCCCCCATTGCATCCAGGGCAATTGTGGTCATATCAGCACCAGCGTGAAGCGGCAGGCGAGGGAAAGTTAGGCTGTCTTGGCCGCGGTGTCAATCACTTCGCGTCCATTGTAATACCCGCACTTCAAACACGCCCGGTGAGGCAGCTTCTTCTCATGGCAATTCGGGCATTCGGCCAGGGACAGTGGGTGGAGATGGTCGTGGGCGCGCCGAGTGGACGTGCGCCTCTTGGAGTGTCTTCGCTTCGGATTCGGCATTCGGGCTCCTCGTGACAGGCCGACGCTCACGACGGCCTGAATACAAACGAATAGTGTAGCGTTTTATTGCTTTTTGAACCAGTCCTGCTTGAGGCGGCCCAGCGGAGCAAGCCTTGGGTCGGCGCCGCTCTTTTCGCAGCGGCATTCTTCATTGTTCAAGTTCGCGCCGCAATGGGCGCAGAGCCCGCGGCAGTCGCTCGAGCAGATGACCTTCATGGGGAGCGCCAGGTTCACTTGCTCGGCGAGGACTTCGGCGAGAAACAGCCCGTCCCCTTCGAAAAAGGCGATCTCGGTGTCGTCCAGATTCAAATGGACCTCGTCACCTTGCGCCATCGACGTCATGGGGCGGTAGAAAAGGTCGAAATCGCGGCTGATTTCCTCGACCACTGTGTCGAGGCAGCGAGCGCACACCAGCTCGACGCGCGTATGCAGGTTGCCGCAGACACGAATCTGCCCGTCCACAAGTTCCGCAGTTGCACGAACTTCCAGGGGTTCGACCTGCCGGAACTCACCAGAATGGAAGTCGAGCGTGCCCGGGGCATAGCTCTTCCGGATGCGTGTCTTGCGGACTGCGAGTTCGTTCACATCCAAAAACATTTGAGTTCACCGCGTTTTGGAAACTAAAACTCATTATAAATGCACCGCTACCGGTGTCAAGGAAGCGCGCCGTGCGGGTGTCCCGGCTGACACCAAATGGACAACGACGCGGTCGTCTTAAGACGCTTCCTCCGCTTCGAAGCCGAGCAGTTCATGGCACTGGCGCAGGAGAAAATGGTCCGTCATCCCAGCGATGTAATCGCAGACAACCCGGTGGGGTGGCTCGGTCCGCGCCAGTTCGGCGTAATGCTTCGGCATTCGGTCCGGATCGTCGAGGAAAAATAGGAACAGGGCGTCGAGCGCAGCTATCGAGCGGCCGCGGTCTTCGACAATCGCGGGATTCGAATAGACGCGCGCGTTGAGAAACTTCTTCAATTGGGCGTTCTGGCCGGCTGCGTCCGATGAAAATCCCGCAAGCCGTGTTTCCGCTCGACGAATATCTTCCACCGTTTCAGCGCCATTCGCTTCCACTTGCCGGCGTGTGTTATCGATCAAGTCGGTCGCAAGATGGTCAAGGATATGTTTGAGCGCCTCGTTGAATTTCAATTTGCGCAGCCCGCCCGGATGGCGGCGATCCAAGTCATCGTAGGCCGCGCCGAACGCCGGCACCTCCGCGCGAAGCTGATCGAAATCGAGCACGCGCGCTTCGAAGCCGTCGTCCAGGTCCGCCGTGTTGTACGCGATTTCGTCCACCAGATCGATGAGCTGCGCTTCGAGCGGCGGCCGCTGGTCGAGGAGATATTCGGCGAGCGCGGGGAATTCCGCCGCGGAATAATCCCTTGAATGCTTGATGATTCCCTCGCGCACCTCGAACATGAGATTCAGCCCCGGAAAATCGAGATACCGCTGCTCGAACTGCTCGACGATCCGCAGCGCGTGCAGATTGTGGTCGAAGCCGTCGCCATGCTCCCGCATGCGTGCGTCGAGCTGCCTTTCTCCGGCGTGCCCGAACGGCGGATGGCCGATGTCGTGGACGAGAGCAAGCGCTTCGGTGAGATCGGTGTTCAGCTTCAGAGCGCCCGATACCGTGCGCGCGATCTGTGCTACTTCCAGCGTGTGCGTGAGCCGGTTGCGAAAGTGATCGGAAAAGCGAGTCGTGAATACCTGCGTTTTCGCTTCGAGGCGGCGGAACGCGCGGGAATGGATTACGCGGTCTCGGTCGCGGGCGTAGTCATTGCGGTAAGGATGCCGCGGCTCGGGGTAGCGCCGTCCGCGCGAGCGCTGCACATCCATTGCATAGGATTCGAGTGACATCGCGGTCACCCGGGACGCTCAGGATTTGCCGGCCAGAAGAGCGAGGGCCTGATCCGCCTGTTCGCCAATCGGTGTGTCGGGGTAGTCGGTCTTGATCTGCTGATAGAGCTTCACGGCTTCGGAGGGATTCTTGTCGAGGTAATGCTCGGCGAGCGCTAGCATCACCATGGGTTTCGGTACGAGCACCGTTGGCTTGGCGATCAGTTGCTGGTACAGCTTCACTGCGTCGTCGCCCTGATTCGTTCGGTCGTCGAGACTCGCGAGCTCGAACTGCGCCATCGCCGCGATTTCTGGGTCGCTGCTGCTCTCGATGCCCGCGAGCCATTTCTTCGCTTCGTCATTCTTGCCCAGCTTTTCAGCGCTCAATGCCGAATAGTAGCGCGCAAGCTCGCCCGGGCGTGTGCGCGGGTATTTCGAGGCCACGCCGGAAAACTTCTGCCCCGCGTCCGTGAATTTCTTGTTGGCGTCGTTATATGTGAGCTCGCCGGCCGTCGGCGGCACGCCCACGGGCGCCTGGAAAATCCTCATGGCGTCATCGAAGGCTGCGGCAGCCTTCACCGTCTGGCGCTGCGCGTATGCCCTCCAGCCGAATACGCCCAACGCAACAATCACTACAGCGATTCCAAGGTAGATCGTGAGCCGCTGGTGCGAAAGGAGCGCCTCGGCGCCGTGCGCAAAGGTCTCGCGCAACTCGTCCTTCTTGAGCTCTTTGCGGGAAATATGCTGTGCCAAAATTACACTCCCGAAGACATCTTACGATGAAGATCGTATCACAAACCCGTGCGCGCGCGAACCGCCGCACGGCGAGGTCGCCGCTGCGCTATCACGTCTCGCCAATGCATGGTCCCACGGCAAACAGGTCCGGGCCGCGCTCCGGGAAGCGCGAAACGAGGCCCTCGATTCGAGCGCGAGCTAGACCTTGGTTACGTTTTCAGCTTGAAAGCCCTTGGGGCCCTGGCGGACCTCAAATTCGACGAGCTGGCCTTCGTTCAGCGACTTGTATCCATCCATTTCGATGGCGGAGAAGTGAACGAAAACATCCTCTCCAGACTGACGTTGGATGAACCCATAACCCTTCGACGCATTGAACCACTTCACCACACCCTGTTCTCGAGCCAACGGAGCCACTCCTCTGCGAGTGATGTCCCGATTCGTGTGCTTGTAACGCCGGTCGGTGCCACGTCGAAGCCCGCCACGCACAGGATTCGCACTTCCCAAGGGGGTTACAAGACCTCATCGGCGGCGGGATTCTGGCACAAACCGAATTCGGTGTCCAGACTTTGGGAGTCTGCATAGGACCTCGCATCGCGGGGGGAATTTCAGAGGAGAAATCGCGAACGGCAGCCTCTTGCGTGCGTCTAGCGAAAACTGCGAAGCGCGGTGGATTCGTCCGCGGGGACGTCGAATACGGTGAAGAGCCGCGTGATCTGCATGAGGTCATGCACGCGACGCGTGAGGTGCACCAGTTTCAGCTCGCCGCTCGCGCCCCGCACCGTTGTGTAGGCGCCGACCAGTTCACCGATTCCCGAGCTGTCGATGTAATCGACATCGCCGAGATTGAAGAGAATTTTGCGATGGCCCTTGTCGACCAGCTCTCGGATCATCCGCCGGACCATGGCGCTGCCTTCACCCAGCGTGATCTTCCCGCTGAAATCTATGATTGCGACGTCGCCGATTTCTCGGCATGTTCCTTGTAGTGGCACGGAAACCTCAGGACGACATTCTACTCCGATTGAGACTGGCCGTTGCCGGAAACACGATGCGGTAGCTTTTTTGCCATCATGAGGTCCGCTCCGCCGTGAGGGCCGCGCTGCACCGTCATCTCGTCGGTAAACGCGCGCATCAGGAAAAGCCCGCGCCCGGACGTCCGCAGCAGGTTCTCCTCGGCAAGCGGGTCGGCTACTTCCGTAAGCTCGAAGCCGCGCCCTTCATCGATGATATGAACCACCATCTTTTCCGGATCGAATTCGACTCCCAGCAGGATCTTCTTTCGCCGGTCCTGGCAGTTTCCGTAGTTGTAGGCGTTGATCACGCCTTCGCGGACCGCCATCCCGAGCTTGTGGATGTCGTCCTCACCGAAGCCGGCGGCTTCCGCGACGCGCATCACGATGTTCTCGGCAAGGTCCACGCTTTCGAGCTGGGTCTCCAGCGTGACCTCAAGACGTTGGGTGGCCGCCATCAGAGTCGAGAGAGAGCCCCAAGAAAAAGCTCAGTATGGGTATCATAGCTGCCACCAGGCAGTCAATCGGTTGCTAACTCTAGAGCTTCCGTGAGCGGTTACGCCCAGTACGTGCGATCGAGGGTGCGGTACTGGATCGCTTCGCTCAAGTGCTTTGGCTCGATCGACGGCGCCCCTTCGAGATCGGCGATCGTTCGCGACACCTTGAGGATTCGGTCGTGCGCGCGCGCGGATAGGCCCAGCCTCAGGATCGCAGTCTCGAGCAGCTTTTCGCCATCGGAGGAAATCGCGCAGTACTGGCGGATCATCTTCGGCGGCATCTGCGCGTTCGCATAGAGATTTTTCTCGCCCTTGTAACGCTCGAGCTGAATCTTCCGCGACCGCAGCACGCGCTCCCGAACGTTCGCGGAGCTTTCGATCCCCGCTTCGCCGCGCAGTTCCTTGTATTTGACCGCGGGAACTTCGATGTGAATGTCGATGCGGTCGAGCAGCGGCCCCGAGATTTTCGACACGTAGCGCTGAATCTGCGGTGGCGAGCAGTGGCACTCCCGCGTGGCATCTCCAAAAAAACCGCAGGGGCACGGATTCATGGCCGCCGCCAGCATGAAACGCGACGGGAAGCTTACGGAAACGGCCGCGCGCGCGATCGTGACGCACCCGTCTTCCAGCGGCTGACGCATCACTTCGAGAACGTTTCGCTGAAACTCGGGCAGCTCGTCGAGGAATAATACGCCGTTGTGCCCCAACGAGACTTCTCCCGGCCGCGGCACGGCACCCCCGCCGATCAGGCCCGCGTCGCTGATCGTATGGTGCGGCGAACGAAAGGGCCGCGTGCCCACCAGGCCGCGCGCGTCCTCAAGCAGCCCGGCCACACTGTGGATGCGCGTCGTCTCGATGGCTTCTTCGAGCGACATCGGCGGAAGGATCGTGGGAATGCGCTTCGCCAGCATCGTCTTCCCCGCACCGGGCGGGCCGATCAGAAGAATGTTGTGGCTTCCCGCGCAGGAAACTTCGAGCGCGCGTTTTGCCGCCATCTGGCCGTGAACGTCCCGCAAATCCACCGCGTACGCACTCGCCTCCGCCAGCATTTGCGAAGTATCGACGTCGACGGGCTGAAATGACTCGGGTGAATTCAGCAGATCCGCCGCTTGTGGCAGCGACTTCACGGGAAAGACACAGATACCTTCCACGACCGCGGCTTCGCGCGCGTTCGCTTCCGGCACAACGAGATTTCTGATTCCCCGCTCGCGCGCAGCCAGCGCCGCTGAAAGCGCGCCGCGCACCGAACGCACGCTGCCGTCGAGCGACAACTCGCCCAAAAAAACATACGAGTTCAGAATTTTCCCGAAGAATGTTCCCTGGCAGCCGAGAAGCCCCAGGGCCATCGGCAGGTCGAACCCGGAACCTTCCTTGCGAATGTCCGCGGGCGCAAGATTGACAGTGACGGTTTGATAGGCGGGGTAATCGAAACCGCAGTTGCGAAGCGCCGCCTTGATTCGCTCGCGGCTCTCTTTGACGGCGTTGTCCGGCAGCCCGACGACGTTGAAAACGCCGGCTTCACCCGGACCGACATCCACCTCGACTTCCACGAGGTAGGCGTCAATCCCAAACACGGCGGCGCTGAAAGTCTTAAAAAGCATCTCACACAGTGGGTACAGCCGTTAGGCGGAGAGCCTAACTCAAAACACCACTTCACGCTAGTGATACTCTTTCGGGTGGTTAGGCGTCGGAAAGCGATTCGTCGAAGCCGGTGCTTTCCTTCTTCTCGAGTTCCGCGGCTTCGAGGATCTCGCCGCAATCGAGGCATTCGACGTACTTGGCTTCGTTGTCTTCGGCGATCAGCCGGGTTCGCTTGTGCGGGCAGGCGAAAGTCTTCATGGAGGCGGTCCGGATCGGCGACGGCGCGGATTATATCATTGAGAATTGCTCCAGGGACGATGCCGCAGCCGCCGCGAGGTTGACAAACCCGCGGATTGCCACTATCAGTCTCCTTTGCCGGCATTGTGAAAGCGAGGAAGCTTGACCGCTCGATCCGCTGCACAAGAAAGACTGGGGGCGCTGCTGTTTTACGGCATCGTTATCTTGCTCGTATTCGGAGTCTACCTCGTCTTCGCCTCATTCCTCGCACCGCTGGCCTGGGCCGCAGTGCTGGTAGTCGTCTCGTATCCCGTTTACGATCGGCTCGCGCGGCGCCGCGGCTCGACGGTCGCAGCCGCCATGATGACCGCGGCCGTCACCCTGATTCTCATCGTCCCGGTAATCCTCATCATGATCGCGTTTGTCCGCCAGGGCGTCGATGCGGCCCAGTCGATCGAGCTCCAGGTCGCGACCGGCCACTGGGCTTGGCTGAACGATCTCTGGAGCCGAATTCAGCAGCGCTTTCCCGAGGCGAATTCCCAGGATTTGACGGGGACGCTGCGCCAGTACGGCGAGCAGGCGGTGGGCTTCGTCGCCGCGCGCCTCGGCACGATCCTGAAACATACTGCCGAATTTTTGTTCCATCTCGGCGTGACGATCCTCGCCATGTTCTACCTTTATCGCGACGGCGGCTCGATGGTGGCGCGCCTCCGCGAAATCCTGCCGTTCGAGAGCTCCCATCGCGACCGCATGCTTGCCAACGCGCGCGACCTGATTTTCGCAAGCGTCACCTCAAGCCTCGCGGCCGCCGCCGCACACGCAATCCTGGGGGGCCTGGCGTTTGCAGCCGCCGGGATCAGCGCGCCAATTTTCTGGGGCGTGATGATGGGATTTTTTTCCTTCGTTCCGATCGTTGGTTCCTCTCTCATCTGGGTCCCCGTCGCAATCAGCCTCATCGCCGGAGGCCACACGGTTAAGGGCATCTTGCTCGTGATTTTCTGCGTCGTGATCGTCGGATTGGTGGACAATTTCATCCGCCCCTGGTTGATCAGCGGGCGGACAGAGATGGGCGGGCTGGTCGTCTTCATCAGCGTGCTTGGCGGAATCAGCGTGTTCGGCTTGCTGGGCGTGGTCTTGGGACCGATTATCGTGGCCACGGCCGTAAGCTTCCTCGACCTCTACGCTCCGCCCGCGCACATTGGAAACACCGCAGCCCATGCGGGTGGGAACTAAATGGATGCCATGCTAGAGTAGCGGCCCTTGGAAAGAGCGATGGAACGCCGAATCACGAAAAACTCGAAGCCGCAGCACCCGAGCCTCCCGCCGGATAAACTCCGGTGGCACTGCGATCCCGCTCAAGTCCCATTCGAGACGACGGCGGAAATCGAACCGGTCGGGCGCGACATGGGCCAGGAGCGCGCGCTTCGCGCCCTGCGCATGGGCGTCGAGCTGACGGCTTCCGGCTACAACCTTTTCGTTTGCGGCCTGTCTGGGACGAGCCGCGGCGGCATGATCGTGCGGATGATCGAGGAGATGCACCCGCAAAATGAGGCCGCGCCCGATCGCTGCTACGTCAACAATTTCAAGAATGCCGACCGGCCCCGCCTCCTCACCCTGCCGCGCGGCCAGGCGAACGCGTTCAAGAAAGAGGTCGAGTCCGGAATCGACTTCCTGCGACGACGCATCCCTCAAGTATTCGAAGGCGAGCCTTTCCAGCGCCAGAAAACGCGCATCGTCGAGCGCTTCACCCAGCGCGAGAAGGAATTGATGGACGACTTCACGCGCCGGATCGCCCGCGAACAGTTCGCGCTCGGCCGGATGCAGGTCGGCGCTGTCGCTCTGCCGGAAATTTTCCCCGTCCTCGAAGGCCAAATGGTGCCGATCGAGGAAATCCCCAAGTTGGTGCAGGACGGCAAACTCGAAAACACCGCCGCCGAAGAACTCGAGCGCAAGTACGATCAATTTCGCCAGGAATTCACGATCGTCTATCGCCGCACGCTGACGCTTTCCCGTGAGCTCGCGAGTGAAATGAGTTACCTCGAGCAGGAGGCCGCGTCCGTGCTCGTGGACGGCGTGATCGAGGAGCTCAAGGAAAAATATCCCAGCACGCAGATCGCGGAATACCTTGAGGAAGTGCGCCACCACGTCCTCGATAATCTCGATCCTTTCAAGGAGCGCGAAGGCGAGGAAGAACAGCCGCCTTCCGAGGGCGGCGGCATCCCGCGCCCCGAGCGCTCCGAGCGCGATCCCTTCCGCGTGTATGGCGTCAATGTGATCCTCGCGCACACTGAAGATGAAAAATGCCCCGTGGTCTTCGAGACCATTCCTTCGTACTCGAATCTTTTCGGCACGATCCACCGCAGCTACGACACGCGCGGCGGCTGGAACTCCGATTTCATGGACCTGCGCGGCGGCTCGCTCTTGCGCGCCGACGGCGGATTCCTGGTGATGTATGCCCTCGACGCCATGTCGGAAACCGGCGTGTGGCGCACGCTGAAACGCACGCTCAACCACGGCAAACTCGAAATCCAGCCTGTCGACATGTTTTTCCCGTTCAGCAGCGCGGCGCTCAAGCCCGAGCCGATCGACATCCATGTGAAAGTCATCATGATCGGCGACCGCGAAATGTACGAACTCCTCTACGACTACGAGGACGATTTCAAGAAAATCTTCAAAGTGCGCGTCGAGTTCGATGAGGAAATGAAGTGGAGTGACGAGGTCTTCCGGCAGTATGGCGGACGCCTGCGCAAGCTCGTCGAGGATGAAAAGCTTCTCCACTTCGACCGCTCGGCTGTCGCCTCAATCCTCGAACACGGTGTGCGACTCGCCGGACGCCGCGGAAAAATCACCACGCGATTTTTCGATCTCGCCGATCTGGCCCGCGAATCCTGCTACGCCGCGCGCAATGACGGAAACAAGATCGTCACGTCCGTCCACGTCCGCGAGGCTCTCGACGCAAAAATCGACCGCCACAACCTGCTCGAAACGAAGCTCCGCGAGATGATCGAACAGAACCTGGTGTTCATCGACACGACCGGAAGCCGCGCTGGCCAGGTGAACGGCTTGAGCGTGATGGAAATCGGCGGCTATGCATTCGGGAAGCCGGTGCGAATCACGGCCTCGGTGGCGCTGGGCAAGACGGGCATCATCAATATCGAGCGCGAATCAAATCTCAGCGGCAAGTTCCACGACAAAGGCGTGCAGATCATCGCGGGCTACCTGCGGCGGACGTTCGCGCAGGATAAGCCTCTCTCGCTCGCCGCCAGCGTCTGCTTCGAGCAATCCTATTCCGGCGTCGATGGCGATAGCGCCAGCTCGACCGAAATTTACGCGTTGCTCTCCGCTCTCGCGGAGCTTCCCATCCGCCAGGACCTCGCCGTAACCGGCTCGGTCAACCAGCAGGGCGACGTACAACCGATCGGCGGCGTGAATCAAAAAATCGAGGGCTTCTACGACGTGTGCAAGCTGAAGGGTCTCACCGGCCAGCAGGGCGTGCTCATCCCCGCGGAAAACGTCGATGACCTCATGTTGCGCGACGAAGTGATCGCTGCCGTCGCGAAAGGCCTGTTCCACATCTACCCCATCGCGACAATCGAGCAAGGAATCGAAGTCCTTACGGGGGTCCACGCGGGCCAGCGTAATCCCGCGGGGAAATTCGATCCCGGCAGCGTCTTCGCAAAAGTCGACGCACGAATGAGCCGGATGGCCACCACCCTAAAAAAGTTCGAGTAGCCCCGCCCGTACGATCATCCAGCCTGCGATCTCGCGCTCAGTACAGTCGGCGCATCTGGATCGCAAGGTTAATCGTCTTGCCGTTTCGCTCAACTAGAAGTTTGTATTTGTGTCCGACCTGCCGGAACATCTCGCGGACCTCTTCGAGCGTGAGATCGGCGCTGGCCTCGTCGTTGATGCCTGCAATGATGTCGCCCTTCAGAACTCCGCCGTCCGCTCCGGGCGTGCCGGGCTGCACCTGCGTCACTTCAAGCGTCTTGAATCCCGGGCCGCCGGCGCTCAATGAGATTCCGCTCATGTCTTCCCGGTCGTCCGTCCGAAACTCACTGTTCGAATCGAGGATGATCCGCTGGTGCGGGTAATCGAACACCACGGTAAATCGCCGCAGAATCCCGCCGCCAATTTCACCGGCCAGCGCCGCGTTGCCGTAAAGGGGAGAACTCCCTCGCGAGAAAACCGCCAGCGGCTCCTCAATATGAAAAGGCCCCATCTCGAAAGCTTTCGCTCTTTCAAAGACCGCGTCCGCGGCCCCGCCCAATTCGAGGTCGGCGGCCGGATTCGCTTTTGTGTGTGATGACAACAGGTGGTGCGTCTGGGCGGATTTTCCGGAGATGACGAGCGATGCGTCGAGCGCCGTGTTCACCACGAAATCGCCTTCGACGGACTTCCCGCCAAGAGCAACGAACTTCGCCTTTACCACGGGCATTCCGCCAACGAATGTAAGGTGCAAGCTCGTCCCGCGGCCCGAATACTTGTAAGTAGCCGGATCGTAGAAACGCACGGTCTGGCGCGCGTAGTCCACTTCGATCACGCTCACTCCGAAGACGTCGTTTCCGACCGTCCCCTCATAGGGCCGCCCCACGTGCGCGCCGAAATCTTTCTTTGCGGCTTCGGGCAGACCGCCCAGCAAAATGTCCACGCCGCTGAAATTCAGCGCCGGGGTGCGCAAATTCGGGATCGCGAGTTCCCCTGCGCGCTCGGGATCGATCGTTGAAATTGCGGCCGTCGAATCCAGCTCGAAAAGACACGGCTGGCTCCGGTTCACGTGCGCGGGCACCAATACGAGATCGCCAATGAATCTCGCCGGGATCTCTGCCGCGTCTCCGCGGAATGCGAATCGCGCCGAAGCGGTCGGCTGCTGCGTGGGGGGGGCTGGCGCGCTCTCTTGCCCGCGCCGCGCGGCCCAGGCACCCAGCGTCAGCGACAGCATCAGCAACGCCACCACAATCACTAAGCCGCGCTGTTTCATCGAGCCTCCGCGCGCTCCCGCATCACCGGGCGCGCACAGAGATTATACAAATCACGGCCCCGGCGCCAGATACCCGGTTCGCGCAAGCACGCGGTACTCGTGCGGCTTCGCAGGCTGCCCGTTGTTGGCGGTCACCTCTACACTGAGCGAATGGAATTGCCCATCGTGTGCCGGCGCGATTCCCAGCACGTATTCATGCCGCAGCGCCGTCGCGATTTCACGGTAGATTGCCGCGAAATCGTTCTCCGATTCGGGGAAATAGGCGTGCCCGCCGGTCATGGTCGCGAGCGAAACCAGAGCGCCGTCGGCTTTTGCGAACTCCGCCGCCGTATCAAATCTTGACGACGCCTCGTTTTCCGCCCCGTCGGATTTCGGTGCGTTCTTCCTTGTTTTCGATTTCTTGCTCGTATCCGCCCGCAACGATCCGCCCAGCGCCACGGAGAAGATGACGGCGTCGTCTCCGCGCAGTTTCTGGACCAGCGCGTCCCAGCGCGCCGGTGGAGAGGAATCGATCCCGGTCGTCAAAATTACCAGCGCCCTCTTGCCCGCCGCCGGCTTGAGCCAGTCGAGCACTGTCGAGACCGAATCAAAAAAGTTCAGGTCTCCCATCCCGATCGTGTACTGCACCCCGCCCAGTGCCGCGAGCAGCGCGGACTTATCCCGCGTAAACCCAAGGATGGGCCGCGGCACCTCGTCATACGTCACAAGCGCCACTTCGTCGTCCGGTGCCAGCCCATCGAGAAGCGCATACGCAGCAGAGAGATGCTCGTTGCGAATCAGATACACCGCCGGACTCGTCTCGATCATCACGAGCACCCGCGCAGGCGCCTCGACCGGCGCGAAGAACGCGATCGGCTGCTCGGTGCCATTGTCCAGCACGTGAAAATTGCCCTGCGCGAGACCAGCGACGAATTCTCCGCTCTTATCGAGAACACTCGCTTCCACCTTCACGAGTTCGGTTGTGGATTGAATCTGCGCCTGCGCGGGCGGGCTGGATTCCTGGGAGAAGCACGCGGGTGCGGCAACGCTGCACGCGAAAAGGGCGGCTGCCAAAAGTAGCAGGAACGTCCTGAGCGAACTTTCCGGCTTACTGGATGTACGAATCAAAGTACACGCCGCTCGGATCCTTCCACCATCCTCCCACACTCAGGTGAAGATGCTGGTTGATCACGTCGGGTTTGAGCAGCTTAATCCAGCTCGTATCCGGCGGCTGCGAATTCTTCGATTGCACTGCCGCCTGATTCAATTGTTCCGCAAGATTTTCCAGAAGTTTGTCCCAGGGAATCTGGGTAAAGTCCGAGCCGCTCAACCCGGAAAGTTTCTCGGGCAGCAGCGCTCGCATTCGCAGGTACTCGGGATTCGTGAAAATGCCTCCGGAGGGCGGGTCGGCGGTCGTGGCGTTCAGCCGGTTCATTGCCTCGCGCAGCATCGCCTTCCGCGGCGCAGCCAGCATCATCTGCGGCGTCACGGCCAGATAGTAGAATTTTCTGCGCTGCGTGCCCGTCTTCGGGTCCTTGTACGGGTACGCAAGATCGAGGAACGTGGCGCTTCCTGACGAATCCTCCGCCACGATCATCTTCGCAGCCACCGCCCGCAGGACGCGCAGCACGGAATCCGGTTTCTGAATCGCAACGGCATACAGTTGCAGCGCCTCGCCGTTATCGGAGTACGTGGATACTGAAGCAACTTCTCCGGTGAAGAGTCCCAGCGCGTCGGGAATCGACATTCCGATGTAACCCTGACCCATCGCTTCGAGCGCCGTCACGCCAGCCGCTTGCTGCGGATTCAAGCTCGCGATCACCGTACTGCGGATCAGCTCGTACGTCGCAGGCAGATTGAAACGCGACATGCTGAAGGTCGAACTTCCGTTCACGATTTCTTGCGTTTGAAACGCCGCCTTGCTCGGGCCTGCCAGGTCGAACAGTCCGTCCGGTGAAGTGTCCCCGAGGACGGCGCCTCGGAAGCGCGTCGCCTCTCCCGAAAAACTGATCCCGCCTCCCGCCACATGAATCTTTTCAAGATGCAGGTTGCTCGCGACCTTCTCCATCGATTTTTCGTTCGATTCGGGAAGGTTTAACTGTTTTGCGTCCGGGATGCGCCCGAAATACTCGAGCGCGGCGTCGGAGCCGATGAACTTTCGCATCTCCGCGTACCCGGGAGTCTGTTCCACCGACGTTGACGGATGCCCGGACCCGCCGAAGCGTGTAATTAGGTCCTCGATGATCGCTTTCTGATCCGAGAACAGAAAGTAGTTGGCCGCCTGCGCGGTGTAGGAAACATCCTTGCCCGCCGTTCGCACCTCGACCGACGTTCCGCCGAAATCGTACTTGGTCACGTCAACGGGCGTTTTCCTGGCAACATCGCTCAGCGCCTTCCACTTCTGAATCAGGTCGGTCTTTCCCGTTGCGTCGTACACTGCAAAAGTTGCCAGTCGCGTCGGCGCGGGTTTCGACGCATCCGCACTCGGCGCTTTTGCCGCACCCGGATACGTGGCGAGGCCAACCACCATAGAATTATCGAGGAAGGAAATCGCGTCAGGCCAGATGACCGCCAGAGGCACGCTGCCCGGTTTCCCACTGTTGCTCTGAATTCGACTTGTCACCATTGCCCAGACGGGAGCCAGCGCCGGGTCTTCGAGCAGTTGCAACACGTGGTTCTTCTGCCCCGCGTCGCTCAGGAACGCCTTCCCGCGCCACTGCATGTAGAAGAACGTGTTCGGCGAAAGTCGCGGTGCGGTCGGCGCGCTCTGCGCGCGTAACCCGGACGCTGAGCCGAGAGAGACAAACGCAAGCAGGATGACTGCTACGGACACTCGCCGGACGGCATTTTGTCGCATCATGTTCACGCGTCTCCTCCGCCTGTTCTGCCTGACTCAGGCGATCCCAAGGGGAACGAAAAGGATGATTTTCCCTGCTCCTAAGCATGACACGGAGCAGGGAAAATCAACGCGAGATCCATGTGCGAGGTTCGTTACTTGCCAATGCGGAGACTATTGGTTCGCCGGCGGCGCGGCCGGCGGAGCAGCCGTCGCGGATTTCGGCGCGCTCAAGTAGCCCTTGACCGAATCCTTCGTGACGTCGAACACGACGAGCTCGTATGGCGCACGCGCTCCCCGGACGTAGAACTGCACCGGTTCACCTGCCGTCTTGTCCTTCTTCTCGATGCTCTTGTCGTCGGCCACCACGGTCAACGTGAACTTGTATTTCTTTGGATCGACTTTTTTGAGCTGCGCCTGGATCGGACCCACGTGATCCGGTCCCTTTGCGGACTTGTTGAGCGTGAATTCGAAGATGTCGCGTTCGCCGAGCCGCTTCAGTTCCTCCACCTCGTCGTGGTTCCGCGCGATCAAGCCGCTCTGCACTCCGAGGTCGCCCTTCATGCTCTGCATGGCGCCCTTGGTGGCCTCTAGATCGGCTTTCGTGGAGTTGAGATCGGTCTGCGTTCCGTTGAGTTGCGTGGCCATCTGCCCGAACTTCGTTGTCGTGTCGGCCTGGACCGCGCCGATCTGCTGGCGAAGCTGCGAATCGCTCTTTTGCTGCTCCGTGCGCACGCTCTGCGCCAGGCCGCGGGCGCGCGCAAGTTCATCCTCGGTCAGCCCCAGCTTTTGCGAAGTGACGTCCAGTTGCCCCTTCAGATCGGCGATCCGCGAATTTGTCTTGTCGAGCTCCGCGGCCATCGCCTGCGTCTTCCGGTCCGCGTCTTCCTGGCTCTTGTGCAACGCTTGCCGCTGCTCGTAGCTTCCGTACAGCAGGTATCCCACGAGCGCAAATGCCACCACGAAAAGAATCGTCACCCAGCGCGGCAGCACCGCCGCTTCGGCGATTTGCGTTTCCGGGGGTGTGTTCGGCGTCGAGCTCATCGAGCCTCCTTAGTAGAAGCGGCCATTGCCGCTCTCTGATCCGCGAAATTATCTCCGAGCCGGAGCGCGAAGTCTATCCCCACGGCGCGGCGCGTTGCCACGGCGGCGCGGCCAGCGCGCCTCCACCGTGGTCGTCAGGCCCCCGCGCGCCGTGAAATCTCCCGTCACGCGGCACCACACCGGTTTCACCGCCGCCACGATATCGCGCAACATGCGGTTCACCGCATTCTCATAGAAGATTCCGAGATTTCGGTATCCCAGCAGGTACATTTTCAGCGCTTTCAACTCCAGACACAGCTTTTTCGGCTCGTACTGAATTGTGATCGCCCCATAGTCCGGCAGGCCGGTCTTGGGGCAAACGGACGTGTACTCGGGCACCCGAATCGTGATCTCGTAGCCGGGAAAATGGTTGGGCCAGGTTTCGAGCTTGGGGAGCTTCGCGTCGATTCCCGCGCGCGAGTGCGCGGCCGTGTAATCCGTCATCCACAATCCTCTCGGGTTCTATCTTACACCGTACTCGCGCTCCAGTACGTTTGTAGTATTGCCTCGGCGGGACGATTTGGATATGCTCACGCGCCGTAGTGGGAGACATGCCCGAAAAATGATCTGCCCTCAATGCCGGAGCGCGGACTGCTTGCGCTCGCGCCGCGGCGGCATCAGCGATTTTCTGGGTACCTGCCTGGGATTGCGTCCCTGGCGGTGCCAGACGTGCGACTTTCGCTTCTACGCTCGCTGCGTGGCGATCTCGTTCTCGAAATACGCGCACTGCCCTCGGTGCGGCAATTTCGATCTCGACCACATCGCGCGCGAGCGCGTTGGCCCGGGCTTGTTCTTCGCCGTTCAGCGCTTCCTCGGGTTTCCGGCGTATCGCTGTGACCCGTGCCGCCAGAAATTCTTCAGCTTGCTTCCGTATCGCCGCATTCTTCCGTCGGTGATTTCCTCGGCCGAGCGCAAGATTGCGCACCCCTAAGCGCGCCTCGCAGGGGACCGCTGGCGAATCTGTTCGAGTTGTGTGATTTAGCGGACTACGACCGTTCGAAATTATTCTGCGTGGAGTATTGCAGGAGGAAAGCGGGTCGTGCCGGCGCTTACTCGGGCGTGCGCGGCTCGGCTGCGGCAGGTTCTAGGCCTCCGAGCGACACGAGCAGCCGCCGCAATTTCGCGCGGTCCTCGAGGCCCATTCCCACCGTCTCGAATCCCGCTTGATGCGATCGCACGAATCGCACCACGGCCTGCATGTTGATCGAGCGCAGCCCGGCCGGAATCTTCAGCGTCGCCTCGGTCCCCACGGCGAGTTGTATGTCGCCGCTCAACAGGCCCCCCTCGAGGCTGAGGACGCTGATCGCGGATGAATACTTTCCGCGCTGCGAAGTAATCACGGCTGGCACATTACGCGGCAATCGTACGCGGCGGTACCGGCGATGCCGCACCACATCGCGCCCCGGAATCGGATCGAGCGGCGCCAGCGCCATCACCTTCGCGTCAAGGCCCGACTGCGGCAGAAACGCCTGCATCCACTCCGGATCCAGTTTCACCAGCGCCTGCGCCGCTGCCGTGCGAATCTCCTCGGGATACGCCCATCCGAACGCCTTGCGCGTCTCGACGAAACGCCGCAGATGACCTGCCGCCGCGGTCGCACGCATCCGCCCCAGCGCTTCAATTGCCTTCACGCGCAGATAATCCGCAGCCTGCGGCAAAATATCTCCCTCGGCCAGCCGCAGCAGCTTTGGAGCCGTGTCCGGATCGGCGCACATCCCAATCTCGTCGAGAGCCAGCGGCAGCACCATGGGGTCGAGTTTCTCGAGCGAATTCATCAGCAACTGGCCGCGCTCCGGCGCGCCGGCAATCGAAAGCTGCCGCACAACGGCATCGTGGAAGCTGCGTCCGCCGTGGCGCAGCCGCATGGGAAGCAGTTCGTCCACGGCCATCGGATCGAGGCGGCTCAGCAACCCCACCACCGTCGCGGCCTTGGCGGGCGGATCGGACTTCAGCACTTCTTTCAAGTGCCTCGCGCAAGCAGTCCCCACCGATTTCGCCAGTTGAACGATGTTTTCTCGTTCCGTCCGCCGGCCCGAGCGCGCCAGACGCACCGCCATATGCTCGCCCGCGCTTTGCGGGATGCGCATGAGCACGCCCACGAGCCCTTCCGGCATCGCTTCCGCCGTCAGCGCTTCCTCGATAAATTCCGATATCCGGCTGTCGACTCCAAGGCGCGGCCGCAGGCTTTGCGCCCAGGTCGGGCGCAATTCCTCGAGGTCCGCCATTGAATCCAGCGACTGTTGCATCGCCTTATAGTAACGGCGCTGTGCTGATTCCTGGCTCAGCCTCACGAACGCCGCGCTCAGCAGCGTCTGCAGCTCCGCATCCTTCTCGGCCGCCAGCTGCTGCCCAATCTGCGACAGCGCATCCTGCAATCGCTGGCTCGCGGCCTTGCTATAGAGTTCCGCCAGTTGCCCCAATCCGATCGCGGCTTTCTTGCGGGCCTCCGCGTCCTTGTTTCGCACGCACGACGCGTACTTCAGCAGCACGTCTCCCGCAGCTTCCGCTTCTCCGCGCCCGAGCAGCTCTTCGACGTATTGCTGCACGTTCCGCGGCGGTATGCACCACGCCTCGGTTGACGTCAGCACCGCCCGCTTGCCCGATTCCGGCACCGCTGCCCAGAACTGGCGGTCGAGCACATCCGCGTGCGACTCGACCGAAAGCCCGGCGCTGGTCATCTTGTCCTCGCGCGCCTTGAGCAGCTTGCGCAGCGTCTCGAGTTCGTGGCCCATTTTGTCGAGCATTTGCCGCACGGCGTTCACGCGCACTTCACCGCGTTGGAAGCGATCGAGTGCGAACCGAATGGCTAGATCCTCTGCCAGCCGCAGCAGCATCGCTTCGTCCACTTTTGCCGAAGGCGTTTGCGCCGCGACGCTCGCCAGCGCCTGCCGCAGGGTCACCTGCGCGTTCTGCGGCAGCGACGCCAATTTCTGCTGCCATGCGGCCTGATCAAGCTGTTCTGGATTATTTCCGTGTGTGGCTTCGCCGAACTGCGCGAGCAGGCGCAGCAGATTCTGCATCTCCGCTTCGCCCAGCGGCACTGGAGTGGCCGAACCACCGCCCGGTCCGCCCGCAAGGTAGCCTCCGCCGGACCCCGTTCCAATGCCCTCACCTGACCCGCCTGAATACGCTCCGCCTGTTCCCGGTCCTGTACCGCCGCCTGTTCCTTGCCCCGGCCCGACTCCTGTTCCTTGCCCCGGCCCGACTCCTGTTCCGCCTCCGCCGCCACCCGTTCCCGGTCCGCCTCCTGGTCCACCCGGGCCGCCGTGAGCGCCTTCGGCTGCGGCAATCAGTTGAATCATTTTCTCAGGGCTGCGGAACCAATCTTGGACGCGCTCGCTATCGGCGCCGAGAGTTTTCGCCGTCAATTGAGCCGCCACTCGCGCTTCCGAAAACCCGGCATCCTCGGCCACGAATCGAATTTCGTTCACGCGGATTCCGCCGCCGGTGTCTTTCCCGAAATATCGTTCCAGGCGGTCGCTGAGAGAGCCACCCTTCGGGCTGGAATCCATGAACGTCCTGACGAGGTTCGCAAACTCCTCGCGCTCGACGCTCGATTGAAAGCAGATGCTGGCGACTCCAGCAGCATTGAGTAGGTCGGCAAAGCTGCGCTCGGCGGGTGTCGATTCGAGCGGCACGCCATCCAGCAGAAGTTGCGAACCTGAGGCGCCCAGCAATAGGCCGGCTTCCCCGGAAGTACGGACCGCGTCACCCAGTTCATTCCACGTGATATCGAACTGTCCAGCCGAACGGGTATGCTCTAAGCCATAGAGCCGCGCGTACTTAAGCAGCACGTTCAGGCTGCGGACGAAAGCGCGGGCATTCGGGATGGTGGATTCGCTGGGCACTGTCAACTCGCTTGAGACCGGCGCCATCTTCCTCTTCTCGATCTAAGAGTACTGGAACGAATTGGCGGGGGAAATGGTACGGTTGTACCAGGGTTCCTGACCGTACAACTGGTCAGTTGGGCAGGTGAACTTGTACTTCGAGTCCCTGAAGCACCGGGCGGACCCGGCGAATCACTTCGCCGGCCCAGAGCTTCTCGCTCAGCAGGACGAGCGAGCCATCTTCAAAATCGCAGACGGCGCAGAAGAAGTAATTTCGGAAAGTGGAGTGGTACACATCGACGCCCCGCCGCGCCAGCTCTCCTTCGAGTGCCGGATCGGCGTCGCCGGTCGAGATAGGCCCGCCAGCGCGCGCCCCGAAGGTCTCCGCCTGAAAACGGTCGATTAGCAACTCCAGCACTGCGGGCTCCGGCGCGGGGACCACAATCGATCGCTGGCTCGCTTCCCGGTATTCGATCCCGTGCCGGTTGCAGAAGTCCCGCACGCGGTCGAGGTGGCTGAAGAAATCGAGCGACCACGGTTCTTGCCCGGCTGCCGCGCGCAGCACTCGGGTCCAGATGCGCGCTGCGTCGGTCCCGCGGACGGGCTCGCGGTTTTCGTCCGCTTCTACCAGCTCAAGCCCGATCGCTCGCACATCTTCGCCTAGATCGAGCGGTTCGATGTCCAACAGATACATTTACGCCTCGTCGTCGGATTCGGGAGGGAACTGCTTCTGGAATTCGGGGGTTTGCTTCCGCACTTCGAGCCAGTCGAAAAAAGTGTCCGGCGTCTCCAGCCAGATCGTGAACCACCGGCCGATCTCTTCCTTTGCCGCGCGCTTTTCCGGCTGCACCTTGCGGTTCCGTGCGATCATCTCCGCGCGCCGCCGCCCGAGCCGCGCCACCTCGCGGACGCGTTCCGCTGCCGCGTGCTCTCCTTCGGTCACGAACTTTCGCAAAAGCTCGTCGAGCCTCACCAGGCACATCTCCGCTTCCTCGAGCGTCGAGAAGTGCAGCAGGTCGGTGAACTCTTCCTCGTAGTGCCCCGCGGTGTCCGAGCGCGTCGACCATACCACTCTCATTCCCGCGTCTTCGAGCACGCTCACGATGTAGTCCGGCGATGTTTTCCCCTGCGCGCCGTGCTGCGCGATCAGTTGCCGGCGGATCTGCTCGATCTCCGCGGGCGTGTAGCGCGGCTTCCCCAGTCCGCGCGCCGCTTCGAGAATCAGCGCCTTCTTCGTGGACGATTCACCCGCATGTTTTTCGGAATTGCCTGCGCTCACGGGGAGCCTCAGTGCGTCGTTCTGTTGGACGCGGTATCGGACGCCGCGGCATCTCTGGCCAGCATGTGCCGCAAGCGCGCTACGTTACGATTATGCTCCTCGAGCGTGCGGCTGAAGAAATGCCCGCCCTGGTCGTTGGCGACGAAATACAGATACTCCGTCGGCGCAGGGATCAGTGCGGCCCTCAGAGAAGCTTCGCCCGGATTTGCAATTGGGCCCGGCGGCAGGCCGGGATGCTCGTACGTGTTATACGGCGAGTCCACTCGCAAATCCTTGGGGTGCACATTTTTCGTCGGATGCCCGGTCAGTTCCATCGCATACTGCACCGTTGGATCGCATTGCAGCTTGTATCCACGATGCAATCGATTGTAGAACACACCGGCCACCAACGGCCGCTCTTCCGCGTCCGGCGTCTCGCGCTCCACCAGCGAGGCCAGCGTCACGATCTGCGCCGCCGTGAATCCATCCGGCGGCGGCTCTGCCGAACGGAGCGGCTCCCAGACGGCTCGAAAATTATCGACCATCCGCTTCACGGCCTGGTCGCAGGTGGCCCGGCGCGTGAATTCGTACGTCGACGGAAAGAGAAACCCTTCCAGGCTCGTCGCCTGCGGCGCAAGATCGGAAACGAGCGACGTATCATGCGCGGCCGCGAGAAACTCCTCTCGAGTGCAGACCCCCTGCCGTTCGAACTCCGCGGCGATCTCGTACATCGTCCACCCTTCCGGGATCCTTACGGTGTGAACGAATACCTGGCCTCGCACGATCTTCCAGAAAACTTCGCGGGAGTTCAGCGGGCGGTCGAAATAGTATTCGCCCGCCTGGGGCCGCTTGCGAAAATGCCACTCGCTGAAAATCGCGAAGGCCAGCCGGTTGCGGATCACGTCGTTGTCGCGCAGAATCCCGGCGATTTTCCATCGCGAGGTCCCGCGGGGAATCTCGACGAACACCTTTTCCGGCCGGTGGCCGCGGTACGGGCGGCTGATTTGCGAATCGAGCCAAGCTGCTCCCGCGCCGAATGCGGAAATCGCCAGGAGCGCCAGCAACCCGAGCCGTCGCATGGGCTCTAGTCCTTCTCCGCAGTCGCGCTTGGCGTTTGCCCGCGCTTCTGTTCGAGGTAATCGCGCAGCAGAATCGCGGCGGCCACGTCATCGAGCGGGCCGCGCCTTCGCCGCGCCGACGCTTTCGTCTCCGCCATCGTCTGCTCCGCTTCCCAGCTCGTCAGCCGCTCGTCCGCGAGCTCCACGTCGATCCCGAGCCCCTTCTCCAGCCGCGCCGCAAAGCGCGCCGCCTCTTCCGCCATGGGACCGGCTTCGCCCGTCATATGCAGCGGATGGCCGACGATGATGTGTCCCACCGAATGCGTGCGGCAAATCTCGCGAAGGCGGCGGAGGTCGCTCTGCCGGTTTGTGCGCACCAGCGTCTCGAGCGGCCGCGCGGTGATCCCCAGCTCGTCCGACAGCGCCAAACCGATCCTTTTGCGACCGTAGTCCACCGCGAGAATTCGCCGCGGTTTCGCTCCGGCGGCCTGCGCGGCCGCAGAGATACCCCCGAGACTGGCGCGTTGGGTCATCACGACTGTCGTTTCATTATACGCGACGCGTGTCGCGCGTCGAAAAAAGCGGAGCGGAGGTGTTTCGAATATGCGGACAGCGAAAAGAAATGAATCTTGAAATCTCGGTGACTACGACCCCGCGATCGGAGCAAAATTCTCGTGCGCGACGCTGGCGGCCTTCTTCGCGAAATCGAACGTCGCTCTGAGATTCCCGCCCATGAACCACACTTTCCCCGTGATGTCGCGGTCCACCAGTGGCTTCCCATCCTTGTCGGTGAATTGACAGTGAATGTTTACGGAAGTCGCGCCCGCAACCGTGGTCACCTGCCGCGCCATTTCGCTCCCCTTCTTGAAGCCGCGCACGGTGCTATGCAGGACAATCAGGCCCGGAACGCCGTCGGCATTGTGGTCCCCGTCGCGATAGACGTGTTGCAACCCGCTCTTCTTCTGGAGCTGCTGGATCAGGTTCTCGTAGAGTGAAATCTGGAATTCGGCCGGCAGCTTGATTTCGTCGGACTCGATCATCTCGACTTTGATCCCCGACGCCTTGATTTTGGCGGGCTTGTTTTCCGCTGCGCGCGCGAGCGGCGCCGCAATCAGCGCGAACATTAACAACGACACCGGAGCTGCAATCGCAAAAATGCGTTTCATGGCTTTTGCTCCTTCGCATCTGCCTGCGTGGGAATCGTCGTGTGCGCGCCTTGCGCCAGCAACTCGCCCTTGATCACTTCGGCCTGGCCCACCGGCATCGTAAAGATCGCGCCGTGTAGGCCGCCGTCCGCATCGCGGTATTGAATCGTCAGCGTGTCGAGCGGGCTGCGAAACAGGCTGAGAAATCGCCCCGATCCGTATGGCCCGAACTCGGTCAGCGTTCCAAACGTTCCTCGAAACACGCGCTGGCTGTCGTTGCCCGTCACCACATCTTGCACCGAACTCGCTGCCAGATCCGAGTTGACCTTGGAATGGACGAAATGCAAATTCCCGTTTTCGACCGTCAGCTTCCCTTTTGTGTTGTCTCTCACGCCTACGAGACCCATGAGCTGTACCACTTTGGTCGGCCCGGACGCCTGCTGCGCTTGAATGGCGGAAACCAACGGGCCCGCCAAGAGGAAACCAACCGCAAACACGATTCCTGCAATCCTCGATCTCATCCCGGTTTCCTTTCTATCCTTCATTCAAGAAGGTTCGGCCAACCAATGGCAGGCATCCTAGGTCTATTGCGCCACAGAGTCAATTGACAAAAAATTTAGACCTGAATAGGAAACGCAGGCCGGCAAGTGGACTTCGCGAGGTTCGGCGTCGCGCCGGCGTTATCTCTAGCGGCCGCGCTCGCCGCTTTCCCACGCGGGCCAGAATCCTTCGATCTTCATCTCGTCGCCGAGGCCTGTATCCTTCATCAACTGCTCGATCTCCGCGCTCGACTGTCGCGGCGCAATTCGTTCGCTCGTGTCAGCCAGCGCATACGCTGTGATCGCGGCAATCCCTACCTGCCGCTTGAGCGCCGGAATGTCCACCTTGTCGAACGTGTCCGACGTCGCGTGATAGTTGACCATGTAGTTCGCCGGCTCTTGATTCGGATCGAGCGTGAGTATTCCTTCCAGCATGAAATCGAACCGGTCCGTGTCGATGCTCACATCGAGTGTGAAATCCTTCACGCCCAGCGGCACGAGCGGCGCAAGCGCTTCGCGCACCGCCGTCACCGCATCCTTTCGGCCGCCCAGTGAATATCCGGTCACGGCGCCAATTCCCCCGTCGTACAGAATCGCCGCGCTCATCTGGTCGAGTTCATCGCGATGCGCTTTCACGTACGCCCATGAACCCAGCACCACCTGCTCTTCGCCCGTGAACAGCACAAACCGGATCGACCGCCGCGGCACCGACCCGGACGCATGAATCACGCGCGCCGCATCGATCACCATCGCCACTTCGCAGCCGTCGTCGAGCGCGCCCGTCCCCAAATCCCACGAATCGATGTGCGCGCCGAGCAGGACGAACTCGTCCGGCTTTTCGCGCCCGCGAATCTCCGCCACGACGTTCTCGGATTCCACCGGACCGGTCACGTGATTGGGCATATCGAAGTGCACGCGCACCTTTTGCCCCGAAGCCAGAAAGCGCGCCATCCGTTGTGCGTCTTCCCGCGCCACCACTGCCTGCGGCAAAAGTGCCAAATGTCCGTCGAACACTTCCGTGTGGCGGTACAAAAGCAGGTTCGGCCGCGTGGACATCCAGAAGATCGCTGCGACGCCCGCCTTCACCGCGCGGGCGATGATCTCCGCATCGGTCTTGTATTCACCGTTCAAGTCATCCCATGTGACGAGCAGATTCGAGTGGACCAGAATGATTGCGCCCTTCGCATTTGCGCCCGCTTTCTCAAACCCGGCATCATCTCCCATTCCGACGTCCACCACGTCCGAAGTGATTCCGCCCTCCGGCGTCGGCGGCGACCACCCGGTCGAAACCAGCCGAACTGGAAACGGCCCCGGCGAAAGCACCTCCACATGGGTGTGCCCTTCGCTCCATCCGACAGGAACCGTGAACTTCTCCGTGTGTACCTCATCCACGCCTGCGCGGCGCAGCGCCTCGACCGCCCAGCCGACGGCGCGGTCCGCCTCCGGCGAGCCGGTCACGCGCCCGCCGATGGTGTCCGTCAGATAGCGAAGATTCTCTTCGAGCGGCGAAGGGCCGAGGGCGCTCTGCATCATAGAGGGGGCCAATTCCGCGCAGGACTTCCCCACCGAGCAGCCGCCCGTGCCGCTCGGCACTTGCTTGAATCCCGGCGGTGGATTGATCGGAGTGAGTTGGCCGTGCGCGGCGGAGGCCAGAGATAAGATCAGCATCGCTGCCGATGAACAAGCCATCAGCGCTCGCCGCATTCTGTGCGGTGGTCGCGCTCCGGATGCTGCACTGACGCCGCGAGACTGGCGGATCGCGACTACGTTCGAGCCTTGCACACCAGGATTATACCGGGTCTTCTTCGGCATGTATGACAACTCGATGACAGAATCGCCTGTGGAAATAGTATTTCTCGCGGAAGAATTTTCCGCCCTCAAGAAATTCCTACATAGACTCGATCCATCCGAAACTTTGCCGGACTTCGCATCTGCCTAAGCCTAAGCACGTTAGAAAAATAAGGAAGAGTGGCACCCTAGCTGCCTGTGCGCACTGTTGACCGCCAGAGACACACGTTCGCCTTCGGTACGATCGAAACCCTTCGTCTGCCGGAGGATCATTCAAGATCCCGTTCGTAGCGCAGCTCAGATTGGCATTTTCGAATCGCAATGAGTAGTCCATCCATGAAATTTGACCGCTGCAACCTCAAAGCGGAGACGGGAAGGCGTCGATTGAAGAAAGTACGTGTAATTCCAAAGCTCATCACCCACAGCAGGAAGCGCGAAGCGAACCCATCCAGCTACTTTGTATTCTGCGAAAAATCCAGCGGCGTCGCGCAATTTCGGGCGGCGGCCGGCGACGATCTCAACTACACGATCGAGCGCATGGCCAGCCTGCTGGCCATGCAGTGCCTGGTTCGAGGCACCGAACCCAGCGAGTTCGCGGTCCTGGTGCCGGCCGAAAAGACGCTGGCGAGCCCGGCTGGCGTCCCGCGCCAAGGAACTTCTTGAGGAAGGACGCGCTGCCGCCGCTCCTGCGTCTCTCAGCCCTCGGCAGAAGGAGATTTTGCAGTCCGTCCTCTGCAACCGCGCCAACAAGGAAATCGCGTCGAAACTCAACATCACGGTGCGAACCGTCAAATTCCATATCTCCTGCCTTTTGAGCAAGTTTGGCGTCGATAACCGCGCGGAACTGGCGCGGCGGGCGGAGAATTTTCTGCGCTCGACGGTGGCCGCCAGCGAAACGCTCGAAATTCCCGAGCCCGCGCTGGACTCGAGGCGCCGGGATTACCGCCCGGTTCCCGTGGACACGACGCTCCACATCACAGGCAGGGCAAACAGCTCGCGATATTCGCCGCGGATGCTGTCGGCGTAAACTTCGCGACCAGCCGCTACGGACCTTCCCCGGCGACCGGGATCAGCCCCCCGGCGCAAATTCCCTCCTGCGCGTTCTAACGTTGCAAATTTCTAATGATTCATCGGCATGGAACCCATCGGCATGTTCATCGGCGGGGGCGCGGTTGCGGGCGCGGGACCGAAAACCTGTTGCGCGGCCGGCGGTAGCTTCTCGATATTACTCAGGAACGTGACTACCTGCCAGATCTGCTGCTCGGAGAGCGTTTTGCCCCAGGACGGCATCCCGGTCCAGCGGACGCCGTGCTGGATGATGTAGAAATTCTCGCCTTCGGACATGTCGGGCGCGTCCCGGAAAAATCCGGGGATCGGCGGATAGAACGATTTGGCGAACTGGCCGTCTGGATTTGAGGGCACGCCGTGGCATCCGGCGCAGTGGTCGAGGTATAGCTTCGCGCCGGCGACAATACTTTCCTCGGTCGGCGCGACCGGATTCTTCGCGTCCGGAGCGCGGCGATCGGTCGAGGCGTCCACGGCGGCCATCGCGAGCTTTGATTCGATCATCGATGGCTTCTGGTCCGCGGCAAAATCCACGTAGCCTTTTTTGATGCACACGAATCCGCCTACCGCCGCGACGATCAGCGTAAATAGAATTCCGAAAATAAAGTTTCTCATCGAATCGGGCCTCTCACTTTATTTCCACTTGAGATCTTTCACGTCGATGATGGGCGGCGGGAATTTCATGTTCATGTTTTCGAGCGTCTCGGCAATGATGTGCGAGACGGCGAGGTTGCGGAACCATTTTTTATTCGAGGGGATGATGAACCAGGGCGCGTGGTCCGTGCTGCATTTCGTAAGCACGTCCTCGTAGGCCGCCGTGTAGTCGTCCCAGAATTTTCGCTCGTCGAAATCGGCCTGGGAGATTTTCCAGCGGCGGTCGGGATCGTCGATGCGCTGCTGGAAGCGGCGTTTCTGCTCGTCCTTGCTGATGTGCAGGAAGAATTTGACGATCTTGATGCGATTTTCGTGCAGCAGCTCCTCGAAGTCGTTGATCTGATCGAAGCGCTGCGACCAGACCTCCTTCGGCACCAGATTGTGGACGCGCACGACGAGAACGTCCTCGTAAACGGACCGGTTGAAAATTCCGATGTCGCCGTATTCGGGGACGGCATTGTGCACGCGCCAAAGATATTCATGCGACATTTCGTCGGCCGAGGGCTTCTTGAACGACGTCACATGGCAGCCCTGCGGGTTGCAGCCGGTCATGACGTGGCGAATCGTGCCGTCCTTTCCGGCGGCGTCGCGGCCTTGCAGGACGATCATCAGCGCGCGCTTGTGCTCGGCGTAGAGCAGGTATTGCAGCTTGTCGATGCGCTCGATCGACTTTTCGAGGCTGGCCCTCATCTTGCGGCCCTTGTCCCAGCCGAGCGTGTGTTCAGGATCCCAGTCGGCGAGCTTGACCTTTTTGCCGGGCTTGATCGCGAGCGCTTTGCTGAAATTCGTCGCCATTTAGCGTGCGTCCTTTCGTCGGAGTGTGTCGATTAGAGTGAGCGTCCCTCGTTTATTTTCAGAAAGTTGGAGGCGTTTCTAATCGCCGGGGTGTCGATTAGATTCGCGTTCGCCCGAGCGACCGAAGCGAGCGCAAGGGCCGGGTTTGATTGTCGGGCAGAGTGTACATCGATCGTTTCTTTTGAATGAGTTACAGTGCATTCTGTCCGGCAGCCATTGTCGGGCAGGAAGCAGTGGCTAGTGTCGAGTGGCCCTTCGACTACGCTCAGGACAGGCGAGTGGCTAGAGAGGGAGAATCGCGCATCGGCTCCGCGCTGCACTGGGCGCGGGCCTTCGTTCGGACCTCCCAGCTTCGACTTCAGTCTCGCCACTGCCGGCTTCTGATTTCGCACAGCTCACCTCTCGCGCCCAACGTGGCATATTTCCGAATGCGGCGCAAGGGATCACTCCGGTGGAGGACGGTGCCAGTTTTCGGCGGGTGGGGGCCGGCCAGAGGCGGTCAAGACTTCAAATGCGTATTCTGAGACTCTCTCGTTGAACTTGTTGGGGCATCTCAGGTTTTTGTCTTTGCCTCAATGAATCCCAAGACAGCTCGCGACAGATTGATGTAGAGCATGGCCTCGGGTGCATCCAGAAGCAATTCGTTTGGATGAGCCAAGGTGCCGCGATTGCGAATTGTGTTGAGACTGTCGAGAGCAGACGCCATTGAGCCGAAGACCCTCTTGGCCTCTGCGTCATGTGGGATGGTCGCGGCGAATTCGCGGAACTGTTCCCGGACGACCTTAAAGATTGCTGTCAGCGATGCATCAGCAGGCATCACGGCCCCTCTATCCGCGCATAGTTTTTTCAGGTAGCCATGGAGAGCGGTATGAGCGCGGTCCACCGCGCTTTTGGGGCCCCTGGTCTTCAGGAGAACCTCTGCGTCCTGGAGGGCTTCGAATACAACCTCACTTGTTTCTGCGATCTCGGGTGTTTGGACCAAGCCATCCGCCTCCAATCGGGCCGCGACGTCAAGCAGCTGTTTATGCAGGGCAAGCCTCTTTCGCGCAGCATCGTCGTTCGCTTCCTCTGGGGGAGGAAGCATTTCGAAGACGCCGCGAATTATCTTGGCCTGGTCTCTGGGCTTTGCGTCTTTAAGTATTTCGACGAACGCACGGCGTGTCGTCAGTCCCTTCGCTCGATACGCCGCAACGTCAACATCAAGATCACAGTAGCGGTGATAGAAGGCATCATGAATGCTGTAGCTGAATCCGTTGAGGTACCCCATCTGGGTCCCGATATAGTCTTCGACGAGCTTGTCTATTTCTCGCGGAGTCATCATTGCCGTGTTTCCCGCCGCTTAGGACCGGCACATACAAGCTGACAGGAGCCTAGGAGCATAGAATCGCTCATTGGGTGTTCCATTCTGTCTGGTTCGATCCGCTTGCTAGGCTTTTTCCCTCACCTTGATCGACTCACTTATAAGTTTGAAATAGCTCCAAAAGGAATCGAGCACATGAGAGAGGAAACCTGCTTTTAATACGACCTCATTCTCATCGTTCAGAAACATCGCTTTATCATTCTCAATAACCGCCCGGATACGATTGTCCTGCGGATCCCGTAATTTGCCATTGCGATGCGCAATGGCATTGCGAATTGTTTGTATCTCCTTAATGCGGATCCACTCTTGGGAATTCTTGTGCACGTCGAGCCCCGCAAGCTTTGCAAGGTAATTAGTCGAGCGATCAATGCCCTTACCGCTCAAATCTGACAAAGCCAGCCCAAAACTCTTCTCGGATTTATAGAGCGAGCACAGCTCATCCAGTTCGTGCTCAAAGTAGCCGTAGACCGTCAACAACGCAGAGCGCCGTTGTAAGTTGGGGAAATGTTCTCGAAATACGTTTGCCAGGTCCCACGTTTCATCATCCAGACCTTGGTGAGTTTCAACTAGTCTGGTGAACTTCTCTTCGTTTTCTCCCATGTCGTCTTCTACTTCGTGTCTTTGCTTCTCGTGTTCGTATCTGTCAACTGATTCCGCGGCCTGCTTCTCGACACCCTTTACGAAGCTGTCGATCAGCTCGACTGAAAAACTGACGTCATACTGGTACCAACTGAGGACATCTTTTCTCAGTAACATCGTGATCTAAGGATAGGTGACCCGCTGAGTGTGGGCAAGCGTTCTCAGTGCCGCCTAACTTCCCGGTTACAAACCGACCGGCACGCAAAAGCCGCACCACAAAACCGCAAACCGAAAAGCCTCGCCCCTGCAAATCCGGGGCGAGCTACATAAGGCAGGCACAGCAAAAAAGCCAAGGCTGCCCACCTTCCCGGCCAAAATTCGACCGGGACGCAAAAGGCGCGAAAGGTGTGCGCTACACAGGCAACTGCCGACAAGCAAAGGCGCCCGCCTAAAGACCGAGGCGGCCGCTACGAAGGCAACAGCAACGGCGAGGCCACAGCGAAAACCGCGCAACGAAGGCAACTGCAGACAACAGCGCGACGAGGATTCAGCCGAGCGGGTGAGGCGCAAAAGTGGTGCCGGCCCACGCGCTGATGGGATTTTGCGCGCCGCATTCGAGACACCTCGTCGCGGCGTAGCGGGTGGCGCAGTGGGGGCAGACGGCTTGCGTTTCGAACGGGTCGAATGGCCTCCTGCACTGCCCGCACATCCAATAAGTTCCCGCGAATGGCGCTGACTTGCACGACGGGCAGGCAAACCCCGCACGGCGCGGTATCTTCGCCATGCGCGACAACGAAAGCGCCTGTCGCAGTCCTCCCCAGCAATTCAACAGGATGAACACGGAGAGAACTACGAACCACGGGGATCGCCACCGCACAGCCACGGCGATCAGCCCAGCTACTCCGAAGAAGCCGATAATCGTGGCCACCAACAGGCTGCGGGCGCGCCCAAAGGGGAACCAGAGCAGCGCGCGAAGAATCTGGCCGCCATCCAGCGGATAGATGGGCAGCATGTTAAAAAGGAACAGGACGACGTCAATCGCCAGGATAGCGAACAAGAATGACTGGACATCGGGCCTCGTCTCCGCCCAACCAGACGACCGGCCCAGCGTGTAAAGCCCGTACAGGATCGGGAAAAGAACTACGTTGACGAGCGGCCCCGCCGCAATGCTCCAGAGCGTGGCGCCCGGCCGCGGCGGCGGGTTCACGTACGCCACACCGCCGAGCGGCCACAGCACGATTTGATTCGCCACGCCTCCCACCTGCCGGCAGGCCAGCGCGTGGCCGAACTCATGAATCATCACGATCAGAAACAGCGCGAGATATTCGAGGACGTTCCAGTAGACAGAGGAATAGCCGCCCGCCCGAGCCTGGATTTCGTACACCGCGAACAAAAACCACAACCAGTGCAAGCGCACTTCAATCCCGGCGAAGCGGAAGAGGGGGATCGATCCTTGGCGGATGTTCATCGCGTGCAAGATTTATAGCACAACACTCTTCAACGACAAGCGGAGGCCTCAGGGGTTGAAACCCCTTCTGATCCTGGAACGGTATGGCACGGCTGAAGCCGTGCCCTGACGACTCACCGAACTAGGACAGCGGCCGAGCGCGATGGAGAGACAGCCTTTTCATTCGAGATGGCGCGTGGCGCGTAGGAGGGGATGTAACAGTTTTTTAACACGCGGTTTGCGGAATCGACGTATCATAATGAATTAGGCGCGGGTAAACCTCGATGGCGACCCTAACTCCCGACATTGCAACTGTCCCGCAGGCGACGCCGGAAGAGACGGCCGCGCCGAAGCGCCAGTATCCCGGCGCGCTGGTGGTAGTCGAGGGGACCGACGGCTCCGGCAAAAGCACGCAGCTCTACCTGCTGAAGCGGTGGCTCGAGATCAGCGGATACCGCATCCATTTCACCGAATGGAATTCCTCGCCGCTGGTGAAATCCGCGACGCGGCGCGGAAAGCAGCGGCGGCTGCTGACGCCGACTACGTTTTCGATGCTGCACGCGGCGGATTTCGCCGACCGCTGCGAGCGGCAGATCATGCCGCTGCTCCACGGCGGCTACCTGGTGCTCGCGGACCGTTACATCTACACGGCGTTCGCGCGCGACGCCGCCCGCGGCTGCTCTCCGCACTGGCTTCGCAATCTCTACAGCTTCGCGCCGGTGCCGGACATCACGTTTTACTTCCGCGTACCGCTCGATGTGGCGGTGAACCGGATCGTCGTGGGGCGCCCCAAGCTGAAGTATTACGAGGCCGGCATGGACCTCGGCATCTCGCTCGATCGCGCGGAAAGCTTCCGCATCTTCCAGGAACGAATCCTGAACAACTACGACCAGATGGTCGAGACGGACCATTTCGTGCTGATGGACGGAACGGTCCGCGTGAACAAGCTCCAGAAGCTGATGCGCCAACTGCTGGGCGAGCGAGTGGATCTGAAGCAGTTCGCGCCGAAGAAAAAATGACACCATCCCGCTCCCAATCCGCGCCCAGCGTGCCTTCGAACGGGCACCCCTCGAAGCGCTCGAAAAACCGCAAGAACGGCTCCGGCAACGGGCATTCGCGCTTCTACGGAATCCCGCTGCCGGGCGTGCGCATCGAGGAGCTGAGCGGCAGCCTGATCGTGGTCGAGGGAACGGACGGCTCGGGGCGCTCGACGCAAATTTCGCTGCTGACCGAATGGCTGGAGGGCGAGGGCTTCGCGGTCGAGACGATGGGCCTGCGCCGGTCGTTTCTGGTGAGCCGCGACATCGACACGCTGCTGGCGGAAAACGCGGTGACGCGGATGACGCTCGCGCTGATGTACGGCACGGATTTTTTCGATCAGCTCGAGCGGCGGATTCTGCCGGCGCTGCGCTCGGGGTTGATTGTGCTGGCCGACCGCTATATCTTCACGCTGATCGCCCGCGCGGCCGTTCGCGGAATCGGCCGCGATTACCTGCACGGGGTCTACGAAATCGCGCTGCGGCCCGATCTGACGTTCTGGCTCAACGTGCGGCCGGAGGTGGCGTTCGACCGCGAATTCAGGAAGTCGCAGACGATCAGCTACTGGGAGTCGGGGCGCGATATGTCGCTTTCGAACGATCTCTTCCAGTCGTTTATTCGATACCAGTCCATGATCAAGCGGGAATTCGAATATCTCTCGAAACGGCACGGCTTCATCGAACTGGACGGCGAAGGAAGCGTCTCCCAAGTGAACAGCGTGCTGCGCAGGCGGATTGCGTCGCAACTGGGAATCCGGGGGACGCACTACAAGCCGTCGCACGCGCTCGCGCATCTCTGGCGCTAAAGAGTGGCCGCTCCCGTCCAACTGACCGCGATCGACGCCGGATCGAACGCCATCCGGCTGGTGATCGCGCGCGCCACCTCTCCGCAGCACATGCAAATTCTTGAAAGCGAACGGGCGCCGGTGCGCCTCGGCCACAACGCGTTCACGCGCCGGCTGCTTGACGACGACACGATTTCGCGGGCGGCGCGCGCGTTCCGGCACTTCCGCGACCGCATGGATCATCAGCACGTGACGGCGTACCGCGCGGTGGCGACGTCCGCGGCGCGCGAGGTACGCAACTACCGGAAGCTGCTCGAGCGCATCCAGCGCAAGACCGGGATCGAGCTCGAGGTGATCAGCAGCGAGGAGGAAGCGCGGCTCGTGTGCTCGGCGGTGCGATGGGCGCTCGGGCCGAGGCTCCAGCCGCGGCTGGTGTTCGATCTGGGCGGCGGCAGCCTGGAGCTGAATTTTTTCGAACGGGGCGTCCTGCAACAGCGGATCGCGCTGCCGCTCGGCACGATTCGCGTGATGGAGACGTACTCGATCGAGGGCGCGATTGACGAAGACACCGCGCGGCGGCTGCGGCATCACGTGCTGGCGCTGCTGCGCAGCGCGATGCCGTCTCCGCCCAAGCTTTCGCGCGCGATCACCGTGGCGTGCGGAGGCAACGCCGAAGCGCTGGTGCGCCTCGCGGCAGGACCGCTCGTTGGAAGGACGCCGACGATCAACGTCCGGCTGCTGCGCGACCAGACCTGGCGCATGCTGGGGCTGGACGTTCCCGGGCGCGTGCGGGTGTTTCGCGTGCGGCGAGACCGCGCGGAAGTAATGGGCATCGCCGCGATCATCATCACCACGGTCGCGAAATGGCTCGACGTGCGCTCGCTGCTGGTGCCGGGAGTGGGCGTGCGCGAGGGACTTCTGCTCGATCTCGTTGCCGAGCAGTATTCGGGTGGAACGGCTTCCGAAGAAGAAAAGGGCCGCGCCGCGGAGCTTTTGACCAGCTCGCGATGGTTTGCGAGGCGGCTCGACTACAGCTCGCACCACGCGGAGCAAGTTTCGCGGCTGGCGCTTTCGCTATTCGATCAATTGCGGCCGATTCACGAGATGGGGCCGGAGCTGCGCCTCGTGCTGGAATTGGGCGCGCTGCTGCACGACGTGGGGCATTTCATCCACCGCAAATCGCACCACCGCCACGGCGAATATCTCGTGCGGTACGGCGAGATTCCGGGATTGCGCGGCTGGCGGCGCGATATGGTCGCGGCGCTGGTGCGCTACCACAATTGCAAGTCCGAGCCGCAGCTCGAGCACGCGTCGTATGCTTCGCTCGACGGACCGCGCCGGCGGCAGCTTCGCCTGCTCACGTCGCTGCTGCGCATCGCCGAAAAGCTGGAATCGGAGCACGCGCAGCGCGTCTCGGGCGTGGACGTTCAGATCGCCGGGCGCCGCGCGATTTTCCAAATCCGCGCTGCGGATGGCACGCGCCTCGACCTTGCCGGCCTCGAGAGAAAATCGGATCTCTTCGAAAGGGAGTTCCATCTCAAGGCGGAATTCCGGCGGGCGCAGCGAAGGGAAGAGGTGGCGTAAACGATGATTCTGTATCTGGTGCGGCACGGCATTGCCGTCGATCGGACCGACCCGAAATCGCCCGCCGAGGCGGAGCGGCCGCTAACGGCCACGGGCGTGCAGAAGACGCGGTCGGCGGCGCTCGGCTTGCGCGAACTGGGCGCGAAGCCGGACGTGCTGATCACGAGCCCGTACGTCCGCGCGGTGCAGACCGCGGAAATATTCGCCGAGGCGCTTGGATTTTCGCTTGAGAAAATCCGCGTCAGCGAGGCGCTAAAACCCGCCGAAAATCCCGCCGATATCTTGAAGGAAATCTCCCACCTTCGTGCCAAGGAAGTGATGTGCTGCGGCCACGCGCCTCATCTCGACAATTTGACGGCGCTCCTGGCGGGCGCGCGCGGCCCGTTTACCGAGCTGAAAAAAGCAGGCATGGCTTGTTTCGAGCAGAGCGCCGGGCGCGGCCACTGGGAACTGCGCTGGGTTTTC
Source organism: uncultured Acidobacteriota bacterium (assembly GCA_963715685.1). GTDB lineage: Bacteria > Acidobacteriota > Terriglobia > Acidiferrales > UBA7541 > Palsa-295. Next base: position 220,087 of record OY970264.1, on the reverse strand, counting down.
ACTCCGAAGGTGCTGCGGGCGCTGGCGGATTAGCCGGGGCGTTTACGCGGTGCGGCGCTGCGCGTCCGGGAGCGAAGCGGCGACCAGCGCATGTCCCCACTGAAATCCGGCGCGCCAGTCCAGCCAGGGAGATTCCGGGCCGCTCGTCTTGGAAAGAAACTCCTGCAAGTGAGTTTTGCGCTCGCGCTCGATTTTCTCGACCCACTGCGCCACGATGGCCCGGTCGAGTTTCGAGGCGTGTTTGCGGAGATCGCTGCGCAGCACGTCCAGGTCGTGGACCTCGCCGAGCAGATCCTGCATGCGCTTCAGGTCGCCGGCCCAGACCTCGTACCGCCGAGGCAGGAAATTCTCCGTGAGGTAGCGGAATTTCTTGATGCCGATCCGTAGCCGGTGCCAGGCGATGATACTGCGCCGCTCGAGAGCTTGCCTGTACAACTCCACTGCTTCGTTTAACGCGGCGAGAGCGAGGCGCTGAAAAACCACGCTCTCGAGGGGGAAGAAGCGCGCCTTCGAAGCAAGCTTGCGCGTCAGCTTCTTCCATTCTTTGCGATCGAAGCGGTCGAGCGCCTGCTCCGCGGCGCGCAGATGCTTCGATTCGGCGCGAGCCAGCACGCGTAGCATATGCTTTCGCACGGGGTCGCTCGTTGGGCCCATCTTCTTTACGCGCGCCCGCTCGACCTGCGTATCGCGGAGGACGCCCAGGGCGTGAAACAGCTCGCGGCTGGTTTTCTTGAGTTTGCGCCAGCCCGGCGCAGGATTGACCTGGCTCAGCGCGTCCGCCATCGTCCGGCAGCGCCGGAACGCCACGCGGAGATCGTGAATGTCATCCGCATCCCACTCCGGCTGCACTCGCCCTGCTTGATCGAGCGCACGTTCCATCCACGCTTCGAAGCCAACCCATTTGGAGGGAACACTTGTGGGCAACGGAAATGTGAGAGCCATTTGAGTGTCCGAACTCGGCCGAGGAGGCCGGGCGGTCGAAACCCTATGCTAACGCTGCGAAGTCCGTTTTTCCAGCGCGCGAGCAAACAGAGAGACGCCATTCTGTGGAAAACTTCCCCGCAGGCCGGGGATGCTGGAACCGGCCGGTCTAGGAGACGAACGAACAGCCGACGCGGTCGCGCCCGCCTTCGGCTCGAAGCGCATACGTCTTGCGCAGGACCACCCGCACGGGCGGCAATATCGGGACGTGCAGGACCGCGCTGAACTGGCTGGGAAGGTCCTCGGCGCTCTCGAGGTTGAGCGCCACACCGCCGTAGCTCAAGTCGATCACTCTCGCGGTTTTCTGGCCGATATCCGTCAGGACGGCGTGCGCTTTCGTTCCAGCGAGGGACACGCGCTCCCACTTTCGGTGCTCCGGACGGGTTGCCGGGCCGGGTACGATCGTGGGTTGTGGCGGCGGCGTTGCGGCTTGCCGGGGCGGCGCCGGGGCAGGCGCCTGTTCGCGAGGCGGCTGTGACTCGAGCGGGATCACGCGCGAGGGCGCGCGCGTCGACTGCTTCAGCGCGTAGAGCCTTTCGTCCGCTTTGCCGAGCAACTCGCTTTTCTGGTCGCCGTCCTGCGGATGGACGGCCACGCCAAAATCCAGGGTGACTCCCATTTCGAGCTTGAGCGGGCTGATTTCGCTTTCGTATTGCGAGCGAACGCGGCGGCAGAGCGTGACGGCCTGTTCCGTATCTGTCTGCGGCAAGAGCACGGCGAATTCGTCTCCACCGATGCGAAACGCGAAATCGGACGCGCGGAGAGTTGTGCGAAGTGTCTTGGCGGCGATCTGCAAGACGTGATCGCCCTGCAAATGTCCCTGGCGATCGTTCACCTGCTTGAGATTGTGCAAGTCGAGAATCACGACCGCGAGCTGTTGCCCGTAACGCTTGGCGCGATTCAATTCTTTTTCGAGGTATTCGTCGAAGAGGCGGCGATTGTATAGGCCCGTCAGCGCATCCGTGGCCGCGTTGATCTGCAGCTTCTTGAAATCGTCGTACTCGATCAGGATGGGAACGCGCAGCGCGGAGGTGGACGAGAGCACGTCCACGATCGCGGTCTTCAGCGAAACGCGCTTGCCGAATGCGCCGGAGAGCTCGCGCCGTCGCTCCAGAATCTGCGTCCAGTATTCGCTGCTGCGCGATTCGCTGAACTCAATCTGCGCGACGGTACGGAAAAATTGCCGAAGGAACTGTCCACGAGCGGGCTCGTCGAGACCTTCTAATGTCTCGACCAGTAAGTCGAGAAACGAGTCCTCGGGTGATGGCTGAAATGCTTCGACGGGTTCAGGCATCCGCGTTGTTAGCTGGGTCTAACCTATCCTCAAAGATATGGACACCTGCGGGGACTATCAGCTTATAGCACGGCGCAGTCCAATTTCAAGATTAGAATGTGGCGGAAGGCGACGCTAAGATGCTGTCAAAAAAGAAGTTGAATTGAGGTCACGCAATGCCGGGGTGAGACAGCTCTGAAAGCAGCGAAAAGTGAAAATCCATTCCACTTTGCGCCAGCGTATATCTGGTCGAGAGATCGGCGTGAAGCTTCTATCCGATGGGTTTCAGGAACTCGACTCCGACCAGATGGATGTCGCCCACCTCCTGTTGCCGCTTCACCCTTGCCTGAATCGGCGGCATTCCGGAAGGTACGAGCGCCGAAGACGTGATCGAGGGAGCTGGAATGGTCAGGGTAACGACGGCAGAGACGGTGAGCGCCCGGGGACTCGTGATGAATGCCCCTAAAGCGCTGATATCTAATGTCTTAGCAAGCTCGACGAACTGCTCCCCGTGCGCATCCTTGCCGCGGATGAAGAGCGGCACCTGGAGGCGAATTCGTTGACAGCGGCGGCGCTCGTCGTCCAACGAAGGCACTTCCGCCCTTTCTTGCACCACTTGATTTCTAGGTCTCATCAGTACCCAAGTATTAGTACTCGATTAGACCGCAATTTTATTGCAAGTTTCATTCACTTCTAAATTTTAATGTAAGGCTAGTATTTTCAGTTAGTTATAATTATGGGTTAGGACAGCGCCTCAGCATCCTGACCGCTGAGTATGCAAAACTGCGGCAATTGCTTGCCAAGAGTGTGCAAACGTAGGACGCATTTACCATTGACACCTTTTGCGCCCTTTGCGAGCATACCGCATCTTCGCTACCGTCCCTTAGATGCGAACGGCAAAGCCGAGAGTGGTGTCTTTGCGCACGGTTGGACCCATGGAGGGCAGGTTGTCGAAGGGCATCGCAGCTGAGGGACAGGCAAGCAGCCCGGCGGGCTTTCAAGTAGTCGCCAGCTTGCTCGACGCTGTGGACCGGCCGCTTTTCGTCTCGGATCGCAGCGGCCAGATCCTTTTCAGCAATCTGCATGCACAGGACGCCCTGACCGCGAGCGGCCTGCAAGCCAAACCCGAACTGAACCTGTTTCGAGACCTGCTTCGCGCCGATCGCAAGGCCGTTCTCGGCCAACTGCAAGCGGGAAAGCAAGAGGTCGATCTGCCGCTCGAGGGACTGCACGGAGCTTTTCGGGCGCGCGTTCGATGGCTTCCGGAACCAGACTGGCTGGCCGTCTTCGTCGAAGAATCTCCGGCCGAGCCGCCCGCCGACGAAGCGGAGATGCGTCACACGGTTCAGGAATTGTTGCAGGAACGCGAGATCACGTACCGGAATCTTCTGGCAGCGTACCTCCGCCTCCAGGAAGCGAACCGGCAGAAGACGGTCTTCCTCGCGTCGGCCGCGCACGAGTTGAAGACTCCGCTCGCCGTCATGAAGGGCTACTACGAACTCCTGCTCTCCGGCTCGCTCGGCAAACTCAGCGAAAAGCAAAAAGACATCCTGCGGGAATCGAAGGAAAGCTGCGACCGCCTGGTGCGTCTCGTCTCGATGTTCCTGAATTATTCGGCGCTCGAGAGCGGCAAGCTCGTGCTCCAATTGCACGAAAACGATCTTCGCGACTGCGTCAACGATATGACCGTGCGGTGGCACGACGCGTTCCACCGCGCCGGCGTCCACCTGGACATCCAGGTCGCCGCGGATTTGCCGCTGTTCCGATTCGATTACCAGAAGGTGCAGCAGTGCATGGTGAACCTGATCGACAACGCGCTGAAGCACACGCCGGCGGAAGGCCGCGTCACATTGGCCGCTCGGCCCCACTTCTGGGAGCGCCGCCAGGCCGAAGCATCGCCTACAGACGAACGCCGCCGCTCCAACGGACACCGCCCGAATAGCGTCCTGATCTCAGTCACGGACACGGGCCGAGGGATCGCGGCGGAATTTCACCAGGAAATCTTCGAGGAGTTTGTGCGCGTCGATCCATCCTCGTCTGGCATGGGCCTGGGCCTTGCGATCACGAAACGATTGATCCAGGCGCACCGTGGAAAAGTGTGGGTGGATAGCGAATTGGGCCGGGGCAGCGTTTTTTCTTTCCTGCTCCCTATTTTCGCCGATTAGGTTTCAATAGGAGAATTCCGCTTTTAGGAAACAACGATGGCAACCAAACAGAAGATTATGGTCGTGGACGACGAGCCGAGCATCCGGAAATACCTCCGGACGCTGCTCGAACTCGATGGCTTCGAAGTCGAGACCTTGACGGGCGGCAAGGAGGCGCTCCAGGAGATCGGCGGAGGCGCGCGGCCCGATTTCATTATTCTCGACGTGCTGATGCCCGAGATGGACGGGCTTGAGACGCTGCGGCAACTCATGCAGGTGGATCGCTCGCTGAACGTCATCATGCTTTCCTGCGTGAATGAGACGACGAAAGTGGTCGAAGCAATTCGCCTGGGCGCGCTCGATTACCTCACCAAGCCGTTCGAAAAACCCGAGCTCGACGCCGCGTTTCTGAAGTGCAAGCAGAAGCAAGAATTGCGCTCCGAGAACCAGGCGCTGCGCGAATACTGCGAGGCCCTCACGGAAGATATCTCTTTCCTGGCCGCCAGCCCGCAGATGCTTAAAATCCGCCAGCAGATTTTGCAGATCGCTCCGGTGGACGTGCCCATTTTCATCAGCGGAGAAAGCGGAGTGGGCAAGGAAGTCGTCGCCCGGATGATCCATCTGCGGTCGAAGCGCCAGCAGCAGGCCTTCATAAAGGTGAATTGCGCGGCGCTGCCGGGCGAATTGCTCGAGTCCGAGCTGTTTGGCTTCGAGCAAGGCGCTTTCACGGGCGCAGTGCGCGCGAAGCCCGGAAAATTCGAACTGGCGCACAAGGGCACGATCTTCCTTGACGAAATAGCGGAGATGAGCCCGCATCTTCAGGCAAAACTCCTGCACGTTCTTCAGGACGGCCAGTATTCCCGATTGGGCGCGCGCGCGGTGGTGAACGTGGATGTCCGTGTTCTGGCCGCGACGAACATGGACGTGAAGGAAGCGATGCGCAGCGGCCGCTTCCGCGAAGATCTCTACTATCGTCTCAACGTTCTCTCGCTTCACATTCCACCGCTGCGGGAGCGCACTTCGGAAATACCACTGCTGTTCCGCCATTTCCTAGTCAAGTACAGCGAGAAATATCAGAAGCGGGCGCCCGATCCGTCAAAGAGCCTGCTCGAGGCTGCGATACGTTACTCGTGGCCCGGCAACCTGCGCGAACTCGAGAACTTCGTGAAGCGCTACGTCATTTTGGAAGACGACGCAGGCAGCTTCCGCGAACTTCTTGAAATGACTACCCAGCAGCACCGCATCGCTCCGCGCGAGGAAGCTCCCGCTCCGAAGGAGCAGGGCCTGAAAGCGCTCGTTCGAGGCCTGAAAGACGAAGCGGAAATGGAAGCGATCGCCGATGCGCTCGAGAAAACGAACTGGTGCCGCAAGGACGCGGCGCGCATGCTCGGAATCAGTTACAAGGCTCTGCTTTACAAGATGCGCCAGTTCAATCTCGACTCCGGCCGGGGCGCGCGTTCCGCCGCGGCCAAGGAAGCTGCAAAGGCAGCCGCGGCTGCCAAGGAAGCTGCGGCGAAAACGATCGAAAAGCACGAAGAGCCCGCCGCTCCAGCGATTCGCGGTTCGTAGCGGGCAGCTTTCTCGCGCGGCCCGCCCGCTCACGCCCATTGTCGAGTTATTCCAGATCGCGGTGCCTCTGCACTCGGACGGGCTCCAAGATCGGCCCGTTTGTGCCGCAAATTACCCCTGAGAAGCATGTCGGTCGTGAGAGTCCGCGTACTTCTATGCCGGTGTAAAGAGTTGCATATCTAGAGCACATACAGCGAAATACCACTGTTCATTTGACATCGGGTTGGTCTAGTATTTCGCTCCGATAGAGGCGAACGCGAAAGTCTTTCGCGTTGAATTCCAGTCCTAATCGTCACGCGGGCGAAATAAAGATCGAGGCGCCCATTGTTTCCAAAGGAGTTGCTTGTCGCTTTGATTTTGGGCCGGTGAGTGGTGTACGCGAACTCGCCGGGAGCGGAAGGCAATGGGCATAAGCCGAATGGCGCGTTACGATTGGAAGAGGGATTGCTAATTCGAAGGGGGTATTCGGTGGACTTCAACCCAGCCCTAAAGGAGCAGCAGGAATGACGGAACGCCGCATGGCACGCCGGTACGACCTCTCGCTCCCCGTCAATGTCCGCATGCCCATCAACCGCGAACCCAGGATGCACAGCGGCCAGACCCGGGACATTTCGACGCGCGGCGTTTACTTCACGATGCACAAGGACCTGGCTCCCGGCACGGAAGTTGATTTCACGCTGACGCTGCCGACCGAAATCACGCGGGGATCCGAAGTTTTCGTCCGTGCCCATGGGCGCGTCGTGCGCGTCGATAAACGCTCCGACGATGATCACGAGACGATTGGCGTCGCGGCCGTGATCGAGCGCTACGATATCATCCGCGGCGAAGGCTCTCGCGCCTAGTATCGTCCTGGTCGGCAAGGCGGATGATCCGGAGCCGTGCCGACGTGCAATTCGCGCGTGTCCCTCGACCGATTTCCCTCGATCAGCTGTTCCGTCCGCTCTAACTCGCTGTAGCCTCGGATGATGCCCGTGAATGACACAGACCACTCGCTTGGGAAAGCCGCTTCCCTAAAGTGACAACATTTTTCAGGCATATGACGGAATCGTGTCTACCCCGCCGTCCTCACAGGGCGATGACCCGGCCAACTGATGGTCCGCAAACCCTAATGAACTGAGGCGGCTAGAGATATCCACAGGAGCAAGCAGCCAAGCTAATTCCGGCCACTTGCGGCGACCGTTTGGCAGCCCGTGTGCGAAGCCAGGGTTGGGAGGATTGTAACGGTTCTCGATTCCTGACCAATGGCTGCCCTTGGCGAACTGAAACCTGAACTCCCGGTAAACGTAGCCGAACTCCCTCCCGAGCACATCTACTTCGGTCCGTCGAGCGCGATGCAGGCGGTCCGTCAAAAAGTGGATCGCGCTGCCGGCCTGAACGTCCCCATTTTGATTTTGGGCGAGAGTGGCACCGGCAAGGAAGTCCTCGCGAATTTCATCCACAATCGCTCGCCCTGGTGCAACGGCCCGTTCGTGAAGGTGAATTGTCCAGCGATTCCAGCGACGTTGATCGAGAGCGAGCTTTTCGGATTCGAGAAGGGCGCATTCACAGGTGCCCACGCAGCCAAGCCCGGCCGCATGGAAATGGCGCAAGGCGGCACGCTTTTCATGGACGAGATTGCCGAACTCGACTCCAGCTTGCAGGCGAAGCTGCTCCACGTTTTGCAAGACGGGCATTTCATGCGCATCGGCGATCATGAAGAAAAGCGCATGGACGCGCGCGTGATTTGCGCGACGAACCGCCACCTCCGGCAGGAGATCGAGAGCGGCGGCTTCCGGTCCGATCTTTTTTACCGCATCAACGTGATCAGCATCATGCTGCCGCCTCTTCGCGAGCGCCGTGAGGACGTCCCCTATCTCGCCGAATACCTCCGCCAGCAGTTCAACCGCCGCTTCCAGCGCGAGGCTGCTCCCCTTTCGACTGAGACGGTCCACCTGCTTCGCCAACGGGAATGGCCTGGGAACATCCGCGAACTCGAAAACTGTATGGCTCGCTACGTCGTGTTCGGATCGGAAGAGACGTTCTACGCCGATCGTTCCGAACGGCCGCCCACGCACTTCTCGTACGAGCCGACCCAGGACGGCAATATTCCTCTGAAGCGCATCGCGCAACAGGTGACGCGCCGCATGGAGCACGACGTCATCCTGAAGGTTCTCCAAGCCAATCACTGGAATCGCCGCAAGACGGCCGAGGCGCTCAAAATCAGCTATCGAGCTCTGCTTTATAAAGTCCGGCAGGCCGGCCTTCCTGCCAAGCGTCCGCGGAACAAGACCAACGGCGACGCGAAATTCCCAGCCGAATCGCAGGCGCAAGCAGACTGACGCCCTCGCAAGCCGCGTTCTCTTTCTCCCAAACGTACCGCGCATCGTGTCCTTCGAGCTCGGGACGGCCCGCCATCCGTTTTGCCCGACGTAAGATTTCTGCCTAAATGGACGCACTTTCTGGTGCCACGCATGCCCGTGTCTGGTATGAAATCACGCGCTCCGTCTGCCTTGCCCCTGCGCCTCAATTCGGCTAGCCTAAATTAACCATGGCCAAATCGAACGGCAAAGGTCATCTGAAAGTCTGCCTGCTTTCGCCGCACCCGATGGTTTTGGAAGAGTTCCATCGGCTGCTCGAAGACTCAGGCTTCCAGATCACTTCCAAGCAGCTTGATTCGATGCTGGCGCCCGACCTGCGCAATCTCGATGTGCCGCGCGCATCGGTTTATGTGGTGGACGCGCACGCGGCTCGTCAAGCCACCGGCGCGCTGCTCGGCAATATCCTCGAGCGCTATGCCACGGCCCGCCTTCTCGTCGTCGGAGACAAGCTCAAAGAAGCCGATAGCTACGCCCTTCTGCGCCAGGGCGCCAAGGGAATCCTGACGTACGCAGAGGCTCGCGAGCAGCTTCCGCGCGCTCTGCCGCAAGTCGCCGCCGGAGGCATCTGGGTGCCGCGGCCGGTGCTTTCGCGGTTCGTCGACTCGATCCTCAATAGCACGCAGGGACGCCGCTTGCGCGTGGACTCACCGAACGAGCTAAGCCGGCGCGAACAAGAGGTGCTCAGCAGCCTGCTCGAGAACCTCGCCAACAAGGAAGTGGCGGACCGGCTGCACATTTCCGAGCGAACCGTGAAGTTTCACGTCTCGAACCTGCTCGCCAAATTCGGCGTACGCCGCCGGGCCGATTTGATCCTCCTCTGCTACCAGCGCCGCAACGCCACCGGAGCGTAGTTCCTAAGCATAGTCCCGGCCACGAGTAGCATCCCCTGTTCCGTAGCCAGCAAACGGGCGTTCTCGCGTTCGCTGCTATAATCTCTTCCGAGTTTCTCGGGATATTCCAAACCCCATGGCGACTTTTTCCATCGAGAATTTCGGGTGCCGCGCGACGGACGCGGACGCCGCCGCCCTGCGCCGCGCACTGCTCGCGAGCGGCCTCGCGCAGTCCGGCGAGCATGCGGTCGCCGACATCGTCGTGCTGAACACTTGCACGGTCACGGCCGCAGCCGATTCTCAGGCGCGCGAAGCCGTGCGCAAAATCCATCGCACGAATCCGGCGGCGCGCATCGTCGTCACGGGCTGCTACGCCCAGCGCGCGCCCGAGGAAATCGCGGCGATGGAAGGCGTCGCGTGCGTCGTCGGGAATTCGCATCAGGCGGAAATTCCGGGCATCGCTCTCGGGCTGGCGGCGCCTTCCGGCGGCGCGACCGGAGATTTCGTCTCCGTATCTCAGCTGGAAGACGGCGCGATGTCCCTCGCGCGAGGCCCCGCTAAAATTCTGACCGGCGACATCTTCGCGCAGGCGACCGTCCAGATCGCGCCCGCAACTTTGATGACGGGCGACCGCACGCGCCCCATCCTGAAAATTCAGGACGGCTGCAACAATCGCTGTTCCTATTGCGTGATTCCGTTTGTGCGTGGACGCAGCCGCAGCCTTTCGCCAGATACGGTGGTGCAGGAAGCGGCGGCGCTCGTGGCGGCGGGAGCGAAAGAGATCGTCCTGAGCGGGATCAATCTCGGAAGCTATGGCCGCGATTTAGCGCCGCGCGCCGGGCTTGCCGATGTGGTGCAGCGAATCCTGGACGAAAGCGCGATCGACCAGGTTCGGTTCAGCTCGATCGAGCCGCAGGATGTCATCGAAGATTTCGTGGCGCTTGTCGCATCGTCCGACCGCATCGCGCCGCATTTTCATATCCCACTGCAATCGGGCTGCGACCGCATTCTGCGCGCGATGCACCGCTGGTACCGCACCGGGCACTATGCCGAGCGCATCCATCTGATCCGCCGCCGGCTCCCGGATGCCGCAATCGGCGCGGACGTGATCGTCGGCTTCCCGGGCGAGACGGACGCTGATTTTCGCGCCACCGTGGATTTCATCGGAAGCCTTTCGTTCACCTATCTACATGTGTTCTCTTTTTCCGAGCGTCCGGGAACGAAGGCCGCGGACTTGGGCGATGCCGTTCCCCCGCAAACGATTCGCGAACGCGCCCGGGCACTTCGCGATCTCGGGCAGAAGAAGTCCGCTGCGTTTCGCGCTTCGCAGGCCGGGCGCACGCTCCGCGCGCTGACGCTTGCCCGCGGCGGAGACGATTGGACCGAGGCGCTGACGGGGAACTACCTGAAGGTGCGAATCGAGGGCCGCCACCCCGCGAACGAATGGCGCGAAATTTGCGTCGCCTCCGCTGCAGACCAAGTCCCAAACTCTGTCATTCCGAGCGGAGCGAGGAATCTCTCTTCAATTGGTGCGCGCTAACTTTCGAAAATCACCTGGGCGAGCGCGAGGTTCCCGCTGTGGGTGATCGAGAGCGAGATGTTTTTCACGCCGAGGCGTTCGGCGATTTCGCGCGCCGCTCCCGCGAGAGACAGCGTGGGCTTTCCGCTCGGCTCCCGCGTGACCTCGATGTCGCGCCAGCGGACGCCGTGGCTCCAGCCGGTCCCGAGCGCTTTCATCGCCGCTTCCTTCGCGGCAAATCGCGCGGCGTAGCGCTCGAAGCGGTTCTTGTGGCTTTCGCAGTAGGAGACTTCGGCGGGCGTGAACAGCCGTTCGAGGAACGGCGTGCCGTGGCGCGTGATGGCCGCCTCGATCCGGTCGATTTCCGCAATGTCCAGCCCCAATCCGACGATCATCGTTCCTTGTCTGCTCGTGCGATTTGAACGGAGACGGGATTATATAATGACGATGCTGCGAGCATGACTACGACCATCGCAAAAAAGAAGCCCTCAAGGCGCAAACTCGCCACGAAGCGCGCCGACTGGAATCTGCGCCGAGCGGGCGGCCTGCAAATCCTGGAAGCGCCGGCGCTCGCGCAGCTGGGCTGGATCGCCCACGGCTTCAGCACGCGCCCCGGCGGCGCAAGCAAGCTCGCACCAGGGACAAGCGGCGGAGTGTTGAACCTCGGCTTCACCGAATGGGATACGCGCGCGCACGTGATCGAGAACCGTAAGAAGTTCTTTCACGCCATTGGCACGGACAAGATGCATGTCGCAGCGCTGCGCCAGATTCACTCCGACGTCGTGCATCGGGTGGACGCACCTGAGGCAGAAGCTCCGCAAGGCGACGCTCTCTTTACCCGCGAGCCCGGCGTCCTGCTTGTCGTCCAGACCGCGGATTGCGTTCCGATTCTTCTCGCCGATACGAAGCAGCGCGCCGTCGCCGCGATTCATTCCGGCTGGCGCGGCACGCTCAAGCGAATCGCTGGAAAAACCCTCGGCCGCATGCAAATGGAGTTTGGGACGCGCCCCGAAGACGTGATCGCCGCGCTCGGCCCGGGCATCGGACGCTGCTGCTACGAGGTGGGGCCCGAAGTGGCCGTGGAATTTCACGCGCAGTTTCCGAACGCGCGCGAGTGGTTCGACGGGCCGTTCGACGCGCTCGCCTCCGGCGAAAACGATCCGAACTGGCTGCCGTGGCTCACGATGAAGCCGCCCGGCCACCAGCCACCGCCGCTGCGCGCCCACCTCGATCTGATCGCCGCGAATCGCGCGATCCTCGCCGATGCGGGAGTCCCGCTAGCGCGCATCTTCTCGTCCGGCTTTTGTACCGCGTGCCGCACCGATCTTTTCTTCAGCTACCGCCGCGAACACACCACCGGTCGCCTCATGGCCGCCATCGGCATTCACTGACGCTGTTCAAGATAGTGTTGTCATTCCGAGGACCACACCTGCTGTGGGCCGAGGAATCTCTCTCTTCATTCCGGTGACTCGCCCTACGGAAGGAGAGATCCCTCGTCCGCCGACGGCGGACTCGGGATGACATCGCGTTGCGTAGTTGAACGACCGCAAGGGTGGATGATTACGCCGAGGTTGATGCTGTCGTCTCCGCCAGCGCCAATTGCCCGCACGCGGCCATCACATCCTGCCCGCGCGAATCGCGGATGAAGCACGGCACGCCTTTTTCGATGAGGACGCGCTGAAATTCTAGGACGCGCGCCGGGTCCGGCTTCTTGTACGGCAGGTCGCCCGGGTTCCAGGGGATCAGATTCACCTTGGCGCGCAGATTCGCCAGCAGCTTGACCACACGGTGCGCGTCCTCAGGCGAATCGTTGAATCCGCCGAGCAGGACGTACTCGAACAAGAGCCATTCCCGTGGCCGCAGCGGGTATTTCCGGCACGCTTCCAGAAGTTTTTCGAGCGGGTACTTGCGGTTGATCGGCATGATCTGGTCGCGCTGCTCGTTCGATGAGGCGTTGAGCGAAATCGCCAGGTTCGGCCGCACCCTCTCCTGCGCGAGCCGCTCGATTCCCGGGAGGATGCCGCTCGTCGAAAGCGCCGCATGTCTTGGCGCAATCGCTACTCCCTTCGGGTCGAGCAGGATGCGCAGCGCCGCCATCACCGCGTCGTAGTTCAGCAGGGGCTCGCCCTGTCCCATGAGCACGATATTGGTCTGCGGCTTGAGCGCCGCGCGATTGTCCTCGAGCGCGACGAGCACCTGGCCCACGATTTCGCCCGCTGTCAGATTCCGCACGAGCCCGAGCGTCGCGGTCAGGCAGAACCTGCAATCCACCGCGCAGCCCGCCTGCGTCGAGAGGCAGATCGTCTGCCGATTCTCTTCCGGCATGAAGACGGTTTCGATGTTCGCGGCTTTGCCTTCACCAAGTGCAAGGACGTAGCGCACCGTACCGTCCGTCGACCGGTGCCGTCGCACGATCCGCGGCAGCGCGATCGCAGCTTCGCGCGCGAGGCGCTCGCGCAGCGCCGCCGGCAGATTCGTCATCGACGCGAAATCGAAGCGCCGCTCGGCATACAGCGCGTGATAGATCTGCGCGCCGCGATACGCCGGCTCGCCCCGCTCCTGCAAAAATGCGCGCAGCTCTTCCGCCGATTTGCCGAGCAGGTTCACAACGGTATTGGAGGCTTGCGGAGACATCTTGCATTCATGATAACACGCGCTTAGGAAACGCCCGCCGAACCGAAATGACATTCGCTCTGCGCCATGCAAAAATAGAAGCATACATGGCGAACACAACAAGCACGGTGCAAAAGGAAACCCTGCCCAACGGGCTCGTGGTCATTACCGAGCCGATGGAGCACGTCCACTCGGTTTCGGTGGGGATCTGGCTGCGCTCGGGATCGCGTCGCGAGCCGATCGAACTGAACGGCATCTCGCATTTCATCGAGCACATGGTGTTCAAGGGCACGGCGCGGCGCACCGCGGAAGACATCGCCCGCGAAGTCGACCGCGTCGGCGGCATGCTGGACGCCTTCACCTCCAAGGAAATGGTCTGCTTTAACACGCGCGTCCTCGACGAACATCTGCCGAAAGCGTTCGACGTGGTCGCGGACATGGTCCTCGAGCCGAAATTCGCCGAAGACGACATCGCGCGCGAGCAGTCCGTGATCCTCGAAGAGATCCGCATGACGCAGGACAATCCCGAAGACCTCGTCCACGAGCTTTTCACACAGAATTTCTGGAATCCGCACGCGCTGGGAAGGCCGATCCTGGGCACGCCCGAAACGGTTTCGTCGTTTACGCGTGACACGCTGCACAAATGGTTTCGCCGGTGGTACGCGCCGAATCATCTCGTGATCACGGCCGCGGGGCATCTTTCGCACGCGCAGCTCGTCGATCTCGTTTCCGAGCGTTTTGCGAAGCTCGCGCCATCCGAGGACGGCCCCGCCGATCCTGTGCCGCAGGCCGCGCCGCACATCACTCTGCGCACCAAGCGCGAACTCGAACAGGTGCACATATGCCTCGGCGTTCCGGCGCTGCCGATGGCCGACCGCCGCCGCTTCGCCGTTTCCGTGATGAACAACATTCTCGGCGGCGGCATGTCCTCGCGCCTGTTTCAAAACATCCGCGAGAAGCAGGGCCTCGCCTACGCAATTTTCAGCGAGATGCACTCCTATCGCGACGCCGGCGCGCTCTCGGTCTATGCCGGCACGTCGCTTGAAACTGCCGAGCAGCTTGTCCGCTCCGTGCTCGACGAATTCCGCAGCCTCAAGGACGAGCCGCTCGACGCCGAAGAGCTCCGCCGCGCCAAGGATCACCTGAAGGGCGCAACGCTTCTCGCGCTCGAAGGCTCCGGCTCGCGCATGAACAGCCTCGCGCGCTATCACATGTATTTCGGCCGCCACTTCACCGTGCCGGAGCTGATCGCCATGCTCGAGGCCGTCACCGCCGAAGACGTCCAGCAGATCGCGCGCGAATTCTTCGCCCCCGGCCGCGTCGCCGCAAGCGTCGTCGGCAACCTCAACGGCTTCGATCTCACTCGGGAACATCTCGCTTTCTAGCTTCTTGGTCTCCGTGCCTCCGTGGCTTCCCCTGCGGCACCTTTAGGCACGCAGCGCCGAAACCCTTGGTTCACACGAGGCATCGAACCCGGTATGATAAGGACTTCACGATAGATTCCGCGCGGTGCCGTGGCAGCGCGCGAGGAGTTCGATGGGCGTTCCAGGACCAATTTCGCAGATGTGGGCGGTGTCGTCGTACGTCGTCCGCCAGAAGCTGAAGGGGCGGAAGCAGTATCCGCTCGTCCTGATGCTCGAGCCGCTGCTCCGCTGCAACCTCGCCTGCGCCGGCTGCGGGAAGATTCAGTATCCCGCGCACGTCCTCAAGAAGAATTTGACCCCCGAGGAGTGCTTCCGCGCGGTCGATGAATGCGGCGCGCCGGTCGTGAGCATTCCGGGCGGCGAACCGTTGCTGCACCCGCAGATCGCCGAAATCGTGAACGGCCTCGTCGCGCGCAAGAAATACATCTACCTATGCACCAACGCGCTCTTGCTCACCCAGCGCCTCGACGAGTTCACTCCCAGCAAATATCTTTCGTTTTCGGTTCACATGGACGGCCAGCGCGAACATCACGATTTTTCGGTCTGCCGCGAAGGCACGTACGACAAGGCGGTCGCGGGAATTCGCCTGGCGCTCCAGCGCGGCTTCCGCGTCACAACGAATACCACGCTCTTCGAGGGCACGAATCCGCAGAGCGTCCGCCAATTCTTCGACGACATGATGGAGATCGGCGTCGAGGGCATGATGCTTTCGCCCGGCTATACCTACGACAAAGCTCCGGACCAGCAGCATTTCCTCAGCCGCAAGAAGACGCGCAATCTCTTCCGCCAGATTCTGAGCAATCGCTCCGAAAAGTGGCGCTTCAACCTGAGCCCCTTGTTCCTCGAATTCCTGATGGGCAAGCGGAATTACAAATGCACGCCCTGGGGCATGCCCACGTACAACATCTTCGGCTGGCAGAAACCCTGCTACCTTTTACAGGACGGCTACGCCGACACGTTCGACGAGCTGATCCGCGAAACCGAGTGGGACCGCTACGGCACCGAGAGCGGCAATCCCAAGTGCGCCAACTGCATGGTCCACAGCGGCTATGAGGCCAGCGCCGTCAACGACACGTTCAGCTCGGTGGGGGGATTCCTCGCCACCGTGCGCGCCACGCTGTTCAACAAATACAAAGATCCCGACGCGATGGGCGGCGCACCGAGCGCCCCGGAGAAATCTTCCGGCCAGCTCGTGCAGATCATGACGCCCAAGGCGTAGCGCCTTCCGATCATCACATGTCCGACACTGACATCACATCCGCGCAAGGCTCCGCCGAAGAGCGCCTCGGCGTCGTCCACGAGAATCTTGAAGGCTGGATTCCTTCGACGGCCACCGAGCCGGAAATTCGCGCCGCGCTCGAAAAGGCGTTCGACTATCGTGGCGACGTGACCCTCACGCTCAAAGACGGCCGCACCATCGAAGGCTACATCTTCGACCGCAAGATGAGCGGCCCGCGGCTTTCGGATTGCCTGGTTCGCGTGATGCCCAAGGACCAGCAACCGGGTCAGCCCGGCAAACTCTCCGTGCCCTACAGCGACATCGCCGCGCTTGTCTTCACCGGACGCGACACCGCCGCCGGAAAAAGCTTCGCCGCCTGGGTGAAGAAGTACAACGAAAAGAAAGCCGCCGGCGAAACGAACATAGGCATCGACTCCGACCCCATCGAATAGACCTGCCGCGGGGCGTCTGTTGTTTCTTTGTCTTAGTTCTGCCCTTTCCGTGCCTCCCTGCCTCCTCCTCTCTGTGCCTCTGTGTCTCCGTGGCTTCCTTTTTCCTTTGACGCCGCCGCTCCGCTTTGCCATCATTTCGTCCCGGAGACACTTCGTATCTCGTTCCGCATATCGATTCTCGCCTCCGGCAGCACGGGCAACGCGACGTTGCTCGAAACCGAGCACACGACGCTCCTCGTTGACGCAGGCCTTGGCCGCAAGGAAATCTTCCGCCGGTTCGACGCTCTCGGCCGCGCGCGCCCCGAGCGCGTCGACGCGATTCTCGTCACCCACGAGCACACCGACCATTCGACCGGCCTCGCGCAGATGGCGCGCGAGTGGAACTGCCCCGCGTACCTCACCGAGCCGACGCACCGCGAAATCGTGAAAATGTACACAGAGGACCCCGAAAAGCCTGGCAAGAAGGCCACAATCGAGCGCGTCGAATATATCCGCGCCGGCGAGCGCTTCGAAATCGGCGACATCGAGATCAATCCCTTCGCGATCCCGCACGACGCCGCCGATCCCGTCGGCTACGCCTTCCGCACCAACGGCACGAAGGTCGCGATCGTCACCGACCTCGGCTATATGCCCGAGCTGGTGAAGCACCACCTGCGCGAAGCCGATTTCCTGATCCTCGAATCGAATCACGATCTCGAAATGCTCAAGGTCGGGCCGTATCCGTGGCACGTCAAGCAGCGCGTCATGAGCCGCACCGGGCATCTATCGAACGATGTCGTCAGCGAATTTCTTGCCGACTCGGACGTCTTCGACGCCCGCGCGCGCCATCTCGTCCTCGCGCATCTCTCCGAGCAGAACAACACGCCGGACATCGCGCAAATCTGCGCCGAGCAGGCTCTCGTGAGGCGCCCCGTGGATTTCGCCTTCCGCGGCTCGCTCCACATCGCCTCCCAGCGCATCCCCCTCGGCCCCTTCGAGCTGTAATCGCCCGCTTTCTCTCTGCGATCTCGGCGGTGGGGGTTGCGGCTCCAACAAACCGCTTACTCGTTGATTCCGGTAATGGTATATCTTCCACCTGACCCAAGGAGACTGCGCATGGAACCGACGACCATCATTATCTTGATCGTGGCAGGGATTGCGATCCTCTTCGCGCTGTCCGTCTTTTTCGGCTCGTTTTTCACGATCGACACGGCGCACGCGGGGATCGTCCAGCGGCTCGGAAAATTCTCGCGCATCGCGTCGCCCGGGCTGAACTTCAAGGTTCCGTACATCGACACTGTCGTCGCGAACCTCACGCTGCAAGTCCAGCAGCTCGACGTGAAGGTCGAAACGAAGACCAAGGACAACGTCTTCGTTCAGATTCCCATCGCCGTGCAGTACAAAGTCATGCCGGACAAGGTCTACGACGCGTTCTACAAGCTCTCCGACCCCGTCAAGCAGATCGAGTCGTTCGTTTACAACGTGATTCTCGGCCACGTCCCCAAGCTTACGCTCGACGAAACCTTCGACCAGCAGGCCCAGATCGCCATCGACGTGAAGAATAATCTGGACGCATCGATGAGCGAGTTCGGTTATTCGATCGTGAAATCGCTCATCACCGATCTCGTGCCCGATGAAAAAGTGAAAGCCGCGATGAACGACATCAACGCCGCCCAACGCGAACGCGAAGCCACCGTCTCGCGCGCCGAAACCGAAAAGATGCTGCTCGTGAAAAAAGCCGAGGCGGAAGCCGAATCGAAACGTCTTCAAGGGGAGGGCATCGCCAATCAGCGCAAGGCCATTGTCGAGGGCCTGCGCGATTCAGTTGAAAAATTCTCCGCGTCCGTCGAGGGCACTACTCCCAAGGACGCCATGGCCATGGTTCTCCTCACGCAATACTTCGACACGCTCAAGGAAGTCGCCGGGACGAATCGCAGCAACACCATCATGATGCCGCACACTCCCAACGCGCTCACCGACCTCTTCTCGCAATTCCGCAACGCCATCATCACCGGCGAAATAGCCGCCAAAGGCGGCGACGGTGCCGCTGCGCCCACGCCTGCCCCCGCCCCGCGCATGACTTAGCCTGTTGCTTGGCACTTACTCTTGGTTTCAGTGGCACAGACAATCCTGTCTGTGCTCTTCGCATTTGCCTTTGGTTCCAGTGGCACAGACAATCTTGTCTGTGCTCTTCGCATTTGCTCTTGGTTTTAGGAGTGTGTTGATTGTTCAGCGTGGCTTTCTACCGCAGAAATCTTCCGCATTGGCTTCCAGACGAAAAAGCGCTCTTCATAACTTGGAGACTCTACGGGTCGCTCCCGAGGCAGCATCGACTTGAACTTGCACCAGCAAAGCGCGCCTCGACATCAGCCGACGAAGAATTCCGCAAGACTGACGCGATACTCGACAGCGCCGATTCTGGCCCTCATTGGCTTAAGAATCCTCAAATCGCTGCGTTCATTGTCGGTGCCCTCCAAAGCGGCTCAGCGCAATTCGATCGTTACGACCTGCACGCCTATGTCGTAATGGCAAACCATGTCCACCTGCTTTTGACACCCAAAGTCGAATTGCGCAGGATTACGAGGTCAATCAAGGGAGTCACTGCCCGCCAAGCGAATCAGACCCTTCACCGGACCGGCAAGCCTTTCTGGCAAGACGAGTCGTTCGATCATTGGGTGCGAAACGAAGTCGAGTTCGTGAAGATCAGGCAATACATCGAGCAAAACCCAGTCACGGCCGGCTTGGTTGAGAGGCCTGAGGACTGGCGATGGTCCAGCGCTTGTCAGAATTCTCAGAAGCGATAAGAGCACAGACAGGATTGTCTGTGCCACTTGACTGCAGAATCTTCAACCTCAGCCGATCTTAATCGCGGAGCCACATGTAACTTGTGCAGGGGGAACGTGAGAGCCGATCGAGAAACCGCGAAAGGCCGAAAGCCCAAGCACATGAGAGTGTCTAAATGGTTCGCGGCGCTGAACCGGCTAAACGTGGAACCTTTCATGAAGGGCGGGCGCCGCCAGCTGGAAACGCCGCGCCGCAAAATTCTCCAGTAGGGGCGCAGCACGCTGCGCCCGGCAACCTTCCTTGACTCGATACTACCCATCCAGCACACGGGATTGGTGCGTCCCCTTTTCGGGTATGATGGAGCAGGGAGTTTCCCCGCCATCAGCCTGAATTCAGGGAGCCGAATTTGATCGCACGGTACACGCGTTTGGAGATGGGCCGCGTCTGGAGCGAAGAAAATAAATTCCAGAAGTGGCTCGAGGTCGAGCTGGCCGCCACGGAAACGCTCGCCGAAGCGGGCACCGTGCCGCGCGAGGCCGCCGCGAAGCTCCGCGAACGCGCGCGCATCAACGTGGCGCGCATCAACGAGATCGAAGCGAAGGTCCGGCACGACGTGATCGCGTTCACCATCGCCGTGCAGGAAACCGTCGGCGATCCCGAGGCGGCGCGCTGGCTGCACTACGGCCTCACATCGAACGACGTCGTGGACACGGCGCAGGCGCTGCTCGTTCGCGACGCTTCGAAGCTGATCGAAAAAGGCATCGCGCATTTCGACGAGGTGCTCGAAAAGCGCGCGTGGGAATTCAAGGACACGCCCGAAATCGGGCGCACGCACGGCATTCACGCCGAGCCGATCACGTTTGGACTGAAAATCGCGAACTGGTTCGCCGAAAATCGCCGCGACGCCGAGCGCTTCGCGGCCGCCGCGCGCGAAATGGCCGTGGGGAAAATTTCCGGCGCGGTCGGCACCTGCACACATCTCGGCCCCGACATCGAACACAAAATCTGCCAGCGGCTCGGCCTCGCGACCGCGCCCATCACCTCCCAAGTGATCGAGCGCGACCGCCACGCGCAATTCGTTTCGGCGCTCGCGATCGTGGCCGCATCGCTCGAGCGCGTCGCGCTCGAAATCCGCCACTTGCAGCGCACCGAGGTACGCGAGGTCGAGGAGCCGTTCGGCGGCGAGCAGCGCGGCAGTTCGGCGATGCCGCACAAGCGCAATCCGGTGTCGAGCGAGCAGATTTGCGGGCTGGCGCGCGTGGTCCGCGCAAACTCCATCGCGGCGATGGAGAATATCGCGCTGTGGCACGAGCGCGACATCTCGCACAGCTCGGTCGAGCGCATCATTCTGCCCGATTCGGCGATCCTGGCGGATTACATGCTGCACCGCACGGCGGAAATCGTCGCGAACATGAAAGTGTTTCCGGAGCGCATGAAACGCAATTTGGACGCGACGCAGGGCCTGATTTTCTCCGGGCAGCTCTTGCAGGATCTCGTCGAGCACGGCGCGCCGCGCGAGGACTCCTACAAGTGGGTGCAGGGCCACGCCATGGCCGCGTGGGAGTCGGAGACGAGTTTCAAGGACCGCGTCGCCGCCGACCCGAACATCCGCAAATTCCTCGACGAGAAAGCGCTCGCGCATACGTTCGATTTACAGCGGCAGTTGCGCGCCGTCGACGCGATTTTCAAGCGCGTCTTCGGCGCGAAATCTTCCGCGGCCCGTTAGAAGCTGCCACCTTCAAGGTCAAAAGCCGCTTTCGTCCGCCATGTTCGCGGGAATTTCGAGTAGGTGGGCAAAAGCCTGCCAAAATCATCGTTTCCTTGCCATCTAAGGCCCGTTTAGGCTGCTTAAGTCAGCAAAGTCCTTGCTCCCGTTGCTGCAACTAATGCAAGGCCGCCGGGCTTTCGTTCGCTATCGAATTGTCAGTTGGGGGCGACGGGGTTTAGCGTGGCGCCGGAGCGGAATTTTTTGTAGTCGGTGTAGCGGTCGATGGCGTTTTGCTTCAGCTTCACGAAGACGATGCGCCCGGCGGCGTGCACTTCCGCGTAGGACGGCAGCCAAACCTCGTCGTTGACTTTTTCCTGCTCGAAGACGAAGTTCGAGCCCTTCTGCAGCGAGGCGAGCAGGCCTCCGCCGACTTTCACCGACTCGTCGAAACGCGCCTCGAGCCGAGCGATTTCGCGCGCCTGTTCATCCACCCACATCACGCCGGAAAGTTTCTGGATGATGCGGTCGATCTCTTTCTTGGGCTTGTAATCCGGATTCCCGGTGAAATCGAAGGCGATCACCTGCTCTCCGCGAAAGGTTTCGCGGCGCGGATTCGTGAATCGCTCGGCGCGCAAGAAGTCGGAAATCTGCGCCTCGTCCTGCTCTTCTTTCTTGGCCTGCTTTTTGGGATCGCCGGCAAGCTCGGCCTGCTTTTTCTTTAGTTCGTCGAAACGCTTGTTGAAGCGGTCGTCTTCCCTTTGCTTTTCGTCCGGATCGAGCGGCTTGCCGTCTTTCGCGAGCAGGTGCAGGACCTGTTCGTCGCCGATGTAGAAGACGTCGTAGTCCTTCACGGTGCGCGATTTCACCTGGCCGCCGGAATCCATCTTGTCTTCTTCCTCGGAGAGGTGGCAGGTGTAAAGCTTGCGGAGGTCTTCGAGCGCGCCTTGATTCTTGCCGATGTCGCGAAGCAGCGTGGGAATATCCGGCAGGGGCTTTTCATTCTGGATTTTGGGAGAGGCGGAGTCGGCGACCTGCTGCGCAGTGGCCGCGGGCGCGATCGAGGTCGCTCCCGCAAAAAGCACGGCCGCGAGAATCGAGGCCATGCCAGAAGAGCGCGAGCCTGAGCGGGTGTCCATGGAATCTGCGGAAAGGATACGCCAACCCTGGCAACGCGCCACGTGAAGAGATCGAAGAGCCTCGCCGCTGAAGAGGCGAGCTACATTACGGCGCTACTGAACCCGTTGGATGTAGCGGCCTTCGGTCGTGTCGACTTTGACTTTGTCGCCGGTGCCGACGAAGGGCGGGACGTTGATGACGAGGCCGGTCTCGAGCTTCGCGGGCTTCATGACGGCGCTGGCGGTGGCTTTCTGAATGCTAGGCTCCGTTTCGACAACCACGAGGTCCATCGTGTCGGGAATCAGCACGCCGATGGGCTTGCCGTCGTAATACTCGATCTTCACAGGCGTGTTCGGAATCAGGTAGTCCTTGGTGTCGCCGACGATGTCGTTCTGCAGCTGCAACTGCTCGTAGTTCTCGGTGTTCATGAAGTGGTGGCCTTCGCCGTCGCTATAGAGGTATTCGAACTCGATCTCATCGACCGTAACTTTGTCGAGAAATTCCTCGGCGCGGAACCGATGGTCGATCATGGAGCCGTTGCGCAGGTTGCGCATCTTGGTCGCCATGGCGGCGCGCTTATTGCCGGGCGTGCGATGGTCCACGCTATAGATCGAGTAGAGATCGCCGTCATGCTTGATGATCATCCCTGCGCGCAAAAGTGTTGCCTTAATCATGAGTGCTCCTGAATTCCTGTTCGGAGTTTCCTCTTCGGGGAAACCTTAGCCGGGAGGGCGTGCTACCCGCCGGGGCCGCGCCCAGCGCGCAAATGCTGCCGGGCGGATCACATAATTATAGCGGTCGATGCTTTGCGCGGTCAAACGAGCGGCGGGCGGGGCGATGGGCCAGTTTCCGATTAGCGAGTTGCGAGGTAATGCCACTTGCCATCAATGGACTTGAGTTGATGAATTTGACCCACATCGACATGGAGGAAATAGCGCCCATCTGGAATCCGGTGCTGATGGGCAGAGCGTACACGACATTTCGAGGAGCCCGTGTGATTGGGTGTCAGGCGCCTGCCGGGCGCTCGGTTAAGAGTAGGAAAATGGATTTCATAATCGACCTGATATTCGATACCCGTCGCCAGCGTTGGCACCAGCCGTCCACGGCCCTTCAGTTTTTCAAGCCCCATGTGTTTCCTCTCCGTCTCGACTCACGCTTCGATGATATGAGGTATCGCGCGCAGCGCATCGTACGGGGACTTCCGCTCGCTCCGGAATACGATAGCGTGCTGATGCCAAATCGCCGTGGTCACTTGATGGTCATCTCCGCGATCGGAGCCATGGTCTGTGCAAATGAAGCACCGGGAGCGAGGTCGCCGATTTGATATTTCACGTCCTGCCAAATCATGGTGGATCGGCCGATAATTCGAACGTTGGCGGTAGCTTCCGAATACGTCTGCAGCCACATCGGGCCGGCGTAGCCATAGAGCACGACAATGCGAACGTTCGTCAGCCACCAGGAGGGAGTCTTTGCAGGCTCGCCCTCGACGCGGTGAGGCAGATAGGTGTTGGCATCCACCCAAATCGTACCGCGAAGCAGGTTCTTGGATTTTCGCTTGGGAAGTAACTCGAGCACATAGCAGCGTTGGCCGTCCAGCTCATCCTGACGAACGAGCCGGAAATCATAATTTTCGCGCGTGATATCCGTCGAGCCGGAATCCTTTGCAAAAGCCACCTCACCGTCCAACATTTTGCGGACGATTTTTTCTCCCAGCAGCGATCCGTTAGGATTTTCGATGGCGTAATTCTTGGAGTCGGGGGGCACGACCGTTATCTGAGCGATCACGCGGGACTTGGCCTGAATACGATTGTCTCCCTCAAAAAGTTTATAGTCGCGTGTGACGAGGTATGGAAGAGAGTGAGTACGGTTTTCGGCCTGCGCCTGCGCCATCCGAGCAATGATCGCATCGCTAGTTGGAACCGTGGTCTGTGTCTGGGCGGAAACGCAGACCGCAGCCATAAGACAGCTAAGAATCGAGCAAGCCAATTGCGCCCTGGAAGTCACGTTGCAGCTCCGCCCTTCAATTCCATCCTAGAGCCTGGGAAGATTTATGTCTGTTCTCTTGCGCACACGTCCGTGCGGGCCTCCGCAGCCATGGAGAAACTGATTGAAAGTTACGAGGGCTGGGCCTATGAGCGACAGCCGGGCCGGGGAGTCATTTCGCCGTCGAAAATGCCGCGAATGTAATTATGCTCATCACGATGGCCATACCGATGGCAGAATAAACAACCACCCGAATCCATTCGGGATTTTTCTTCACGATCCACTGTGGATACATTCTTATCCCACCCGCAACGTATATCGTAGACATAGTAGTAGGACGCGTCTGTACTGTTTGAGACACCTCATGTATTGACGGCTTCGCGGTGAGGGCGGCGCTTAAACGAAGTCCACAAGCCTGCGGGCGCTGACAGCTAGAAGCATTGATTAGTCGTGCAGCACAACGCTCAGAAGTGAATTGTTAACGTGGAGCCCGCCATTTGTGTGAATGAAGCCAAGCTTCTTGAATTTATTCATGAAGAGATTCACTCGCGAGCGCGTCGTGCCAATCATTTCCGCCAACGTTTCTTGCGATATCTTAGCCAGAACTTTTTGAGGCTGCTCGGTCTTTCCGTACCTGGCAAGCAGTAGAAGAGTACGAGCGAGCCTTTTCTCGGTCGAGTTGAAAAGCTGATCGATCAGGTCCTCCTCAACTCGAATGTTCCTCGAAAGCATGTACTTGATGAAACGATCGGAAAATGCGTGTTCCCGGTGGAGGACTCGCTCCATTTCGGTTTTTTCAATGGCGAGCACGGTGGTAGGCGTAATTGCCGTGGCCGTTCCAATGCAGATCTTTTGTCCCGCCAAGCATCCTTCACCGAAAAAATCGCCCGGTCCCAGCATTGCGACAACGGCTTCCTTGCCGACTTCGTTGACCACAGAGAGCTTCACACCTCCTTTTCGGATATACATTACGTGCGCGGAGGAATCACCTTGCGCGAAGATGGCCGCTTTTCTCTGATACTCCACAACCTTGCGGGCGACACCGGTTGAATCCAGAAAAGCTTGAGCGTTAAATGCGGAGGCGTTGATTTTCTTCATAGTGGGGCCAGAATTTCTTGGGAGAAAACTGAGCCCCTGCACGTTATCAGGCTTGCCGGAGTGAAAACTGTGCTAAACGGGACACTAACGAAACCCCGTCGCTTCTTATTCGCCCTCTTTCGTGCCTCGTCAGCATCGAGCTGATCCCGCGTGCTGAGGAAAACTGTATCTGCCGAATGGCCGGCATAGCAAGCTTGACATTCGGCCTGTCCGAGCGGACAGGTTTCGCTTGCGGAACGCGGCGTGGCGGCGTCGTTGACCACGACATCTAGCCCAGATACCGTTCCCTTAATGTCTACTGCTGACGGGAGATCACCGATGAGAAGCTGCCGAGAGAACGCGCAACTCACGTCCATCATTTTGAGCAGGGCCTGCTGCGGACTGGCGCTCCCTCTGCTGGCCGTGCTGCTCCTCGTACTCTGGCCGACGGCTCCGGCTATGGCGCAGTCGGACTCCGCACCGGCGGCGCAGTCTCAAACGCCCGCGCAGAACCAACCCGATACGGCGTCACAATCGGGTGCGGCTTTACAAACAGTTCCCGGGGATGAGCAGGAATCGCTTGCCGACGCGGCGCGCAAGGCGACCGCCCAGAAAGACAAACCGAAATCGAAGCATGTGTTCACCGACAGCGATATATCGAGCGTCGGCGGGACGATTTCCGTGGTCGGGGACGGCTCTTCCGGCGGCGGCTCCGCGGATAACAGGAATTCGAGCGCAGGCCCGCACGGAAACGGCGCTCCGTCCTCCGGTGGAAAAGACGAGGCGTATTGGCGCGGGAGGGCGCAAGACATCAAGAATCAGATGGCCGCGATCGATCAGCAGATCGCCAAAGTGAAGGAAGACATCGCCAAGTCAGGGGCCGTCCAGATGGATCCCTCGAGCGGCGCCATGCAAAGCGTCATCATCATCCACGACCGAAACGCGGAAGTGAAGGACCTCGAGGACCGCAAGCAGGGTCTGGAGAAACAGTTGGACGAGCTCGCCGACGAAGGCCGCAAAGCCGGCGCCGATTCAGGCTGGTTCCGCTGAGGGCTGGCATCACCGCGGACGATGTTCAGATCGCCACCAGACGACTACGTTTTTGCTCCGCTGCGTCGCTTTGAGAGTTCTTCCAGGGTCGGATACGACTGCGCTTCGACATAAGTCTTTTCCTGCGGCTGCGTGCCATCCTTCAACGCTCGCACCAGCATTTCCAGCGCCCGATCCATCGTCAGGGGAGTTGCCACGGCGGCGCAAAATGTTCCTTGATCGACCAGCGGCTTGACCTGGCTTGGAACGCCCGCGCCGGCGCACGGGATCGCGAGCCATTTCGCGCGTTCCGGTTGGGCCGTATTTGTCTCAAACGCCTTCTTTGCCCCAAAAATGAAGTCTGCATTTTGCGACACGATCATCTGCGTTCCCTCGGGCCGTATCGTCGCAAAACTCAGCCAGGAACAGACCGCGTGGTACGAGCTATCCGCCGTCGACTGGACCTTCACAATCTTCAATTCGATATTCTTGGGTTTGGCGCTTTCGAGCCCCTCAAATCGCCTCGACGCCAGCGAATTCATCGCCGGCCCGCGCAGGTAGAGAACGGAACCCCCTTCCGGCAATATCGCGCCGATCTGCCGCCCTTGAATGCGCCCCACTTCCACGTGGTCCTGCGACACGAGGAACACCGGAACCTTCGCGTTTTTCCGGAGCGCTCCGAGATAATCCACCTGCGCATTATTTACCACCCACCCGATTCCCGCGGCAACCGCCGCTTCGGCGACGCTCGGAAATCCCGTGGCGCTGACCGGCTCGACGAGGATGGCGTCGGGCCGCAGTTCGGCTCGTGATTGCACGAATCCCAGCAATTGCTGGCTCTGACCGACTGCATCCATCTCCGCGTTGACGACTTGCAACTCCACCCCGAGACGGTCCGCTGCGGCTTTGGCCGCGATCTCCTGCTCGCGCAAGTACATGTTGTGTCCGGGCAATGAATAAACAAATTTCCATTTTTTCACGGTTGTTCCCAAGATCTGGATTTGATCCGAGTCGGAATTTCCGTTCTGACTCTCTGGTCAGTGTAGATTTTGACGGGGATTCCCGATTTGGAACTCGAACTCGCGCATCGTACGCTTCCCATGCTCTCGACACAACGAAATTGCCACTAGGGCGTTTTCCGTTACTAGTACTCACCTGCCCGGTTGAGCTGGCAGCGTATTGCAGGCACTAACTGCCCGCCATGGAACCAACATTTCTTGCAAGGGCTAGAACTCGTCGTCTTCGAGTTTCTTGAGGCGCGTGGTTTTCACGGTGATGCGGAAATCGCGGGAGCGAGCGTCGGCGAGGACGTCCCGGCGGATGTCGGCGGGCAGCGTGGCGGGACCGATGACGCCGGCGGAATCGCGCGGGAAATGCTTGATGAAAATCGCGGCAAGATGAGCGGTGGCGTACGAAATGGGCGTGGAGATTAGGCCGCGCTGGCGAATCTGATAGAGCGTCGGGAAACTGACGTCCCAGCGAATGAGGTACGGGTGATCGTCCTTCATGCCACGCAGGAGGACGGCGGCGGCAAAGCGCGCATTTTCGAGCTTGCCCTGGCGGATCAGTTTCGCGACGCGGCGCGGCGTGAGCGTGTGCGGAAACCGCTTGCGGACAATTCCGGCCGAGCGGCTCAGGCGTCCCTGGCGATACCAGCGGCGCAGACGCTCGAAGTCGTTTCCGCCGATCTTGGCGTCGACATCGCGCAGCTTGATGATGTACGGCAACATGCAGACTTCGTCCTGCGCGGCGAGGTAGACGGGCGTCTCGCCGATCGGAGGAGGAAAACGGAAAAGTTCGCGCTCGTCGAAGCGGCGGGCGAGAGAGAATTTTCCGTTGCGATAGATGCGCGGGCGGGAGATCGCCTCGTCGTAGGCGACATCCGCGGACCATGTGGAGATCGGGTCCTTGCTCTCGGTGCTTTCGTAGAGGCGAACATGGATGGATTCGACCGAGTCGAGCATTTCCGAGCCGCGCTGGGCAAGCAGGTTCGTCAGGCCGGGAGCGGCGCCGGTGCAAATCAGGGCCACGCGATTCTTGGCGATGAAGCGCTCGTGAAAGCGGAATTGCTCGGGCTTGAAGGGGTTGTGCGTGAGGTGCGAGTTCAAATCGAGATAGTGCGAGCGCAGACGCAGAGCCGCCCGCAAAATGATTTTATTGAAGACCGCGGGCGAAGCGTTGACGATCAGGTTGGCCCCGCGGGCGG
Organism: uncultured Acidobacteriota bacterium; assembly: GCA_963715685.1. GTDB lineage: Bacteria > Acidobacteriota > Terriglobia > Acidiferrales > UBA7541 > Palsa-295. Next base: position 191,824 of record OY970264.1, on the reverse strand, counting down.
CGCGTACGACGGACCAGAGATTCCGCGCGTTGGCCTCGACGATTTCGATCTTGCTCTTTTTGCCGAGGAAGCGTGCCGCGCGCTCGACATCGCGATCGCCGCACCAGACGGTATGCCCCTGCCGCTCGAGGAGTTGCGCCAGAAGGGAGCCCGTGCCGCCCGCTCCCAAAACGAAGATCCGCATCGGATCGAAACTCTACCATATCCCCCGGGCCGGGCAATGGCGGGCACGGGCGAAGGTAATACGCGAGTAATCCCAAGCAGGCAGTCGGTTTTGTTGACAACGCGCAAAGCGGGCGCGTATGATTTCTGCGGTACAGCGCTGAGCGCGGGCGCTCTATCCCCTTCTTTGCTCTAGCCCCCGGTAGGGTGGAGTGACCGAGGCCGAGCCCTCGGCAAACAGGGCAGGAATCCGCACGGAGGCCGCATCGTATGTCACCCGAACACGACAACAACCTACAACCGTCTGCTATCGACGCTCCGTCGAGCGAAACTGCGACTGACAATTTGCCCGCGGCATCCGCAGCGGCAGGCGCCGCCACGGCCGTGGCACGCGCGCACGAGCCGATCGAAGCGGCTCCGGCTGAAATAGCGCCGGTTGCGGCGGACTCCGATTCGAGCGCGGCGCCCGCGGCGAGCGCTGAGCCTGAGACTCCGGCCGTCGAGGCTGCTCCGGCAGCAGCGGCTGCCGAGGCGGAAGCCACCGAAACATCCGAGACGATGGACCAGTTGCTCGACCAGTTCTCGGCGCCGGAAGCGGCGGCGGAAGGGGAGATTTTCGACGGGCGCGTGCTGGCGGTTACGGATGCGGGCGTGGTTGTGGACGTGGCGGGAAATTCGAAGGGCTGGTGCCAGCGCAGGAATTCGTCGATTCCGGCGAGCCAATTCAGTTCGGCGAAGGGCAGACGATCGAAGTCGAGCGGCTGCACGAACGGAAGGACGGATACGTCCTGCTGTCGTACGTGCGTGCGCACCGGAGGCGCGTCTGGGAGCGGATCGAGAAGGCCTACCGCGAGCACACGAACCTCAAGGGAAAGATTACGGAGCGGATCAAGGGCGGGCTGGTAGTCGACGTGGGCGTGCGCGCGTTTTTGCCCGCTTCACAGATCGAGTTGAGGCCGGTACACGACCTGGAAGGCTGGAGGGACCGCGAAATCGAAGTGCGTGTCCTGAAACTGAACCGCAAGCGCGGCAACGTGGTCGTGAGCCATCGCGCGATCCTGGAGGAAGAGCAGAAGGCCATGCGCGAGGCGCTGGCCGGGACGCTGGTGGAAGGCGCGGTGGTGACGGGCCACGTGAAGAACGTGACGGATTACGGCGTGTTCGTCGATCTCGGCGGGATGGACGGCTTGCTGCACGTGAGTGACCTGGTGTGGGGACGCGCGCCGCATCCTTCGTCGATCGTGAAGTCCGGCGACGAAATTCAAGTTCAGATTCTGAAGTTCGATAAGGACAAGCAGCGCATTTCGCTCGGGCGGAAGCAACTGCTGCCCGATCCATGGGCGACTGTGCCGGAGCGCTTCCCAGCGGGAACGCGGGTGCGCGGGAAAGTGGTGGGCGTGACGGACTACGGCGCGTTCGTGCAGATCGACGCGGGCGTCGAAGGCCTGGTGCACGTGAGCGAGATGAGCTGGTCGAAGCACGTGAAGCACCCGTCGAAGATCGTGAAGACGGGCGACGAGGTGGAAGTGGCGGTGCTGGAGGTCAAGCCGGACCAGCGGCGGATTTCGCTGGGGCTGAAACAGACGCTGCCCGATCCGTGGGAAGCGGCATCGCAAAAGTATCCGGTGGGCACGATCGTCACCGGCAAAATCCGCAACCTGGCGGATTTTGGCGCATTCGTGGAGCTCGAAGAGGGCATGGAAGGGCTGATCCACATCAGCGACGTGAGCTGGACCGAGCGGATCAAGCATCCGAGCGAGAAATTCAAGAAGGGCGACTCGGTGGAAGCGAAAGTGCTGAAGGTAGATTCGCAGAACCGGCGCTTGTCGCTCGGGATCAAGCAGGTAAAGGACATTTGGGCGAACTGGTTCGCGGAGCACAAGCTGGGCGACGTGCTCAAGGGCAAAGTGGCGCGGACGACGGATTTCGGGGCGTTCGTCGAGCTGGCGGAGGGGATCGAAGGGCTCTGTCACATCTCCGAAATCGAAGAACGGCGGCCCAAGGGCGAGCGCGACAAGGTGAAGACTTCGCGCGACGCGCGGGTCAACTCCGTGCTGACGCCGGGGCAGGAATACGATTTCAAAATCCTGCGGCTCGAGCCGGAGCAGCGCAAGATCAGCCTGAGCTATCGCGCCGCGCAGAAACAGGCCGAGCGGCAGGAGCTACAGTCGTTCCGGTCGTCGAAATCGTCGCCCACTGCGACTATCGGCGACGCGATCATGGCCAAGCGGCAATCGTCGTAACGGGACGTCGCAGGGACACACCGCGCGCGGAAGGCGGGGGCTGTGAAAACCTTCCCGGCGGGAAAAGCGTTTACCTTGCAGTTGTTTGATGATATGCACAAAGCGTGCGGAAGTCCGGCCCGCGCACAATGCCCCATGGAAACGCCCATGAGAATGAACGATCTCGAGAGGAGACGCTGAACCGATGCCAGAGGCTGCGGGAGAACATGCGACCACGGACCATACGCTGACGAAGGCGGATCTCGTCGAGGAAGTCACGCGCGTGACCGAACTGCCGCGCAAGGAATCGGAGGCGGTCGTCGAGACCATCTTCGAAAGCATCATCACGGCGCTGCAGGCCGACGACAAGATCGAGATTCGCGGCTTCGGCAGCTTCCGCACGCGGCAGCGCCGCGGGCGCACGGGGCGAAACCCGAAGACGGGCGCGAAGGTGGAAGTGCCGCCGAAGAAGATTCCGTTTTTCAAGCCCAGCAAAGAGCTGAAGGATTACGTCAACAATCCGGCCTCGTCCGCGTCCGGCGCGCAGGACTGAGCGGGATGGATTACGTCTGGACGCCGTGGCGCTACCGCTACGTCGCGGACGCTTCGAAGGACAAGTCCTGTATCTTCTGCGACGCGCTTGCCGCCAATGACGACGCGCAGATGTTGATCGTGCTGCGCGGCGCGAAAAACTTCGTCATCCTGAACCGTTACCCCTACACGAGCGGGCACGTGATGATCGTGCCGTACGCTCACGTGGCCGATCTGGCTGCCTCCGAACCCGAGACACTCTCCGAAATGATGCGGATCGCGCAGCGCGTGCAGACGGCGCTGGGCAGCACGTATCATCCCGAAGGTTACAACCTGGGCATCAACCTGGGCCGCGCCGCGGGCGCGGGAGTCACGGGGCACCTCCACCTGCACATTCTGCCGCGCTGGGCGGGCGACGCCAATTTCATGACAGTGGCGGGCGAAACGCGCATCGAACCCGAAGAGCTTTCAACCACATTTGAGAGATTGCGCAAAGCGCTCGGAAGTTAGGGCGATTGCGGAGTTGTGTATAATGCGTTTCGGCGAGGCGGAATTATTCGTTGCGTGATCTCCGCGCACAGGATTCAGGAAGGCTCCGGCATGACGCGTAGTTCGTCCCGATCGACCGGCCGCGCAGGGAAAAACGGGAACGATTCAAATCGTGTCGCGCCGTACCACCGCCATAGTCCGAAGAGCCAGCCTCCCTATTTGTATCCGCCGTATGGCGCGACGCTGCTTCGCTCGCCGCGCAAGCCGCTGATCGTATTGCCACACACACTTTCCGAAGTGACCGGTCCGGTGTACGGCTACGGCGACATCGGCGAAACGGACAACGATCTGACGCGGCAACATGCGGGCGAGCCGATCGGCGAACGCATCACGCTCTCGGGCCGCGTGCTCGACGACAACGGGCGCACCGTGCCGAACACTTTGATCGAAATCTGGCAGTGCAATGCCGCCGGGCGCTACGCGCATAAGGTTGACCAGCATCCCGCGCCGCTCGATCCGAACTTCACCGGAGCGGGACGCACGGTCACGGACGCCAAAGGCAACTACCGCTTCGTCACCATCAAGCCGGGCGCATATCCGTGGAACAATCACCCGAATGCGTGGCGGCCCGCGCACATTCATTTTTCGCTCTTCGGGACGGCGTTTGCCACGCGCCTGATCACGCAAATGTATTTTCCAGACGATCCGCTTTTCCCGTTCGATCCGATCTCCCAATCCATCCCGGACGAGAAAGCCCGCCAGCGCCTGATTTCGAAGTTCGACATGGATCTGACGCAGCCCGACTGGGCGCTTGGATTCCGGTTCGATATCGTGCTGCGCGGACGGGATGAGACGCCCTTTGAAAACAAAAAGTAAGAAGAAAGTCGACCGGGTTCCGATCCCGTCGCAAACCGTCGGCCCGTACTTTCGGATCACCCTGGTCGGGAAGCGCCCGCAAGGGCGGATCGCCGTGCCGGGCGTGAAGGGCGAGCGCGTTAAGCTCACCTGCACCGTGTTCGATGGCGAGGGCCAACCCATTCCGGACGCCCTGATTGAAATCTGGCAGGCGAACGCAGACGGAAAGTACAACCACCCGGACGATCACCAGTCGAAACCGGTCGATCCAGCATTCATCGGCTTTGGACGCATGGGAACGGAAGAGAACGGCTCCTGCGAGTTTGAAACGATCAAGCCGGGTCGGGTGCCGGGCAAAGGTAAGACCTTGCAGGCGCCACATTTCGAGGTGTCGGTGTTTGCGCGCGGCGTCCTGAGGCGCCTTGCCACGCGAATCTACTTTGCGGGCGACGCGGCGAACGACGATTGCCCGGTGCTGGCGCTGGTGCCCAAATCGCGGCGCGCTACGCTGATGGCGCAGCCGGTCCCGGGCGAGCCGGGCGCGTGGTGCTTCGACGTTTATGTGAGCGGCCCGAAAGAAACAGTTTTCTTCGACGTGTGAACGCGCGGGAAAGCCGCGCGACAAGGGGAGCAGCACATGCCGGCGCGGCTGATCGATAGTCTGGCAACCACGGGCCCGCTCGCCGATCTCTTCTCCGACGAATCCCTCCTGCAAGCCATGCTGGATTTCGAGGCGGCGCTGGCGCGTGCCGAGGCGCGCGCGGGCATTGTGCCGAAGTCCGCCGCGGATGCGATCCGCGCCGCGGCAAAGGCGGGCAATTTCGATACGGGCGTGCTCGCACAGGAAACTCTTCGAGCGGGCACTCCGGGCATACCGCTTTCGAAAGCGCTCACGGCCAAGGTACAGGCGGTGAATGCCGACGCGGCGCGGTTCGTCCACTGGGGCGCAACGAGCCAGGACGCGGCCGATACGGCGCTGGTATTGCTGCTCAAGCGCGCGCAGGCGATTCTCGCGCGAGATTTGGGACGCCTCGAAACCGCGCTGCGGCAAATGTCGGACGAGCATCAGAACACGGTGATGCTCGGGCGCACGCTGCTGCAAGTCGCGCCGCCCGTCACGTTTGGCCTCAAGGCGGCGGGCTGGCTCGGAGCGATTCGGCGCAGCCGGGCGCGCCTGGAAGCGTCGTTTGCCGAGGCGCTCGTGCTGCAATTCGGCGGAGCGAGCGGAACGCTGGCCGCGCTGGGCGAAAAGGGCCTCGACGTGGGCCGCGCGATGGCGGAAGAGCTGAGCCTGGGATTTCCGGACGCGCCATGGCACACGCATCGCGACCGGCTCGGCGCGCTGATCGCGGCGTGCGGGGTGCTCACGGCGTCGCTTGGGAAGATGGCGCGCGACATCAGCCTGCTGACGCAGAGCGAGGTGGCGGAAGCGGAGGAGCTGGGCGGCGAAGGGCGCGGCGGATCGTCCACGATGCCGCAGAAGCGAAACCCGATTGCGTCCGTAGTGACGCTGGCTGCGGCGAACCGCGTTCCGGGGCTTGTGGCGTCGTTTCTTTCAGGCATGGTGCAGGAGCACGAGCGCGGCGTGGGCGGCTGGCAGGCGGAATGGCCGACGGTGGCGGCGGTGATTCAGGCGACCGGGCTAGCCGCGGCGTCGATGGCCGAGGCGGCTGAAGGACTCGATATAAACCGAGCGCGGATGCGCGACAACATTGACGCAACGAGCGGGGTGATTTTTTCCGAGAAGGCCTCGATGCTGCTCGCCGAGAAGATCGGGCGCGACGCCGCACACAAGCTAATGCAGGAAGCGGTGCGGAAAAGCGAATCGGAGAAGCGCACGCTCGCGGAAGTGCTCGGCGAAATGCCGGAGGCCGCCAAAGTGCTCGACAAGAAAGCGATTCGCGATCTCGAAACGCCCGAGAAATACCTCGGCGTGGCGGGCGATTTCCGTAAGCGCCTGGTTTTGCCGCAGCGAAAGAAGGGGTCGTAGCGATGCCGTTCGCGACGATCGACAAGACGCGCATCTATTACCGGCTCGAAGGCAACGAAGGCCGCCCGGTACTCGTCCTTTCAAGCTCGATCGGATGCGATCACGGCATGTGGGCGCCGCAGATGCCCGATCTGCTCGAGCACTTTCAGGTGCTGCGTTATGACACGCGGGGATTGGGCGCGTCCGATGCGCCGCGCGCCGAATATTCGATCGAGCTGCTCGGTCGCGACGTGATCGGCCTTGCCGATGCGCTGAAGATTCCGAAATTCTCGTTCTGCGGGCTTTCCCTCGGCGGGATGATCGGGCAGTGGCTCGGCGCAAATGCCGGCGATCGCCTCACGGGTTTGATTCTTGCGAATACCTCGGCACAGATTTCGCCGAAGTCGAATTGGGACGAACGGCGCCGCGTCGTGCTCGAAGGCGGGATGGCCGCGCTGACCGACGGCGTGATGCAGCGATTCTTTTCGGCCGAGACGCTGGCGGAAGGCAATCCGTACGTCAGCTCGGTGCGCGCGGTGATTGGCGGGACGGACCCGGCCGGGTACGCCGGATGCTGCTCGGCGATTCGGGATATGGATCACACGGCGTCGCTTGCGAAGATTCGCGTTCCGACGCTCGTGATCGTCGGAGACCGCGACGTCGCGACGCCCTGGGAAGGGCACGGCGAGATTCTCGCGCGGGAAATTCCCGGCGCGCAAGTTGTGCGTTTGCCGGCCGCACATTTATCGAATATCGAGCGGCCGCGTGCGTTCACCGCCGCGATCTTCAGCCTGCTGCAACCCGCGACTGCGATGGACGGCGCCGATCCGTTCGAGCCGGGATTTGCCGTGCGCAGGCAGGTGCTGGGCGAGGCGCACGTCGACCGCTCGATCGCCGCGACGACGGATTTCAACCGCGACTTTCAGGCGCTGATCACGCGCTACGCGTGGGGCACGATCTGGACGCGGCCCGGCCTCGACCGCCGCACGCGGCGGCTGCTCGTGCTAGCGATGATGGCTGCGCTGGGGCGCTGGGAGGAGTTTCGCATGCACGTGCGCGCGGCCCTCGAGCACGGATTCGAGCCGTGCGATTTGAAAGAGCTGCTCATGCAGTCGGCGATTTATGCGGGCGTGCCCGTCGCGAACACGGGGTTTCACATCGCGAGTGAAGAGATTGAGAAACAAAAGTCGGGGTAGCCAAGCATTTGCGCCGGGCGCGGCATGCCGTGCCCCTACAGATCGAAACTACCCGTAATTCGGCGGGTTGACCGACTGGTCCATCCCCATCGTTTTTTGGCCGCCCTGCTGCACGTTCACGCTGATCAGGATCGGATCTTTCGAGGCGAAGGCGCACTGGAGCGCGGGCTCGAGATCTTCGGGTCTATCCACGGCGCGCGCGTTCATGCCGTAGCCTTGTGCGATTTTGACGGCGTCGATTCCGGGGATGTCGATGCCCGGCACATTCTTGCCGACCTGTGTGAAATCGCGAAAACCTTTCAGCGCGGAATAGTTGCCGTTGCAGATCACGAGAAATATCACGGGCGCCTTCGACTGGACAGCCGACCACAGCGCCTGAATCGAGTACTGCAACGAGCCGTCGCCGACGGGACAAACCACGCGCCTCGCGGGATTCGCGAGTTGGAGCCCGACCGCGGCCGGCACGCCGAAGCCCAGAATGCCGCTGCGCACGGAATAGAATGAGCCGGGCTCATCGAGCTTGACGTAGCGGTCGAGATCGCCCTTCGATGAAGGGCACTCCTCGGAGAGGATCGCATCCCGCGGCATGAGTTTGTTCAACACGCTGAAGAGATACGCGCAGCTCATCGGATGCTCGGGTTTCGGCTCAGGCGCCGGTGGATTCGGAGTGACGCTACGCTCGACCGGCTTTACGCGGCTGGCGATATATTTTGCGGCGATGGCGACGTTGCCGACGATGCTCGTGCCTGCGAGCGCCGCGGACGCATCCTGCGGCGAGTTCGTGATCTGGAAAAGCTTCGTGCCGGGCGCGATGGCGTTGCCGGGGACGTAGGCGTAATAGAGAAACACGGGCGCGCCGAGCACGACGACGGTGTCATAACCGGCGAGCTGATCGGCGAGCGGCTTTTGCGCGGGCAGCAATCCGCCGCGAAAGAGGCGATGGCTGCGGGGAAACGCCCAGCGCGAGGCGATCGGCTCGGCGTACACGTCCGCGTTCAATCGCTCGGCGAGCGCGATAGCGTCGTGCCACGCGCCGTCCTCCTCGATCTGCGAGCCAGCGACGAGCGCGAGTTTGCGGCTCGCGTCGATTGCGCGGACGACCTCGTCGAGCGCCGCGGGATCGGGCGAGACGGACTGGCTCACCTTGCGCGCGACGACCGGCGGGCACGGCTTGTTCCAATCGTCCATCGGAACCGAAATGAACACCGGCCCGCGCGGCGGCTGCATCGCGAGGTGATAGCCGCGCGCGATGGCTGCGGGGACATCTTCGGCGCGCAGTGGCTCGTAGGCCCATTTCACGTATGGCCTCACAACCTCGACAGCACGGCTTACGAGAAACGGTTCCGCCAGAATCTGCCGCCGGTCCTGCTGACCCGTGGTGACGACGAGCGGCGCGTGGCAGAGTTGCGCGTCGATGAGGGCCGAAAGGCCGTTTCCCGCGCTCGCAATCGAGTGGAGATTCACGAACGCCGCTTCGCCACGGCCCATCGCGTAACCGAGCGCCATGCCTGCCGCAGCGCGCTCGTGCAGGCCGAGCACATACTGAAAATCGGGAGGCATATCCTTGAGGAATGGCAGCTCGCTCGACCCGGGATTGCCGAAAATGCGGGTCATCCCCAGGTCGCGCAACACACCGTAGGTCACCTCTCGCACTGTGCTCACGCCAGCAAACCTCCTCGATGGTTCATGTTCCGCGCGAATATATACCGGATGAGCGAAATTTCCGCCACCGATCCGCCGTTATAACCAATTGCTCGGGCCGCTGAATACATCGTATCCTGTCTCGCCCCTCCCCGAGCGGAGCGGCGCATTCAGGCCACAAGAAAGGTCGCGATGGGCGAAATGATCGTAGTCCAGGACCTGGTGAAGAACTACGGGGATTTTTGTGCGGTGAATCACATCTCGTTCACGGTGCCCGAGGGGAAAATCTTCGGCTTTCTCGGGCCGAACGGCGCGGGGAAAACCACGACGATCAAGATGCTGACGACCGTCCTCGATCCGACCAGCGGATCGATTCGCGTGAATGGGCACGATCCGACGCGCGAGCAGAAGCAGGTGCGGCGATCGTTCGGGATCGTCTTTCAGGACCCGAGCCTCGACGACGAATTGACGGCGCAGGAAAACATGGACCTGCACGGAATCCTCTACGGCGTGCCGCACGCCGAGCGAAAGAAGCGCATCGACATGCTGGTCGATTTCGTCGGGCTTGCCGACCGCAAGAAGGACTTCGTGAAGCACTTTTCTGGCGGGATGAAGCGGCGGCTCGAAGTGGCGCGCGCGCTGCTGCACAAGCCGCGCATTCTTTTTCTGGACGAGCCAACGATCGGCCTCGATCCGCAGACGCGCAACCACATCTGGAGCTACATCCAGCAACTGAGCAAGGAAGAGAGCGTGACCGTCTTCTTCACCACGCATTACATGGACGAGGCCGACCGCGTGGCGAACGACGTGGCCGTGATCGACCACGGAAAAATCGTGGCGCAGGGCGCGCCGGGCGAGCTGAAGGAAAAAACGAAGAGCGCGACGCTTGAAGATGCCTTCATCGCGCTCACGGGACACGCCATCCGCGAAGAGGAAGCTACCTCGGCCGACCGCATGAGGATGATGGGGAGAGTCTGGAGAGGAGCAGGACGACGATGAGAGCCATTTACATACTTTGCTTGCGGCAGCTCAAGCGCTACGTGCGCTCACCCGCGCGGATTATCGGCTCGCTCGGGCAGCCGATTCTTTTTCTCGTCGCGCTGGGTTTCGGATTCCGCTCGATGTTCGCGAGAGCGGGCGGCGGAAACTACTTGAATTTTCTTGCGCCGGGAATCATTTCGATGGCGATTCTCTTCAACGCGGTGTTTTCGGGAATCGAGATTATCTGGGACCGGCAATTCGGTTTCCTGAAGGAAACGCTTGTAGCGCCCGTCTCGCGTCTGGAAATCGTCTTCGGACGCACGCTGGGCGGCGCGATTGTGGCGATGGCGCAAGGGACGGTTGTGTTTGTGATCTGCCTGATCGCCGGATTCCGGATCGAGAGCGCGCTGCTGCTGCCGGTCGCGATCGTGTTCATGTTTCTGATCGCGCTGCTCTTCACGTCGATCGGAACGGCCGTCGGTTCCGTGCTGCAGGACATGCAGGGTTTTCCGCTGATCATGAACTTTCTGGTGATGCCGCTGTTCTTTTTCTCGGGCGCCCTCTTTCCTGCGACGGGCTTGCCCAAGGCGCTGCAAATCGCGCTGCGTCTGAATCCACTCACGTACGGCGTGGACGGCCTTCGCGGCGCGCTGAGCAACACGTTCGCGTTCAGCATGGCGACGGACTTCATCGTGCTCAGCATTCTCACGGCGATTCTGCTTGCGGTTGGGAGCTATTTCTTCTCGAAGATTCAGTTGTAACCGGCCCGTTACGAACCGGCAGCGTATGGCTCTGTTAAGGTACCCCTTGGCGTCGCGCCGAAGAGGGATTCTTCGACTGCGCGTCCCGACCCAGAGATCGACAAAACCGATCTCCGGGAAGGAATAAAGCGTCGGGACGCTCCGCTCAGAATGACGGCCGTGCTCAGCTTATGCTGTTGGCAAAGCGCTCATCGCGAGGCGCTCGTCCTTGCCGGGATCGTTCACGACCTTACATTCATCGTTGAAGACCATGGTGGCGCGGTCAGTTGGCGCGTAGGCGGGCCAGTGCGGCAGGCCTTTCGCGTTGGGATTTCCCGTGCGGGCGAACGCGGCCCAGGCCGCGCTGACCTTTGCCGCGAGCGGCGCGAGATCGGCGCCGGTGCCGTTCATGCCGACCGTTTTGTCCGTGTTGTCGAAGACGAACGCGAGCTCGATGCCGTGCGGTGAGCGCAGCTTGCCGCCGAGCACAGGACTCCGCCACGCGAAGATGTACATGTAAGCGGGCGCGGCGCCCTGCGCGGCTTTGCGCTCCGCCTGCGTGACGGCGTTCATGCGCATCATGCGGTCGGTGGTGACAGCGAAGTAGATATCGCTGGGCGTGGCGTCCGGCTGCGATTTTTTGTACGCCGCGAGCAGCGTGTCGAGCTGCGCGTCGTCGTTGACGTGCAGATACGATTTCAGCTTCGTGCGCAAGTCCGCTTCGTTGAGCGAGAAAAGCGACGCATCAGCGATGCCGAGCAGCGCCGTGGTTTCCGTGCCGTTCGTGCCGATCAGCATGGGGATGTTCGCGGATTGCGCGGGCGCGTCGGGATCAAACGGCTGGCGCGGGAGCGAGCGGCCGTCGACCACCGGGCCGAGGCGAATCGCGTTGGGTCCGGTCATCGCACGCAGCGCCGCGAGCATGTCGTTCATCGGAGCTTTCGCAAGATCGTCCACTCGATCGGGCGCGATTTTCAGCTGCGCTAGAAATTTTCGCGCGGCAGCGTCGGCTTCATCGGCCGTGCTGACGCGCAGCGTCGAGCCGCTCTCAACGACCGCCTTGTGAAACAACCCCTTCGCGGGGGGCATGGCCATCAGCACGCTGACTTTCCCGCCGCCGCCGGATTCGCCAAAGATGGTGACGTTCCCTGGATCGCCTCCGAAGTGCGCGATATTATCGCGCACCCATTCGAGCGCGAGCACGCAATCGAGCATGCCCACGTTGCCCGAGTCCGCGTATTTCGCGCCGCCGAGCTTGCCGAGATAGAGATAGCCGAAAACGTTGAGGCGGTGATTGATGCCGACTACCACCACGTCCTGCTTGCGCGCGAGGTTCGTGCCGTCGTAGGTGGGCGCGCCGTCCGAGCCGCCGGTGTAACCGCCGCCGTGCAGCCAGACCATCACGGGCCGCTTGCCGCGCGTGATGCTGGGCGTCCAGACGTTGAGGACGAGGCAATCTTCGCCGATTTTGCCGGGGCCGAAAATATCGCCCATGGCGACGCGGATGTCCGAGCCGGTGGCGCTGGAGAGATTTTGCGGCGCGAGGTCGCCGTAATTGAGAGCCTCGGCAACTTCGGTCCACGGCTGTCGCGGCGCGGGCGGCAGGAAGCGCATCGAGGCTTCGGTCGAAGCGCCATAGTGAACGCCCTTGAAGGAGTAGACGCCATTGCTGGAAGCACCGCGGAGTTTGCCGAGGCTCGTTTCCACGATGGGCCCTGCGGACGCGCCATCCGCGGCGGCAAGCGGAAATCGGGAGAAAGCTCCCGCGAGCGCCGCACCGCAGCCAAGCAAAGACGACTTGAGCAATTCGCGCCTGCGGAACATTTACAACCTCCTCTAAAACCTATATGTCACTGGCAAATTCATCCCTCAGCGGCTGAAGCCGCGTTTACTTTGCAATGGTTACGGCACGACTGAAGTCGTGCCCTGACGAAAACCTGAGATTACCACCGGACTCTATGCCAACTCTTGCTGAGCCACCGCTGCGCTTACTTCGCTGCGCGGTTTGGGCATCACGGCGAACGCGATCGCGATGATGCCGACGGCAGCCAACACGCAATTCAGTTCGATTGCCCGCGTGTAGTTTTTGTACTTATCGAAAATGACTCCGCCGACGTAGCCCGCGGGCGAGGCGAACGTGGAAATCAAGAACGTCATGGTGCCGTACAGCTTCGGAAAAGCTGCGGGCCCGTAATAGTGCGCCGTGATCGTGCTGACGCAACTGAACGTCCAACCATAGGCGATGCCGTACAGGATGGAAGCGACGTACGCGATCATCACCGCGTCCGATCGCACGGTGATCGCCAGGTACGAACCGATGAAATAGACGCTCAAGCCGAGCGCAAAAACAAGCCGCGAATTCATGAAGTCCATCAACAAACCGCCCACCCAGCGGCCAACCAGCGTGCCCATCGTAAAAACTCCCATTGCCGTGGCAGCATCCGCGGGACGAATACCCGCATCGCGCAGGAGCAGAATCCAGTGGCCCACAAAAAGGAAAAAGGGGAAAGTAGTGGTGATCCCGCCGATGGCGATCAGCCAGTATGAGTAAGTAGAGTAGGCCTGCGAGGCCGTCCAGGGATGCTGCGTGGCGAGCGCGTCCGTGCGCGAGGGCTGGGCCTGCTCGGCTTCCGGAATTCCATCCACGGTTTGCCCGAGCGATTCCGGGCTCTCTTTGACAAACAGCAACGCAATCAATCCCGCCAGAACGACCGAGCCCGCGACAATTTCCCATCCGACACGCCAGTGGCCACCTGCGGTGCGCAGCATACTGTCAAGAAACTTCGCGACGCCCAAGCCGGCGAAGCCCGAAGCGGAAAGAGCGATTCCCATGGCTCGTCCGCGGTAGCGCCGAAACCACCGGCTGACGGAAGTCGCCGCGGGAACCAGTGTCGCAAAGCTCATGCCGGTGCCGTTAATCACGCCGAATGCAAGCAGGTAATGCCACGGCTTCGACGCGTAGAAGGCCATAAACAAAGAGCCGAGGCAAATCATCGAGGAACCCGCGATAAACGTCGCCCGGATGCCGTACTTGACGATGGACATCGCGACGAAAACGGCAGCAAGGCCTACGAACAGGTTCAGCAGCGTGACTCCGAAGCCGAGCATGCTGCGAGTCATCGCCACTTCGTGAATCATGTAGCCGTTGATCACGCTGCCGCCGTAATACGGGAACCCCATATTGATAAAGTCGAGGGTGAAAAGAACGGCGACCAGCTTCCAACCGTAAAATTTCGGCTTCTCGGGCACTTGGGTCTCCTAGGCGATGGCCGGGCTCATGCGGCCCGCGCAACCGCGCTGCTTTCCGTACGGTGATGCGGCATGGCGGCGAAGAGGATGGCGACGATGCCGACCACGGTGATGGCGATGTTCAGCTGCCACGCGTGCGCGTAGCCGCCGTACGTGTCGAATATTTTGCCGCCGACCCAGCCCGCGGGCGAAGCGCCGCCGGAGGTCAACAGCAACAGCGTGCCGGCAAGTTTTGGAAACGCCGTGGGGCCGTAGAAATGCGCGATGCAGGTGGTCATGCAGGTGAACGTCCAGCCGATGCCGAGGCCGTAGAGGACGGCGGCAGAATTGGCGACGAGCAGTGCGCCGGGGCCAACGCGCATCGCGGCGAGCGAGCCGATGAGATAGCAGCACAGGCCGATCATGAAGGCGTAACGCGCGGTCATCGTGTCCATCAGCCAGCCACCGATCAAGCGGCCGGCGATGCAGGAGACGGTGAAGAGGCCCATCGAAAATGCGGCGTCACCCGACGGGATGCCGGCGCCCTGCAAATGCAGCAGCCAGTGCGCGGTGAAGAGGAAAAAGGGAAATTGCGCAGCCAAGCCCCCGATTACGACGAGCCAGTAGCCGCTGGTGCGATAGGCTTCGCCGGGCGTCCATTCGTATTTCGTGACCAGAGCGCTGGGAGCATGTTGCGGCGGAGCGCCGGCGACCGGTTTTGCGCCGCCATCGGGAAGCTGGCCGAGATCCTCGGGACGCTCTTTGACGAAAAGCAGCGCGATGATTCCGGCGAGAACGGCCCCGGCGGCGACGATTTCCCAGCCGAGATGCCAATTGCCGCCGTTCGCGCGCAGCAGCTTGTCGATCAGCGGAGCCATCACGAATCCGCAAACGCCGGAGCCGCTGAGTACGAGGCCGACCGCGCGGCCGCGATAGCGTTCAAACCAGCGAGCCGCGGCGGTGCTGCCGGGAATGATGTCGCCAAAGCAGACGCCGATGCCGTTGATGACGCCGAAGCCGAGAAGGAATTCCCAGGGTTTGGTCGTGGCGAACGCCAGGAACAGCGAGCCGATGCAGACGAGGGCCGAGCCGATCACGTAGGTGGCGCGAATGCCGCGCTTCACGATCGAAATCGCGACCAACGTGGAAGGAATGCCCACGAACAGGTTGAGCAGCGTGAAGCCGAGGCCGTAGGTGCCCCGGCTCATGGCGATGTGCTGCAACATATAAGGATTGATGACGGCGCCGATGTAAAACGGGAACCCGAGGTTCAGAAAATCCATCGCGGAAAGCGCGCCGACCAGCTTCCAGCCGTAGAATCCTGGCTTGTTCGCCATTGCAATCCTTCCCCAGCCGTTGCCGCGCCGCGGCACAGGACCACCCGCAAGCGGTACGCATCGTGTTGCTGGCCCCGTCGCCCAAATCGGCGGGTACCCGTGGCAGACGTGCCAGCATTCTAGATTGATCTTCCGGCATTGCAAGTTGAATGTAGAATGAAGCGGGTTTGAGGTGGACGTCACATGGCATTGCGAACGCAGGTCGGAATCGTCGGCGCGGGCCCCGCAGGACTCATCCTTTCGCATCTTCTCCATCTGCAAGGCATCGACTCGGTCGTTGTCGAGGCGCGCAGCCGCGTGTACGTCGAGGAGCGCGTGCGCGCAGGCGTGCTCGAACAGGGAACGGTCGAGTTGCTCACCGAGATGGGCGTCGGCGAGCGGCTGAAGCGAGAAGGCCTGACTCATTACGGCATCGAGCTGCGCTTCGCCGGCCGCGGCCACCGCATCGACTTCAAAGAGCTCACCAACGGACGCTCGGTCACGATCTACGGGCAGAACCGGGTGACGGCCGATCTCTTCGATGCGCGCCTTGCGGCGGGCGGACGAATTTTCCTCGAAGCCGAAGACGTGAGCGTGCACGATTTCGAAGGTGCCAAGGAGCGCAAGCCTGCAAAGATCCGCTTTCGTGCAGGCGGCAAGCCGCAGGAACTCGAATGCGACTTCATCGCCGGATGCGACGGCTTTCATGGCGTCTGCCGGCCTTCGATCCCTGCCGGCGCGCTGACGATCTACGAGCGCGTCTATCCGTTCGGATGGCTCGGGATTCTCGCAGAGGTAGCTCCTTCCTCCGACGAGCTGATCTACGCCTATCACCAGCGCGGCTTTGCTCTGCTGAGCATGCGCTCACCCGATATCAGCCGCCTGTACATCCAGTGCGCACCCGATGAAGATATCCACAACTGGTCCGACGACCGAATCTGGCGCGAGCTGCACATGCGCCTCGAAACCGGAGACGGCTGGCGGCTAAAGGAAGGCCCTGTGCTCCAAAAAGGCGTAACGGGGATGCGCAGTTTTGTCGCCGAACCCATGCAATACGGCAAGCTTTTCCTCGCGGGAGACGCGGCGCACATCGTGCCGCCGACCGGCGCGAAGGGACTGAACCTGGCCGCCACGGACGTTCAAGTGCTCGCGCGCGCGCTGGGAGAGTTCTACAAATCCGGGAAGCGAAATTTGATCGAGAGTTACTCGGAGACTTGCCTGCGACGCGTGTGGAAGGTGCAGCGCTTTTCCTGGTGGATGACGTCGATGCTGCACCTCTTCGATACCGACAACGCCTTCGACAAGCGCCGGCAGCGCGCCGAGCTGGATTACGTGACAAGCTCCCGCGCCGCGTCGCAAACGCTCGCGGAGAATTACGTCGGCCTGCCGATGGAATAGGCCGGTGGGATTGAGGGAATTTGATGGCGTGCCCGGCATCCGGCAATCACCGGATCGAGGCAACGAAAGAGGAGATGAAGGCTCATGGCGAAAAAGAAAAAGGGTCGCAAGAAAAAACCGGCAGCCAAAAAGAAAGCGGCCGCTAAGAAGAGAGCGCTTGCTCGCGGCAAGAAGGCGCGAGCTAAGAAGCCGAAGCGTGCAAAGCCGCGCTTGCGCGGTCCGAATTCCCTCGAGACGCCGAGCGCACCGGCCGGAAAAGGTCTTGGCCCGGGCTCCGGCGGGCAGTCCGGCGACATTCAAGGAATTTCGAGAGCGGAGGACGCGGACTCCGAGAGCGTCGAGGAACTAGCGGAAGAGGGACAGGCATACGAAGCGGAAGTCGTGAGCGGCGTGGAGGACGCACTCGATCCGGATCAGGGCGAGGTTCACACGCACGAGAGCGGCATACCGGGAGAAGAAGAATGACAATCGCCGCGGCCGGAAGCTTCAGGCAGTTTTCCGGCCGCGGCGTCCGCTCTATTGCGTTACCGTTTTGACCGCGTCGCCCACTTTGAAGCCGGCGCCGGAAACAGGCGCTGCGACCGCGGAAATATCATCCACATCCGTCACCTTCACCACGCCCACGGGAGTCGCCAGCCTGCGGATCACCTGGCCCGTTGCCGGGTCCTTGATCTCCTTCGTGACGCGCTCGACGGAAAGCTCATCGCCCACCTTCAAGCCCGCCTTCGCACCGACGTTCAATACGATCTGCCCGCTGTCGACCGCCGCGACCAAGCCGGAAACGATGATCGTCCGCACCGACAGCTTGGAGGCGTCCGCGATCAATCCGGCGCTCATTTGCTCGACGGATGCCTTTACGGCCTCGCCGAGAATCGTCTGCTGAAAGTCGCTGCTGCCGAAGTCAACGTTGCCGCCGCCCCATCCGTGCCAGTTTCCACCGCCCCCCAACAAACCCGTGCTCGATCGCGAAGACTCACCGTGGCCTTCGGCCACGCCCAGGATCTCCGCGGTGTCGATGTCCACGATGCGCGCATCGATATTTACAATCGCTTTGGTCTTGCTGTGGGAAACGCCGCCAATACCGAAGCCGCCAAAGCCTCCCCCACCGCCTCCGACGTTCGTATTCTTCGTGTCGTTTCCGAACTGCGTGACGGCGCCCACGATGATGGCGTCCACTCCCAGCAGTTTGCCGAGCTTTGCCGCCGAATTCGGATTGGCGCGGTCGCTATTCGAGAAATTTTGCTCGGCGATGATCTTGTCGAGCACCTGGCGCTCGATCACGGAATACGTGCCGTCCTGGACCAGATACTTGACCAGGAGATCCGTGATGCCCTTGCCGACGTCGATATTCGTGCCGAAAGCAGCGGCCGAGGCGGTTTGCACGGTGGCATAGTCGAAGTCGAAGATCGCGACGCGCTTCTTGCGACCCTGCGGTGCCGCGGGCGTTCCCGCAGGTGCGGCCGACGCCGTCGTGCCGGCCGGATTTGGCGCCTGAGCGCTTGCGGTGGGCGCGAACGCCGCCGCCAGGAATGTAACCAAAACCAACGTGGCCCACAGAATTCTCTTCATGTTGTTCTCCCGCTCGAGTGTCTCCGCAAGGATAAGCGTACGACCGTGAACTGAGGCGGAATCTTACTGGTCTGGCGATGCAAGTGTCAACACGGCTTGGTTACTTGTTACGTTACAGCGGGCGTTCCACGAACCTCTCTGGCAGTCGCTGATGCATTTATGGTAGCGTCCGGTCCATTCGGGGAAAACAGGCGTCGGGCAGCGGCGCGCCGGGGGCGCACGCTGCAGCAAGGCCGATGCCGTCGATCTGGTTTGGGAGTGTCCGGCATGCCTGACATCGAAGTTCCCGTACTCATCGTAGGGGGTAGCCTCGTCGGAATGTCGGCCGCGCTGCTGCTCGGCCATCACGGTGTTCCCGCTCTCGTGGTTGAACACCATCGAGGGACGGCGATCCATCCGCGCGCCGCGATGATCACGCAACGCACAATGGAGGTTTTTCGCACGGTCGGCGTCGAGCAGATCGTACTGCGGAAGTCGGATGAGCAGTTCGTGCAAGACGGCGCCATCATGGCGGTCGAGACGCTCGCCGGCAAGGAACTTGCCTGGTTCATCGCAAACCTCAATGAGGGTGTGCGCGATGTGAGTCCGAGCAGCCGCATCTTCATCACCCAAAGCCTGCTCGAACCGCTGCTCAAGTCGCGCGCCGAGGAACTGGGAGCGCAACTGCGCTTCAGCACCGAGATGATCTCGTTCGAGGAGGACGTAACCGGCGTCACCGCCCAGATCCGCGAGCGCGACACGGGCAAGACCTCCACCGTGCGCGCGCGCTACATGATCGCGGCCGACGGCAGCCATAGCCGGATTCGCGAGCGCCTCGGAATCCGGATGCTCGGGCACGGCGTGTTCTCAAAAAGCATCACGATCTATTTCCGCGGCGACGTGGCCCCACTTCTCCGCGGGCGCAGTTTGAGTGTCATCTATGTATTGAATTCAACCCTGAGTGGATTCTTCCGGATCGAGAAGCCGTTCACGTCAGGGTTTCTCGCGGTCCATTGGCTGGGCGATCCCAAGAACCCCGTCACGGACGTATCGAAGGACCTGACGAACGAGCGCGCGCTCGAAATGCTCTACGCCGCTCTCGGCTCCCGCGACGTGCCGATTGCGATCGAGAACGTGATGCACTGGGACGCGACCGCCGACGCCGCCGAGCGTTTCCAGCAAGGCCGCATTTTTCTCGTCGGAGACGCGGCGCACGTGATGCCGCCCAGCGGCGGCTTTGGAGGCAACACGGGCGTTCAGGACGCGCACAATCTCGCCTGGAAACTCGCGCTGGTGCTGAAAGGCGCCGCCGGCCCGAAGCTTCTTTCGACGTACGATCCCGAGCGTCGCCCTGCGGCGGCGTTCACCGTCGAACAGGCGTACTCGCGATACGTCACGCGGTCCGCTCCGTATCTGCGCTCCGACGATATGCAAGCGATACAGAACGACCTCAATATCGAGCTTGGTTACTGCTATCACTCGGCAGCGGTGATTCCCGAAGGCGCGGACGATGGGGCGCCGCACGAGAATCCGCGCGAGACAAAGGGCAGGCCGGGCACGCGCGCGCCTCACGTCTTCCTGGAGCGAGGCGGCGAGAAGACTTCGACGCTCGATTTATTTGGCGGAAATTTCGTGCTGCTTGCCGGCCCGGAGGGAAATGTTTGGTGCGAGAGCGGTCGCGCTGGTGCCAGGCAGTTGGGCATTGCGCTCGATGTTCATGAAATCGGCGCGGATGGACTCACCGATCCTAGCGGAAATCTTCCGAACGCCTACGGCATGACGCCGTCAGGCGCCGTCCTCGTTCGTCCCGATGGCTTCGTGGCCTGGCGGTCGAAAGACTCCAGCGGAGCTTCGCCGGCAATCCTCACGCACACGCTCACGACTCTTCTGTGCCGCAAGCCGTCATAAGCGGTGTTCAGAATTTGGACGCCAGCGGCTTAATCACACCGAAGTCGATCAGTCCGTTGGCGACAAACTGGACCGCTAGCGCCACGAGGAGAAGCCCCATGAGCCGCGTCATGATTCGAATTCCAGTTGCGCCGAGATATCGCCGCACGCGGTCCGCGCCGGAAAGGACCATGTACGAGGCAAAGGAAGTAAAAACGATCGTGGCGTAAACCACCGCGTGCTGCCAAATCGAGTGCGATACGCCCACCAGAACCATGACGGTTGAAATCGCTCCGGGGCCGGCCAGCATGGGCAGTCCGAGCGGGATGATGCTGGCGTCGGCCTTCTCCGCGCCTTCCTTTTCGTCTTCGGGAGTCGTTTTCGTGGCTGATTGGCGCGCCTGCAGCATGTCCAGGCCGATCTGAAGCAGAATAATTCCTCCCGCGATCTTGAACGCCGGGAGCGTGATGCCGAACGCCTTGAAAATCAGGCTGCCCGCCGCCGCGAACAGGCACAGCACGATCGCGCATGTCCACGCCGAACGCCGCGCCATCTCCCTGCGCTCAGATTCCGGCGAATCGACTGTCATGGCGAGAAACATGGGAACGACGGCGAACGGGTCCACCAAAACGAAGATCGAGGTAACGGTCAGCAGCACGAATTCGAGAACGCTGGTGAGGGATTGCGGCATTCGTGCTCCCCGAAGGGACCTCGCTGACGCGAATGGTTTGAATGAATGGCGGAGAGGGGGGGATTCTCCCGCGCCACTTAGAACAAGCCGCTTACGAGTATTGACCCCGATTTTTCCATCAAAAATGGCACTATTTTTGCCCCAAAATGTAACCACAAATGTAACCAACGGGCGTAACTATAGCGCGGAATCGACGTGGATAGCACCCCACTTGGGATGACTCAGACCGCAAGCCCGTCGTCACGAACCCAAAATCTTGACAAGCAAACCGCCAAGTTGTTTGATCTCCATGGGCGCTCCAGCGTTCGGAGTAAAAAATCTAAACGTCGCTGACTAGGTGTCGCTAACGTTGGAGCGCCCATGAGACCATTCAGTTGTTCACCCGCTGCTCTTTCTCGATAGGGATCGGGGGCAACGGCGGACGCTTCTTCGGAGCCTTTCCCGCACCCTTCTTTGCCCAGTACCCTCGGCCCGGCAACGGCACCCGTAACAGTCGGCAGACTCTCGCGAGGTAGACATCGGAAACGTTGTACTGTTTGGCGAGAATCCGCATTGGCTGCGACCAGACTTTCTCGTACAACTCTGCACGGTTGTACTGGGCGAGGAGGTGCGTAGGAGGCGTCCATTCTTTCGAATTCTGCTTCTCCTCATATTTCAAGCCGAGGCGCGTGAGCCAGTAGGTCTGCGAGGCGAGATGCTCCTTCATGCGAGGCTTGCAGAGCAACTCCTTGAGCCGGTCCTGAGGGCAAGCGTTGTGCTTCTTGAATATCTGAAGCAGTTCAATCGTCACTTCAGGCTCGCATCCGTACAAGGCTCGGCGAATATCATTGAAGGCACGCTGATCATTAGGGTTCCAGATCGCCCCGTGGGCGGCCAATTCTCGGGCAGAATCCAGCCCTTTGGAGACTTCATACTTCGACCTGAGGCTCTTTCTGTAGTACGGAGAAAAAGAGCCGAAATTTAGGTGCCACAAGCAGGTATCCAATGCCGAGGAGCCTCCGTTGGGCTTGTCATTTGGGTTTGCTCCGACCTCCAGCAGGTACCTGATGGCATCGCTGCGAGCCGAGACGGCGGCGCAATGGAGCAAATCGTTCAGGTCGTCCCGTTGGGGATCAGGCTTGAGTTTCTTCAGAACCTCAACGTTTCCCGAATAGCTTGCTTCCCTCAGGGCAGTCGTGAAGCACTCGGGGTCATTCGTGTAATCTTTATCGAGATTCGGGCCAAGAGAGCGCGGGTTCGCTCCCGCCCACAGCATGAGGCTTATCCACTTCATGTCGCTCTTGCCGCAGAAGTATCGGAGAGCGCAATCCGCCTGCTCTTGAAGCGCGGCGGACAGTTCGGGACGCGACCGCTTCAGTTCGACGAACGGGCCCAATGCGGTTCTGATCTTGTTGCTGAATGCAACCGCGAATGGAGACCCCTCCACAGGATCAGCGCCGCGCTCCAGAAAGAAACGAAAGATGTGGGGATTCCATTCCAGCAGGACGTCTGAAAACGGGACGGACTTCACGTCCGCGCCGTTCTCCGCGAGCAACTGTATGAAATCCAGCCTGTGCAGAGAAACCGCGTCCGCGAGAGCAGCATTTTTCGATGATTGGTTGATCTCATGCTTCGCGACAAGCTCGATCAGACTGTGAAACCCGGTATGCACCGCGACTTGGAGCAAGCTCCCGCATTTGGCAGGAATGTCCAGCGGCTTCCCGGCAGCTATCCATCTCTCGATCTCGTACAGCCGTCCGGCACGACACAAGCTGACAAGCTCTTTGGTGTCCTCAGGTGCTCTTGCGACAGCGGCGTCGGGAAGAGAGATTGCCTTCAAGGCTACCTTGTGCTCGTCTGTCCCGAGATCAGTCATAATCGGCAAGTATATTACTGACCGAAAGCACGCCGAGCGTGCAATTCTCAGGATGCGAATCTTGCGATGAAGCTTTCGTTCGAGCAAACGCTGATCGAAGTCTGGCGTCAAACCGTAATCGAGAACGCCACGGCCGTCGAACTGGACGGCAGCCGCTACCCTGTCCGACGCACTCCGAAGCGCGGCCTGCGGCAGGTCGATTTCGTGTTCGACGGCAATGAGATTCGCGGATTGGAGCCGAAACCCGACACGAGGCGAAACCTGCTGTCCTGCGCTCGATGGCGATAGATCGTGCCGAGTCGCGATCTGCGACAGGGACGGCGTCGATCACATCGTGCAGGTCACGGCGTCCACTCTGTACGAGGCAGTCGCGCTGGGGGCTGGCGTTGATTCGGGGCGAGGAGTGGGTGGGCGCAATCCCCGAGGCGGAGTATCGATCTCCGCTTGATCCGTGATGCAGTGATGGAGTTTTGCAAGGGACACGACAAGAAGAATGAGCGCGTTCCTGAGCACTAGACCAGTCGGCATTCGTCATTCTCTTTTTGTTTCAGAAACGAGACGTATAAATGTTAGACCTTCGCGCACTGAAACTTTATGTGGACGGTGCATGCCCCAGAAACGTGGGCGGGGCGGGCGGATTCGCGGCATGGTGCGAGTTTCCGTTTGATTGGGGAAAACCGGACGAACGCTTGGAATCCCGTGGATACTTTCACACGACCAATAATCGGATGGAACTGCGTGCGTGCCTGTTCGCACACGAGTGGATTCTTGAAGAGGGTGATGACATCGGTGTCCAGCATGTGCAAATCGTGACCGACTCTAAGTACGTGTGCGAAGGCTATGGCTATTCGCTGAATTGGTCGCGGAATGACTGGCGCACTTTACATGGTCGTGCGGCTGAGAACATCGATCTTTGGAAGCAAGTGCTTCGGCTCCGCAAGAAGCTCGGCGGACGCCCTCGGGTTGAGGTAGTTAAAATTGATCGTTGCTCGTCAGAAATTGCGACCTTCGTTGATAGAGATGCAAAGGCTGCGGCGAAGTCGCCGCAGTTCGAGGATGACGGTTACAAGCCCGGAAAGATTGGACGAACAAGAAATAACAGCGGCAAGGCTGCAAAGATGTATACGGCTGCAAAAGGTGAAGTCATAATTTTGATCTATAGGACGAAGGTTGTGACGCGGGACACGCAGAAAGTGGTATTTCAGACCTACTGCGAGAACCGTAGAGATTTCTTCGACAAATACTGGGCGCAAGCGGACAATGCAATCGCAAACTCGCTGCATCGAGGTAATGCGTTTCTCGTCCGAATGAATGACCAGCCGCAGAATCCGCGAATTTTAAGTATTCTGGCTTCGTTGGACAAAAACGACCTGATCGGGAAACCCGCAGGGACTGGAGTACCTTGAGCGACGACGAAAAGATCGAGTTGTACAAGTTCGGTGGCAAACACCGTTCGAATTGTCGGTGCCCGAAATGCCCCTATTTTGGCGGCGAACACGCGAGTAACTGTCGATGCCCGCGTTGTCCTTACTTCGGGGGCAAGCATGCGTCAAATTGTCGCTGCCCAAAATGTGGGCACTTTGGAGGTCAGCACGCCAGCAACTGTCACTGCGGCATTTGTGGAGAATTCGGTTGAGTTCGATTTAGCCGATTAGAGCGAGCGGAATTAGAAGTTGATGCCGAACACCCATTCCACCCGACGCACTGCTTCGCTCAGACTTCGTGCGGTGGGTAGCTGCCTCATAGCTGCAAATTATATGACCGAAAATCAGCAGTCGCTCGGCGAGCTTTTGCGTGCTGCCGTCCGGGTCGCCATCGCGAGCAGGAGTCTACGTTGGCTTCTTCGTTTGCCTGTCACTGTTCCCTGACCCTGTGGCTGACCAGATGGTCTACGGCAGGGGCAGTGAGCGTTTTCGTGTTTTGTCGAGACGTGGGCGGCGAATCGGCTTTCCCGCCTCTTTTGCTTCCTCGTCATGAATCTTCAAAAGCTGGGTACGATACTCGACGCGCTTAGCGTTTAGTTCAAAGTCCTTGCTTGGACGCCCCGTGCGCTTTCGCGGAACGCCAAGCGCCGATGCCAATCTCTTGTTCACATTCTCATAGGCTTGGGACGCTCCAGCGGCGTGTTCAGGGTTATCTCTCTGCTTCATGCGACCTGCTCCTTTTTCGAGCGGATGCACCGCACCCAGCCCGGCACCTCTTTGGGTAAGTCTAAACACCCAGTAGTCTAGCAAAGGCGTCATAGAATCCCCCACACTCGGGGCTGCCGGTGAGTGGGCGAGGAACAAGGCGGAACTGGTGCGGAAACCCGCGTTCGACTGTTGCCGCCTCAAGTTCTAGTCCCAACGGCCTATGGACATATATATGCCTGTGTGGCACTATGTGACCATGAAGCGGACAGCCCTCTTCCTCCAAGAGGAGCAGGTCAAGAAGCTGCAAAAGCTGTCCGACAAGACGGGCGCTCCGCTTGCCGAACTGATCCGCCGTGCGATTGACGTGTACCTGAAGAAGCGAGCTAAGGAACTGAAGTAGCGGGACGCCACGGTGTTAGAGCACCGCGACGCCCCTGACCAAGCAACCTGTTAGGAGGCTGCAATGGCTAGTCGGATTGTAGCAGTCGTTCGTCCCCTCGCATTCGCGCTCCTGTTTTCGTTCGCAGCATCAGCAGCAATCGCAAGTCTGACTCAGTTCCGCCCCATGCGGGGGCGCTCGTGACCCGTGTGTGCGTGCAGTGCGACGAGGCCCTCGGCGAGAAGTGCGCCAAGTGCGGGGCGGAAGCTGTCCCGCTCCATCCCAGCGGTCAAGGTCGCCCTTCGACCGGAATTGAGTTCAAGTGCCCGGCGTGCGGCCATCGGTTCACGGAGGGCGAGGGCGGCGAGACAGGCGGCATGTGCGAGCCGTGCTTCGATGCGGCGCTGCGAAAGGCGCACGAGCGGCAGAAGGCGGGCAGGCGATGAGAGACGAGGCCCGCAACAGGTCTGGCAAGCGACGGCAGAGAGCGGCACGCCCGTTTCATGTGGAGGTCTGATGGAGAACCAACGCCGCAACGATTCAAGAGGAAAGAGTTCTGTTCGGGTGCGGCATTTTGCCGAGCGCATCGACGGGAAGCGCCGACTCTTGCGGTTCGTGTGCGAAGCGCAGCCGCTTATTACCCTGACGAGCTATGACCTCCCGAAGCGTTGCCCGCTGTGCTCGCAGAATCACCCAATCCCGATAGTGGACACGAACGGAAAACCGAATGCTCATTAGCAAAGACAACGACGGTAAGGTGATCGGCTGGATGGAGACCTATTTCTCCGACAACAAAAGCGTGATCGTCAACGCCAGCCGTAACATCAGCACAATTACTGCCCGAGACCGGACGACGGGCAAGGTCGAGGTGAAGGCATTTTTCGGAAAGCCGCTACTGCCCTCCGATTCTTCCAATGGCAAGAAGTGAATGCTGGACGGCGGGGATTTTGGGCACTTCTGGTCGCCGGAAGGGATCGAGTCTACTTGAGACTGGAACGACTCCCTGAGCGCCCCGCACAGGGTTTTTGAACGGGTTCGGCAAAGATGCCGGGGCAACAAAGGAGGCTTTGTGGAATTGCAACTCGTCCGAGACGATGATCACGCTCCTCGGAAGCTGTCGGCAGCGGTCTATTCGAGAGTTTCGACGGTGGGTCACGGTCAAGACCCTGCGGTGCAAACCCGCGAACTCACCGAGTATTGCGAGCGCCGAGGTTGGCAGGTATTTGACCTGTACGTGGACAACGGCGTTTCCGGCAAGAAGGATTCGAGGCCCGCGTTGAATCGCCTCATGGGCGACGCTCACGCCCGGAGATTCGACGTGGTTGTCTGCTGGCGGTTTGATCGTTTCAGCCGCTCGGTGTCTCACCTGTGCCGAGCACTGGAGACATTCAACGCACTCGACATCCAGTTCGTTTCGCTTTGCGAGCAGGTGGACACCAACACACCCACTGGAAAGCTCGTTTTCACGATTCTCGGAGCGGTCGCCGAAGGCGAGCGGAACCTGATCGCCGAGCGCGTGCGAGCCGGACTCAGGAACGCCAAAGCCAAAGGCAAGCGCCTCGGGCGTCCTACGAAATCTGTCGATGTTGCTCGAATCAACTCTCTCCGAGCCGCAGGGCATTCGTGGCGCTCGATAGCTCGCACGATGGGGCTGTCGGTCGGAACTGTGTACTGCGCGGCGCGGTCTCAGAACGCTAATGCTCGATGCGCCTGACGGTTTTCTGATTCGGTTTCACATCAACGGCTGGATGCGCTTCGATCTGCGGGTCTTCTTGCGGCACCCCCCAGAGCAGAAGCCCCGCTGCCAGCCTTATCGAACATCGTCGGAACAATTAATGAACCGATACCAATCTTAACGATCCATCGGAGGCGAGTGCGTGAGCAAAACAGATCGAGGAAGCCAGTACCCCGGCGTTCATGGGAAGGCGGTGGATTGGATCGAACACGAATTCGTTGAAGGCTCGCTTTACATCCACGTCCGATTTCAGGATCAGAGCGAACTCACCTACACCGTGGGCACGCGCCTGTTCATCGAAGAGGCGGTGCTTGGCGACATTTCGACGGGCAATTACAGGGTCGTGCGAAGGTTCGTGTCGCACGAACTAGGTTGATTCTCGCCATTTCGCCCGACCCAGCGGAGACCCGGCTCGCTCACTTCTTATAGACGCCCTCATCCAATCCTCGGATCAGGCGGTCGGCGCGAACCTTGAACACGTCGCAGATGCGCAGCAGGGTCGTCATGGTGATCGGGCGGCCCGCCTCGATCTGTTGCCAGTGCCGGGCGGAGAACCCTAGCGAAATCATGTCCTCCTGCGTGCGACCGGAGTCCTCGCGGAGCTTCTTCACCCTTTGCCCGAGGGCGCGAAAGAACTTGGAGTAGTTGACCACGCGTGCCTATGTAACGGCACACGAGCAAAAACACCACGAGCAGATTAGCTGTACGATTGGGCACACTCGTACCAATGGACTATTCGGGGGTCGGTAACCGCAGGTTCACACTTAGGACTGAGAGGCGCTGGACGTTGTTTGAACGCCACTTTGCGAGGAGACGATGACAAAAAAGGCGGTTCTGTTGGTTTTCTTGGGAGTCCTGTTCATGGTGCCCGGCTGCGGAACACAGCCACGAAGAGACGTCCCAAGCGCCGTGCAGGCGGCTTCACCACAACATGTTCCTACACCAGACCAGAATGCTAAAGCTGCGGCTCCGTCGCAAGAACCGGCCGCGCACGAGCCTGACGCTTCCGCGTCGCAGCCGACCGCCCCCAAGCCCGATCTCAATTACCTCATGGTGGACGTGGTGGATCAGGGCGTCGTCTGGAACGACTGGAGCCAGAGCAGGATTCGCGTGATAAAGACGACGGACGAATCGGGCGACGACATCTACTTCTATTGCGACACGGCGATTCGCGGGGCGCAGAACCAGATTCTGATGGTTAACGGCAAGCCGATACCGAACCTTGCCTGCTTCCAGCCGAGGCTCCATGTCGTCTACACGCTGCATGACGATGGCGGCGGCGACGGGTGGTACTACATGTACCCGCCCGGCGACGACGGCAGCGACGAGGGGGAAAGCAAGCGCCCTCTGGTTCGCTATTGCCCGAAGTGTGCGCCCGATGGCGACAGCCAATGATGCACGCTGACGGCACATACCGCTTCCTGCGGGCGCTCGCGCTGTTTCGACGCCCTGTGCTTGTACACTCAGGGCAGAACGCCCACCCTCAGCCTTATCAGAGATAGTCCTGCGGCGGTGCGATGGTCATCCTCGGAAACGGTTAGCAATACGCACCGGGAGGGGCACACCATGAAACTGCAATCTGGAGAGTCGGTCGCGATTGACATCCTCGGTACAGCCCGTGCGCTGGTTTGGGGTGTTATCGCGAACGTGCTGCAATTTATCGGACTCGTCAGCGTGATGGCGCTCTTCCCGGCTGTCCTCTTCGTGCTCCCTGCCATTCTGATCTTGCGAAACCCTAGCGGGGACTACTCCCTGATGGGCTGCGTTTTTTTCTTTGCAGCGCCGTGGTCGTGTGCCTTCTTCATGGCGATTTCCGTCCACTGGCACAGCATCCGGCAGTGGAAAGGAGCGGGACGCGACGTGGGCGTGTTCGGGTGCAAGTGGCGCGAGGCTCACGGCGGCATGTTCTGCACGGTCTTGAAAGCGACTGTCTACGTGTTCGCGGCTCTGTTCGCCTCGTACATCTTGGGGTTTTCGTACTTCTACGCATGGAGCTATGTCCCGCTCCCCCAGCCAGCGAAACTATTTGTCGGCTTCGAGTTGTTCCCGTTCGCGGCGTATGCCCCGGTCATCCTCCTCTGGGTAATGCGCTGGCTGCGCAGCGGGAAAAACGAGTTGCGGGCGGATTCTCCCAGCGCAAGCTATCAGCGCGAGGAGGCGCTGCGGTGACCATCAAACTCAGCAAATCGAGGTTTGTCGCGGGCTGTCAATGCCTCAAGCGGCTCTACTTGCAGGCCCACGAGCCGGAACTCGCGGAAGAGCCGGATGCTGCGGCCGAGGCGATCATCGAGCAGGGGCGCGAGGTCCACATGCTCGCCCGTCAGCTTTTTCCGGGCGGTGTCGAGGTTCGCAGCGGCGGCGGGCTAGATCAGGCAATTCGCGCCACGCGAGAGCTAATCGCGAATCCCGACGTCCCCGCAATCTTCGAAGGCACCTTCGAGCACGGCGGCGTGCTCGTGCGCGTCGATATTTTGCAGCGGCGCAGGGACGGTCGATGGCGTCTCATCGAAGTGAAATCCACGACCGACATCAAGGATCATCATCTCGATGATGTGGGCATCCAGTACCGAGTTGTTTCCGGGTTCGGGCTGGATGTCGCTTCGGCGTGCTTGGCGCATGTCAACAGGAACTACGTTTATACGGGCGGCGACATCGACCCGCGACAATTTTTCCGTATACGCAATCTGACTCGGCGAGTCGGGCTATCGCAGCCCAAAATCACCTTCCGGCTTCGATCCGAGTTCACGGTTCTCGGCATGCCACAGCCACCGGAGATCGCTCCGGGGCGGCATTGCACCGATCCCGTTACATGCGAATTCTTCGAGCGCTGCAATCCGCCGCGCCCGCAGGATCACATCGGATTCCTACCGCGCCTCCACGCCAGCGTGGTCGAGGCGCTTGAGGAGATGGGCGTCGAATCAATTCGGGACATCCCTCACGATTTCGAGTTGACCGACATTCAACGCCGTGCTGCGACTTGCGTGCAGACTGGCGAGCCGTGGTTCAGCCTTGAACTTCGTGATTCGTTGGACGGGTTGGCGTACCCGTTGTACTTCGCTGATTTCGAGACATTAAACCGGGCAATTCCGACGTTCGTGGGAATGCGGCCCTACGACCACTTGCCTTTTCAATGGTCAGTTCATGTGCAGCGACAAGCGGGCACAGAGCCGGAACACTACGAGTTTCTTGCCACAGATGCCAGCGATCTCCGGCGTGAGTTCATTGACTCGCTCTGCGCAACGCTCGGCAGAAGCGGAAGCATCGTCGTGTATTCCTCGTTCGAGGCTCAGCGCCTTTCGGAACTGGGCAGTTGGCTTCCTGAGTTCGCGGATCGAATCAACGGAATCCAACACCGCCTGTTCGATCTGCTGCCCATCGTTCGGGAGCACGTTTACCATCCAGCGTTCGGCGGCTCGTACTCGTTGAAATCTACGCTTCCTGCGCTCGTGCCCGAGATGACCTACGGCGGCATGGAAGTCGCGGACGGGCAGGCCGCTGGACTGGCTTGGGACAGGCTCATTAGGGACAACTGTGGGGAAGCCGAGCGCGAGCGAACTCGAAGAGCGTTGCTGGAGTATTGTGCGCAGGACACGTTGGGGATGATGAGGCTCATGGAAATACTCCAGCGTGCGAAGGAACGACCATAATGCTTTGCTTCCTCCTTATGGTTCACGAGCAGCGGAGGCACGATGATAGAATCCGATCCGATGGGCAAATACCGAAGCGGCGACCACGTAAAGTTCGAAGTCGTTGATGACCACTCTGGCGAGTCGGAGTGGATGTGGCTGCTCGTCGATGACAGCGACGACGAGCGGGAACTCGTGTTCGGGAAGCTCGACTCGCAGCCGATTGTCGCGACCGACATGCGGCTCGGTCAAGAGCTTGCCGTCAGCTACGCGAAGGTGCGCGATCATCGAAGGTTCACCGACTGAGCATTCAACGCGAAGTCAAAGTTTTCGACAGTCTGGTTATTTTCAGCGGCTTGGGGGCCGCTCGCCGATGCTACAATCCGAACCGCAATCTAACAAAAGCCACAAAGGAGCGGCGCTGACGCACACACTTCCCGTGGTGAGCCTCTTTTCCGGCTCGGGCGGCCTCGACGAGGGATTCGCGCAGGCGGGGTTCTCCCCCGTGCTCGCGATGGACGTAGATCGCGCCGCTTGCCTGACTTTCGAGCACAACCATCCGGGGGTGCGCGTCCTCAAGAAGGACTTGTCTGAGGCGGTGAACGGCTACGCGGTCGAGCGCCTCTCCGAACTGCCGCTGGAAGTTCGTCCCATCGGGGTCATCGGCGGCCCGCCCTGCCAAGCCTTCTCGATGAGCAACGTTTACAAGCGGTCGGACGACCCGCGACGGAAGCTGCCGGAGAACTACGCGCATATCCTCTCCGAACTGAACAAGCACTACGGGCTGGATTTCTTCGTGTTCGAGAACGTGCTCGGGCTGAAGCACAAGGAACATTCCGAGCTTTTCGCCTACTTCAAGAACCTGTTCGAGTCAGCAGGCTTCACGATCTTCGAGGGTCAACTCGACGCGCAGGATTTCGGCGTCGCGCAGGTGAGGAAGCGGGTCTTCGTGGTGGGCTTCAACAGGAAGAAGCACAAGGAAGCGCAATTCGAGTTCCCCAAGGGCGACCCCGCGAGCAGGAAGACGGTGCGCGAGATCATCGGCAGCCTGCCGCCCCCGGCAATCTTTGAGCGGGGGATGGGTACCGACCAAATCCCTTTCCACCAGAACCACTGGTGCCTTAAGCCAAGGTCGGAGAAGTTCTTCAACGGGTTCCTGAAGGAGGGCGACATCAAGGGACGCCCGTTCCGCGTGCTGGAATGGGGCAAGCCATCTTGGACGGTCGCCTACGGGCACCGCGAGGTTCATATACATCCGTCCGGCAAGAGGCGGCTCAGCATCTACGAGGCAATGCTGCTGCAAGGGTTCCGTTCCGACTACGTGCTCAAGGGAACCCTGTCAGATCAGATTCGACTGGTGTCGGACGCAGTGCCGCCGCCATTGGCGCGAGCGCTTGCTCAGCAAATCTCGAACGTCCTTGCGAGACCACGCACAAAGCTTGCGCGGGCAGGCTAAGAGCCGAATCCATGCTGGCGGTTCAGATCACAGGCTGCACCCCGTTTATGTTTGCGGAAACCCGACCCGACGCGCCTCAGGCACGGCTTTCAATTCGGGATACAGAGCCATCATCTCTGAGCTTATGACGTACCGCCGATCTCCTCTCAAAGTGGTCAGGTCGCCAGCGGTCGCGAGTAAATTGCCCTCTTTGATCAGGACGACAAATACTTTCTGTGCAGGGGAAAGCGAAGCTTGCGCCATGATAGACGCGTGAACCGGATTGCGCAGCATAGTCACGAGGTCATCAACCGATACTTGCGGTTGGCAATCACGTAGGTACGACTCGACCGTGACCGCCAATCTTCTTCTGTCGGTCGGTAGCTGCGGCTCCGGCAAAATCTCAGTCAACGCATTGATAACCTTGTTGCGGTCGCTGAACGGCTTGTAGTGTTCCGCCCCGTCTTCCGCATCGACTTCAGTTGCGATTCTGGCTAACAGGTCATCCACTGTTTCGACGAGTGCTCTTACGCGGCTTGCCAGCCGAACCTTCTTCCAAGATAGTAGAGGCGGTTTATATACAAGGTCGTGCGAAATCTCAGATGACGCCGCTTGCATCGAGGTCTTGATCTGGACTTCGATGGTCAACCGCTCGATCTCGGGGTCAGAACGGCCCGGCTCTGGCTTCAGCCTGAGGATCATGTGAATATCGTCGTACCCGAACTCATCCGGCCTTCTTGTCCGTTGCGCCCTGCGCTCCACGACCAAGAACCTGCTCTTCAGCCCTTCTTCGACATTCGGTACGTTCCGCTCGTTCGGAACCACAATGGTCGCTGCAAAAATGTCTTCGGTCTCAGTAAACGGGTCCGTCGGTCCGTTCTTTTCTGTCTTGAGGAAGAGACTCTCCTGAGCCTTGATGCGCCAATGGGATAGGCGACCGCCAGCTTCCGTGGCAGCCCCGCGTAGTAATGGCTCACATCTTGCACTGAGCCGCTCGAACACGGGATACATCCGGTTGTACGCTTGCACAAAGTCTCCCGGCAAAATCATCGGAGTCCTTACGCGGTGGCAATATGTTCGAGCAGCCGCTCTTTGCGCGTAACGCGGTTCTCGCGCTTGGTTGTGCCAGCGCGTACTGCCTGCGAATACGCCACCGCATCATCTCCAAGCGCTGCGGCGTCTTCTGCGTCAGGGACTTGGTTGACCCTGTTGGCAAATTCGCGTAATGCAGTTGCAGTGGCGGCGTAATCAATCGTATCCGGCGCATCGGCGAAGTCTAGGAGGGCTGACCACAGTGAATAAAAATCAGCTTTGTTACGGAACCGAGTCTGCTGCACGAGATCAGAAAATCGCAGCACAATGGCTTTTACGGCGTTGTAGCGCGCCATGTGCGTGCCGACATCGGGGAACTCCTCATCGAGTTCAGCGTACTTTCCATCAAGATCGTCCCCTTCCTGAATGCCATCCATCGTGAGCGTGAATATCAAAGATATATACTCCACGTCCTTCATGCGGCGGGTGTCCGCGAGACTAAAGAAATGCAATGTTTGCCAGAATGGGTCGTCTGCCAACTGCTCCATCGTTGTAATAAAAACGCCACCGTAACGGGCATGCCTTAGTTCCTGATCATTTAGGCGTTGGACGTTTCTATTAAAGCGGTCGAAAATGTTGACGACGACGTCGTTGGTGATTTCAGTGAACAATTCAAAGGGTAGAAAGTAGCTATAGAAGCTTCTCTGAATCGCGGAATCCAACTGACTGAAATACTGCCCCGGCGCGATGTCACTGGAGTATTTCTCCGAGAGTGCAAATTCATCTCTGATAAATTCCAAGAGCGATAGCAATCTCTGTTTGCCGTCGATGACGTGGTATATCGTCGTGCCATCTTTCTTGATTTCGAGGTTCACAAAGATGGGCGGAATAGGGTAGTTCCGCAGGATGCTGTCGATAAAAAACTGCTTGTAATCCTTGTTCCAGACACTGCGACGCTGGTACGGCGGGTTGAGATCGAGCAATTTGGACTGTTCCATGTCTCGCACCCAACCGATAGCTTGAATCGTTGATTTCCGATCTTTTATCGCCATACTCTCCTTCCCTCCCAGTCAGCAGAATTCATCTGGTGCTTGAACGGTTTCGCTCCTTCCGCGATCTTTCGTATTGCCGAATCCACCCGGTCGGGTCCGGCGGCCATTCGGTGAACTTCTCCAGCGTGTACGCTGACTGGAAACGTCCACCCGGAATGCCCGCCCTGCTTGCCTTGATGGCCCAGCCCAGATAGCGAAGCTCACGAAGACGCTTCCGCCACTCATCTTGGTTTGCGGCGATGTCCAGCCACATGCTCGGCACCGGCACGCCGACGCCCGCAGCCTTCAGAAGCTCCCCGATGCGGACATGCACGCTGTCGTGCTTGATCGCGGAGCGCATCGCGGCGGAATCGACCGATGCGAACAGATTCTTCTTGCCGTGGTTGCACTCCTCGCAGATCGCCCAGAGGTTGTCCGGCTCGGTCTTGCCGCCCCATTCGCGAGGAATTTTGTGATCCACCACGAGCGAGATGCCGTGCTTCTCGATGGTGCGACCACACATCCCGCAGCGCCCGTGGGCGGCATGGATTGCCTGCGCTCGCAATTTGCTACTGATGGGCGCTGCGTCGAGCGGCTGCTCACGCGGGCCTATGTATATGTAAACAACCTTCGCGCCTATCCGCTTCTTACCGATCCGGTAATAATAGTGCAAGTCCCTGCGCCGCCGGCCGAACTGCACTTGCTCCTCCGAGGACAGGTGAAGAGCGGCACGCATCTCGCCCTCGGAGAGGCCCTCCGGGTGCTCCTTCAGCAGGGCGAGCATCTGCTCGTGGATTTGACCGAGGGCGGGAGGCTTTGGCACGATGCGGCCATAATAATGGTTGGAGGGCCAGAAAGGCCACTTATGGATTCGATCTCCGCCGCCCGGCGCAGCGCGAACATGAGCCGGATCAGGAGCAAGGACACCAAGCCGGAGATGCTGATCCGCCGCATGCTCCACGGGCTGGGATACCGCTACAGCCTGCACAGGCGCGACCTGCCGGGCGCTCCCGACCTAGTGTTCCCCTCCCGCAGGAAGGCGATACTCGTCCACGGCTGCTTCTGGCACCAGCACAAAGGGTGCATCGACGGAAGGCTCCCGAAGTCCCGCGAGGACTACTGGCTGCCGAAGCTCTTGCGCAACGTCGAGCGCGACCGCCGAAACGTCGGGAAGCTGCGTCGCGGCGGCTGGAAGGTCATGAAGGTTTGGGAGTGCGACGTGCTCAGAAACAGCGAAGCGACGCTTCGAAGAATCACGCGGTTTCTTAACTAGTTAGGCAATCGCTGAAATCCGGCGACCCCGCTTGGCACTTTCTCCCTTACAATCTCAGTCTTCCCCGACTTCTTCTTGGAGAGAGGCCGTATGTCAACGATGCCACAGGCGAACCCCAACATAGTGATTCTTCGCTACGAAGACATCGAAGAGGAACTGCGCCACGGCAGGCTGATTACCGAGCACACCCAAGGCTCAATTCAGGCGTCAAGCTACGATCTTCGGGTAGGTACCGTTTTTAGAGAAGGTCAGATCATCAATAAGGACCATCAAAGGGCAGGCGAGCAAATTGTGATCCAGCCGGGCGAAATCCTGAATCTTCTCACGATGGAGGAGTTACACTTGCCGGACAGCATGATCGCCATCGCGTTTCCAATGAACAAGTGGTCATCGGAGGGTTTGCTTGTGCTAAATCCGGGCTATGTTGATCCCGGATTCAAGGGTCCGCTGAGCGTCAAAATCGTGAACCTCAGAAAGACGCGCATCAGTATTTCTCGCGGACAGGCTATCTTTACGGTGGGCTTTTTTCGTCTAGGTGCGAGCACGACGCATCCTTACAATCACAACAAGGTACGTGGCGACCGAGAAGTCGAGATGAACACGAAGGAGCTAGAGCAATCGGCAGCGTCTATTGCGGAACTTCTGAAGGCTGCTCCTGATAGGCCGTATACAACCAAAGACGAAGTCGATAAGATCATTCGCGAGCAGCCATTTGTCACGAGAGATGGTGTGGAAAAAGCCATCCGCGATCACTGGATGAGTTGGACTGTCTTCATCATCGCAGTGATCGGCTCGATTGCTGCCGTTGTCGCTGCTATCGCAGCGCTTATGCCACTGTTTCCGAAGGGGCACTGATAATGAATGCAGCACCCATGATCGACAAGCCTGCTTCCAAATTGACGAAATCCGAATGGGAGACTCTCGCAACGGCTGCTTGGGAAGTTCGGCGAAATGCCTACCTGTATGGCCCGACGGCGGTTGGTGCCGCAGTGCTAACGGCAGGTGGTCGCGTATTCGCTGGCTGCAACGTCGAGCAGCGGTTTCGCTCTCATGATGTCCATGCCGAAGTCAACGCGATAACGACAATGGTTGCACAGGGCGAGAAGCAGTTGCGTGCTGTGATGATCGCTGCGGAACGAGATCGCTTCACACCTTGCGGAGCCTGCATGGATTGGATTTTTCAGTTCGGAAGCGATTCTTGCGAAATCGGCTGGCAGAAGAAAGAAGGCGGCCGCATAGAAATCCTGACGGCGGGGGAACTCATGCCGCACTACCCTCACTAAGACATCCCTCGCTCTGCACGGTGTTCAACAGTTGGAGGCTACCGCTGTGGAACCAAACCAACCTGACGACACCGGACCGAAAACAGAGATCGAGAAAAGGACACTTCTGCTGATCGAGCACTTAAGTCACACAGAAGGAGAGTCTGATCGTGGACGTGTTCTCTTCTTGGCAGCCCAACTGGACGTGTACCTTCGGGAGGTGCTCGAATCATTCCTTGTAGACGACAAATCTGTTTCTGACCTGTTCGAGGGGCCGTATGCTCCCTTCGGCAGCTTGTCGGCAAAGACCAAAGCAGCGTTCGTCCTTGGGTTAATTACCCGAAGAGAAGCCGAACACGTTGATTCCGTCAGGCGGGTCCGAAACGTTTTTGCCCACCAGTTGGATGCGAGCTTTGAGAGTGCCGAGGTTAAGAAACTGTGCGGGAAACAACCGATCTTTGACGACCGTCTCTGTGACAGAGATGCGTTTTTTCATTTGGGATTGAATGCTGCACTCCCGCTCCTTTATAGGAGCATCCGAGTCAAGCGTGAGTGGCGTCGAAACGAACTAATCGACCCGGACGCCTCGGAGGGACGCTAGTCGCAAGTTCAACAGCGATGCCGGATGACACCAGAGCCGCTGCGGATAGCGGATCAGGCTACGGTTTGCCGTCGATCTGGACGGAATCCTCGCGTCAGTGGCGTAGATACCCGTGAAAATTGCCGATGGAGCGATCCAAGGCGATGATGCCCCGATTCAAAGCAGCGAGGCTGTCGGTATGTGCGGCACAGCCTGTTGTTAGCGAGGCTTCCACTCCACCCATGATTCCCAACTCAGTTCAGTGCCTTCGTCCGGCTTCGGATACCTTTCCAGCAGAGCGGCTAACGTCGGCAGATTTTCCGTGTTTATCGGCTGCGTCCGTCTGAACTCGTCGAGCGCCTTCTTGATGATGTGGGCTGGTTCGGCGATGCTGATATTCGTATTCACCGAGTAAGCGAAATGAGCCTCCTGCGACCGGACTACCTTCCACTCGGGTACGCCGCTGCTCATCAGTCCGACCACGACCCCGTCTTCAACTCGCAAAACTGAAGAGCCACTGGAGCCTCCCTGCTGCATGATGTCTAGAGTGAACCCGTGGGGCAGCGGGGCGGGAAACGGGAAGACGCTTGGCCCAAACCGGGATCATTTTGCCGCCTCGGCAGCCTTCGGGCTACACTGAGTTCACTGTGGCGTGAAGATGAACCTATGCGAACGTGCATCTACTGCGGAGTTTCTCGACCGGACAGGTTTCCGAGGGAGCATGTCATCCCTTACGCTTTCGGCAGCTTCCGAAACGCCTTGACGCTCGGCTGCGTATGTAGGGATTGCAATCGCTACTTTGGCAGCAAGTTGGAGACGCAATTCGCACGTGAAAGTGCGGAGAGTATTGCTCGTTTTAGGCATGGCCTTCGAGACATCGAGTCTGCGGAACGCACACGGACGATACGAGCAAAGGCGAACGTCCCCGGCCCGATCCTTGGAGCCAAGGTTCGCTTGCACCCAGATGCTTCTGTGACAAGCGGCATTGGCAACGTGTTTGAGACACAAGTGGCGTTCAAGAATAAGGATGAACAGGATTGGAGATGGTACACGCTGTCGGAGTTAACTTCCGAGACTGTGCAAACACTTGAACCCGGCGCAGGCATCAAGTTGCTCCCGATTTCGGAACCAGCGGCAGCGGGGGACGAAGAAGCGATAGCCTCCAAACTGCGAGAGGAAGAAGAGAAGATCAGGTCGAGGCTGCGGGAACTTGGGTTCGCGAGCCAAACGGTGCAAGTTAGCAGAGACAGAGTGCTTCCAAGGAAAGACCTCATTACGAGAGTCACGTGCGACTTCACCTTCGACATGTCTCGCTGTGTAGCTAAAATTGCCTTCAATTATCTCGCTTACGTGTTGGGTGAGAACGCAGCCTTACTTCTCAGAGAAGAGTTTGATACCGTTCGCAAGTATGTGAGAGACGGCACCGTTGCCGAAGAACCTGTCGTGTATTTCTCACAGACCCCGAAGTTCGAGCAGGACGCTGAGACGGCTCCGTTTGTTGATGGTCACGTTGTTTCAGTCGGATGGGACAGCCCCAACGAGAACATTGGCTGCCTCCTCAGCCTGTTCAACACCATGTCCTACCGCGTGATGCTTTCTCGCAATTGCAAGGGCGTGTGGTTCCCGCCAACGGCACACAGTTTTGATTTGCAGACGGGCGAAGTTAGGTCAATTCCGATTAGCCTCTTGCCTCGACCGATTCTCTGACCTTCTTCATCCAAAGTGGAAAATGCCGCTATCTATTCGGCGCCCATGCTCTTCGAGAAACAGATGTATTCTGAACCCTCGGATCGGCAAATTTTGCATCTCAGGATCAACAACTTATAGCTGCGCTGGAAGCGAGGTTTTTCGAACGGTACGCGGCCAACGAATAACGGATCGACACACCGTATCACCTTTCCCCGTGGCTCACTCGTTGCGGAAGGTCACCCTTTTTACTATAACTGAGACAGTAATCGCCCAAGGGAAGGTCAACCCATGCCACGCCTACCCATTGAGGTTGTCGCAAATGTGAAGAAAGCCCGAGAAGCTGCCGTTCTCGCGGTCGAAATATACAACCGCCCTGCGACAGCTTTCCGTTCGGCTGCCTACATCGTTTTGATGATCGTTGCATGGACGGCTCTATTTCATGCCATTTTCTTGAGAAAGCGGATGAAGCCGTATTACCGAAAAAAAGGTTCGCCTCGACGCTACGAGCGGGTGGACGGTGACTACAAAACTTGGGAACTCAGTGAATGCTTACAGCAGTTCTACAAGGATCAAAACCCCGCGCCGCGAAAGAATCTCGAATTCTTCATCGGCCTTCGGAACAAGATCGAGCATCGTTTCCTGCCGGAACTCGACATCGAGATTTTTGGCGAGTGCCAAGCGATGCTGATGAACTTTGAAGCGCTTCTCTCCGCAGAATTCGGTACCAAACAAGCGTTGGTCGGCGGACTTCCTTATGCGCTCCAATTCTCGAAGACTCTAGCGCCTACCCAATTGGTGGCAATGAGAGGATCAGCAAAGGAACACCTCCAATCTGTGCGCAAATTTGTGACGAGTTTCAAGTCTGCGCTAACGGAGGACATACAATCAGACGCCTCTTATAGCTTCAAAGTCTTCCTTGTTCCGAAAGTCGGCGTCCACGCGAAATCTTCCGATCTGGCGGTTGAGTTTGTGAAATACGACCCGAACAAGCCCGAGGAGATGAAGCAGTACGAAAGAGTGGTCGCCTTAATAAAACCGAAGCAAGTGTCAATCGCGAATCTGGGATGTCTCAAGGCAGGTCAGGTAGTAAAACAAGTCTCAAACCAACTAGGTCGCAAATTTACTATGAACTCGCACATGAGATGTTGGAAGCACTTTAACACTCGGCCAGCAGGAGGCAGTCCGGCTCCAGAGGCTTGCGATAACCGCTACTGTTATTACGATGGCGTTCATCAAGACTATGTTTATACACCAGCGTGGGTCGATTTTCTTGTACAGAAGTTGGGAGACGCGGCGACATACGCACTCGTGGTTGGGGGCGCGCCGCCTCCAGTCGCCGCCGTAGCCGCTGCGGGAGCGTAACTGCGACTCTGCTTTGCCCGGACTCCGAACCCTCGGATTCCTGACAGCGAGTGGGCGATGTCCTTGAGCATCTTCTCTATCCTCTTGTTCTCGTAGTTACCGTCGTAAGAGAGCCTGTAGTACAGGAAGCCGACCTCCCGGTAATGCTGGAACGCCTCTTCGATTGTCATCTCACTCCCACATGGGGTCGCCGTCGTCCTCGTCGCACCAGTCCTCCTCCGGTTCGTCCTCGTACCCCGACAGGTCGTCCTCGTCCTCGCTGTAGAACGTGCCGTTGCGCTTCGCCTCGCGGATCATTTCCCGGCGTGCCTCCATGCGGTCGTGCCATTCCTCGTCGTGCTCGACATACAGCGGAGTGAAGCCGGGGCAAACGTGATGCTCCATTGGGTGCAGCACGGCATCGCGGCACACCCGACACTTGGGCAACGGACGCGGAGCGCCTTTCCCAGTCTTGGGATCAAAGTTGGGGAACAGGAATCGGTAGCACTGGTAGTTCGGGATCGGCGTGTTGGCTCGCGCCTCGGTGCGGGCGATTTCCTTTTCTTGTTTTTGCCGTTGCCGTTTCGTCGCTTCGTCAGCGTAGAACCCCTTGGGTTCCTCGTCTGGTAGCGTGACTACAACACCCCTAGCTCTCATGGCTTTCATACCGAAGCCTCTTGAGTTTTTGTTCTTGTCTTTGACTGAGACGATGACCACCCAGCAACTAGCAAGCGCGGCCGCGCCGCGCCACTGGTGCTGTCTCCGTGGTTATCTACTGCAAAAAACATCTGAAGGGGACTGGGTGAGGGGACTGGTGGAAGACTACCTGAAACGGCAACTGAGCCGTGAGCAACGGCTGAGTTGCTAGGAGGCAACGGCTGAGTTGCTAGGAGGCTCACGGCTGAGTTGCTAGGAGGCAACGGCTCAGTTGCCGTTAGGTCACGGCTCAGTTGCCGTTTGGTTACGGCTGAGTTGCCGTTTGGGTTATGCGTCATCTTCGTCCTCGGTCACGACTTTTTTCGGCTGGTTCGCGGTGCTGAATGACCCCTTGTTAGCGCCGCGCTTCGAGGCATACCGGGAAGGGCGCTTCACATCCGAGTCCTGACTTGGGCGCTGGTGGGCGTCCACCACGGACTCCACGACCTTGTACTCGGCGTGCAGCGTGCCGTATTCATCCCGCCAGTCCCGGTAAAGAATGACGCCATGCTCTTTGAATTGCATGATAAGGCGATGTGCCTGAGATTCAGAGATGCCTACGCGCAATCCAAGTTTCGCTTGGCTGAGCCAGCACCAGCCGACCTTGTTCGCACCTTGGTATTTTTCCGGCGCGTCCTCGGGATAATTGCTGTCCTCGTCCATAGCCATCACGGCGATCTGGTTCAGGAGGAACCTCGCCGTTGGTTTGTGGTCGTACAATTCGCTCTCCACAATCTTCCGGGCGAGGCTTCTGTCCTCTATCCCGGCAGCCTTCTTGAGCGCCTTGATCCTCTCCGCCTTCTCGGCGGCGTATGCGGCTGCGTTGCTCATTGGGCACCGCCCGCGTACTGAGCCTTGATCTTGAATGGTTTGGAACTTCTTTCGTTACTCATGTCTGTGCTCTCTTTGTCTGTGCCTGTTCCATCTTGTCGAGGGATGGTTGTCGGAAGCCGTCATGGGGCGGGTGGCACAGACTGTGGTCTGACCCGCCCCCGGCTATAGACCGTTTCCCAACGGCCCGACATAAATAGATACGCGGATTGAGGCAACTTCTAAGGTTTGCGCTTCGTGCGTGACCCCAGAAGAATCCCTGACCTTACAGGGTGATCTGACGGCTCGCCGCCTAAAGAAGGAACTGCAAAGTTCAAATCCTTATCGGCATTCGGCGCTGGCAACGCTAATTTCCCAATGTTGATGCGTTTTTAATCTCGAAAGATCGCCAGCGAATTTGAAAACCAAATACGCGATCCCTCTTACGAGGGCTATGAGTCTTTACCGTGAGATCAAGAACGCAACTGCTGAGGTGGTAGGCGTTCGGCTTGTGAAGAAGACGAGCACAGCGAGGGCGCATGCTGCGATCAGGGATGTGATCGTCGCGAACCCGACTCTCAGCTACCAGCAGATCGCGAACCTTCTGGGATGCTCCCGGTGGCTCATTTATCGGATCGCCATCGAGTTCAACGTCCGGCGACCCAGAGGCGCGGGCAGCCCTTCGCGTCGCAAGGAGGGGCAATGAGGCGCAAGAAGTATTTCGACGGGGAAGAAGCATTCCGTTTCATCTGGGAAAACGCGGACCGTGACGGAATCTGGCGTGGCGATGCCGCCAGCTTGGCAGCAGAGTTTGACGTGTCGGAAGACGAAGCCCACTCGGTGCTCAGTGAGCTTTGCGACCGTCGCCTCATCGAGAGGGTCTATTTGCAGACTTACGTCATCGTGAACTGGCGCGAGAGGGACGATTCTGACGGGCCATCAGAGACGTTCTAGTCTTGGCTACCGAACGGGATTGAGCCTGTACACCAGACCGGGAAGAGTTCCACGGGACCAAGTGGCCCGCCTCGATCATCCGCCTGAGCTTGTCCTGCCGGACGTGCGGGAACACGTCCTTGCGCTTCCGAAGCTGCGCGTAGATTTCCTTGAGGTCGGAGAGTCGCACATGCTTCATGACTTTTTCCTAAAGACGAAGATCGGCTCGCGCTTGTGCTTGCCGTGTTTCTGCTTTGCACCCGGTGCGGCGCTCAATTCCAGTTGCAGCGTCTCGACAACCCGCCAGCCCTTGCGCTTCGCAAGCGCCTTGAAATCGTCGGTAAGCTTGCGGCGCGTGAGCTTCCGGTATTCCTTCACGTCGGCGATGTTGATGGCAAGCACGCCGCCCGGCCTGAGGCAATAGTCGCAGTTGTCTAGCGTCGCGCCCATAAAACCGTTGAGCCACGAGTCCGGGTCTGCGAATTTCTTCCAGCTTTGTGTCTTTTCGTCGGAATACCGCTCCGTCGAAAAATACGGTGGGCTGGAAAAGCACACACTTACGCCGCCCTCCGGCAACGCCGCACGCATGTCCGGCGTCTCGCTGCCGAGCTTGTGCAGTTCGACTTCTATCTCGTGCCCCATCGCCCGAGCCATAGGCAGGAGTTCGGCACGCATTTTCCTTAGGCCCTTGAACGTCTTGCTCGCGGGATCGCACGCGATGTACTTGCGCACTCGGTCGCAGGCGAGAGCGCCCAGCATCCGGC
This sequence comes from uncultured Acidobacteriota bacterium, assembly GCA_963715685.1. Lineage (GTDB taxonomy): Bacteria > Acidobacteriota > Terriglobia > Acidiferrales > UBA7541 > Palsa-295. Next base: position 148,397 of record OY970264.1, on the reverse strand, counting down.
CGCCCCAGCCCGCGCTCGGATCGAACACCACACCGCCATCTTCCAACAGGTACTTGTGGTAGATCGCGGCAGCTTGCGCCGGACTGAACGCGCTCACCGCCTGCGTCCCAGTGAACATGCGGACTGCCTTGCGGATGCTCGCCGGGGTCATCCCGGCTTCCGTCAGGTACCACTTAATCCACGCCGGAGCGTCTTTTTCCTCATCCTGCTCCTGCTTCGTCCGCTTACGGAGCCTGCTGTTCCATTTTTCAAAAGCCCGCGCCAGCAGCGGATAGTTGTCGTAAAGCTCCTTCGGCGTGCGCATCCCTCCTGCCGGGACGCTCCAAAAGTGCGGAAAGTACGTGATGGAGAGCGGATTGAAGTGCGTCTCCTGCTTGACAGTGCCGCGCCGGATCATGCTCGCGTGGGGATAGTCACGCAGCTTGCCGAGCATCTCCCTTTTCTCCGGCAGCGTGAGCTTGTAGTGCAAGAGGTCTTCTGCCATCGCGTCGATGGCTGCGGCGTGCGGCGAGAATCTGACGTAGAACCCGGCTTTCGGCTTTCCCATGTGGGAAAGTATGCGGCCCGTGCGCTTCGGCTCCAACAGCGAACGGATCGGGGCTTGCCCAAGAGCAAACTCGGGCGGTAGGTTTCGGCGCTTCGTGGCGAGGGGATGCGGGGTTGGCAGTAGCTTGGATCGCCAGCGACCTTCGCTGGCGATTCGCGAAGGACGTGGGAGACCGTGACCGTCAAATTTGTTGTCTTCTGGATACTGTCTAATCCGCAGCCGCCGCCTGTTTCCTGAGCGTGAATGAAGGAATGAAGTCCGCCGCCGCGACCGCCTGCTTGGTCGCCTCGGGCTTCACGTCGGACAAGTACTGTTGCGTCGTGGAAAGGTCTTCGTGCCCGAGTTCCTGCATCAACGTCGTCAAGAGTTCGCCCGCCCTGTAGCGGCGCGAAGCTCCGGTCTTGCGCAGCTTATGTAACTCGGTGTGGAACTTCGCCCCAGCACGCTCCGCGAGTCCCTGAAGGTCGTCCAGCAGATGCGTGTTCGGGCGACCGTTGCCGTTCGGGAACAGCAGTTCCGAGCCGCCGTTCTTCGTCGTGGCTTCCCCGCGCTCGCGGATGGCAAGCGCGAGCCGCTGGCTGATTTCGACCGTCCGGGTCTTGTGCTGCTTTCCGTGGACGGTGAGCGTCGTGCCTGTCAAGTTGGAGTACTCCGCCATCTGTGCCTCGTGGTCGCGTACCATTGTCCCGATAAAAAAGTCGAGCAGGAACCGCTCGTCTTCGTCCGCCTCGCGGTAGAGCACCGCGAGTTCCTCGTCCGTGTGCGCGACCACCTGCTTCTCGTGGTAGCGCGGGTACTCGCTGGCTTTAAGTCCGGGGCGGACGCCGCACGCCTTCAGGAAGATCGCGACGTGACTGACCTTGTTGAAATAGGTGCGGTTTGGGTTCGCGTGCTTGCGTTCCTTCCGGGGCTGCTTCCTGAGCCAACCCATATAGTCGATCAAGTCCTGCCGCTCATAGTCCTCGATGTAGGGCTTCTTGTACGACGCGATGAACCCGTCAACGGCGGCGCGGTAGGTCCGAATGGTCTTGCGGTCTTTGCCCATTGCTTCGAGATTGTCGAAGTACTTCTTCACGGCGTCCGACACTGGAGTCCCCGGTGTATCCGGTGTCGGCTGCGGGATGGACGGAGCCGCCACGCCGAGCCGGAGTTTCTGCTCGCGCTCGAACTGCCGCCGCAAGGCGGCGTTCAGGTCCGTTCGCGCCGGGTCGTCCTCGGCAAAGAACTCCCACTTGCCGCCGATCCGCAGGCAGTAGTGGTCGCGCTCGCCGCACTGCCGGGGGTTGCGCACTTTCAGGCGCTTGAACGGTCGCCCCGGCTGGTCGCACAGTCGGATGTAGATGCTTACCTTTTTGACCTTCATCGGTTTTATCCTTTGAAGGTCAATACTCGTTCGCGGCGAAAAAGCTGAATATGTAACCGGAAAACGTAACCACGCGGCTAAAACTTTTGTTTTCAGGAATGGCGGAGAGGGGGGGATTCGAACCCCCGGTACACGTTTTAGCGCGTACAACGGTTTAGCAAACCGCCGCCTTCAGCCTCTCGGCCACCTCTCCGCGGCAAATCAGGTGTTGGTTAGACGGCTGGCCCGTTAGTATAGCACCAGATTTCAAGCGGAGGCTCCCCACCGTGCGTGCGGCGACACCCTCCTCATTGGTTCGCTTGACGCTCGACTCCTCCAAAGCGATACTTTTGTTGCAATGAGCGCTCGCGGCTTGCTCTGTCTAACTCTGATTGCGTTGATTGCGCTGGTGTCCATGTGCCCAATGCCGGTTGGGCATGGACCGCGTACTGCGGTCTATGGTCCAGCGACGGCTTTTCGAGCCTATCGAGCATCCTTGCAGTTGCGATCGGCAGTGTCCGCCCTTCTCATTGTGTTGATGGCGGTCACTTCGCTCTGTTTTTTGCGCTCCGAACATTCCGAGCTAGAAATCGAGCGTGATGCGTCCAGCTTGCCTCTCTTGCCTTTGCTGACCGCCCTGCGTTGCTAGTCGTCTAGGTTTTCTCTCCCAAGACAATCGTAATCTCTTCTTGGCTTGCTCCTGCGAGCGGGCCAGTGGCCATGCATTCAACTTTCTGAGAACCACACAACTTCTGCGATTCAGGAGGAATCCATGACAAGCAAGTCCCCGGCCCGAACTGCATTGACGATCGTTGCAGGTGCAATTGTTTTCTTCGGCGGCTGCCACAAACAGGTGGCGAAGTCTACACCTCATCCGCCCGTTCCTGCTCCCGTGGCGGAGCGCCCGACGGTTACGCTGTCCGCATCGCCGGCCGACATCACGAAAGGCGGCAGCGCCACGCTGACGTGGTCGTCCACGAACGCGAGCCAGCTTTCCCTGAGCCCTTCGGTTGGCAACGTGAGTCCGCAGGGATCGACGAAAGTCAGCCCGAACGACTCCACCACCTACACACTTACAGCCAGCAGCGCCGCTGGAAGCGCGGAAGCGAGCGCTCGCGTCACGGTTTCCTTGCCGCCGACAGCGGCGGCGGCTCCGCCCAATCTGGATGAACTCTTCGGCCAGGACGTGAAGGACGCCTTCTTCAATTACGATCGCGCGGACATTCGCTCGGACGCGCGGGAGGTTCTGACGAAGGATGGGGAATTCCTGCGATCCTACTCGGGAGTCCATGTCGTGATCGAAGGCCATTGCGACGAGCGCGGCAGCGAGGAATACAATCTCGCTCTTGGCGACCGCCGCGCCACAGCCGCGAAGAACTATCTGGTTTCCCTGGGAATTTCCGCGAACCAAATACAAACGACCAGCGTGGGCAAGGAACGTCCATTCTGCACGGATCAAAATGAAGCGTGCTGGCAGCAGAATCGCCGCGCTCACTTCGAAATGAACCGCTAAGCTGACTCGGTCCACGATTCCGCAACGCCCGCCGACAGGGAGAGCGTCGAGGTTCCAGCAAACGACATCGGCGCTTTCCCCGGTTCGGCCCCCGCGATTGCGCTCATCTTGAATTCATTTCCACACCTTGACGCGCATCGCGAGCCTGAGTAGGATTGCGCCGCTTTTCGAGATTCCAAGCATCCGCCAACTGAAACGAGTCCGCGCCCGTGACCGCTTCTTATCGCGCTGAAAATGTCGGCAGTTTCCTGCGGCCGCCGGAGCTTTTGCAGGCGCGCGCCGATTACGCCGGCGGCAGATTGATGCTGGAGCAGCTTCGCGCGGCCGAGGATCACGCCATCCTCCAGACCATCGACGGCGAGCGCAAGGCGGGCCTCGAAATCTTCACGGACGGCGAGCTGCGCCGCGGCTCATGGCTCACCGATATGGCCGATGCGGTCGAGGGCTTCGTCCCCGATAAGGTGATGCTCGATTGGAAAGGGCCGGGCGGCGGCCCCGAGGGAAGCTCGGCGCAAGTCGTCGGCGCGAAGCTGCGCAAGGCTCGCAAGCTGACGGGCCACGAGCTTCCGTTTCTCAAGAAAACGGTGCCGGGCAAATTCAAGATTACGCTGCCATCGCCTTCGAATTTCATGCTGTCCAGCTACAAGCACGGCGTCACCGACCGCTTTTATCCCACACACGCCGATCTGCTGCACGATCTCGTCGAAATCATTCGCGACGAAATCCGCTGGCTCGCTGCCGAGGGCGCTACGTACATTCAGTTCGACGCGCCCTACTACTCGCACTATTGGGACCCGGCGCAGCGCGAGAAGATGCGCCGCGACGGCCTCGATCCGGATGTGGAATTCGACCGGTCCATCGCTGGAGACAACACCGCGCTGAGGGAAGCCCCGCGCAGCGTCACGCGCGCCCTTCACGTCTGCCGAGGCAACAGCCGCAGCCGCTGGTACACCGAGGGCGGCTACGACGCCATCGCCGAAAAACTTTTCGGCTCGCTCGAGGTCGACCGGTTCCTGCTCGAATACGATAGCGAGCGCGCCGGCGGCTTCGAGCCTCTGCGCCTGGTGCCGCGCGGTAAGACGGTCGTGCTCGGCCTCGTCACCACCAAGACGCCGCAACTCGAATCGCAGGACGACTTGCGCCGCCGCATCGACGAAGCGGCTCGCTTTGTGCCGCTCGAAAATCTCGCTCTCAGCACGCAGTGCGGCTTCGCCTCCGTCGCCGCCGGAAATCTGCTCTCGATTGACGATCAGTGGCGCAAGCTCGCCCTCGTTGTCGATACCGCCCGCAAAGTTTGGGGTTAGGCAGCGGCGTTTGCCGTTTGCGGAAACTGCCTACCTCTCCGATACAACCCGCTGCAGTAGTTTCGGTATCATCCAGAGCATGGCACCCCGGCCCGCCAATCCGCCCACGGCCGTGAATTCTGCGCCAATAGAGGCAGCTTCGCCGAAACCTGCCGCCGCTTTCCGGTTTTCGGCATCGCTGGCACCTACCGTCGAGCGATACTGGAAGAAAGCGGCCGCGCTCCCCGAGTGGAATCTCACGCGAGAACAATTCGAAGTTGCACTCGCGCGGAGCGTCACTCACCGGTTCGGAAACGCACCTCCGCAGGAAAAAACGATTGAAGCGTATCTCGAATCGCTGAACGTCCGCGACCTCGCTCTCGCGCGCGCGTGTAGCGCGGGCAGCCCGGCCGCGTGGGAATTCTTCGTGGCGCAATTCCGTCCGGAGCTGCACCGTGCCGCGCGGGCGATTGTGGGCAGTGCGGGCGGCGACGCCAGGGCTCGCGAGCTGGCAGATTCGCTCTACGCGGATTTGTACGGCCTGCGCGAATCCGAAGAGCGCCGAAAATCTCTGTTCGACTATTTTCACGGCCGCAGCAAGCTCGGCACATGGCTCCGCGCCGTTCTCGCTCAGCGCCATGTGGACGAAATCCGCCGCGCGCGGAGGACCGAGCCGCTCGAAAACGAATCGGGCGAGGAGCGCAGCGAAGTAGCGGCGCAGGCGTCGTCCGCGCCGGAATCGGCTGCCAACGCGGCACCCGATCCCGAACGCGCAAGTTATCTTGCCATCCTGCAAGCAACGCTGACGGCGGCGCTCGGCTCGCTCGAGCCGCGAGATCGCCTGCGACTCGCGTACTACTATGCGGACGACCGCACGCTCGCCGAGATTGGCCGCCTGCTCGGCGAACACGAGGCTACCGTCTCGCGCAAGCTCGAGCGCACGCGGCGCGAGGTTCGCAAGCGCGTCGAGGCGGCGCTGCGCGACGGCAAGAAGTGGAGCGACGCGCAAGTGAGTCAATGTTTCGAATACGCGCGCGGCGAGTGGCCGTTCGATCTGAGTGCCCCTCTCCGCGCGAAGGCCGCTCAGCCACAACCCGCTGAGGAAACGAGCGCCCTGCCGGCGCGGGACTGAGCGAGTAGGAGTGCAAGAATTGAGCCTTCGGGCGTTCTAAGGATTGGAGGAGCTGAGCTTCATGGCTTCGCGGCAACAGGACAAAGCAGCCGAAATGCTCCGGCGGAGCCTCGCGCACAATTCGGGCGCGGGTGCCGGAGACGCCTGCCCCGATCCGGAAATCCTCGCCGCCTATTTCGAGCAATCGCTCGATGCGGAAGAAACGGCGCACTACGAATTGCATTTCTCGCAATGCGCACGTTGCCGCGAGCAACTTGCTGCAATGAACCGTGCCGGCGAACTTGCTGGGGCGGGCGCCGCGGCAGCGGAAGGTTCGCCTCACTGGGCATGGCTGTGGGATTGGCGGATGCTCGCGCCGGTGGCTGCCGCGCTGCTCATTGCGACAGTTTGGATCGCGCGACGCCCCACGCCGAATCGGTTGGCCGAGCAGCAACCATCGCAGCCGCTCGTCGCGATCTCGCAACCGTCCGCGCCGCCGACGAGCGCGCCTGTGATCGAGGCGCCGCCTGCTCCGCCGGGGATTGCATCAGGCGTGACGCAAGAACCCGATTCCGCGAAAGTGCGGCGAGCAGCTCCCGCGAAATCACCCGCACCCACCGATAAAGAGGAGTTTGCAGCGAATCTGCCGGAAATCAGCCGAGGCGTAGCTCAGAACGAGATGCGATCGGACACGCTTGAAAAAGACGCCAACGTGCCGAAGCGGGATTCCACCGCCGCCATGGACAGAGTAATGGTGCAAGCCGCGGCTCCTCCGATCGGCGCGCCCGCCGCGTCCGCTCCCGCTGCGCCGGCGCCTATGCTCGTTGCGCCCGCTGCACGGCAATCGAATTCCGGAGCCGTAGGCGGTGCGATGTCCGCGAGTTCCGTGGCGGCGACGGAAGCCGCGCCCTCCAAGCAGATGGCCGCTTCAGAATTCAGCGTCACGGCGCAAGGGAATCAGAAGGCGGCGCTGAAGACGGCGGACGTGCGTTCCGCTCCGGTGCTGATCCGCACGCCCGATCCGCAAGTGCTGTGGCGGATTTCAGGCGGCACTTTCGTCGAACGGTCGATCGACGGCGGCGTGACGTGGAAGACGGCGGTGGCAATCTTCGATGGAAACTTCAATGGAGGCGCCGCTCCGTCCACGGGAATCTGCTGGCTCGTGGGCCACGTTGGATTGATCTACTTGACGACGGATGCGGATCACTGGAAGACGATTCCACCTCCCGTGTGGACGGACATTATCGACATCACCGCGACGGACGCGTCGTCCGCGACCGTGACGGTGGCGGACGGGCGCAAATTCACGACCACTGACACGGGCGCGCACTGGACTCCCGCGCATTAGCCCCTCGAAGTCTGGCTGCAAGAAATCCCGCCCTCGCCGTTCTAACTTGTGAAGGAATGACTATACGAAGGAGACAGCCCATGTCCACACGCAAAGCAAAATTTGTCAGCACGGCCGCTCTGGTTGCGGCGCTTCTGCTCCTGCCCTTGACGGGCAGGCGGATCGACGCCCGCGCGGCGGGAGCCATAGACGAAAAACCGGCGAAGGGCGCTGCCGCTGCAACCACTGAAAAGGATCAGACCGATCTCTCCGTGACCGTTTATAACTCGAACATTGCGCTCATCCGCGACGTGCGGCAAATCCGCCTGCAATCGGGCGTCTTTCCCTTGCGATTTGAAGACGTGGCGGCGTCGATCAATCCCGCGACCGTGCATTTCCGCTCGCTCACCGATCCCGCCAAGCTGGGCGTGGTCGAACAAAACTACGAGTACGACCTGCTCGATCCGCAGAAGCTCCTGCAGAAATACGTGGGACGCGAAGTCACTTTCGAATGGCAGGGCATGGAGACGAAGGCGCTGCTACTTTCGGACAATGGCGGTCCGGTCTGGAAGATCGGCAACGAAGTCGTCACCGGACTCGCGGTCGGTTCCTACCGATTCCCCGAACTGCCGGACAATCTCTACAGCCGCCCGACGCTGGTCTGGACGCTCGACAATCGCGGCCAGGATGCGCAGAAGGTCGAGGCTTCCTACCTCACGAACAATATGAACTGGAGCGCGGACTACGTCCTCACCGTGGGGCGCGACGAAAAAAGCGCCGACCTCGACGGCTGGGTCACGCTCGTGAACAACAGTGGAGCGGCGTACCGCAACGCGAAGCTCCAGCTCGTGGCCGGCGAAGTGCATCGCACCGCGCAGGTGATGAATGACGAGCGCGACATGGTTGTGAAAGCGATGGCCGCGCCGATGGCGAAGGAAGCGTTTGCGCAAGAATCGTTTTCCGAATATCACCTCTACACGCTCGACCGGCGCACCTCGATTCAAAACAACGAATCGAAGCAGATCAGTCTGCTCACGGGCACGAACATCCCGGTCGAAAAGTATCTGCAGGTCGAAGGCCAGCCCTACTACTACCGCAATTCGCAGGGAATCGGAAACGCGATCCCGCAGCCGGTGAAAGTCTTCTATCGCTTCAAGAACGAACAAAAAGCCGGCCTCGGCATGCCGCTGCCCGCGGGAACCGTGCGCGTCTATCAGGCCGATTCGCAGGGCGGCGCGCAATTCGCTGGCGAGGACACGATCAACCACACGCCGAAAGATGAGACGCTGCGGATTTACGTGGGCAATGCGTTCGACGTCGTATGCGAGCGCAAGCAGACCGATTACAAAAAGCTCGCGAGCGATCTCTTCGAAATGGAGTATCAGATCACGCTGCGGAATCACAAGGACGGACCGGTGAACGTTGAAGTCCGCGAGCCGGTCGGCGGCGACTGGGAAGTCGAGAATTCGAATTACAAGTGGACGAAGCTCGACGTGTCTACGATCGGGTTCGAGATTCCTATCGAAAAGGACGGCAGCGCGACGCTCGACTATCGCGTGCGCGTGAAGTGGTAATGCCCAGCGCGAACGCGCGGATCAGCGCTTGGCCGTGGAAGGGGGATGATCGACGAGCGCGAGTTCGCGGGCAAAGAGCGGATTATCGGGAAACTCCGTGGCGAGGTCGACGAGCAGGGCGCGGGCGCGATCGGTCTGATGTTCGCGCTCGCAGGCCAGCGCGAGCCACGCCTTCGCGAAGGGCCTCAGATAGTGGCCGTGATCGGCGGCGCGCTGCAACTGCGCCATTCCGCGCACGCGGTCGCCATGAATCCCGCCGAACCATAGGAACGCGCGCTTATAGCTCGGCAGGCAGCCGATGATGTAATTCGCCGCGCCGAGCGCGAGGTATGCGTCCTCGGCGGACGGATCGATCGCCAGCAGCTTTGCGGCCTCGGCTTCGGCCTGGCGCGTCAGGCCAAGGCCCGCCATCTGCTTCTCCACGATGAGCGCGTCGTAGTCCGCTTCCATTCCATCGGTCATCGTGAGGACGAGCAGCGCGTGAGGATCGTTCGGGTTCGATTTCAGCTCGTCCTTCGCCATATTGCGGGCGCGGTTATTGGCGCGCAGAAAAGCTTCGTTATGATTCTCCGAGGGAGATCCGCTGGCGCCGTTCAAAAATTTTTCATCGTTCAGAAAAAAATCCGATGTGAATACGCCCTTGGTGTTGAATTCCTCGTAGAGGTAGCTGGCCGCTTCGGCGGCCACGCCGAGCGGATCCTCGGGCCGCAGTTTCTCGTAGGAAAGAAACTGCGTGCGGCCTCCCTGAAAATCGAGCTCATAGAGTTGGTGAAATCCGGTGTCGAGCAGGGCCGGCGATGGGTCAGCCGACACGCGCGGCGATGGCGGCGCGGAGGCTTGCTGCGGCGCTTCTTGAGGAACTTCCTGCGGCGTCTCCTGTGCGACGGCGCACACGGGCGCGAAGAATACGAGCGGCACGATCAGCCGCGCCGCGAGTCGGATTCTTTTTATCTGTATCTTCAGGAGCATTTGCAGTTTAGGTCTGCCCGGCGGTCCGACACGCTCAACGCCGCCGGCATCCCATTCATTCTATTCGAGTAGTACCGGATTCCGCAGGTTGCACGGGGCGGATTTTCCTAAAGATTATTTAGCAGGAAATCCGTGATCCCCTTGAAGAGCTGAATGCGCGCCGGCAAATCCGACATCGAGTGGCCGCGGCCGGGGAAGATCATAAGCCCGGCCGGGTATTTTCCGGCAAGAATTAACTGGTTGAGGATTTCGGACGTGTTCGCGAAGTGAACGTTGTCGTCGCCGGTGGCGTGCGCGATCATCAGCTTGCCCTTGAGCCGCGCAGCCTGATTCACGGGCGACGCGCTTTCGTAGCCGCTCGGATTGTCTTGCGGACGGCCCATGTAACGCTCGGTGTAGATCGTGTCATAGAGTTTCCAATCGCTCACCGGCGCAATGGAAACGCCTGCCTTGAAAACATCCGGGGCGCTGAACATGGCCTCAAGCGTCATCGTGCCGCCGTAACTCCAGCCCCAGATTCCGATGCGCGAGCCATCCACGTATGGAAGCGACTTCAGATATTGCACGCCCGCGAGCTGGTCCTCGAGTTCGACTTTGCCGAACTGATGATAGATGGGAGTTTCAAAGGCGTGGCCGCGCGCGTACGAGCCGCGATTATCGAGCGAGAAAATGACGTAGCCTTTCTCGGCCATCATCTCCAGCCACAGAAAATCGGAGCGGCCCCATTCGTTGCGCACGTTTTGCACTTGCGGGCCGCCGTACACCTCGATCAGCACGGGATACTTTCGAGACGAATCGAAATCCGGCGGCTTGATCATTTCGGCGCAGAGCTTCGTGCCATCGGTCAGCGAAAAGTCGATAAACTCGACGGGCGAGAGATGGTAATCGGCCAGCTCTGGCACTTTGTTTTCGTTGATCGTGGCGGAGCGGGAGCCGTCGATCCGATAGAGATCCTGGCGGGGCGGGGTCATGGCGTTCGAGTAGGAGTCGACGTATGCGGAAGCGCCCGGCGCGATGATGATCTCGTGCGTGCCCGCCTCGCGCGTGATTCGAGTAATGGTTTTGTCCTGCAACGAGAGCCGGTAAAGCTGCGTACCGCGCACTTCGTCCTTGTTCGAGAGGAAATAGATGAAGCCGCGAGCCTCATCCACGATCGGATGGCTGTCCGCGCCGGGGCCGAAACCGCCGGTGCCCGTGATTCCCCAGTCGCCGCCGGTCAACTGGTCGATCTGTTGTCCCGAAAGATCGTAGAGGTAGTAGTGGCGGAAACCGGAGCGCTCGCTCGACCAGAGGAAACGCTTGTCGTCGGAGAAGAAGTAGAGATCGTCCGCGATGTTGATCCAGAATTTGTCGATATCGCTGAGAATCGTTTCAGAAGCGCCGGTGCCCGCATCGCAAAAGAGCAAGTCGAGGCGGTTCTGCGCTCGATTCATGCGCTCGATCGCGACACGCGCGCTATCGCGCAACCAGACGACGCGTGCGAGATAGACGTCATTGTCCACGCCCGTGTCCATCCATTTGGTCTCACCGCCGGCAACCGGGACGACACCGACGCGCACGATCGGATTGGCCTCGCCCGCTTGCGGAAAGCGCGTGTACTCCATCGCTCCAATGGGCGAGCTCATGTCCATGATGGGATAGCGGGTGACGGGCCGCTCGTCCATTTCGTAGTAGGCGATCTTCGAGGAATCGGGCGACCACCAATAGGCGGTCGCCTGGTCGAGCTCTTCGGGATAGACCCAATCGAGCTGGCCCTTGAGGATTTCCTCGCTGCCGCCGGTCGTGAGAGCTTTCGTTTCGCCCGTCGCGACGCTCGTGACCCACAGGTTCGAGCTGCGGACGAAGCTCACCCATTTGCCGTCGGGTGAGAATTTTGGATCTTCGACATTACTTGTGGAATCCTTCGCGACGCTGACGAGCGATTTGGGCGCCATCGTTTTCAGATCGAGGAGAACGAGATTGCTGCTGCCGACAAAAAGCAGCGCGTCGCCAGTGGGCGACCACAAATAGTTTTCCGCCTGGACGCGGCCGAGGCCCGTTGACTGGATCGCGCTGGTCTTTTCGGGCTGCATAACGGCTTCGAGCGCGGCAGCCTTCACGAGGACTTTGCGTTCGCCCGTCGCAGCATCGGTGGTCCACATTTCGACGCCCGAGCCGCTGCGTTCAAGATAGGAGATGCGCTTGCCGTCCGGGCTCCACTCGATGCCTTGCGTCAGATAGCCGCTCAGGCTCGGCGCGCTGTAGATGCGCTCGACAGTGAGCGATTTCGCGGCTCGGGGCCGGGCGAGCGCTGGCGCCGCGCTCAACGCGACGAGGAGCGCGACGGCCAAAATCTGCTTTGAAATGCCAGCGACGGACCTCGGGGAATTTTGGCGATTAGACTCGGACGCGATCCTTTGTTTCCAAGGAGTTAGATCACACCCTAATCGCGAGGATTGGCGATTAGAAAGGGTCGGCGCGGCTCCGAGGAGAGGTTGGACAGAGATTTGGTCCATGCGCTCTGCGCCCTGACGCCGACATCCAACTCTCATCTTGCCTCCTTTGCCCACGCTAACATGATCCATATGGGGCCGAGCATTTCAAGGATGTTGTTGTGTGGAGATTTGACGCCGATTAGGCTTTTGACTTTCGGATTTGCAGGTCATCGGCTACCCCGGTTTGTCTTCGGCAACTTACAACGCGGGCGAGAACTCGGTCGCTAGCAGGGTCGTCTCACAGGTAGTCTGATCAACTGGACCGCTGTTGACTTATTTGCAAAGTCTGACTAGCTTAGCAGCGATGAGTCTCATTTGGACTCGCGGTGGTTCCTATCGCCGCATCAACTATGAAAGCGAATCGGATCTGGAAGCAACAATCCTCCAGGTGCAAGCCGAACTATTCGGCGCTGGCCGCATCTATTTAGACATCAAGAGAAAGATTGGATCCAAGGGCAGTATTCGCAACATACCCGACGGATACCTACTTGATCTGAGCGGCCGTAAGCCACGTCTTTATGTTGTCGAGAACGAATTGGCGTCTCACGAACCGCTGCGGCACATTGCGGTGCAGATTCTGGAGTTCTCATTGTCGTTCGAGACCGACCAACGTGCAGTGAAGGCGATCTTGTTCGGCGCTCTTCAGGAGCAGCCGACTATTAAGCGGAAATGTGAGGAATATGCTGCTTCGCATGAATTCCGTAATCTCGATCACATGCTCGAATACTTGGTTTATGAAGCGCCCTTCGCTGCGCTCGTTGTCATAGATGAGATTCCAGAAGACTTAGAGAATGTCTTAACTCGGAGATTTCGGTTTGGCGTGGAGGTATTGGAACTCGCCCGATATGAGAACTACAAGGGCGACCGCTTCTATCACTTCGAGCCATTTCTTGCTGATTTGACTGGAGACGTTCTCTCTAAGCCTGAGGCCGGTGAACAGGTCCGCGAGCGGGTCGATCTTGACGAGGTCGACACAGTCGTGGTCCCGGCGAGGGATGATGGTTTCGAAGAGGTATTCTTGGGCGAGAACCGCTGGTACGAGATTCGAGTCCACGGCACGATGAGGCCTCAGATTAAGTACATCGCGGCATACCGAGTCGCCCCCCTATCAGCGATAACGCATGTCGCACCAGTCAGTTCAATCGAGCCATGGAAGGACGGCGGAAAGTTCGTCGTCAACTTTGCCGAGCCCGCGAGGGAAATTGGCCCGATCACTCTCGTAAAGGGTGGGCGGGTCAAAGCGCTGCAGAGTCTGCGGTACACCACGCGGAAAAAGTTGGAGTCCGCCAAAACGCTCGATGATGTCTGGTAGGCGTCGTTCCGAAGCGTTAACGAGCCCACGATCAAGGCGTTCCTGCAGTCTTTTCGGACGTTCCAAAAGTACGGTCGCTCGCGGATGCACCTGCTTCGGCATATAATTCGGAGCGGCAGGATGCGACAGTGAAACAAATCATCGAGCGATTCATTCGTTACTTGCGCTACGAGCGCAACGCCTCTCCGAGAACCATCCGCGAATACCGGCGGGACATCCAGCAATTCGAAGCGTTCCTGACGCCGCCGGGCGAAAAAATGCCTCCGCTTACCGAAATCGACCATCGAATTGTTCGGGAATACGTGAATTCGATGTACGACCAGAGGCTTGAGAGGACGTCCGTGGCGCGGAGGCTCGCGTCGCTGCGGACATTCTTCAAATTCTGCGTGCGCGAAAAGCTGGCGACGCAAAACCCGGCGCGCCTGGTGGCCACGCCGAAGCTGCCGAAACGCGTGCCGCAGGTGCTAACGGCGGAAGAGTTGAACGGTTTCCTCGACAATCTGGGGCGCGGCGCGGCCGCGTCGAAATCGCGGCGCGTGCGCAAACCAACCGCGCGTTCCGAAGAGGAAGCCAAGGTGATTCTGAAGCGCGACCGCGCGATCCTCGAGCTGATGTATGCGTCCGGCCTGCGCGTGGGCGAACTCGTGGGGCTGGACCTAGGCGACGTGGACCGCCGCGGGCTGATGCTGCGCGTGCTGGGCAAAGGCCGCAAGGAGCGCGTGATTCCGTATGGCGGGAAGGCGCAGACGGCGCTCGAGGCCTACTGGCCGGTGCGCGACGGAATCCTGGCGCGGCAGCGGGCGAAGTCCTCTCCGCAGGCCGTGTTCCTGAATCATCTCGGCGGGCGGCTGACGGAGCGGTCGGTGCACACGATCGTGAAGAAGTACGCGCGGCTGGCGGACGTCAACTGGGATATGCACCCGCACTCGCTGCGGCACGCGTTTGCCACGCACCTGCTGGCCGACGGCGCGGACCTGCGCGCGATTCAGGAGCTGCTGGGGCACGTCTCGCTCTCGACCACGCAGCGGTACACGCAGGCGAGCATCCGGCAGTTGATGGAAGTGTACGACAAGGCGCACCCGCACGCTTGAGGCCCCTTCGAAGATGAGACGGCTCCTCGGCAGCATCGCTTGCGCGGCCATCGCGTTTCTGATTTTGTGCGCGCGGCCGGCGGCGGCGCAGGACAATTACGAGATTCAGGTGTACGGCGCGGAGACCGTCGATCCTGGTCACACGATGGTCGAGCTGCACAGCAACTTCACCATCGACGGCTCGAAGACGATGATCGACGGAGTCTATCCGACGAATCATATGGAGCACGAGACGATCGAGATCACGCACGGTTTTACAGATTGGTTTGAGACCGGCTTCTATATTTTCACGGCGGAACGCTCGGGAATGGGCATTCAGTGGGTGGGCGATCACATCCGCCCGCGGTTCCGGATTCCCGAAAAGTGGCACTGGCCGGTGGGCGTCAGTCTTTCAAACGAGATCGGCTACCAGCGGCGGCAGTTTTCGGTGGACACGTGGACGTGGGAGATTCGCCCGATCGTGGACCAGAAAGTCGGGCGATGGTATTGGGCGATCAATCCGACGCTCGACCGGTCATTCCACGGGCAGAGCGTGAACCAGGGCGTGGTCTTCTCGCCGAATTTCAAATTCAGCTACGATTTCACGCCGAAGATCGCGGGCGGGCTCGAATATTACGGCTCGGTCGGGCCGGTCACCGGATTCTATGCGATTTCGCAGCAACAGCACCAGATCGTTCCGGCCGTCGATCTGAATCTGGCGCCACAGTGGGAGATCAATTTCGGGCTTGGCGTGGGAGTCACCGCCGCGACCGATCATTTGATCGCAAAGATGATCCTCGGGTATCGATTCGATTTCTGAGGCCCGCTCGGCGACCTATGGCGACATCTCTGTCCTGATAACGCTGAAGAGAGATTCCTCGGAAACCTGCCGGGGCGCAAGAAAGGCGCGCTTTGACTGCTTTCGCCGGCCATTTGTCCCAAAGGCCGGTCCAAATGGAAGAGCAAGGAACCGGCGAACTCCGCTCAGCATGACGAGATCGCAATACCGCCACGCATGAGCGAAGAGAGATTCCTCGGCCAAGATCAGGCCTCGGAATGACAGCGTGGTTGCCTGGTTGCGTGAATCCTATACAGTGAGTGAGCTGGCGGGGACGAAGGTGCCGGAGCCGCGCTCAGGTGCGGTGGGCAGAGGCATCTTCGAGCGGTCGACGCGATTGTAGAGCGTATCGCGCTCGACGGGCACGCGGCCGGCGGCGCGAATCAGGCGTTCGAGCTCGGCGCGCGTGAGATGCTCGGGGGTGGTGGCGCCGGCGTCATGGTAGATCTTCTCCTCGACGACCGTGCCGTCGAGATCGTTTGCGCCGAAACCGAGCGCGATCTGCGCGATGCGCGGCGTGAGCATCACCCAGTAGGCCTTGATGTGATCGAAATTATCGAGCATCAGGCGCGAGACGGCGATGGTCTTGAGCGCGTCGAAGCCGGTCGGCTTGGGAACGTGCGAAAGCCCCGTGTTCGCCGGATGAAATTCGAGCGGGATGAACGCGACGAAGCCGTGCGTTTTGTCCTGCGATTCGCGCAGGCGGATCAGGTGATCGACGCGCTCTTCGAGCGTTTCGACGTGGCCGAAGAGCATTGTGGCATTCGAGCGTAGGCCGATTTCGTGCGCGGTTCGCGCGATCGAGAGCCACATCGTCCCCGAAACTTTGTGGTCGCAGATGATGCGCCGCACGCGCGGATGAAAGATTTCCGCGCCGCCGCCGGGGAGCGAATCGACGCCTGCTTCCTTCATCTTCAGAAGCGTGTCTTTGATCGAAAGCTTCGAGATGCGCGCGTAGTAGTGCACCTCGACCATCGTGAACGCCTTCAGGTGCACCTGCGGGAAGCGCTGCTTCAGCCCGCGGATCAGGTCGACGTAGTACTCGAACGGAAGATCGGGATGCAGGCCGCCGACGATGTGGAACTCCGTGGCGCCCTCGGCCACTCCCTCCGCGCCGCGTGCGAAGGCCTCCTCCAGAGAAAAGGTGTACGCGCCCGGCACGTCCGGCGAGCGCCCGAACGCGCAGAGCTTGCAGTGCGCGACGCAGACGTTCGTGGGATTGATGTGCCGGTTGACATTGAAATAGCAGATGTTGCCGTGGCGCTGCTCGCGGACGTGGTTCGCGAGCCAGCCGACCGCGAGCAGATCGTTCGACTGGAAGAGCGCGAGGCCGTCGTCGGCCATGAGGCGCTCGCCCGCGAGAATTTTTTGCGCGATCGGCTCGAGCCGGGCGTCAGTGATCTGCAATTTTCCGCTCATCTTTTGCCTAAGAGAGATTCCTCGGGCCAACTACAAGCCCTCGGAATGACAGCCAAATTCAAGGCCGCATGACGACTACAGCGGCGCCCCAGAACAGCAGAAACAACAGACTAATATAGCCATTCACGGCGAAAAACGCAGCATTCATTTTGCTGAGGTCGTTCGGTTTGACGAGCGAATGCTCGTACGCCAATAGCGCAGCGACCACGCCGATACCCGCCCACGCAAGCCACGCGAGATGGAAGCTCCAGGCCAGCCAAGCGAGCAGCGCGACCATCAGGACATGCATGGCGCGGGCAATCCAGAGCGCGTTCGCGATACCGAATTTCTTGGGGATCGAGTGCAGGCCCGAGGATTTGTCAAATTCAACGTCCTGGCAAGCGTAGAGCACGTCGAAGCCGCCGACCCAGAGCGTGACCGCGGCGCAGAGGATCAACATGCGCGCGTCGAGCGAGCCGCGAATCGCGATCCAGGCCGCCGCAGGCGAAATTCCGAGGCAGAAACCGAGCACGAAGTGCGACCAGGAGGTGAACCGCTTCGTATAGGAATAGAAAAAGAGGATCGCGAGCGCGACGGGCGAAAGCTTCAGCGCCAACGGATTCAACTTCCAGGCGGCAACGACCAGCACGGCGGATGCGAGGATCGTGAATGCGACAGCAAAACTGACCGAAAGCTCGCCCTTCGGGAGCGCGCGATTCGCCGTGCGCGGATTGCGGCGGTCGTATTCGACGTCGGCGATGCGGTTCATGGTCATCGCGGCGGAGCGCGCGCCGACCATGGCGACGACGATCCACAGAATCTGCCGCCATGAAGGCAAGTCGCCGCCCGCGCGCGCCGCGAGCAGCGCGCCGACGAGCGCGAACGGCAGAGCAAAAACGGAGTGCTCGAACTTGATCATTTCGAGCACGGTGCGGATGCGGCTCTTGGTCATCTTGGATTGGCCACAGAGACACAGAGGCACAGAGATTGGAAATAGCTGATTCCTGATTCGAGATTTGCATTTTGAGATTTACAGCGCGCAGCGCTCATCGTTTGCCCTTCCAATGATACTGCTTCTGCTGCGGCAGGCCGAGCTGCGCGAGGACGCGATGGGCAAATTGCTCCACGGTGTCGGCGATCGTCTTCGGCTCGTAGTAAAACGCGGGCATAGCGGGCATCACGGTCGCTCCGGCATCGTGGACGCGGAGCATATTTTCGAGATGAATGCGATTGAGCGGCGTTTCGCGCAGGCACAGGACGAGCGGGCGGCGCTCCTTCAGGCATACGTCCGCGGCGCGGGTAAGAAGATCTCTCGCCGTTCCGGCGGCGATCGCGCCGATCGCTCCCGCCGAGCAAGGGACGACGACCATGGCATCGACCACGGAGCTTCCGGAGGCGATGCTCGCGCCGATGTCCTTGTTCGGGAGGTGTTCGATTTTCCTGGCGGCTGTGCCGGTCAAGAGCGAGGGGAGTTTTTTGGCATCCGCTGCGACGACTCCAAGCTCGGTCGAGAGCAGGCGCAGGCCGGCGTCGCTTGCGACCAAGAAAACGCGCTCGACGCGGCGGTCGGCATCGAGCAGGCGCAGAACGGTCTGCGCGTAGATGGCGCCGCTCGCGCCCGTCACACCGACAGTGATGATGCGGCCCTCGGTTGTCGCCATTGGGATCAGATGAAACTTCGAGTCTAGGCGGACGATTTCGGCAAAGTCAAGGCGAGCGCGGGGGACGAAATGCTCGATTCAAGGCAGCAGTCCAGCTATGCAGCAAGGCGAGGCGCCATCTTCATGAATGCAACGACAAACAGCAAGGCGAAGAGCAGGTCGATGGCACCCAGCGCCATGTCACCTGCGCTGATGCGGCTTTGGAAGTACAGAACGACAACCGCGAGCCCCCAGCCAAGCCTTCCGAGCAGTGAAGGAATCATCATCGGCCGGAAGCGCACCGGATCGGTGGCGATCACGAAAAATGCGAATTGCCAGGCCAGCGCTAGGCCTGCAAAGCCATAGTAGAAACCGGGATGCGTGATTGGCGGCGGTTCCTGGCGACCGATCAGGTTGAAAATGAAATACAGAGGCGTGAACATGAGCACGCCCCACCCGCCGGCGATCCAAAACACGATTTTCGCGAACTTCATGTGACCTCCGGAACAATTCTGACAGGGCGCAGCAAGCAGCGCCCTTAAGGCGTTAGAAACCGTGGCTTCACCAGAATGGAAAAACTACGCGCGCTTGATGACGCGAATCAGCAGGAGCAGGATGACGGCTCCCACCACCGACATCACGAGCCGCCCGATCAGTCCGTACGTGGCAAGACCGAGCAGGCCAAACACAAAGCCGCCCAGAAACGATCCGGCGATGCCGACGATCAGGTCAACGAGAACACCCATGCCGCGCCCTTTGACGAGCTGGCCGGCAAGCCAGCCCGCAAGAATTCCGATCAGAATCGTCCAGATGAGCCACATGTTCGTACCTCCAAGAGTAGTTTGATTGCGAGGCGCAAGAGGGGGCCGGGATCGACGCGCGCCTGGATTCGATTCACTCTAGCACGACTCAGATAGCGGAGGCGAAACGAGCGACGCCGCTCCTACGCGAGAGCGGACGCCAGCGCGGATGAGAGCGCGGATTCCTCATCCGGAAAAACGGTGCGGAGATCGAGGATGAGGCGGTCGCCGGCAATGCGCGCGACGACCGGCGCGCCGTGCGCGGGCTTGCGGAGGCGCTCTTCAATCGCCGCGGCGGAATTACGGCGGCTCTTGATCGAGATGAGATGAGCGGGCAGCTTTTGATCCGGCGTCGAGCCGCCGCCGATCACGGAGAATCCCGCGCTCAATTTGATTTCGGCGTCCGACGGAAGCGAGGCGCGAAGTTGCTGCGCGAAGAATTCGGCGCGCCGCGCGAGTTCGCTCGCGGAGATGCGGATCATCCGCAGAGCGGGAATTTCGTCGAGCGCGCCGCGATGGTAGGCCTTGAGCGTCACTTCGAGCGCGGCGATGGTGAGCTTATCGACGCGCAGCGCGCGAAAGAGCGGATTGCGGCGAATGCGCGCGACGATTTCCTTTTTCCCGGCGATGATTCCCGCCTGCGGCCCGCCGAGTAGCTTATCTCCACTGAACGAAACGACCGCCGCGCCCGCGCGGCAGCTCGCGCGGACGACCGGCTCGGCGATTCCGGCCTGCGCGAGATCGGCGGCGCAGCCCGAGCCGAGGTCTTCGAAAACCGGGATGCGCTTCCGGCGACCGAGCGCGACGAGGTCTTCGAGCGAAGGGCGCTCGGTGAATCCGGCGATGCGGAAATTGGAAGGGTGGACGCGCAGCAGCAAACGCGTGTTCTTGCCGATGGCGTGCTCGTAATCGCGAATGCGCGTGCGGTTCGTGGTGCCGACCTCGCGAAGCACCGCGCCGCTTTCGGACATGATGTCCGGGATGCGGAAACCGTCGCCGATTTCGATCAGCTCGCCGCGCGAAACGATGACCTCAGCGCCTTTGGCGAGCGTGTTCAGGACGAGGAAAACGGCCGCGGCGTTGTTGTTGACGACGATGGCCGCCTCGGCTCCGGCAAGTTCCGCAAGCAAGTGTGCCGTATGAACGTCGCGCTTGCCGCGCTCACCGGTGGCGACGTCGTATTCGAGGTTCGAGTATCGCACCGCCGTTTCGGCGATCGCCGCAGCGGCGGCGGCTGCAAGCGGCGCGCGTCCCAGATTCGTGTGCAGGATGACGCCCGTGGCGTTGATCACGCGGCGGAGGGACGGGGCGAGCAGCGCTTCGACTCCCGCTGACACATGGGCCTCGATCGCGTCGCTCGAGGTGGCGGCCGGGTCCGGCGCGCCGCCACCGCCCTTCAGCAGGCGCGCGCGCAGATCGGCGAGGACGCTACGGGCTATTTGCGTCACCACGCCGCGGCCAGCTGATTCGGCGAGTGCGACGAGTCGAGGCCGGCCGAGCAGCTCATCAACCGAGGGAAGTTCGCGCAGGCGGGCGGTCATCTCGCTTTTTTTGAGTGTTTTCGCGGGGGTCTGGGCGCTCATCGGCATCGGCCGCCTATTTGACCACGCGACGATAAAAGGGCGCAACCTCCGGGCTTTCCCTTTCCGACAAGCCCGCGCACGCCCCGGTTGACGCCACCGGTCGCCACCCGTACGCTGGAATCAACACGCCATGGCAACCACAATCGACGAAGATCTGAATCAAATCGAGCGGGATATCCGCACGCTGAAGATCGAGTTCGAGCAGTACTTCGGCGGCGGACGCAAGCGTCCGCCCAACGACACGCAGTGGCGCGTCGATAACCTCGTGCGCAAGAGCAACGAGAGAATGGGCGAGCTGAATTTCGCGCAGCGCTTCCGGCTGAACAATCTGACGCAGACCTACGCCAAGTATCAGGATATGTGGCGAAAGAAGCTGCTGCAAAGGGAGACGGGAGAGGCGCAGCGCCATTTCGGCGCGGCGGCAAAGGCGATCGAAGAGGAGCGCGCCCGCAAAGCGGCGAGTCAGCCCGAACCAGCGACGGTTTCGGCAGCTGCCGGCAGGCACGCGACTGCTCGAGCCCGGGGGGCCCAGGCGGGCGGAAACTCCTTCGCGCTATCCTTCTCCGATCCAGCACACGAGACGGACAAAGTGCAGGAGCTTTACAGCAAGCTGATCGAGGCGCGCACCGAGACCGGCGAGCGAGCCGGAGCGCCGAGCCTGAAAGATTTCGAGCGGTTCGTCCAGCAGAAGACGAAAGACCTCCAGGATAAGGGCGGCCACGAAGTCGAATACAGCGTCAGCGTGGAAGGCGGGCGCGTGAAATTGAAGGCCCGCGTTTCCAGCTGACTTTTCGCAGTCCACCGCCGCGCACGACTCCTCTTCCGTAATTTTCCGCAAACGCTTACACTGACTCGCTGTTTTCATTTCGTGCAAGCCTACAAAGGAGGCGCGGCTGTGGCGATCGAGCGGGCGCTGATCAGCGTGTACGACAAAACCGGAGTCTTGGAATTCGCGCGCGCGCTTGCGCCGCTTGGGATCGAGATCGTGTCGACGGGTGGCACGGCGAAGCTCCTGCGCGACGCTGGAATCCCCGTGCGCGACGTGGCGGAGCTGACCGGCTGGCCGGAAATGCTCGGCGGGCGCGTGAAGACGCTGCACCCGAAAGTGCACGGCGGGATTTTGTTTCAGCGCGGCAAAGCGGAAGATCGGAAGCAGATTGCCGAGCATTCCATCGTGCCGATCGACCTCGTGGTCGTGAATCTCTACCCGTTTTCCGCGACGGCTGCGAAACCGGGTGTGACGCCGGAGGAGTTGATCGAGAACATCGATATCGGCGGGCCGGCGATGATCCGCTCGGCCGCGAAAAATTTTCAGAGCGTCGGAGTGGTGACCGATCCGGGCGACTACGCCGCGATCGCCGCGGAGCTGCGCGAGAAGCGCGAACTGAGTCTTTCGACGCGGCTCGCACTCGCGCGCAAGGCGTACGCACGGACCGCAAGATACGACGGAGAGATTTCGACTGAGCTGGAGCGTCTGGCAGCGAACGGCAGCGTTTCGATCGGCCCGCTCGAGAAATTGCCGGAGCGAATTCACATCGCGCTCGAACGCCGCCAGCCGATGCGCTACGGAGAGAATCCGCACCAGGCCGCGGCGCTGTACGTTCCGGCGGGGCGGCCGCCGGCCGGTCTCGCAGGCGCGAAGCAGCTTCAAGGCAAGGAGCTTTCGTACAACAACCTGGTGGACCTCGACGCGGCGTGGGCGCTCGTCTCGGAATTTGGGCGCGCGGCCGTCGCGATCATCAAGCACAACAACCCCTGCGGTGCGGCCGAGCAAGAGTCGCTGCGCGAGGCGTACGTGAAGGCGCTCGAATGCGATCCGGTTTCGGCGTACGGCGGCGTGCTGGCATTCAACCGCGCGATCGACGCGGCGACAGCGGAAGAAGTGGCGAAGCTGTTCGTCGAATGCATCGCCGCGCCGGGATACGAGCCGGCGGCGATCGAGAAATTCGCGTCGAAGAAAAATTTGCGGCTGCTCGAAATGCCGCGCGAGGCCGCGCCCGTCGAACTGGAGCTCAAGCGCATCTCGGGCGGCGTGCTCGTGCAGGAGGCGGACCGGCACGAGCTCTTGGAAGCGGACCTCAAGGTGGTGACGCAACGCGCGCCCACCGACGCCGAACGACGCGCGCTGCTTTTTGGCTGGAGGGTGGCGAAGCACGTGAAATCGAACGCGATTCTTTTCGCGCGCGAGGGGCAGGCCGTGGGCGTGGGAGCCGGGCAGATGAGCCGCGTCGATTCGGTGAAGATCGCGGTGATCAAGGCCGCGACGGCGAAGCTTTCTCTCGCGGGCAGCGTGGTTGCATCCGACGCGTTCTTTCCGTTTCCCGACGGGGTTGAAGAGGCGGGCAAGGCCGGCGCCACTGCTGTGATACAGCCGGGCGGCTCGGTCCATGACCAAGATGTTATCGCCGCGGCCAACAAACTCGGCATGGCGATGGTGTTCACCGGCGTGCGCCATTTCCGGCATTAAAGCGAGCGTGGAAGAGCGAACCAAGTCGGGCGGGCTGGCGGGGTTGCGAGTGCTCTCGCTCGAAAGCCGGCGCGCGGCGGAAATGGCCAAGCTCATCGAGAATTACGGCGGGCGCGCAATCGTGGCGCCGTCAATGCGCGAAGTTCCCCTCGAATCCAATAAAGAAGCTCTCGCGTTTGCACGCACGCTCGATGCGGGTGGCTTCGACATGGTCATATTCTTGACCGGCGTGGGAGCGCGTGCGCTGGCGCGGGTCGTGGAGACCGCGTATCCGCTCGAAGAGTTTGCGGCGGCGCTGCGGCGAATCGCCGTGGTGGCGCGCGGACCGAAGCCAGTGGCTGCGCTCAAGGAATTGGGCGTGCCGGTCACGCTCGCGGCACCGGAGCCGAATACCTGGCGCGACCTCCTGCGTTCACTCGACGAAAAGGCGGACACGCTCCCGCTCAAGGATAGGCGCGTTGCAGTGCAGGAGTACGGCGCGTCGAATCCCGAGCTTCTCGCGGGGCTTGGAGAGCGCGGCGCCATCGTAACCCGCGTGCCCGTTTATCAGTGGGCGTTGCCCGAGGACACCGGACCGCTGCGCGACGCCGTGCAGGCAATCGCGCGGGGCGAAATCGATGTGGCGCTGTTCACCACGTCCATACAGATCGTTCACCTGCTGCGAATCGCGGAAGAAATGAATCTGGAGAAGGAAGTCCGCCGCGGCTTCGCGCGAATTCTCATCGGCTCGATCGGCCCGATCACTTCGCAGGAATTGCGAGAGCAGGGATTCGAAGCCGATTTCGAGCCGGCGCATCCGAAGATGGGTTTTCTGCTAAACGAGGCGGCGCAACGCGGCGTCGAATTACTGGAAAAGAAACGGCGGGAGACTGCCAGTTGATTTACTTTTGGGTAGTCGGCGAGCGGCCGGGCCTCGGAAGGTTTGGGTGGGGGGAATGCCGCGACCCGGCCGCATCGGCGAATGCAGGCACTCTACCAGACGATTCTCTGCGCGCGTTCGTCGATTTATCGATTGAAACGATTCGTCTTCCGAATTCGCGCCATCTGCTTGATTTATTTCACCTTCTGCGCGCGACGTTCATCAAATGTTCACATTCCCTCGCGTCAATTTCGCTTGCGTTTCCTGCGCCGTAGAAATTCCTCGAACGACATTTCGCTCGCCAGGCGGTGCAGCAGCGCTTTTCGCCTTTCCGGCGGGATCTTTTTCGCGAAGAGCCGCTCACGAATCGCGCCGAGTTCTTCGAGCCACTCTTCGTATTCAGCGCCAAACTCGCGCGCGATCTGTTTTCGCAGCCGCTGCGCGAGCGCCGGACTATGGCCGCCGGTTGAAATCGCGATTTGCAACGAACCGCGCCGCACCACCGAACCGTAATAGAAGTCGCAGCGCTCGGGATCATCGACCACGTTGCACAAAACCGCGCGGCGCCGGGCCTGCTTGAATATCTCCGCGTGCAAGGCCGGCGAAGAGGTCGCGGCGACCGCGAGGAAGATACCCTTGAAATCGGAGGGGCGGAATTTGCGGGCATCCCAGCGAATCTTTCCCGCGTGCGCCCAGCCGCGAACGCGAGGCGTTGCTTCCGGCGCGACGACGCGCACGTCCGCCTCGGCCTGCAACAGGCTTGCGATTTTCTCCTCGGCCACCGGGCCGGCTCCGACGACCAAGCAACGCCGGCTGGCGAGCTTCAGGAAAGCGGGGAACAGAATCATCGAGGCTACACCTCGCCACGAACGAGGTCGTCGTATGTTTGGCGCTTGCGCGCGATGCGGAAGCGGCGGCCATCGACGAGGACTTCGGCAGGCCTGCGGCGCGCGTTGTAATTCGAGGATTGCGCGAAGCTATAGGCGCCGGCGGTCCAGACAACAAGGAGATCGCCCGATTTGACCGGCGCGAGCGGCCAATCGCGCGCGAGAAAGTCTCCCGATTCGCACACGGGCCCGACCACGTCGACGCGCGTCTGCCTCGCGGCATTTGCCGCATCGCGAACCGCGGGCGTAATCGGATGCGTCGCGCCGTAGAGAACCGGGCGGATCAGATCGTTCATCGCTGCATCGACTACGACGAAAGTTTTTCCGCGATTTTCCTTCAGATAGAGAACTCGCGTGAGCAGCACGCCGGCCGGGCCCACCAGCGTGCGCCCCGGCTCGATCAACAAGCGACAGCCGAGCGGCCGGACGATTTCCGCGAGCGCGCGGGCGTAGGCCGCGGGAACGAGCGCGGATTCGTCCGTGTAGCGAATTCCCAGGCCTCCGCCGATATCGATGTGGTCGAGGCGAATTCCATTTCGTGCGAGGTCGCGCACGCACGATGTGAGCCGCGCGAGTGCCCGGCGATACGGGCTGATGCTGAAAATTTGCGATCCGAGATGGGCGCTGATTCCGCGCCAGGCGAGCCAGCGGGAATTCTTGTGCGCGAGATAGAGCTTGCGCGCTTCGGGCCAATCCACGCCGAATTTGTGATGGCGAGAACCGGTGGCGATGTGCGGATGGCCGCCCGCCATCACGTCGGGATTTAGACGAATCGCCGCGGAGGGCCGTGCGCCACCCGCCGCAACGTGCCGCGCCGCTTCGCTCAAGAGCACTTCCAGCTCCGCGCCCGATTCGACATTGAAGAGCAGAATTCCGCCGCGGCGGGAATTTTTGCCCGGATAGCGCAGCGCATCGCGAATCTCGTCGCGCGTTTTCCCCACGCCCGAGAAAACGATGCGGCTGCCGGCCACGCCGATGCGGCGCAGGCGGTCGAGCTCTCCGCCGGAGACGATATCAAAGCTGCTACCGAGTCGCCCGAGGATGCGCAGCACGGAGAGATTCGAATTCGCCTTCATCGCATAACACAGTGTGTGAGGAAGCGATCCGAAGGCGCGATCCAGCCGGCGGTAGGCGGCTTCGATGCTGGCACGGCTGTACACGTACGCGGGCGTGCCCACGGCGTCCGCAATGCGGTCCAGCGCAACGCCTTCGCAGTACAGCGTCTGCTTTCGCCCTTCGGCGCGCCCGTAGGAGTAATCCGGCGTGTATTGCGTCGGATCGACGACGCGCTGAATCTTGCGCTTTCGCGATGCGTGCGGCGGGGGCGTCATCGCGGCCCACGAACGCTTTCGCGTATATAAACGAGAAAAATCATGGCGCACCATCATACAAAGTTCGCGGAGAAAAGCCACGATAAGGGACGTCCCCAAGCGCCACTCGGGCCGGTTGTGTGCGATGCGAGCGGTGCAATCCAGATGTTCGATTCAGTGTGGTTTCCGAACTGGTTTCCGTTTCCGATATATGGGAGTCGGGCGGCTAGCGATAGAGGCGCCCAACTTTTGAAAACAGCTAGATGCTGCGATCGTCCGCGTGGAAATGAAATCTCAACTCAAGCGTATAGCCCGGAAATCTGACGGGAACAGCGTAGGACACTTCGATGTTTACGATACCAGTGAGCGTGGCCGGCACCGACGGGTCCAGTACAGAATCCGGAGAAATCAGATGGGATTCTCTGGCACCGGAGTCGACGCTGATTTGCTGTTTCTCCACAGGAACACCAATCTGCCGCGCCTTTTGATAGATGTCCTCTTGAATGAACGGCCCAGATTCCAGATTCGTTGCAGCAAGACGGGCTTCCTTTTTTGTCGCCTGCTCGAATTCATAGCTTTTCACGTAAATGGGCACCACTTGAAGGATACCGAATATCAGCACTCCGAGGACTACCCCGGTCAGCAAAGCTTTTAGTACCGTCGCGATCAGATCGAGGTTTTGCTTTGCGAACCGCATGCAGAGTACTCCGCAGTAAGTTTATAGACCGACTATCTCCTGCAGAGGAGCCTAGCATCCGACAGGTTAGAGAGTCGAGGTTAGCGCGATGGTACGTGTTGGCAATACGTCACCTCGACGGAGCGGCAGCTTGGAGGGGCGAAATCGTCTGAACTTGATATTCAAGAAATGCGCCTCGCGGCTCGACGGAGCGAAGTTACAACGCCTGGATTGCATGAACCGGAAGTCGATTTATCATGGCTTATGATCACCATACTTCTGCTGTTGATTTCCAATATCTTCATGACGTTCGCCTGGTACGGGCACCTGAAGCATCGCTCGGCGCCGATCGTGGAAGCCATCGTCGTTAGCTGGCTGATTGCGTTTGGCGAGTATTGCTTTCAGGTTCCCGCCAATCGCATTGGCTACGGCCATTTCACCGGATACCAACTGAAGGTCATCCAGGAGTCCGTGACGCTGACGGTCTTCGTCGTCTTCGCGTACTTCTATCTGGGCGAGCCGGTGCGGTGGAACTACGCCCTCTCGTTTGTATGCTTGTTCGCAGCCGTGGCGCTGGCGTTCTGGGGCAGAGGTTGATTCGCGCGCCATATAAAGCGGGTTCCTTGACTTGAGCTGGAGGCGCCGATAGACTCGAAATGTACTTGGTAGAGGCGCGGAGGCCATGAGTAGCCGGTCCGGAAGTCCCGAGCAGCTTCGGAGGGCTTGGCGAAAGGGGTTATCAGGGAGTTCGCTCCGCCGAAATCGCTGCGATGGCTGTGTCGAAGCGATTGGGGGATAAGCTCAAAGGCTTGTCCACTGTCATCCGTCGCAAGGCGGGTGGAGCGCTATCGAGGAGTGAAGACACGAGCCGCAACCTTCCCTTCTCCTTCCGTTCCATCCCAAAGCAGAGCCAACAATGAATGTGTACGAGCTGACTCGAGCGCTGGTGGACATCGAGTCGATCACGGAGAACGAAGGCGCGGTCGGAGCCTATTTGCACGGCCATCTCGCGAAGCTTGCGGCGGGCTCGGGCGGGCGCGTCGAGAAAATGGACGTCGAGCCGGGGCGCTTCAACGTGCTGGCGACGTGGGGCCAGCCAGTGGTCACGCTCTCGACGCACATGGATACCGTGCCGCCGTTTTTCGCCTCGCGCGAGGATGCCGAGTTCATCTGGGGGCGCGGCGCGTGCGACGCGAAGGGGATCATTGCGGCAATGGTGGCGGCGGCGGAAAATCTGCTCGCCGCGAACGTGAAGAATTTCGCGCTGCTGTTCGTGGTGGGCGAGGAGCGCAACAGCGCCGGAGCGGAAGTGGCGGCGTGCGCGCCTCGCGGCTCGAAATATCTCGTGAACGGCGAGCCGACCGGGAATAAGCTGGCGCTGGCGTCGAAAGGCGTGCTGCGTCTCGAAGTCACGGCCCGCGGGAAAATGGCGCATTCCGCCTATCCCGAGCTG
The DNA here is from genome assembly GCA_963715685.1 of uncultured Acidobacteriota bacterium. GTDB lineage: Bacteria > Acidobacteriota > Terriglobia > Acidiferrales > UBA7541 > Palsa-295. The sequence continues at coordinate 119,964 of OY970264.1, read as the reverse complement.
GGCGAATCAGCGATCGAAGCGCTGCTCGATGCGCTCGAAGCGATTCGCCGCGTGCCGCTGCCGCAGGACGCGCAGCTCGGTCCGTGCACGATGAATATCGGGACGATTTCGGGCGGCCGCGCGCCCAACGTGATCCCGGACGCGGCCAAAGCGGAAATCCTAGTGCGGCTGGTGGGCGATGCGGCGCCGGTGCGCGAGGCGTTCGCCCGCGCGGTCGGGACGCGCGCGCAAGTGGACGAAATCCTGTGCATTCCGCCGGTCCGGTTCCTGAGCGTCGATGGCGTGCCGACGACGGTCGTATCCTTCGCGACGGACGTGCCGGTGTTCGGCAAGAGCTGGGGCGAGCCGCTGCTGCTCGGTCCTGGGAGCATCCAAGTGGCGCACACGGCGGACGAGCGAATCTCGAAACGCGAGCTCGCTGAGGCCGCCGGAATGTACGCGGATGTGGTAAAGAGGCTGTTGGCCAAAGCCTGAGAAGAGTCGAATGAACATCGCAATCGTCGGCTACGGAAAAATGGGGCGGCTGATCGAGCAACTCGCGCCCGAATACGGATGCGCGGTGAAGCTGCGTCTCGACGTGGACAACAACGCGAACTTCGAGGGACTGACGAAAGAGAATTTTCGCGGGATCGATGCGGCGGTGGAATTCTCCACGCCGTCGGCGGCGCCGGAAAATATCGAGCGCCTCGCGCAGTTGGGAGTAAACGCCGTGATCGGTACGACAGGGTGGTTCGGCGAGATGGAACGCGCGCGAAAGGCGGTCGAGCGCGGCGGGACGGGACTCGTCTGGAGCCCAAATTTTTCCGTAGGCGTGAGCATATTCTCGCAAATCGTGGCAGAGGCGGCGCGCCTCTTCGCGCGCCAACCCGAATACGGCGCGTGGGCATGGGAAATCCATCACGCGACAAAGAAGGATGCGCCGTCGGGAACGCTGCTCGCGCTGGTCGAAAGAATGAAGATCAGCGGCTTTGAAAAGCCGATCGATGCGAGCGCGAGCCGCGCGGGCACTCATCCGGGAACGCACGAGATCGGCTTCGATTCCGCAGCCGATACGATCACGATCCGGCACACGGCGCGCAGCCGCGAAGGCTTCGCGCGCGGTGCGTTGCGCGCGGCGCGATGGATAGCCGGCAAGAAAGGGTTTTTTGATTTTCGCGAGATTGTAAACGAGCTGGAGTAAGGTGGTTCGAAGGAGGCGGGACATGTTTACGGGATGCGGCACGGCTCTGGTGACTCCGTTTCGCAAGGATTCGTCGCTCGACGAAGAGGCAGTGCGCCGCCTGGCGCGGCGGCAGGTCGAGGCGGGGATCGATTTCCTCGTGCCCTGCGGCACGACGGGCGAAAGCCCCACTCTGACCCATGCCGAACAACGGCGCGTGGTGGAAATCACAATCGAGGAAGGGCGGCGCGGCAAAGTGCCTGTGGTGGCCGGAGCCGGCGGAAACAACACCGCGCACGTGATCGAAATGGCGCGCGAATTCCAGGCCCTGGGCGCAGACGGAATCCTTTCCGTCAGCCCCTATTACAACAAGCCGACGCAGGAAGGGCTGTACCAGCATTACAAGGCGCTCGCCGCGGCGGTGCCGCTGCCGATCATTCTTTACAATATTCCTGGGCGCACGGGCGTGAACATCGAGCCGGCCACGGTGAAGCGGCTTTCTGAAATCGACAACATCGTCGGCGTGAAGGAAGCGTCGGGAAATATTTCGCAGATGGCGGCGTTGCTTGATCTCCTGCCGGAGCGATTCATCGTGCTCTCCGGCGACGACGCGATCACGCTGCCGCTGATGTCGCTCGGCGGGCGCGGAGTGATTTCCGTCTCGTCGAACGAAATCCCGGCGGAGATGACGCGCATCACGCAGCTGGCCCTCGCCAATGATTTCGCCGCCGCGCGCGAAATTCATCGCCGCTATTCGCGCCTGATGGACGCGAACTTCATCGAGACGAATCCCGGTCCCGTGAAGGCGGCGATGGCGCTGATGGGGCTGCTCGAGCCGGTCTTCCGGCTGCCGATGGTCCCGCCGAAGCCGGAAAACCTGGCGAAAATCCGCAGCGCGCTCGAAGCCGTCGGGCTGGTCCAGCAGGCCTATGCTACGCGCTGAGTTGCCCCCTGAGATCAGAGTCGAGATCGAGCGGCTGTTCGACGAAAATCCCGCTCGGTACACCAAGCAAGATGCGCGGCTGTTTCAGAAATTCAAGGACGCGCTGAATGCAGGCGAGATCCGCGCCGCCGAGCCCGACCCGGCGCGCGCGAGCGGCTGGCGTGTGAACGCATGGGTCAAGAAGGGCATCCTGCTTGGGTTCCGCATGGGCGCGATCGTCGATATGTCCATCGACGCGGAGCGCCAGCCGTTCTTCGACAAGTCCACGTACCCGGTGAAAACTCTTGCGGCGGATTCGGGCGTGCGAATCGTGCCGGGCGGATCGAGCATTCGCGACGGCTGCTACGTCGGCAAGGGCGTCACGTGCATGCCGCCGATGTTCATCAACGTGGGCGCGTACGTGGGCGACGGAACGATGGTCGATTCGCACGCGCTGGTCGGCAGCTGCGCGCAAATCGGCAAGAAATGCCACATCTCGGCGGCGATCGCAGATCGGCGGCGTGCTCGAGCCGGTCGGCGCGCTGCCAGTGATTATCGAAGACGAGGTTCTGGTCGGCGGGAATTGCGGCGTGTACGAAGGCACCGTCGTGAAGCGGCGCGCCGTGCTCGGCACCGGCACGATTCTTAATCGCTCGACGCCGGTGTATGACGTCGTGACCGGAAAAATTCTGAGCGCGACCGATGACGAGGTGCTGGTGATTCCGGAGAATGCCGTCGTCGTGGCCGGCTCGCGCGCCATCTCCCATGGCCGAGGCAAAGACTGGAATCTCTCGCTCTACACGCCGGTGATCGTGAAATACCGCGACGCCAAGACCGACGCAAAGGTGCAGCTCGAAGACCTGCTGCGGTAAGCGCGTCCGTAACTCCTTGGATATTTACGCAGGGTGCCGGGGGACGGTCGTTCCCAAACTGACCTAACATTGTGGTATGAATCCCGAGAATCCCAGTGAAAGGCCCGCGCCGCGCGAGGTGCGGTTGCCCGGCGGATGGATTCTGCCGCTTGCCCCCTTTGCTATTCTGCTGGCCACGGCCGCCAATCTTCATTTCCATTGGGACGAAATACCCGAGCGTTTCCCAGTCCACTGGGGAATCAACGGGCAACCGAATGGGTGGTCGGTACGCACGCCGATGGGCGTGTATGGGCCGTTGCTGCTCGGCTCTGCCATACTTGCCCTTATCTGGGCGAGTTCGTACGCGGTGCGCCACGGGGCTCATTCGGTCCGCGCTCCGGCGTTCGGCGCGGTGGCGCACGATTTCTCGCATCGCATGGGCAACTTTCTCCTCATCCTTGAGTTTTTCCTGGCAATCATTTTTTCAAGCGTGGGACTTCTCCCGCTTACCGGCAGTCCCGGCGTAGCGCTGGTGCTGATCGCAACGGTCGCGATGCTGCTGGCGTTGATTTTGATCATTGCATGGCCCGCAAAAGGGCGCGCGCAATACGCGAGCAGCATGCCCGTACCGACTGGGAAATCCCTGGGCGACGGCATGCCGGACCAATACTGGAAATTCGGGATGTTCTACTACAACCGGGATGACGCGGCGCTATTCGTCGAGAAGCGTTTCGGAATTGGCTACACGCTAAATTTCGGCCATGCTTCGGCATGGGTGATCATGGCGTTGATTCTGCTGATTCTGCTGATTCCGCTGGCCCTGGGGCTGCTGGCGCTGCTCCATCGATGAATCAACCCACAGGACTCCGCGCTTGACAAAGGCGGCGGGGTATCATAATTTCGAAGACGTTATGAAACTGCTGCGGGCGCATCACGGCCACGTCCATCATCACGGGAAACCGTGCCCGCGGCGGTGTGGCTAGCTCGAACGACAATAGCTGCACTCATCAGCCCGCTGGCGCGGCAAGCGCCGGCGGGCTTTTTGTTTTTCTGGAGACAAAATGGAACTCGATTTCGAGAAGGAAAACGGGCTGATCCCGGCAATCGTGCAGGACGCCAAGAACGGCGAAGTGCTGATGCTGGGCTTCATGAACCGCGAATCGCTCGCGAAGACGCAGGAGACCGGGTTTGTGACGTTCTATAGCCGCTCGCGCAAGAAACTCTGGACGAAGGGCGAGACGAGCGGCCAGAAACTTTTGCTGCGCGAATTGCGCGTCGATTGCGACCGCGATGCGCTCTTGGTTCGCGCGGAGCTTGAAGGCGGCGCCGTGTGCCACGAAGGCTACCGGAGCTGCTTCTTCCGCCAGATCGCTCGGGATGGCGAAGCGAAGGTGGTTGAAGAGCGCGTGATCGCGCCCGAAGAATTATACGGGAAACCCGCCAGCGAGCGGGCGGACAAGGGGAAACAACAATGAGCTGCTTGAAACTCGGCATCCCCAAAGGGAGCCTTCAGGATTCGACCGTTGAGCTTTTCGCCAAAGCGGGTTGGCGAATTTCCGTCAATTCGCGCAGCTATTATCCCGGCATCGACGATCCGGAGATCGAGTGCATGATGGTCCGCGCGCAGGAGATGGCGCGGTACGTCGAAAACGGCGCGCTCGACGCCGGCCTGACCGGCAAGGACTGGATCCTCGAAACCGGCGCGGATGTGGAGGAAGTCGCCGAGCTGGTTTATTCGAAGACGAGCCTCGGGCGCGTGCGCTGGGTGCTGGCCGTGGCGGAGGATTCGACCATTCAGACGGTGCGCGACCTCGAAGGAAAAGTGATCGCCACCGAAGCTGTGAAGATGACCGAAAAATATCTCGCGAAACACGGCGTGAAGGCGCGAGTGGAATTTTCGTGGGGCGCGACGGAAGTGAAAGTTCCGCAACTTGCAGACGCGATCGTGGAAGTAACGGAGACGGGCTCGTCGTTGCGTGCGAACCACCTGCGCGTGATCGATACGCTGCTCGAATCCGCCACGCGGTTCATCGCCAACCGCAACGCCTGGAAGGACACCTGGAAGCGCGAAAAAATGGAGAACATCGTGCTGCTGCTCGACGGCGCGATCAAGGCGTACACGCGCGTGGGTCTGATGATGAACGTGCGCCGCGAAGATCTCGAGAAAGTGCTCGCCGCTCTGCCGGCGCTGCGGAATCCCACCATCGGGCAACTGAGTGATCCGGGCTGGGTGGCGATCAACACGATCATCGAAGAGAAAACCGTGCGGCAAATCATCCCCAAGCTGAAAGCGGCGCGGGCCGAGGGGATCGTCGAATATCCGCTGAATAAGGTCGTGTACTGATGCGCGTGCTTCGCCTCACGGATGCGGTCGAGCGAAAAGTGCTCGGTTCGCGCCGCGATAGCAGCCGCGACGCGGAGCGGATCGCCTTGCGCATCGTCGCGGACGTGCGGCGGCGCGGCGATGCGGCGCTCTTCGCATGGACGAAGCGCTTCGATCGCGTCGCGCTCGATTCAAAGACCGTCTGGGTCTCGCGCGCGGAATTGGCAGAGGCGCGGAAGCAGATCTCGAAGGAATTTCTCGCGGCGATCGCCCATGCCGCGCGCAATATTCGCGCCGTGGCGCGCCGACAGAAGCCGCAGGAGTGGACCATCGAAGTCGAGCCGGGAGTGCGCGCCGGACAGCGCGTGCGCGCGATCGATTCGGTCGGCTGCTATCTGCCGGGCGGGCGCTTTTCGCTCGTTTCAACTCTGCTCATGACGGTGATCCCCGCGCAAGAGGCGGGCGTACGAGAGATTATCGTCGCAAGCCCGCAGCCGGGGCCGGCGCTACTGGCCGCGGCTGAAACACTCGGCGTGCGGCGCGTCGCGCGCGTGGGCGGCGCGCAGGCGATTGCCGCGCTCGCCTACGGAACGCACTCGATTCCGCGCGTGGACAAAATCTTCGGCCCCGGTAACCGTTTTGTCACCGCAGCGAAGCGAATCGTCAGCAACGATTGCGCGATCGACATGCTCGCTGGTCCGACCGAAGCGGTCGTATTCGCCGCGCGCGGCAACGCGCGATTCATCGCCGCGGACCTGATCGCGCAAGCCGAGCACGATCCCGATGCGATTTCGATCTTCGTCACCACTTCTGCGCCGCTCGCCCGCGCTGTAGCAGTCGAGATCGAGCGCCAGTTGGATGAGTTGCCGAAGACGAACCTCGCGCGGCGCTCGCTCGCGAAAAATGGGGCGGTATTGGTTGCGCGGGACCTCGCAACGGCCGTGCGATTCGTGAACCGATTCGCGCCGGAACATCTGACGTTGCCGGCGGGCGCGAACGGCCTGCTCGGCCGGATCGACTCCGCCGGAAGCATTTTCCTCGGCGATTGGAGCGCGCAGACCTTCGGCGACTACGCGAGCGGCACGAACCACGTCCTGCCGACGGGCGGCGTGGCGCGGACGCGCGGCGGCCTTTCCGTCACCGATTTCGTGAAATGCATCAGCGTGCAGGAAGTGTCGCGCGCCGGAGTGCGGCGTCTCGCGCCGGTAGCCGAGGAATTCGCGCGCGCGGAAGGTCTCGTGGCGCACGCGCGTTCGGTCGAGGTGCGAAAATGAAAGCAACGATCCAGGTCCGGCGCGCGGTCGAGCGCATGCGCCCGTATCACCCGCCGCTCGAGGGGCGCACAAACAAGCTGCGCATGGATTTCAACGAAAATCCGATCGGCTGCTCGCCCGCCGTTCGCCGAGCGCTCGCGAAACTGACGGCCGCTACGATTTCGGCGTATCCCGAGCAGGAGACCGTCCGCCGCAAGGCGGCGAAGCATTTCGGTGTCCAGCCCGGCGAGCTTCTGCTGACCAATGGAACGGACGAGGCGCTGAGCCTGATCGTGAACACGTTCGTCGAATCGGGCGATCGCGTGCTGCTCGTCGAGCCGACGTACGCGATGTACCGCTTCTACTCTGAACTCGCAGGTGCGCAGATGGTCGGGCCGCGCTACGACGACGCGATGTGTTTCCCGTGGAACAATGTGCTGGCGGCGCTGCGCGCGGGGCCGCGTGTCTTTTTCCTCCCGAATCCGAACAGCCCGACCGGCAACCTGCTTTCTCTTCGAGACATACGGCGCATCCTGAAAGCGGCGCCGCGGACGATGGTCGTGATCGACGAGGCGTATTTCGAGTTTTCGGGCGTCACCGTGATTCCGTGGATTCGCCGGCACAAGAATCTGATCGTCACGCGAACGTTCTCGAAGACGGCGGGCCTCGCCGGGCTGCGCCTCGGTTGCATTTTCGTCCATCAGGAGTTGGCCGCCACGATGCGCAAGGCGCAATCGCCCTATCCGGTGAACGCCGCCGCTCTCGCGGCCGCCGAAGCGGCCATGCGCGATCGCGGATTCATTGCGCGAACGGTGCGCGAAGTTCGCCGCGGCCGGCAGGAGCTCGAACGGGGCCTGGCGCGCCTCGGCGTGCGAACATTTCCGAGCGGAGGCAACTTCCTGCTCGTATATTTCGGCGCGCGCGCGAAGAAGATTGTCGCGGCGCTGGAGCGGAAGGGAATTCTGGTGCGCGACCGTTCGAGCGACTTCGGCGGCGACGGCTACGTTCGGATCACTGTGGGAACCGTCGACCAGACGCGGCGCCTGTTGCGCGAATTGAAAAAACTTCTATGAGAAAAGCTACTTTGCGAAGAACGACCAAGGAAACCGACATCCAGTTGCGGCTGAATCTCGACGGGCGCGGTAAATCGAAGATCGCCACCGGCATTCGCTTCTTCGACCACATGCTCGAGCAGATCGCGCGGCACGGGGGGCTCGACCTCGACCTTGCGGCGCGCGGCGATCTGGATGTTGACCAGCACCACACCGTTGAGGACGTGGGCATCGCGCTCGGCGAAGCCGTGAAAAAAGCCCTCGGATCAAAGCGCGGCATCCTGCGCGCCGGATATTTTCTGATGCCGATGGACGATTGCCTGGCGGCCGCAGCGCTCGACTTTTCCGGCCGCGCCTACTGCGTCTGCAATTTCAAGATTTCGGCCGCACGCGTGGGCGATTTTCAGACCGAGCTGATGGAGGATTTTTTCCGCGCGTTCGCGCACGCCGCCGCGGCCAACGTACATCTCCGGCTGATTTACGGCCGGTCGTCGCACCATCAGGTCGAGTCGATTTTCAAGGCGTTCGCGAAGGCAATGCGCTTTGCGGTGACCCGCGACAAGCAGCTGCGCCGCGTGCTGCCTTCGACAAAGGGACTGCTATGAAAATCGCGATCGTCGATTACGGCGCCGGAAATCTGCCGTCGGTCGAGCGTGCGCTCAGGAAACTCGGCGCGGAGACCGAGCGCGCCGTCGAGCCGGGACAAGTGGCTTCGGCGAAAGCAGTGGTTCTGCCCGGCGTGGGGCACTTCGCGGCGTTCGTGGCGGGCCTGCGCGAACGAAACCTCACCGGATCGCTCCGCGCCGCGTACGAGTCCGGCACGCCGATTCTCGGGATTTGCCTGGGGCTGCAAGCGATGTTCGCATCGAGCGAAGAAGCTCCGGGAGAAGCGGGCCTCGGCTTTTTCCCCGAGGAAGTGCGCGCTCTGCCCACGAACGTCAAGTCACCGCATATCGGCTGGAATCAGGTGCGGCTCATGCATGAAAGCGCGCTGCTTCGCGGAATTCCCGAGGACGCTTACTTTTATTTCGCGCATTCCTATGCCGCACCGGCTTCGGCTGCTCCCACCGTCGCGGCGTGCGACCATGGCGTGTCGTTTGCGGCCGTGATCGAACAGCGAAATTTGCGCGCGGTGCAATTCCATCCGGAAAAATCCGGCGAGACGGGCGCGCAGGTGCTGCGCAACTTCGTGGAGTCGTTGCGATGACCCTCGCGCGCAGAATCATTCCGTGCCTCGATGTGGACGCCGGCCGCGTCGTCAAGGGCATCGAGTTCGCGGGCCTGCGCGACATGGGCGATCCGGCCGAACTCGCGGCGCGCTACAACCGCGAAGGCGCCGACGAGCTCGTGGTCCTCGACATCAGTGCGTCGGTCGAGGGGCGCGCCACGTTCCTTGAAACGATTCGGCGCGTCGCGGAGCAGCTGAATATTCCGCTGACGGCCGGCGGCGGAATTCGAAAAATGGAGGAGGGCCGCGCCGTCTTGCTGGCTGGTGCGGACAAGGTCACGGTGAACACCGCGGCGGTGGAGCGCCCGGAATTGCTTTCTGAACTCTCGCAGCAGTTCGGCGCGCAAGCGGTGGTGCTTTCGATCGACGTGAAGCGAAAAGGGAATTCGTGGGAGCCGTACACTCGCGGAGGGCGCAGCGCCACGGGGCTCGACGCAGCCGAATGGGCGGCTGAGGCCGTGTCGCGCGGAGCGGGCGAAATCCTATTGACCTCGATCGACCGCGATGGCACGTGCAGCGGATTCGACTGCGAGCTGACCGCGAAAATTGCGTCGACCGTCTCCGTGCCCATAATTGCGTCGGGCGGCGCGAGCACGTTCGAGGATTTTCGCGCGGTGTTCGTCGAAGGCCGCGCGGATGCAGGGCTCGCCGCGTCCATCTTTCACACCGAGACTCACTCGATCGCCGCGCTGAAAAAATTCCTGGCCGAGCGCGGCGTGCCGGTTCGCCTGAGCCGATAAATGGGCCGATGACGCGATGATCATTCCCTGCATCGATCTACAGGACGGCAAGGCCGTGCAGCTCGTCCGCGGGCGGCGCCGCGCGCTGGCCGTGGACGACGTTCTCGGCCTGCTCGACCGTTTCCGCGGCTATCCCATCCTGCACGTGATCGACCTCGACGCCGCGATGCGAAAGGGATCGAATGCGCGTTGGATCAAGCGGCTGTGCGCAAAGGCGAAGGTCAATGTTCGCGTCGGCGGCGGCATACGGACCGTGGCCCGCGCCGAGCGAATTCTGTCGTGGGGCGCGGAGAAAATCATCATCGGCAGCGCTGCATTTATTGATGGCGAAGTGAACCGCGATTTTCTGGGGCGATTGAAGGCAAGCACGGGGCGCAAGCGCGTGATCGTGGCTCTTGATACGGAAGGCGGGCGCATCGTCGTGCGCGGCTGGCGCGAGCGGCTGAAACTGCGGCCCGCCGACGTGATTCCCGAACTCGAACCCTATTGCTCCGAATTCCTCTCCACGTTCGTCGACAACGAGGGAACCATGAAGGGCACCGATCTCGCCTGGTTCCGGCAACTGCGGCGCGTCACAGCGCTCCCCATCACGGCGGCAGGCGGGATTCGCACCATGCGCGAGGTCAACGCCCTCGAAAAGGCGGGTATGAACGCCGCCGTCGGGATGGCGATTTACACTGGAAAGCTCGCATTGGGTAAAGTCGGCCCTCGCAGGCGGTAGCCGCTTTACGGTTTCTCATCGAATCCACGCACGCATAACTTACTTACAATAAAGAGGTTATTTCAGGCCCCTGTCCCGGGGGACAGGTCCCGCACTGAACTTTGGTACCAGCCAATTGAGAATCCTGGCCCATAGGCCAGATCCCGACCCGGACAGTACCCTATTTCCGTTGCAAGAGTCTGCACCCAGCCTTTTGAAAGCGGACCCACGCAACGGGGACCATTCAAATGCAAACTGAGGGATTCCGCAATTCCGCACGCACGATCACTCTTCTGGCCGCCGCGATGATTCTCGCCGCGCCGGCTCGCGCGCAGCACTTCATCACGGTGATGCCGCAACCCATCGAGGGGAACGACAACCCCATCAGCTTCCTGCGCCCGCACTATTCGATCCACATGGCCGCGGGCAGCAGCCAGGCCGGTCCGCCGTCGACGGCTTTCGGCCCCAACCAGGTGCGCCACGCATACGGCTTCGACCAGGTTTCGAACCAGGGTTCCGGAGAAACCATCGGCATCGTGGACGCCTACGACGACGCCAACGCGGAAGCCGATCTCGGCGTATTTGACGCGCAGTTCGGCCTGCCGGCTTGCACGACCAGCAACGGCTGCTTCCGCAAGGTCTATTCGAACGGAAAGAAGCCATCTGCGAATGCCAACTGGGCCGTGGAAATCGCGCTCGACGTCGAATGGGCGCACGCCATCGCTCCGAAGGCCACGATTGTGCTCGTTGAGACGCCTTCGAATAGCATGAGCGACCTGATGACGGGCGTGGACGTGGCGGTGCGCAACGGCGCTTCGGCCGTGTCGATGAGCTGGACCACCGGCGAGTTTTCAGGCGAGACGAGCCTCGACAATCACTTCGCGTCGAGCGGCATCACTTTCCTGGCTGCCTCCGGCGACGCCGGGACCGGCGTGAATTATCCTGCTGCTTCGCCGGACGTGATTGGAGTTGGCGGCACGACACTGACGCTCAACGCCAACGGAACCTATCAGAGCGAAACGGCGTGGAGCGGCAGCGGCGGCGGATTGAGCAAGTACGAACGCGAGCCATCGTTCCAGGCGCAGTTTGCGATCCCCGACGATGCGCGCGGCTACCGCGGCGTCCCCGACGTTTCCTACAACGCGAATCCCGGCACCGGATATGCGATCTACGATTCGATTGGCATCAGCGGCTATGCGGGATGGTTCCAAGTCGGCGGAACGAGCGCAGGCACGCCGCAGTGGGCCGCGTTGGTCGCGATCACAAACTCCATGCGGGCTGCGGCGCGCAAGTCCAACCTGACGAGCACGGATACTCCGGTTTACACCGTCGCGAAAGCAGCCCCGAGCACCGATTTCCACGCTGTGACGCAGGGCACGAACGGCACGTGCGGCGTGCTATGCACCGCTTCGGCCGGGTATGACTACGTTACTGGGCTTGGCACGCCCCAAGCTCCGGCGGTGATCGCGGCGCTCGAATCGCAGCGCTAAGCAGCTTCCCTTTCGTCTCATGCAACATCCGCGCGGAACTGGCATCGCGCGGATTCCCCCCGATGGTGTATAGTTTTTTGAGGCGCGGCCATCCTGGACGCCGGGTCGCTTTTCGCTCCGGGCCACTTCAAATCGCTTTGCGCCGGATCCTCCTATCAAGATGAAAAAGCACTTACGAGTGATGAAATTCGGCGGCACGTCTGTAGGCGATGCCGCGTGTATCGCGCGCGTCGCGCAGATCGTGAAGGACGCGGCGCGTGAAGGCCCGATTGTGGCCGTCGTTTCGGCGATGAGCGGCGTCACGAACCAACTGATCGAGGCCGCCACGCGGTCGGAAGCGGGCGAACAAGCGCAAGCCGATGCGATTTTTGCGACCCTGCGCAAACAGCATGAAGCCGCGCTCGCCGCGTTGATCTCGAACCCCGAAGATCGCCACCGGTTGGCCGCCCGTCTCGAAAGCATTTTTCGCGAGGGCGAGGAGCTTTGCAAAGGGACGGCGCTGCTCCGTGAGCTCACCCCGCGCACGCTCGATACGGTTTCGAGCCTCGGCGAACGGCTTTCGGCGCCCATGGTCGCGGGCGCGCTTTCCGAGATTGGCGCGCGCAGCGAGGCTGTTGAATCCACCGAGCTGATCGTGACGGACGCTTCCCACGGCGGCGCCGATCCGCGCATGGACCGGACGCGCGAGTGCTCGCAACGACGCTTGGGGCCACTGCTCGATCGGGGCGTGATCCCCGTCGTCACGGGATTTATCGGCGCGACCGAGGACGGTATTCTGACGACACTCGGGCGCGGCGGCTCGGACTATTCGGCGACGATTCTCGGCGCCGCTCTCGACGCGGATGAGGTTATCATCTGGACAGACGTGGACGGCGTGCTCACCGCGGACCCGCGCTTGGTGCCGGACGCGCGCACGATTCCCGAAATCTCCTACCGCGAAGCATCCGAGCTGGCCTACTTTGGCGCGAAAGTGCTTCATCCGAAGACGCTGCGCGCGGTTTCGCAGGCCGGCATTCCCGTCTGGATTCGCAACAGCTTCGCGCCGGAGCGAACCGGCACCAAGATCACTCCGAAGGGGCGCAGCAACGGCGGCGGGGTGAAAGCGCTCACCGCGATTCGCGACGTGGCGCTCATCACCGTTGGCGGGCCGGGAATCGTCGGCGCGCCGGACGTCGTTGGCCGCACCTTCTCCACCACCGCGCAGGTGCACGCGACCATCCTGCTGATTTCGCAGTCGTCCTCGCAAAACGACATCTGTCTGATCGTGGCTGGCTCCGACGCGAAGCGCACCGTCGAGGCATTGCGCAAGGAATTCGCGCAAGACGTAGCACACGAAAAGGTTGAGCACATTACGGTCGATCCCGGCATCGCGATCGTGGCCGTGGTCGGCGAAAACATGCGCGGCACTCCCGGCGTTGCCGGACGCACATTCAGCGTGCTCGGCCGAGAAAACGTAAACATCATCGCGATCGCGCAGGGCTCCTCCGAAAGCAACATCTCGTTCGTCGTGTCCGAGAACGACATGAAAGCGGCGCTCGAGGCCACACACCGCGAGTTCGGCCTGAGCGCGCGGGTGGTGCAAGAGCCGGCGGTCAAGGTTTCCTGAATGGAGCGCACCGCCAAGGCGGCAGAGCAGGCAGCCGAAAAGGCCGTGCAGCGCTGCGTGAATTTTTCCTGCGGCGCTACCTATGGCCTTCGCGAGCGAATCTACGTCTGCCCGAAGTGCGGCGAAACGCTCGAAATTGACTGCCGTCTGATGAAGCCGCGCGACCCGGCGGTGCTGCGCAGGAGTTGGGCCGCCAAGGCGCATTCGAAGCTTCCGCGCGACGCCAGCGGCGTCTGGCGCTATCACGACATGCTGCCGTTCGAGGAAGCCGCGCCGTTCGTCACGCTCTTCGAAGGCAACACACCGCTCTTCCACGCGCCGCGTTCGGCCGAATACTCCGGCTTGAGCGACCTGCGCCTCAAGCACCAGGGTTACAATCCCACGGGCTCATTCAAGGATACGGGCATGGCTGCGGCGATGACGCAGGCCGTAATTTCCCGCGCGCGTACCGCCGTTTGCGCCAGCACGGGGAACACGGCGGCGAGCCTCGCGGCCTACGCCTCGCGCGCGGGGCTGCAGTCCGCGATCCTGCTGCCCCGAGGACAAGTTTCTCCGGCGAAGCTCGCGCAGAGTTTGGATTACGGCGCGCTCGTCCTCGAAATTGACGGAAATTTCGACGACTGCATGCGACTGGTTCAGGAGCTCGGCGACGATCCAGCGATCTACGTTGCGAACTCGATCAATCCGTTCCGCATCGAGGGCCAAAAGACGGTCGCTTTCGAAATGATGGAGCAGTGCCTGTGGCAGGTGCCCGACCACGTCGTGGTTCCCGGCGGAAACATGGGGAACAGCACGGCGCTCGGCAAGGGCTTTCAGGAATTGCTCGATGTGGGACTGATCAAGCGAGTGCCGAAATTGAGCGTGATCCAGGCGGAGGGAGCGGCGCCGCTTGCGGGCCTCTTCGCGAATCTGAGTCCGAAACAAGTTTCGGGAGACGAAAGCCTGCCGGAAAAAATGGCCACCGTCAAAAACCCCCAAACGCTGGCCACGGCGATCAAGATCGGCGCCCCCGTTTCATGGAAGAAGGCGCTGCGCGCCGTCATTAGCTCGGGCGGCAGGATCATCAGCGTGAGCGAACAGGAAATCGCGGACGCAAAGGCCATGATCGGCCGGGACAGCATCGGTTGCGAACCGGCTTCGGCCACCACAGTCGCAGGCATCAAGAAATTGACGGCAGCGGATCACATCCGGCGCGATGAAGACGTGGTCGCGGTGCTCACGGGCCACGCGCTGAAGGATCCGGATTACATGATCAACTATCATCGCGGCACGCTGTCCGTGGGCGCGAAGGATGGCTCCGCAGCCGCGCAGCCGATTTTGGGCGCGTTCCGAAATGCTCCGGAGCGGGTGGCCGCCACAAAGTCCGCGATTCTCGAGAGCCTCGAGCGACGACGATAAGGAGCCTCCGGCGACTGGAGCGCGTTCCACGCACGCGCCCGCAAAATCGGTCCGCCAACCTAACTCATGACCACAGCCCGCCAGGTTTCATTTGAAGTGCGCGTCCCGGCGTCCACTGCGAATATGGGCGCGGGCTTCGACTGCCTAGGTCTTGCGCTCGAAATGTATTTGAGCGTGCGAGCCACGCTGCTCTCCAAGCCCGAGGGCCGATCTGTTGCTCGAAGCCGCGGCGTGCGTGGCACTTCCGAGCTTCCGAGTTCACCGGACCAGAATCTCATCTTCCGCGCGATGCGCCACACGGCCGAACGCGAGGGCTTCGATCTGCCGCGTGTGCGGCTGGCCGTACAGAACGAAATTCCGGTGGCGGGTGGGCTTGGCAGCAGCGCGGCGGCTACTATAGCGGGAATCGCGTTGGGCTTTGCCGTCGCCGGCAGGCCGGTTCCGAAAGATTCCGCGTTGCGCTACGCAACCGAGATGGAAGGCCATCCGGACAACGTCGGTGCGGCGCTGCTGGGCGGGCTGGTGGTGACGGTCACCCGCGCCGACGGCACGGTGATAGCCATCCGCAAACACTGGCCGAAGGTGATTCGCCTGGTCGTCGTCACGCCGCACATCACGGTCGAGACGAAAAGATCGCGCGCCGTCCTGCCGGCCACGGTCTCGCGAGCCGACGCGGTCCACAATTTGCAGCGATCCGCTCTCTTCGTGGCGGCGCTCGAGGATCGCCGCTACGATCTCCTCTGGGACGCCATGCAGGACCGCCTGCATCAGAAAGCACGCCAGGTGCTCATTCCGGGGCTTGCGGACGTGTTGGCTATGCCTCGCATGCCGGGCATGTTGGGAGTTGCGCTGAGCGGTGCTGGACCGAGCGTGGTCGCCCTTGCCACGGGCCGCTTCGACGAAATCGGGAAGGCCATCGCTCAGTGCTTCGAACGCAACGACCTGGAATCCACGATTCGCATCATGGAGGCCGCGCAGGAGGGCCTCCTCTCGACCCAGAAGTAGATCCCGCAGCAACAATCTCGCGCAGGTCGTCCTTCAGGCCTTTCTTTTCTCGCGGATTCTGACTAACCGATTGCCCGCAAGCAAGCTCGCGAGTCCGATCGCGAGCACAGCCGACGCCGCGTACTCCATTTGTGCACGTTTCTTTCCGAGATGTGGCGATCGACTTCCGCTCGCGCAGTGCTCCGCGCGCTACATTTCGTCGATCTCCGCAACTCGCTGCACACACTTGCGCGCAGCTGTTGAAATCCGGATTGATTCCGGCTGCGTTCTTGAGCCGGGGGACGAACGCTACCGCACTTGAGTCGATCTCGCTTGGCGCAATCGCGACGTCTCTTTCAATTCTCTGTTCCAATGCAAAAACATCACAATCAACGCGGTGAGCGGCCCGAAGATGCACAACGCCGCTCCCAAAATCAGCAAACCGAGCAGAAGAATGCTCGTAGCCGTG
Source organism: uncultured Acidobacteriota bacterium (assembly GCA_963715685.1). GTDB lineage: Bacteria > Acidobacteriota > Terriglobia > Acidiferrales > UBA7541 > Palsa-295. The sequence continues at coordinate 103,789 of OY970264.1, read as the reverse complement.
CTCGCCATCGCAGCCTCCAGCGAAAAGCGGGGCGGAAATTTTCGATTTTCGGCTCCGCGAAAGGATTCGTCAAGAACCATGGTGAATTTTCGCGAGCCGCTCGACATCCTCCAGATACTGCGAGGAGCGCACCGGGCGAAATTTTGCATCGACCTTGCCAAAGGAAGCCTCTGCAAATCTTTGCATCCAGCGCGCGGCTAAGTCCGTCCAATCTGGGGTGCCCAAAGATGGGCCTCGCTTCCTGCCCTAGTTGACGCCAACGCCAGACGCGAAGCGGACCGCTGGCGCAGGTGATGGCGCAGTCTCGATGATTGCGGGCCGCGCGTGCGATAATGGCGCAGCGCGGATTTCGCCGTATCCCCGAGGGCGAAGGCACTTTTAGAATCTTCTCGAGAAATCTGAGGAGCTGTGACAGATGTGGATCGTTCGACTCGCACTACGCCGCCCCTACACCTTCGTCGTCGCATCGATCCTGATCCTCATCCTCGGCGTCATCTCGATCGTTCGGACGCCCGTCGATATCTTTCCGAACATCGATATTCCCGTCATCACCGTCATTTGGCAGTACACGGGACTTTCGCCCGAGGAGATGTCTGGCCGCATCGTTTACAATTTCGAGCGGTCGCTAACCACGACCGTCAACGATATCGAGCATATTGAATCGCAATCCTTAAATGGTGTCGGCCTCATCAAGGTTTTCTTCCATCCGCACACCGATCTCGCCACGGCCATTGCGCAGGTGACGGCCATCAGCCAGAGCACAGTGAAAAACCTGCCTCCCGGCATCACGCCGCCCTTCATCATCGAGTACAACGCCTCGTCGGTGCCGATCCTCCAGTTGGGGCTCTCGGCCCCCAGCCTCAGCGAACAGCAACTTGCGGACATGGGTCAGAATTTCATCCGCACGTCGCTGATTACGGTACCGGGCATTGCGGTTCCGTATCCGTACGGCGGCAAGCAACGCACGGTCATGGTGGACCTCAACACGTCGGCGCTTCAGGCGAAAGGGCTGTCCCCCCTCGACATCGTCAATACGATCAATGCGCAGAATCTCATTCTTCCGGCGGGCACGGCCAAAATCGGGGCTTATGAGTATCAAGTGGATATGAATGGCTCCCCGCAGACCGTGGATGAACTCAACGATCTGCCGATCAAGACCGTGAACGGCTCGACGGTCTACGTTCGCGACGTAGGATTTGTCCGCGATGGCTTTACGCCGCAGACCAACATCGTCCGGGTAAACGGTGCGCGCGCAGCCCTGATGTCCATCCTCAAGCTGGGCGACGCCTCCACGCTCGATGTCATCGATGGCGTCCGAAAGATGCTGCCGTCGGTCGAGGCTTCGCTGCCCTTGCACGTCGACATTAACGCCATCTCGGACCAGTCGATTTTCGTGAAGGCATCCATCAGTGGCGTCGTCCGCGAGGGAGCGATCGCGGCATGCCTGACGGGCCTGATGATTCTGGTATTCCTGGGGAGCTGGCGCAGTACCCTGATCATCGCCGTGTCGATTCCGCTCTCGGTGCTCACTTCGCTGACCGTCCTAAGCGCTCTCGGCCAGACGATCAACATTATGACGCTCGGCGGGCTGGCCCTCGCCGTCGGTATTCTGGTGGACGACGCCACCGTGGAAGTCGAGAACATCAACCGCAACCTCGACCAGGGAAAGGAAATTATCCAGGCGATTCTGGACGGTGCTTCGCAGATCGCCGTGCCCGCTCTTGTTTCCACGCTTGCGATTTGCATCGTGTTCGTTCCGATGTTCTTGCTCACCGGCGTGGCGCGCTATCTGTTCGTGCCGCTCGCCGAAGCCGTCGTCTTCGCCATGCTGGCTTCCTATCTGCTATCCCGCACGCTCGTCCCGACCATGGCCCGGTATCTGCTCATCGAGCAGACCGAAGAGGAGCGCCGCGAGCGAACCGAGCGTTCGCGAAATCCGTTCGTGCGCATGCAGGCAAAATTCGAGAAAGGCTTCGAGCGTTTTCGGGATCGTTACCACCGCCTGCTGGAATCGGCGGTCCGCCACAGAAAGGTTTTCGTCGTTTGCTTTCTTGCCGCCTGCGTTCTCTCGTTTGCCCTCGTTCCGCTCGTGGGAGAGGATTTTTTTCCCAGCGTCGATAGCGGCGAATTCATCCTGCATCTTCGCGCTCCCACCGGAACCAGGATCGAGGACACGGCTGCGCTGTGCGACCGCGTCGAGGCCGAAATCCGGAAGGAGATTCCTTCCACCGAACTCTCCGCCATTCTCGACAACATCGGGCTGCCCTACAGCAACCTGAACCTTTCCTACAGCACTTCCGCTCCCATCGGTCCGGGGGATGCCGATATTCAGGTCGAGCTGACCCGCGACCACCACCCGACGGAACAGTACGTCCGCGCCCTGCGGAAGAATTTGGGACGCGATTTTCCGGGCATCACCTTCTACCAATTGCCGGCCGACATCGTGACCCAAATCCTGAATTTCGGGCTCCCCGCGCCGATCGACGTCAAGATCGTGGGCCGCAACTTGGACGGAAACCGCTTTTTCGCCGAAAACCTGATGAACCGCCTGAAGTTCATTCCCGGCATGGTGGACTTGCGAATTCAGCAGCCCTTCAATTATCCCAAGCTGCACTTGGAAGTGGACCGCACGAAGGCGGATCAAGTCGGCTTTACGCAGCGCGACGTCGCGCAGAACCTCCTGATCGCGCTTAGCGGCAGTTTCCAGACGGCTCCGGCATTCTGGCTCGATCCTCGAACTGGCGTGAGCTACACCATCACCACTCAAACGCCCCAGTACCGCGTAAGCTCACTCGAGGATCTTAAGAACATCCCGGTCGCGAATGCCAGCGGCAGCAACGCCACGCCGCAAATTCTCGGAAACCTCGCATCCTTCAACCGGGGCGCCGAGATGGGCGTGGTGACGCACTACGATATCCAGTCGGCAATCGACATCTTCGGCGCGGTCGACAGGCGCGATCTCGGCGGAGTCGCACGGGACATGAACCCCATCATCGAGCAGAGCAAGAAGGACTTGCCCCCGGGGTCGCAAATCCTCGTCCGCGGCCAAATCGATACGATGAACTCATCTTTCATTGGTCTGCTGGCCGGGCTCGGATTCTCGATCGTTCTCGTTTATTTGCTGATCGTCGTGAATTTCCAATCCTGGCTGGACCCCTTTATCATCCTGACGGCCCTGCCTGCGGCGCTCGCCGGAATCGTCTGGTTCCTCTTCGTCACCGGGACCACAATCAGCGTGCCGGCTCTGACGGGCTCGATCATGTGCATCGGCGTGGCCACCGCGAACAGCATTCTCGTGGTCAGCTTCTCGAAGGAAAAGCTCCAAGCCGGGAAGACGCCCTCGGAAGCGGCCCTCGAAGCGGGCTTCACGCGATTCCGGCCCGTCCTAATGACGGCCCTCGCCATGATCATCGGCATGTTGCCGATGTCGCTAGGGCTTGGGGAAGGCGGCGAACAAAATGCGCCGCTCGGACGCGCCGTGATCGGCGGATTGCTCTTCGCTACGGTGGCAACGCTTTTTTTCGTCCCGGTGGTATTCACCATCGTCCACTCGTGGAATCAGGAGCGTTCATCCGCCACGGAATGAAACGGTTGCGAACCGAAAGTCGTCTATCACTTGATATAGTTATGCAAACAAAAGGCCATGGCAGATAGGCAGGAAGCGAGACTTTCAAGCGAGGGTGGAGCGCCGCCCGCCTCGGGCGAGACGCGGTCGAAGCACGGCATTTTGCCTCTGTTCATCGCGTTGTTGATCGTCGCCGCCATCGTCATCGCGGGCGTTCTCCCGCGCGTCAAAGCGAAGAAGGCTCTGGACACTGAAACCAAAAACTTGGCGATTCCCACCGTTTCCGTCGTTCATCCCAAACTCGGCGCACCCCAGACCGAGATTGTCCTCCCGGGAAACGTCCAGGCTTTCAATGACTCTCCCATCTACGCGCGCACGAATGGTTACCTCAAGAAATGGTACGTGGATATCGGAGCGCGGGTGAAAGGCGGTCAGTTGCTTGCCGACATCGAAACCCCGGAAGTGGATCAGCAACTCGATCAGGCGCGCGCCGATTTGAATACGGCGCAGGCGAATTACAACCTCTCGGAAATCACCGCGACGCGGTATCAGGGATTGTTGAACTCGGACTCGGTGTCCAAGCAGGATGTGGATAACGCCATAGGCGACTTCGCGGCCAAGAAAGCTATGGTGGCATCGGCCCAATCCAACGTGAAGCGCCTTGAGGAATTGCAGTCCTTCGAGAAAATCTACGCGCCGTTTGATGGCGTGATCACCGCGCGCGGTACGGACATCGGCCACCTCATCAATTCCGGTGCCGGCGCCCCCGCCACCGAGCTTTTTCACATCGCGGCGCTCCAGGAGCTGCGCGTCTATGTGAACGTCCCGCAGCAATACTCGCCTTCGGCGAAACCCGGCCTCACGGCCGACTTGACGTTGCAGGAAATTCCCGGGCGCCGTTTCAAGGGTACTCTGGTCCGCACGGCGAATTCAATCGATGTCGCTTCGCGCACGCTCCTGGTCGAAGTGGACGTGGATAACCGCACGGGCGAACTCCTGCCGGGCTCTTACGCCGAGGTTCATCTGAGGATTCCGTCGGGCGCTCCCGCTCTGATCCTGCCCGTCAGCGCGCTGATTTTCCGCTCCGATGGTTTGCAAGTCGGCACGGTTGAGAATGGCAATCGGGCCGCGCTCAAGAATATTGTTCTCGGCCACGATCTGGGCAACGAGGTCGAAGTCGTCTCCGGGCTTACGGCTGATGATTTCGTGATCTCGAATCCACCGGATTCTCTTGTTGCCGGAGAAACGGTTCGGCTTGCCGCAACGGGCGGAGGTAATCCGGGGAGCCAGCCGGCTGGAGAACCGCAGTGAGACTTGGATGGACGCCCGGATTCCTGAATTCGATCTCGAAGTAAGCGATTCAAAATAGGGGGGATTAACAATGAAGCGTTTGTATCAAGTAATGGCAATCGTTTTCAGTCTCACGCTGCTGCTTTTCGTCGCCGTACGCACCGAATACGCAGGCGCGCAAGGCTTCACACCACCACCAGGCCATCCTGTCGACCCGAACGCCAAACCCGGCACTCCGGGCGTGTTTACCGATTTCAAGGGCGAAGCGCCGGGCAACGTGCATCACATTACGGCGAACGATCTGCCGGACCCCTACGCCACCAAGTCCTCGGCGTTGTTTAGCCGCCCGGTGCCAAAACCAGCCGATGTGTGGCCCCAGGCGCCCGCCGGATTCAAGGTGGAGGCCTACGCCCTGAATCTTCAGGGTGCTGACGGCAAGCCAATCGCTCCGAGGACCATCATCAAAGCGCCGAATGGCGACCTCTTCGTCGCGGCAACGAACAATGGCAGCGTCGTTGTATTCCGCGGGATGACCAGCGATGGGAAATACCAGCAAATGGAAACGTTCGCGACCGGGCTTAATTTGCCCTTCGGAATCGCGTTCTATCCGCTGGGAGCCAATCCCAAATACCTCTACGTCGGTGACACCGACGCTGTCCTGCGCTTTCCGTATCAAAACGGCGACTTGAAAGCGACCGGGCCTTCGGAAGTGATCGTCCCCAACCTCCCGAAGGGGCCGAACCATTTCGCGCGCGGCGTGGTGTTCTCGCTGGACGGCAAGCGGATGTTCATTTCCGTCGGCTCGCACACGAACGTCACTGACATCGACACCGATACGAGCGAATTCCACCGTGCCGACATTCTCGTCGCGGATCCGGATGGCTCGAACCTGACCGTGTATGCCTCGGGAATCCGCAATGGCTCCGGAATTACCGTCAATCCCAAAACGGGCGAGCTTTGGACGTCCGTGAACGAGCGCGACGAACTCGGCGACAACCTTCCGCCTGATTACATCACGCACGTTCAGGAAGGCGGCTTCTACGGCTGGCCGTGGTATTACACTGGCGGCCATCCCGATCCGCGCTTCCCCGAAAAGCATCCCGAGCTGCAGGCTAAGGCGATCGTGCCCGACATCCTTCTGGAACCGCACAACGCGTCGCTGAACATCACCTTCTACGAAGGAAAGCAATTCCCCAAGCAGTATAAGGGCCAGCTTTTCGCCGCCGAGCACGGGTCCTGGAACCGCTCGGTCCGCACGGGCTACGAAGTGATCATGGCTCCGATCAAGGATGGCCACGCCACCGGCGAGTATCAGGATTTCCTCACGGGCTTTGTACTGCCCGATGGCAACGTGTGGGGCCGCCCGGTGGGAGTGGCCGTGGCGCAGGATGGTTCACTGATGGTGACGGATGATGGCTCGAACTCGATCTGGCGAGTCAGCTACGCAAAGAAATAGTAAGGCAGTGACTCGTACGGTTCGACAAACTGCAAAGCACCGGTGCGCCCGCCGGGTGGGAGCGTTTGGCATCACTGCGCTTCTGCTCGGCGGCTGTACCGTGGGACCAAAGTATGTGCGGCCCACCGCGGAAGTCCCCTCCGATTACAAGGAAGCCGCGAATTTCAAGACCGCGCAACCGAATGACGCGAGCGCCAAAGGCAAATGGTGGGAAGTCTACCGCGATCCGCAGCTCAATGCGCTCGAAGAACAGGTCAGCGTCTCGAACCAAACGTTGAAAGCGGCACAGGCGCAATTTCTCGAAGCTCGCGCCGCGGTTCGCACCGCGCGCGCGGGATATTTTCCCGACGTTACCGCTGGCGCCTCCGTTTCCGCTAACCGGCAGTCGCAGAATAAAGCGCTCTTCGGAACAGGGTCCCAGGTCAACTACAACGATTTTCAGTTGCCGCCCGTCGACGTCGCCTACGAGCCGGACGTCTGGGGCCGCGTGCGCCGCACCGTGGAAGCCGTGCGGTCGGAAGCGCAAGCGAGCGCAGCCGACCTGGCCAGCACGAATCTGAGCCTTCACGCCGAGCTTGCGCTCGACTATTTCCAGTTGCGCGGGCTCGATTCGCAAAAGCAGCTTCTCGATTCGACCGTGGTCTCGTACGAAAAAGCGCTCGAATTGACGCAGAGCCGCTATCACGGCGGCATCGCGTCCGCCGTGGACGTGGCCCAGGCGCAGACGCAGCTCGAAACCACACGCGCGGCGGCCGTGGACGTCGAGGTGCAGCGCGCCGCATTCGAACACGCCATCGCGGTGCTGATCGGAAAACCGCCATCTGACTTCGGCCAGCCGCTCTCGCCGCTTACGAATCCGCCGCCGTCGATTCCGCCGGGCCTGCCGTCCGATTTGCTCGAGCGTCGGCCGGACATCGCTGCCGCCGAGCGACGCGTGCAGGAGGCCAACGCGCAGATCGGCGTCGCCAAGGCCGCGTATTTTCCTCTGATCGCTCTCACGGCCGGCGGAGGATTCGACAGCGCCAAGATCGGCACGCTGCTTCAGGGATCGAGCGGATTCTGGTCGCTCGCCGGATCGGCTGCCGAGTTGATCTTCGACGGAGGTGCCCGCCGCGGCATTTCCGATCAGGCGCGCGCGGCCTACCAGCTGTCCGTGGACAACTACCGGCAAACCACGCTGACCGCGTTTCAGGAAGTCGATGACAATCTCGCCGCTCTTAGAATTTTGCAAGCAGAAGCAGTCACGCAGGATGCCGCTGTCGCCGCCGCCGAGCACTCGCTCGACCTTTCCAATACCCGCTACAAAGGCGGGGTCGCGAGCTATCTTGAGGTGACCACGGCGCAAAGCGCTGCGCTCGGCGACGAGCGCGCCGCCGTGGACGTCCTCACGCGGCGCATGGCTGCCAGCGTTCTGTTGGTCAAAGCGCTCGGCGGCGGCTGGAACGTCTCTCAGATTCCCACGATGCGCCCTTCGATGTAGGATGCTGGCGTGCCGAATTTCCCTCGGCGCGCGATGACAGCTCCGCCGAAATCCTCCGCCCGCCTCTTTGCCGCGCTGGCGCTCGCCCTCGCGTTTGGCGCCCTTGCCCAACTCACGTTCGCGGATTCGCACGACCCGCCGAACCAGAAACTTTTCCTCCGCGATGGCTGGATGCTCCAGTCCTCCTGCAAGATTGCCGGCATGGGCGCGCAGATTTCCGTCGCGGGATTTCGCACGGACGGCTGGCATGCGACGACCGTGCCGTCCACCGTGTTGGCGGCGCTCGTCGCGGACGAAACGTATTCCGATCCCTACTTCGGCGAAAACCTCCGCTCGATCCCGGGGACGACTTACCCGATCGGGACAAACTTCGCCGTACTGCCGATGCCCAAGGACAGCCCGTTTCGCTGCTCCTGGTGGTATCGCACGGAGTTCCGCGTACCGGAGGATTTTTCGGGCCGCCACGTCTGGCTGAATTTTGGCGGCATCAACGGCCGCGCCAATATCTGGCTGAACGGCCACAGGATCGCCGGTGCGCGTGAAGTGGCCGGGGCGTACCGTACGTACGAATTCGACATCAGCCCGCTTCTGATTCCCGGTCAGGCAAATGTTCTCGCCGTCGAAACCATCGCGCAAAAGCGCAACGATCTTGGCATCAATTGGAACGACTGGAATCCCGCGCCGCCGGACAAAAACATGGGCCTGTGGCGTGATGCGTATCTGCGTGCCACGGGCCCCGTCGAGATTCGCTATCCGGAGGTAACGACGCATTTCCCCGCCGGCTCGCTCGATGAAGCGGAACTCACGATCGTCGCCGAGCTGCGCAACGCCAGTGGCAGCAGCGTCACGGGCACGCTCGAAGCCGAGATCGAGGGCGGCGCCATTCGCCAAGACATTTCTCTGGCACCCGGCGAAACCCGCACCGTGCGATTCAGCCCGGAGGATTTTCCGGCGCTGCGCGTCCGCAATCCGCTGTTGTGGTGGCCTCGCCAAATGGGCGATCCGGTTCTGCACACGCTCTCCCTCCGATTTTCTCGCGGCGATGAGGTTTCGGACACGGCGACGATCCGCTACGGCGTTCGCGAGGTCACTTCCGAACTCGACGCGCAGGGCCATCGCGTCTTTCGCGTCAACGGCAAACGCATCCTGATCCGCGGCGGTGGATGGGCCCCGGACATGCTGCTTCGCGAATCGTCCGCGCGCCTCGAAACGGAATTTCGCTACGTCCGCGACATGAATTTGAATGCGATCCGCCTCGAAGGAAAGATGGAGTCAGACGAATTCTACGATCTCGCCGACGAGCAGGGCGTTCTGATCCTCGCCGGGTGGAACTGCTGCGACTACTGGATGGAATGGTCGAAGTGGAAGCCCGCCGATCTCGCGGTCGCCACGGCTTCGCTCCGCTCGCAGATTCTGCGAATGCGCAGCCATCCGAGCATGCTCGCCTGGCTCAACGGCAGCGATGCGCCGCCGCCAGCCAGCGTCGAGCGCGCAGACATTGCGATTCTCAAGGAACTCGACTGGCCGAATCCGTACCTTTCCTCCGCGTCCGCGACGGCTACGCCCATCACGGGGCCCACGGGCGTGAAAATGAGCGGGCCATACGATTACGTTCCGCCCGACTATTGGCTTGCCGACACGAGACGATTCGGCGGCGCGTTTGGTTTCGCTACCGAAATCTCTCCCGGCCCTGCGATCCCGCCGGTAAGCAGCCTACGCAAAATGCTGACCCCGGATCATATCGAGCCGGACGATCCGGTCTGGAACTACCACGCCGGCGGAGACCGGTTCACGAATCTCGACAACTTCGACGGCGCGATGAGTGCCGTCTATGGTCCCCCGTCGGGACTCGCCGACTACGAAATGAAATCGCAGGCGATGGCCTACGACGCCGAGCGCGCGATGTTCGAGGCCTATTCGCGAAACAAATACCATTCGACCGGTGTGATCCAGTGGATGCTGAACAACGCCTGGCCGTCGCTGATCTGGCATCTCTACGACTACTATCTGCAGCCCGCAGGAGGCTACTTCGGCGCGAAGAAGGCCTGCGAGCCGCTTCACGTTCAATATTCCTACGACGATCGCAGCGTTGCCATCGTGAACAGCACGTATGCCGACGCCAGCGGCCTAACGGTGACCGCAAAACTTTACGACGCCGATCTGCACGAACGATTCTCGGGGCGCGGACGCGCGGATGTCGCGGCGGACGGCGTCGCCAGAGTGCTCGTATTCCCGGCGGAAGCGTTCGCGCCGGCCTCTCGAGTCTATTTTGTGAAGCTAACGCTCGAAGACGCTTTCGGCAATACGATCGACACGAATTTCTACTGGCTCTCAGCGAAAAAGAATGTCTACGACTGGGTGAATACCGACGCGTACACGGCGGTTTCGTCGTACGAGGACTTGACAGCGCTGCAATCGCTGCCCAGCGCGGGCAAGCTGATCGCTTCGGCGAGCATTGAACGAGGAACGGACGGCCCGGCCGTCCGCGTGAAGTTGCACAATCCGAGCGGCCATCTCGCATTCCAGATTCACCTCGGGATTCAGCGGAAACACGAGGACGCGGAAATCCTGCCGGTGTTGTGGGAAGACAACTACATCGAGCTGATGCCTGGCGAATCGCGCGAAATCGCAGCGCAGTTTCTCTCTACCGATGCGCTGAGCGGCGAGACGGAGCTGCGCGTCTCCGGTTGGAACGTCGAGCCTGCGACGATTCCCTTGGATTCCGGCGGGGCGCGGTGAAGACCCGGGGTTTTCAGGCCGGGCTCGTGCGGTTCGATCTGCCAGCGGATGAAACGTAACGAGGCTCCTGTCAAAAGGCACGGTGTATGTGATCGCTGGATTGCTCACCACAAGGATTTGCGCCGAGGCGTCAGTCGGGTTCCTGTGTGACGATGTGGACGTCGACGGCGGGGGCATCGCGGAGGAAGCGGCTGATCGCGTTCATGTAGAGGAGCTTGTTGAGGCCCTCGGTGGCGGTGCGGCCGAAGATCATCTGCGTGACGTGTTTTTCGCGGACGAATTGCGCGGCGGCGTCGGGGACGTTTTTGCCCTTCAGGCGCACGGCCTTGGCGCCAAGGCTTTCGGCGAATTGCAGGTTGGCTTCGAGGGATTTCTCGTCGCGGCCGTTGGGGCTCTCGCCGATATCGACGTGGAGGGCGTACAGTTCGGCGTCCATGCGGCGGGCCATGCGCGCGGCGCGCGCGAGTAGATACTGCGCCCGCGGATTCGAGCTGATGCACACGGCGATGCGTTCGCGGACCGCCCAGTTCTCCTTAATTTCCTTTTCATCCATGTAGGAGGAAAGGCTGCGGTCCACCTGCTCTGCGACCTGGCGGAGGGCGAGTTCACGCAAGGCGATCAAATTGCCGCGGCGGAAGAAATTCTTGAGCGACTGTTCGACTTTTTCCTGGCCGTAGACGTCTCCGCGGCGCATGCGGTTGTGAAGCGCCTCGGGCGTGAGGTCAACCATCACGGTTTCTTCGGAGAGCTGCAGCACCCAGTCGGGAACCGTTTCGCGCACGACGATGCCGGTAATGGCGTTGACGGTAGGAGCGATACTCTCGATGTGCTGGATGTTGACGGTGGAGAGGACGTCGATTTTGGCGTCGAGGATGTCGAGGACGTCTTCATAGCGCTTGCGGTGCTTGCTGCCGGGGATGTTCGTGTGGGCGAGTTCGTCCACCAGGACAACGTGAGGTTTGCGCGCGATGATGGCGTCCACGTCCATTTCCTCGAAGATCGTGCCCTTGTACTCCATCTTCTTGCGCGGAACGGATGGGAGCTGCGGCACGAGTTCGGCTATGCCCTTGCGTCCGTGGGTTTCAACGACGCCGACGACGATGTCCTCGCCGCGGCTGTGGCGGCGGATCGCCTCGCTCAACATGCTGTAGGTCTTGCCGACGCCGGGGGCGTAGCCGAGAAACAGCTTCAGCACGCCTTTTGCTTTTTCGGGCGGCGTGGATAAAGCCAGCCACTCTTCGGGAGTCTTGGGCATGGGGTTGATCTCTTTTATGCGCTCTCGGAAAGCTGCGCCCTCATGGCGTAGAATGGCACGATGCGCACGCCCATCCTAACCCGCATACTGCAATTCGCCGGGGCTTTCTGCATTGTAATCGCGATCACGTTTTTCTACCGCAAGATGCTTCCCGTCAACGCGACGACGGTGGCGCTGACGTTTATCCTAGCTATTTTAGCCGTTTCGACGGTGTGGGGCATGGCCGTTTCGGTGGCGATGTCCGTCGGGGCGATGCTGGCGTTCAACTACTTCTTTTTGCCGCCGGTGGGGAAGTTCACGGTCGCCGACCCCCAGAACTGGGTTGCGCTGATCGCGTTCCTGGTGGTGGCGGTGCTGGCCAGCCACTTATCGACGCGCGCGCGGAAAGAAGCCGCGGAAGCGTCGGCGCGCCAGCGCGAGATCGCCAAGCTGTATACGTTCTGCCGGGGTTTGCTCGAAGCGGGCAACGTGATGGAACTGCTGAATCGCATTCCGGCGCAGATCGTGAACTCATTCGAGGTGGGTGCGGCAGCGCTCTTTTTGGCGGAGAAGGAGAAGGTTTACAGGTCCGGGCCGGTGATTCCGCAGCTCGATACGGAGAGCCTGAAAGCGATTCTGGCGCGCGAAGAGCCGCTCATTGACGCCGTGAACAACACGTGCTTCCTTCCGGTGCGGCTGGGCGTCCGCCCGATCGGCAGCCTCGGAATTTCGGGGCCGGTGCTATCGCGGAACACGCTTGAGGCCATCGGGTCGCTCGTAGCGGTGGCGATGGAGCACTCGCGCGCGGTCGAGCAACTGGGTCAGACGGAAGCGGAACGGCAGGGAGAACAGCTCCGCACGGCCCTGCTGGATGCGGTGACGCACGCGCTGCGGACGCCATTGACGTCCATCAAAGCCTCGGTGACGAATCTGCTTTCGAATCCAAATTTGGCGGACAACCAGAAACACGAGCTTCTGACCATCATCGATGAGGAAGCCGACCGTCTGAACCGCCTGGTCGGAGAAGCAGGAGAAATGGCGCGGCTGGACGCGGGCGAAGTGGTGCTGAGAGCGGAGCCGCATCCGATCGACCACGTCATCACGGCCGCGCTCGAACATCTCCGGGGCTCGCTCGACGGCCGGCCTGTTCGCGTGCAGATCGCGGAAGGGCTGCCGCGGGTGCGCGTGGATGTCGAGCGGGCCAGGGAAGTGCTGGTCCATTTGATCGAGAATGCCAATCAATATTCACCGCCGAATGAGCCGATTACGATTACGGCCGAGGCGAGCGGAAATTACGTGGTCACCAGCGTGGCCGACCGGGGCAACGGCATCGACGCCCCCGAACAGGCGCTGATCTTCGAGAAGTTTTATCGAGGCAAGGATCAACGGTACAGCGTGGAAGGGACGGGAATGGGATTGCCCATCGCGAAAGCAATCGTGGAAGCGCACGGCGGCACGATCAGCGTGATGAGCCAGCTCGAACACGGTTCGGTCTTTTCGTTTACGTTGCCCGCCGAGCGCAGCCGGCCCGCGGCATCCACGGCGGTTGCCCCGGTGAGTCCATGACCTCCGCGAAAATTCTGATCGTGGACGACGAGCCTCAGATCCGGCGCGTGCTGCGCACCACGCTGATTTCGCATAACTACACCGTGGCGGAAGCACGCAGCGGCGACGAGGCGCTGGAGCTGATCCGCGACGAGCGTCCCGACTTGATTCTCCTCGACGTGAATATGCCGGGGCGGTCGGGGCTCGAAACCTGCCGCGAAATCCGCGCCACGAGCGACATGCCCATCATCATGTTGACCGTGCGCAACACGGAGCACGACAAGGTGCAGGCGCTCGACGCCGGCGCCGATGACTACGTCGTGAAGCCGTTTGGCGCCGAAGAGCTGATGGCGCGCATCCGGGCGGCGCTGCGGCGCGCGGCGCCCGCGGAGTCTCTGCCGGCATTTCTTTCGAGCGACCTGAAGATCGACTTCGAGAAGCGCTCGGTGCTGGTGAAGGGAAAACAGGTCCGGCTCACGCCCAAGGAATTCGAGCTGCTGCGCCACCTGGTGGCGAATCAAGGGAAGGCGCTGGCTCACCGACGGCTGCTGCAGGCAGTCTGGGGGCCGGACTACGGCGAGGAGACGGAGTATCTGCGGGTCTTCATCAACCAGTTGAGGAAGAAGATCGAGCCCGACCCACATAACCCGCGCTACATTCACACCGAGCCCTGGGTCGGCTATCGTTTCGAGCGTTCCGCGGAGAGAAGCCGCGCCGGGCGCGCAGAAGACTAACGGGCGGCTCTTCGCTCGGCTTTGCCTTATGTCCGGGCTGAAGTCCCGACCTGCAAGACTCCTCAGTGCATCGGGTGCGCGGCGTCGAGATCGAGGTTGAGATCGAGGACGTTTACGCGCGGTTCGCCCAAGAAACCCCACTGGCGGCCCTTGGTATGCTTGGACACAAGGGCGCGCACGTCCTGCTCGCTCATGCCGCGCTCCTTTGCGACGCGTGGAATCTGGAAGTCGGCGGACGCCGGAGAAATGTCGGGATCGAGGCCCGAGCCGGACGTGGTGACGAGGTCCGCCGGAATCGGCGTGTTTGGATTTGTCGGCTGCAATTGCTGGACGCTGGCGGTCACTCGGTCAATCAGCATCTTGTTCGTCGGTCCGAAATTCGATCCGCCCGATGCCGTGGGATCGTAACCAGCCGCGCCGGCCGCGGAAGGCCGCGAATAGAAGAATCCCGCCGCGGTGAACGGCTGGCCGAGCAGATGCGAGCCGACGACTTTATCTCCCGCCGTGATTAAGTCCCCGTTCGCCTGCCGGTGGAAGAAGACCTGCGCCAGCCCCGTGACCGCGAGCGGGTAGAGAATTCCGAGCAGCACGGTCGTCGCCAGCGTGTACAAGATTGAGATCAGAAGATTCTTTTTCATTTCAGCCTCACGCCCACCCGATGTGGGTAATGATCAAATCGATTGCCTTGATTCCTATAAAAGGCGCGATGATCCCACCCACGCCGTAGACCAATAGGTTCCAGCGCAGAAGCGCCGAGGCGCCGAGCGGGCGGTAGCGCACGCCGCGCAGCGCGAGTGGCACGAGCGCGACGATGATCAGCGCGTTGAAGATCACGGCCGACAGGATGGCCGACTGCGGCGTCTTCAGGGCCATGACGTTGAGCACGTTCAGCACCGGAAAAGCGCCGGCAAACATCGCCGGAATGATCGCAAAATATTTCGCGACGTCGTTGGCAACCGAGAACGTGGTGAGCGCGCCGCGCGTGATCAGCAACTGCTTGCCGATTTCGACGACCTCGATCAGCTTCGTCGGATTCGAATCGAGGTCCACCATGTTGCCGGCTTCCTTGGCCGCCTGGGTACCGGCGTTCATGGCGAGACCCACGTCGGCTTGCGCCAGCGCGGGAGCGTCGTTCGTCCCGTCGCCGGTCATGGCGACGAGCTTGCCCTTGGCCTGTTCGGCGCGGATCAGCGCCAGCTTGTCCTCGGGCTTTGCCTGGGCGAGGAAATCGTCCAAGCCCGCTTCGCGGGCGATGGCGGCTGCCGTGAGGGGATTGTCGCCGGTGATCATCACCGTGCGGATTCCCATGGCGCGCAACTGGTCAAAGCGCTCGCGCATGCCGCCCTTGATGATGTCCTTCAGATGAATCGTGCCGAGCACCTTGCAGTCTTCGGCGACGAGCAAAGGCGTCCCGCCGGCATTCGAGATCCTCTTCACGGACTCCTCGACCTCCGGTGGGACCGTATTGCCCTTTTGCGCGCAGTGCTGAACGATGGCGTCGAACGCGCCCTTGCGGATCTGGCGGCCGTCGAGGTCCACACCGGACATCCGCGTTACGGCGGTGAAGGGAATGAAGGTCGCGGCGTAGGCGGAAAGCTCCCGGCCGCGCAAACCATATTTCTCCTTAGCAAGCACCACGATCGAGCGGCCTTCCGGAGTCTCGTCCGAGAGAGAAGCGAGTTGCGCCGCGTCGGCGAGTTCCGCTTCGGTGATGTTGGGCGCGGGGATGAATTCGGTAGCGCGTCGATTGCCGAGAGTGATCGTACCGGTCTTATCGAGCAGCAGCGTATCTACGTCGCCTGCCGCTTCGACGGCCCGGCCGGACATTGCGAGGACGTTGCGCTGAACCACGCGGTCCATTCCAGCAATACCGATGGCCGAGAGCAGGCCGCCGATGGTCGTGGGAATCAGGCAGACGAGCAGCGAGATCAGCACGAAGATAGATTGCGGCGAGCCGGAATAAATCGCCATAGGCTGGAGAGTGACGACGGCAAGCAGAAAGATGATCGTCAGGCCGGCGAGCAGAATATTGAGCGCGATCTCGTTCGGAGTCTTCTGGCGCTCGGCGCCCTCGACTAGCTTGATCATGCGGTCGAGAAAGGTCTCACCTGGATTGGACGTGATTCGCACGATGATCTCGTCGGAGAGAACGCGCGTGCCGCCCGTGACGGCCGAGCGGTCGCCGCCGGATTCGCGAATCACGGGCGCGGATTCACCGGTGATGGCGGACTCGTCGACCGAGGCGACACCTTCGACGACTTCGCCGTCCCCTGGAATGAATTCGCCCGCGGCAACCTTGACGCGATCGTCGACGCGCAGCTTCGAGCCGGGCACCTCTTCGAGGGTTCCGCCGTTCTTGATGCGGTGGGCCACAGTTTCCGCGCGCGCCTTGCGCAGCGTGTCGGCTTGCGCCTTGCCGCGGCCTTCCGCCATGGCCTCGGCAAAATTCGCGAAGAGCACCGTGAACCAGAGCCACAGCGTGATCTGGAGTTCGAATCCAAAACCGTTCAGATGCTGCAAGCGGTCGCGCACCAGATCAAAGGTGGTGACCACCGAACCGATTTCGACAACGAACATGACCGGGTTCTTCATCAGCGTCCGCGGGTTGAGCTTGATCAGAGAATCCCGCACCGCACCGCCGACGATGCCCCACTTCCAGAGTGATTTTCTTCCTTCGCGTGTATTCATGATGGCCTCAGAAAACCCTTCCGGCGTGCATCAGCAAGTGCTCGAGAATCGGGCCCAAGCTGAGCGCCGGGAAAAATGTAAGTGCGCTGACAATCAAAATGACGGCGATCAATAGGAACGTGAAAAGCGGCGTCGTCACCGGAAACGTACCGACCGATTCGGGCACGAGCTTCTTGCGCGCCAGGTTCCCCGCAATAGCGAGCACCGGAATCACCATGAAGAACCGTCCCAGCAGCATGTCGAAGGCACCGCTGATGTTGTACCAAGGCGTGTTCCCATTCAGCCCGGCGAACGCCGAGCCGTTGTTGCCGGCCTGCGACGTATAGGCGTATAAAACCTGTGACAAACCATGAGGACCGGGATTCGTGATGGACGACGTGCCAAACGGCGACACAATCGCAACGCCTGTAAGCCCGAGAACGATAAGACAGAAAATGAGCACCGTTAGCATCGCCATTTTCACGTCATACGCCTCGATCTTCTTACCCAAATACTCCGGCGTCCGGCCCACCATCAATCCGGCGATGAAAACCGACAGGATAATGAAAACGACGATGCCATAGAGGCCCGCGCCAACACCGCCGAAAATGACCTCGCCAATCATGATGTTGACCAGCGGAACCATACCGCCAAGCGGAGTGAAAGAGTCGTGCATGCCGTTGACGGCGCCGCAGCTCGCGTCCGTCGTCGTGGTGGCGAAAAGCGCGGTTTGCGGGATGCCGAAACGAACTTCCTTGCCCTCCATGTTGCCGCCCGGCTGGACTGCACTCGTATGCTGGTCGATCCCATGCAAGAGCGGATTGCCGTGGGACTCCATCGCATATATGACAGTGACGCCTGCCAGACATAGAAGCGCCATGGCGGCCCACACCGCCCAACCATGCCGCTGCGAACCCGTCATGCGCCCCAGCGTGTACGTAAGGCCAGAGCCAAGAGACAGCATCATGACGATTTGCATGAAATCCGTCAGCGGAGTCGGATTCTCGAAGGGATGGGCGCTATTGGCATTGACGAAGCCGCCGCCGTTCGTCCCGAAAATCTTGATCGCTTCCTGAGAGGCGACGGGACCCTGCGCGATCACCTGGTCGGTGACGGTCTGCGTTGTCGTCTTGCCGTTCGAGTCCGTCGTCGAGATCGTCTGGGGATTCAAGAGCTTCGCTGTGTCGTACGGCCGCAAATTTTGGATCATCCCCTGCGAAACGAAAATCATGGAAATCACCAGGCACGGAACGAGCAAAACCCACAACATGCTCCGCGTGACATCCACCCAAAAGTTGCCGATCGTTTTGGATTCTTTCCGCGCAATGCCGCGAATCACGGCGATGGCGAGCGCTATGCCGACTGCAGCCGAAGCGAAGTTGTGATAGGCGAGCCCTGCCATTTGCGTGAAATAGCTCATCGTCGATTCGCCGCCGTAGTTCTGCCAGTTTGTATTCGTGGTAAACGAAGCAGCGGTGTTGAACGCGAGATGCGCCTCCACAGCGGCAAAATGCTGCGGATTCCAGGGCAGCCATTGCTGCACACGCTCGATCAGGTAGAGCACCAGCATACTGACCGCGCTGAAAAGCAGCATCGCGATGGTGTACTCTTTCCAATCCATCTCGCGCTTTTCATCGACCCCCGTGGCGCGATAGAGCAAGCGCTCGATAGGCCGGAGGACCGGATCGAGAAAGGTCTTTTCGCCGGCAAACACGCGTGCCATATGCACGCCGAGCGGCTTGGTGACGGCCAAGAGCACGGCGAAAAATGCCAGGATTTGCAGCCAACCGTTCGCAGTCATTGTCAGAACCTCTCCGGCCATAGAAGCGCGGCCAGCAGATATACGCACGTCAAAACGCAGATTCCCAAGAGAACGATGTTGCCGAGCATGATTTTCTCCCCTCTACTTCAAGCGCTCACAAGCCCACACGTAGGCGATGGAAACCAAGAAAAACACGATCGTGCAGGCGACAAAAATGATGTCTAGCATCGAGATTATCCTTTCGCAGCTCGCTTCACCGCGAGCCGCGCCGTGCCGGACGGAAGGACCGCAAGCCGGCTCTTCAGGTAAGTTGTGAGTACTTTTGCGCGTTTGGACTGCTTGGCGTGTCCCAGATCGTTCCGTGATTCGAAAGCCGACGGTGCCGCAGCAAGGGGAGTCGCTCCGCTTCGTCCCCGATTGTTTAGGCGGATCGGATTGTAGTCCTGATTCCGCCCGCGCGGGTAGTACAACTTCACGACCGGCAAAGGCGCCTCAGGACGGCGATGCCGGAGGGTGGCTTCTCTCCAGAACTGCGCCAGGACATATACGTAAAACCCCAATGTCGGGGCCAAAATCATGGCGATTGCGATCGGCATTGCAGTTCTCCTTCTGGGCTCGGCCCGAAGGCCGAATCCATTTGCGAGGCTACTCCGGCACCATCAAGATGGAGTAAGGGAGACATAAGAAAACCGTAAGGATTCGCGCCCGCCGAACTTGCTGACACCGGGGCGCTTGCGTTTCAGCCGCGAGGAGAGCGGCTGAGCGCTAACGGAGCTAGAATTAAGGAGGACTGTAGCGAGCCATGAACCAACCGCATCGAGTGGTGATTATCGGCGGAGGATTCGGCGGCTTGAGCGCCGCGCTCCGATTGAAGCGGGCGCCCGTTCAGGTGACGCTGATCGATCGCTGCAATTACCACCTGTTTCAGCCCTTGCTCTACCAGGTGGCCACGGGCGCACTTTCACCCGCCAACATCGCCTCGCCGCTTCGCACCATCCTCAAGCGCCAGAAAAATACGCGTGTGCTGCTTGCGGAAGCCACGCGGATCGACGCCGCTGACCGACGGGTCATTTTGAGCGACGGCGCGGTGGAATACGATACGCTCATCGTCTCAGCCGGCGCGCGCCATCAGTATTTCGGCCACGATGAATGGGAGGAGTTCGCGCCGGGCCTCAAAACCATCGACGATGCTACGGATATGCGCCGGCGAATCTTGCTGGCGTTCGAGGCCGCCGAACGCGAACCCGATCCTGAGAAACTCCGCGCCTGGATGACGTTTGTGATCGTCGGTGCTGGACCGACTGGCGTCGAACTGGCAGGGACGCTCGGCGAGATCGCGAGTGATGCGCTACGCGACGACTTCCGCAAGATCAATACGTCCGAGGCTCGCATCATTCTCGTCGAAGGCACGGACCGCGTGCTGCCGGTCTACCCGCAGCAGCTTTCCGCAGCCGCGCGCCGGATGCTCGAGCGTCTGGGCGTGACCGTTCGCACCGGCGCCATGGTAACGGACATCCGGAAGGAATCGGTCACGGTGCGAGAAGGCGATCGCACCGAAACGATTCCGACGCGCACGATTCTGTGGGCCGCGGGCGTTCTGGGATCGCCGCTGGGGCGCATCATCTCTCAGGTGGCCGGCGCTGCGCTCGACAAGGCCGGCCGCGTGATCGTGGAACCGGACCTCACGGTGCCCGGGCATCCCGAAATTTTCGTGATCGGCGATCTCGCGAATTTCAGCCACCAGGGCGGGAAGCCTCTGCCGGGAGTGGCACAACCCGCGATTCAGGAGGGACGTTACGTTGCGCGAGCGATCGAGCGCCGCCTGCGAGGGGAAACCACGCCACCCTTTCATTACCTGGACAAGGGGAATCTTGCGACGATCGGCCGAGCCGCTGCCGTCGCTGACTTGAACTGGCTGCGGCTATCGGGGATCCCTGCCTGGTTGATGTGGGTTTTCATTCACCTGATGTACATCGTCGAATTTCAAAACCGGCTGCTAGTCCTCGTTCAGTGGGCGTGGCTTTTCATCACGTACGACCGCTCCGCGCGCCTGATCACCGGGAAGAATCCGCTGCCGCTCGATCTCTGAACTCGGCCGATGGACGGGGCCGCTGCAACGGAGCGCACCCCACTTTAGCGCGGTGCGATCTCGCAAGCGATTTGTTGCGCCGTCGGCCGGGACGGCATAATAGAATCGAGACACTCAGCTAACCCTATGAAGAGCCACGAAAAAGCAATCTGGGGCGTCATGCTCGGCCTGCTCGCCGTTGCGCTGGGCGCGGTGATTTTCACACAAGGCTGGTCGGACTATCGCGAGCGAGTGCGCGCTATGCGGCAAGCCTCGAAGAGTTCCTCTACTCTCGTCGATACGCGCGCGCTCGATACGGCGGAGCAGCTTGCCCAATTGGCGATTACGCACACCGAACAGGATTACGCCGGGCAGGCACTGCGGCTCGCGGATCACTCCGTCGATCTTGCGTTTTCCGCGGCGATGCACGACGCGGCGGAAAATCCTGCGCCGCTGACCCCAAAGACGCGCGAACTTGCCGCACGGGTCCAGGCAGGACAGGCCGCCGTGGCCGCGGACCAGAACCGGATCACGCAGTTCACGGCCGCGCTCGCAAAGGCCGGCCGGAACGAGAAAGACGGGCTACAGGAGCTGATTGGCATCGCGCAGGCCCAGTTGGCGCTCGATCAGGATGACCTGGAAGACGCACAACAGGATCTGGTCCGCGCCGGCGCCGACAAGCAGGCTACAATCCAGCAACTGCTCGACCAGCGCAAAGCCGCCGGGACGCAAAATGTGATCCTTCAGGCAGGCCCTCCTGCCGGGTCTGCGCCATCGATCGAAATCACTCAATCGAAGAGCATCGTAGCCGAGTCCCGGGCGTGGCTCTCGCTGCGTGCGAAGGAAAAACTCCTGCTCCAAGCCCAGCAGGACGCACAAACACGCGCGGCCACACTCTCCGCAACGCACGACGCGCTAGGGAAAGAGATCGAGGAAGGTACGTTCCCTCAGCCAAAAACGCCTGCAGAGGGTTCGCAGACCGCACCCGAAGCGAGCTCGCCTCTGGCGCAGTTGCGCAACCTGACGGAAGACAAAAGAAACCTGGCCGACCTCAGCAAGCGCGTCGGGACGGAACAGCAGCTTGCCGCGGTTTACGGCGAATGGTCGGGGCTTGTCAACGCGCACGCGAAAGCGTTCCTGCACGACGTCTTCGTGTCCATCTTCTGGGTGCTGCTGATCGGCGTGTTCATTCTGGCCGCGAACTACGCTGTTCAGCGGCTCTTTGCCGGTGTGAGCCTCGAGCGGCGCGAGTTGCACACGATGCGCGCGCTGATCCTGTTCGCCGTGCAGGCGCTGGCGCTCGCGCTGATTTTGCTGGTGATTTTCGGGGTTCCGAGCAATTTTGCCACGGTGCTTGCGCTGGCGGGCGCCGGCCTGACCGTCGCGATGAAGGATTTTATCGTCGGATTCTTCGGCTGGTTCGTGCTCATGGGTAAGGACGGCATCCGCGTGGGCGACTGGGTGGAGATTAACGGAGTTGCCGGCGAAGTGTTGAGCGTCGGACTGCTGCATACCGTGATCTTGGAAACGGGCAACTGGACCGACGCGGGCCATCCGACGGGCCGAAAAGTGTCGTTCGTGAACAGCTTCGCTATCGAAGGGCACTACTTCAATTTTTCGACGTCGGGGCAGTGGCTGTGGGATGAAATCCAGGTGCAAGTGCCCGAGAGCGCCGAGCCGTACGCAACTGCCGAGGCCATGCAAAAGATCGCTGCGGATGAAACGAACGCGAACGCGAAGCTTGCGGAGAGCGAATGGAACCGCGTGGCGCCTGAGAATGTGAATCGTTCCTTCTCCGTGGCTCCTTCGTTGAGCGTGCGGCCGACTGCCGAGGGCGTAACCATCGTGCTGCGATACATCACGCGCGCGAATGAACGCTACGAGGTCCGCGCGCGCCTCTACCATGAAATCGTCGAACTGCTCCACAAGAGGAAGGTCCCGGAATCGGCTGCTACGGTCACTGCTCCGCAGACTGCCGCCCGGCGCGCCTAGTCACGCCCCGTCCAGATTTCGCTGACCTTGTGAGAGGCGAAATTCTAGAGAACCGCAAAGATATGGAAGCTCACAAGGCCGAGCGCCGCTCCGATCGCCGACCCGGCGATCACGTCACTCAGGAAGTGCATTCCGAGGATGATGCGCGAGCCTGCGATTAGAAACGCGACGGCCAGAAGGATAGGTTGCAGGAAGGGATAGAAGAGCCCTAGTGAAATGGCCACCGCGAACGCCGTGATGGAATGGCCCGAGGGAAACGAGTACTTGTCCGGTGGCAAGATCGAAGCCCAGCAGTGCGGCTCAATTTCGCAGGGTCTTTTGCGCCGGCTGGTGCGCTTGAGCGCGCGGAATAAGAAAATCCCCACCACGGCGCTGGAAGCGCCCGCCCCGATTGCGGCGAAGCGATGCTCTCCACCGTAGAGCAGCAGGATCAGGCCGAACGCGTACCAGAGCCATCCGTCGCCTCCGCGTGTCGCGACGATCATGAGAATGCGGAACCATCGCGGCGCACGCCAGCGGTGCACGCGGCGCATCAGCCGATGGTCGTTTGATTGAATCTGGTTCCAGACTGCCCTGGCGACTGTCATACCAGTTCCTCCACCGCCGGTTGCGGCGCGGTGATCCAGCGAACGCGCTTGCGCGATTGGGGCTGATCGAGCACGTCGGCCGCCCAGCGCCGGCTGAAGGCGTGCTCATCGCGGTAGTTCCAGAATGTCGCGACAGGGACGAGCACGGCCAGGGGCGAGAGCAGCGCCGTCCACGATTTTTCGCGCATCATCTCGAAGGCGATCGAATAAACGTCGCGGGTCAGCCTCGCGAAGCTGCCCGATTCGCCGCCCACCCGGCCCTTTCCATTCTTTAGTCCCGCGAAGAACTCGTCCTTGTTACGCGCGCCGGGAACTTCCGTATAGGCCGTTCCCACGGACGCCAGGGCATGCGCGTCGCTGCCGCCGATGGCAATTTTGTCCCACTGCCTCGCGAGATTTGCCGCGTTCGCGTTCGCGCTTTCGAGCATGTGGCTGTTGTGAGTTTCAACCGCCGGAAAATATTCCTGGAACCAGGCGAAGTCTTCGCGTTCGCGGCGGCCGGTGACGCTCGAAAAAACGTGGTTGATGCTGAAAAAAATCCTGCGCTCGCTCAAGTACATCAGCAGCGCGACCAAATCATTCCGCCGGGACTGGAGCTGCTCGTGCTGGCGCTCATGGAAGTCGTACACGCCGATATGGACTTCCGTACCGCTGGGCATGCGGCAAGTCAGCTCCTCGCTCAGGAAGAAGTCGGGATTCCGCCGCAGTCTTTCCGAGCCCTCGATCGAGTCGTGGTCCGTGAGCGTGAACAGGTTCATTTGGCGGCGGCGAAGCAGAGAGTAAACTTCTTCGGGATCGCTATAGCTTTCGCGGCAAAACTTCGCGACAACAGGGGTAGTGCAGGGCCCTGAGAAGTAGGAGTGGACATGCATGTCGCACTTCACGATTTCCACAGTAAATCCACAGTGTTACAAACAGATGACACTCGCGCTAAGATTCTGAAAACATAGGTATTTAACTGATTCGACACAACATCCGGCATTTTAACATTCCTGTAGCATTTCCTGGCCATTGGGATGCCAGAATCCGCCCCGCATGGATCGAATCGAGTTCGTCTTCCACGACGCCGGCGGCGGACACCGCGCGGCAGCAACAGCCCTGGACATGGCCATCCGCGCGCAGCAGCGCCCCTGGGATTCACAACTCATTCATCTTCAGGATCTGCTCGGGCCGCTCGACGTCCTCAAAAACTACTTCGGGATCCGGATACAGGACTTCTATAACTCGATGCTGCGCACCGGTTGGACGCTCGGCAGCCCGCAGTTGCTCAAAGTGTTGCAACTGGTGATCCGCATGAACCACCGACCGGCAGTGCGTGTGCTCGAAGCACATTGGAGAGAAACGAATCCGGCCATGGTCGTTTCATTCATCCCACACTTCAACCGCGAGCTCGGCGAAAGCTTTGCGAATGTGTATCCAGGACGCCCCTTCGTCACCGTACTTACGGACATCGCCGACTATCCGCCGCACTTTTGGATCGAGCGCCAGCCGCAGTATTTCATCTGTGGATCGGACCGCGCCGTGGCGCAAGCGCGTTCGATGGGGCATCCGGACGACCACATTTTTCGCGCTTCAGGAATGATTCTGCACCCACGGTTTTACGACCCGCCGATCGAGAATCGCGTCGCCGAACGGCAGCGACTAGGATTGCGCGCGGATGTGCCCACGGGGCTCGTCCTTTTCGGCGGGCATGGTTCGCAAGCGATGCTCGACATCGCGGAGCGCCTCGAAGCCTCCAATTTGGATCTGCAAATGATCTTCGTCTGCGGGAAGAATGAGAAGCTCGCCGACGCACTGCGCACGAAAAAATCGCGCGTTCCGCGTTTTGTAGAGGGATTCACCTCGCGCGTGAACTACTACATGCAGCTCGCCGATTTCTTCATCGGCAAGCCCGGGCCCGGCAGCGTGAGCGAAGCGCTTGCCATGCGGCTGCCCGTGATCGTGGAATGCAACGCCTGGACGCTTCCGCAGGAGCGTTACAACGCCGACTGGATTCTGGAGAAAGAAGTGGGAGTCGTGCTGCGCAATTTCCGGCAAATCGACCAGGCGGTTGCGCGATTGATCGAGCCCGCCACGCTGAGCCGTTATCGCGCCAATGCCGCCGCGATCGAGAATCGCGCCGTTTTCGAAATCCCGGGAATGCTGGAACAGATTCTCGATCGAACTCGCAGTCAAACGTCCGCGAATGGCGGCGCTGTCTTGGCTGAGAAACTCGCCTGACGCGCCCGCGCCCCCTTTTGCAAACGGCCTCAACGGCCAAAATTCCTGCGACCAAATCGGCTTGGGCTCGTCTAATCGCCTAGGTGTTCCGTCCGCTAAACCCAGAGTTTCGAGGATTATTCGGTCTGGGGATGAGTCTGCCCTGGCTCGACCGGGCCAACCGCTTGTGGCACCATGAGGGTTCTGGGATTGAGCGAGGCGAGAGGAGCTAGCAACCATGGCTAAGGCGACCTTTGCGGAGGGATGTTTCTGGGGCGTGGAAGACACATTCCGGCAGGTCAAAGGCGTAACGTCGGCGACAGTTGGCTACACCGGCGGCAGTACCAAGGATCCGACATATAAAGAGGTCTGCACGGATAGGACCGGCCACGCCGAAGCCGTCGAAGTGGAGTTTGATCCCAATCAGGTATCGTATCGCGAATTGCTCGCCGTCTTTTTCCAGAGCCACGACCCAACCCAACTGAACCGGCAAGGCCCCGATTACGGCTCGCAGTACCGCTCGGCAATTTTCTTTCATGACGCCGAACAAGAAGCGGCCGCGCGTGAGGCCAAGGAGGCGCTCGAAAAGGCGGGTATTTTCAAGCGCCCGATCGTGACCCAGATCGTTCCAGCGCCGGAGTTCTATCGGGCCGAGGAATATCACCAGCGGTATTTTGAAAAGCAGGGCATCCGAGCCTGCCACATGCCGTGAGCGGCCTGTGGTGGGGCCGCTTGGTCTGCTATCTGATTGAGGGCGGTTCGTTTGACGCTCCGTCGGACGCTCATGTATTATTGTGGGGTTTTGGGAGAAACGGGCAGGGCGCGCTAGGCATCTAAAGTTGTGTGGAGCGCGGGGCAAGGTTGGGCGCAAGCGGCAAAGATCGGTGGCGGTTTCAGGGGATCGCCTTATTCATCCGTCCATACGCAACTAATTTCGAAGAGCGCCGGGGTGTCTCGTACGTACCTGCTTGCGCTCAAGTATTTCTATCGGCTTGCCGATTGGCTTCATTAGGGGAGAACAAAGCGTGACGCTGGCTCTCGAAGAAAAATACGATCAGGTACGGCAGCTCATCGCCATGGGCAAGGAGCGGGGTTACCTGCTCTACGATGAGGTCAACGATATTCTGCCGGCCGAGGTCCACTCCTCGGAAGAAATCGACGATCTGCTCTCGACGTTCGAGCGCTACGGGATCGATGTGTACGAAGACCTCTCTAGCGCCAAGGCCGCGCTTGCGGCTGCGGATTCGGCGGAGCCGGCAGAAGCCGTGAAAGAAGAGGCCGCGTCAGAGGACGGCGACCTCGACCTGACTCCCGGAACACTCGAAAAGACCAACGACCCCGTTCGCATGTACTTGCGCGAGATGGGCACCGTTCCGCTGCTGACGCGCGAAGGCGAAGTGGCGATCGCGAAGCGGATCGAGCGCGGGCAATTGCTCGTGCTGAAAACCATCACGCGTGCGCCGCTGATCCTGAAGGAGCTTTTGCAGGTCGGCGAGGATCTGCGCAACGGCTCCCGGTCGATCAAGGAAATCGTCCAGTTCGACGACGAAGAACTGACCGAAGAAAAGATCGAAGCGAAAACCCGGGAAACGCTCAAGCAGATCGACAAGATCGCTAAGCTCTACCTGCTGGCGATGAAGCAGGCCGCCAAGCTCGAACGCGTCCCGCGCTCGAAGAAGCGCCCCTACCTGCACGCTCGTTACGACGTGGCTCGAACGCGCGTCGAGATGTCGAATCTCGTCCGCGACATCGATTTCAATCCTCTCGAAAAGAAGCGCCTGATCGACAAGATTCACCAGACAGTCGAGCGCGTCCATTTCCTCGAGCGCGAAACCGCGAAGCTCGAGCGGCGCGTCGATGCGTCGAAGGCGGACGTGCAGGCCGAGGCGCGCAAGGATTTGCGCGCGCGGCGCCAGGAACTGAGCGAGATCGAAGTCGCGAGCGAGGTCAGCCCTACCGAACTCAAGCGCGCGCTTCAGGTGATTCTTCGGGGCGAAGCGGAAGCGGAACAGGCGAAAAAAGAGCTGATCGAAGCGAACCTCCGGCTCGTCGTTTCCATCGCGAAGAAGTACACTAACCGCGGATTGCAATTCCTCGACCTGATTCAGGAAGGCAACATCGGCCTGATGAAGGCCGTGGACAAGTTCGAATGGCGCCGCGGCTATAAATTCTCGACGTACGCGACTTGGTGGATCCGCCAGGCCATCACTCGCGCCATCGCCGACCAGGCCCGCACGATCCGTATTCCCGTGCACATGATCGAGACGATCAACAAGCTCGTGCGCACGCAGCGGCAGCTCGTGCAAGAACTCGGCCGCGAGCCCACCTCCGAGGAAATCGCGAAGCGGATGGATATTCCCGTCGCGAAAGTGCGCAAGATTCTGAAAATCGCGCAGGAGCCCATTTCGCTCGAGACTCCGATCGGTGAAGAGGAAGATTCGCATCTCGGGGATTTCATCGAGGACAAGGCCGTGGTGTCGCCGTCCGACGCCGTGATCAACCTGAGCCTGAAAGAGCAGACATCTTCGGTGCTCAAGACGCTCACGCCGCGCGAAGAGAAAGTCATCAAGATGCGCTTTGGGCTGGACGACGGCAGCGAGCACACACTCGAAGAAGTCGGGCAATCGTTCGCCGTCACGCGCGAACGCATTCGCCAGATCGAGGCCAAGGCGTTGCGCAAACTGCGGCACCCGTCGCGCTCGCGCAAGCTACGCGCGTTCCTCGAAGGCTCCGCCAACGACTACTGAGTCTGGAATGGAATTCGCGTAGGGGCGGGTCTCAAACCCGCCCTATGACGCCGGTACTAAGCTTCGAGATTCTTCTGCAGGCGATTCAGCGCGTCAAACCAGTAGGATTTCATCTTCGCGCATTCCTTCGAGTTAGCAAGCTTCATGTGGTCTACGGCAATCTGAGATTTCCCCGCACCCTTGCCGTAAAAGTTGACGCTTAGCCTCGTAGTGTCATCCCATTTCGCGCGAATGGATTTATTTGGCGTCGCCGTCGTGATTTCCATTTGTGCGTCGGGCAGCCACCGCCGCCGCAACTTCTCATCTGTCCAAGCCGCGTATGCCCTTGCCAGCGGCACGGCCAGCGTGCGGCTGCCTGAGGTGCTGAACTCGCCATCGCACTTCTGAAATTGCTGGCGAATTCCGCGCTCGTGCTCGTAGCCGACCGCGACCATTTGACACCACCACGGCCCAACCTTGTATTTGTCGTGAAGATACGCCGAAATTTCCTTGTGCGGCCATTTCTTCGCGCCGGCTTTGTCGAGTATTTTGAACCACTCCGCCCAGACCTTGCCGGTCTTCGCCTTTACGGCTTCGTCGCTCGAACGCTTCGTCTCTCTCGGCTTATTCATGCGCAGCCCTCATATGCTCTCGATATGCCTGCTGCGTGGAAGCGCATTATAATCCGGCTTCTTTTCGGACGTGAGAGCCTACTGTGCCACACAAGGCCAGCGGGAAACCCACACCGGTCTTCGCTTCGCGATACTGTTCGCCCGCCGCTGACGGCACGCGTACGAAATCCCTCCCGCAAAATTATCTTCGAGGCCCGAGCGACGGACATATGATGTTGCCATGGCAACTAGGCTCGAAGTGCGCGGCCTGACGGTCGAGCTGCCGACGCGAAACGGCTGGGTGCGGCCGGTGAACGATCTATCCTTCGCGCTCGGTGAAGGCGAAACGCTCGGCATCGTCGGCGAATCCGGTTCCGGCAAGACGATGCTCTCGCTCGCGCTGATGGGACTCGAGCCGCCGGGCGCGCGCCGCAGCGGCGAGGCCTGGCTGGCGTGCGCCCCGCGGAACGGAAATCGCGCCGCCACTGCAGCCGGGCGGGACAATCTCGTCACCGCTGCGCCGGCGGTCATGCGCGCGCTGCGCGGCCGCGAAATCGCCATGATTTTTCAGGAGCCGATGACGGCGCTGAATCCCGTGATCCGCGTCGGCGAGCAAATCGAGGAAGCAATTCGCGTCCATGAGCCCGGCCTCAGCGGCGGCGAAATCCGCAGTCGCGCACTGCGGGCGATCGAGCGTGCGGCGATTCCCGAGCCGGAGCGCCGCGCGCGGCAGTATCCGCACCAGCTTTCCGGCGGCCTGCGCCAGCGGGCGATGATCGCAATGGCGCTCGTGGCTGGTCCGAGCGTGCTGATCGCGGACGAGCCCACGACGGCACTGGACGTTACCGTGCAGAAACAGATTCTCGATCTGCTCGAAACGCTGCGCCGCGATCTGCGCCTATCGCTTCTTTTCATCACGCACGATCTCGGCGTCGTCGCGCAGGTCGCCGATCGCGTGGCCGTGATGTATGCAGGCCGCATCGTCGAGGAAGGTCCCACGGCCGAGGTGTTGCACCATCCGCGCCATCCGTATACCGAGGGGCTACTGCGCGCGGCGCCGACGCTCGCTCGCGAGAAACTTATCTCGATTCCCGGCACCGTTCCGTCGCTCGACGCGCTGCCCCCCGGCTGCGCCTTTGCGCCGCGCTGTCCGCGCCACATCGCCCAATGCGACTCCGCTGTGCCGCAACTCATTCATCCAAGCGGCTCGCCCGAAAACCATCGCGCGCGGTGTATTCTTGTGGTTTGATCTGGGACAATTCGCGCACATGGCAAGCAAACAACAATCCGACCTGGTGCGCGAACAGTTCACCCGCACCGCGCAAGTCTTCGGCGATTACGCCGTAGCCAGCCGCGTGGACGAGGCGGAACGCCTCGCGCACATGGTTAAGGCGGCCTCGACGGACCGGGCCGTGGACCTTGCCTGTGGCCCCGGGACGCTCGCACTGCGCTTCGCGCGGCACGTCCGCTGGATCTGCGGATTGGATCTGACCGCGGCGATTCTCGGCCGCGCGCGAAACTCCGCCGCGGCGGACGGGCTGAGCAATATCAGCTTCGCGCTCGGCGATGCGCAGGCATTGCCATTTGCGGATAACTCGCTCGATATCGCCGTGACGAGTTACAGCCTGCACCACGTGCCCGACCCGGCGCGCGTGATCGCGGAAATGGCGCGCGTGTTGAGGCCCGGCGGGCGCGTCGGCGTGATTGACATCATCGTGCCCGAAGATCCCCGTGTCGCCGATCTGAACAATCGCATCGAGCGCATTCGCGACGCCTCGCACACTCGCACGCTGGCGCGCAGCGAGTTCGAGACAATCTTTGCGGCATGCGGCTTGCGCGTTCTCGCAACTCACGTGGAAGAACAACAGCGCGCCTTTGACCACTGGATGCTCGTGGCCGGGTCTAAGCCCGGCGATCCGCCGTACATCGAGGCGCGCCGTTTGCTGGAAACGTCGATTCCGGACGATTCGGCGGCCTTTCATCCGCGATTCGCGCCCGCAGACGCGAGCGGCAAAAGGCGCGAGCTCATTTTCGACAATACGACGCTCTTCATCGCTGCGGAAAAACTCTGAACATGGCCGACGAGAATCTCCTCGAAGTTCGCGACCTGCGAAAATCGTTCGCCGTCTCAACGAGCGCTTTCGATCGGGATGATGAGCGCTCCTCGCGCCGCGCCATGGCCGTCGACGGCGTCACATTTTCGCTGGCGCGCGGCGAAACGCTCGGCATCGTCGGCGAATCGGGCTGCGGCAAGACCACCCTCGCGCGGATGCTCCTGCGGCTTATCGAGCCAGACTCGGGTGAGATGCGTTTTCGCGGAGAGGACTGGCTCGGCGCGCACGGCTCCGAACTTCGCGCGCTGCGCCGCCGGATCCAGATGGTTTTTCAGGACCCGATCGCGTCGCTCAACGCGCGCATGAGGGTTGGTTCGATTGTCGGCGAGCCGCTGGCGATCCACGAGCCGCAACTTTCGCGCGTCGAGCGCCGCGCACGGACGATGCAAATTCTCGAAGCCGTGGGACTCGGCCCCGAATGCCTCGATCGCTATCCGCATGAGTTTTCCGGCGGGCAGCGCCAGCGTGTCGGAATCGCCCGCGCGCTGATTCTGCGGCCCGATCTTTTGGTCGCGGACGAGCCGGTTTCCGCGCTGGACGTCTCGGTCGGCGCGCAGATTCTGGAGCTGCTCGACCGTCTCCGCCGCGAGTTTTCGCTCACGCTGATTCTGATTTCGCACAGCCTTCCCGTGGTGGCGCAGCTCGCGACGCGCGTGGCCGTTATGCAAGCAGGCCGCTTCGTCGAATCCGGCCCGGCGCAGCAAGTGCTCGAAGCGCCGCAGCATCCCTACACGCAAGCGCTGATCGCCGCCGTCCCCGAAATCCCCGCGTAACTCGTTCGAGAAATGCTCCCGTGTCATCCCGAGCGGAGCGAGGGATCTCTCTTCTGCCAGACATCGCAGCAATGCTTCGCTGAAGAGAGATTCCTCGGCCCAAATCATGCCTCGGAATGACAGGTAATTTCTCAGGGGAAGAAGAAATCAGATGCGGCGTTTGATGTTGGGAAAATCGAGCCAGACTTTCACGCCGCAGAAGTGGGAGCCTTCAGTACAGATTGGAGTCGATATCCCCGCGCGCAGGAAGCACGGCGGCCCGATGTAGCGCCCAAGTTCCGGCAGCGCCGCGCGCACCTGCTGAACTTCTTCGATCGAGGCCTGGTAAATCTCCTCCTGCGCGTTGAAGCAGGTTCGCATCGTCCATTTGTGCAGTAGATGTAGCAGCGAACCCGACTCGACGAGGCGAATAGCCTTCGCGTTCGGCAGCAGGTAGAGCGCGAACTCGCGCGGGACTCCTCGGTCGAGCAATTCATTCTTCGCGGCCCACGCCTCTTCCATCGCCTGCTGATAGATTTCGAGCGCGCGCGGATTTTCCCGGACCAGCATCGGCGTGATGTAGTCGGGCGAGCGCGTGTCCGCCAGCGTGAGCAGCGGCCGCGAGCCGGGCACCATGCGATGCCGCTGGTCCTGGCTATCCGCAGTGTGGCTGATCTTTTTCGCGAACGTGAAATGCGCGTGGTCGAGCGGGCGCATCATCGGCGCGTGCACGCCCACGTTGAGCGTCTCGCGTCGATACGGATTGCGCGCCGGATTCAGCATTCGGTCGAGCGCCTCGGCGTCGGAGCACTCCGCCGACGTCAGGCCCATGACAGCGCGATACGCCTCCGCCATCGCTGGAATGGCACGCGGCGAATAATCGAGCAAGCGCGACGTCGCCCCCTCGAGCCGCGCATCGAATTCGCGCGCAAAGGCTTCGCCGTCCTGCGGCGCCTGCTGCAACTCGGGGACTTCATCCATCGGCTCGTTGTCGAACCGGCCGAAAAACTGCGGATCGGCCTCGCGCACCCGCGCGACCATTTCGCCGATCACGGCACGCGCCTCGGTCGGCGTGTCGCTCGCGGTGCACATCCGCCACAGCCGGTAGAGCACGATGCCCGAAACGGTGTGCACCATCGTGGTGAACGCGGCGACCGGCAGGACGTACCGCGCCACCTCGATCGCACGCTTTTCCGATTGCCGCGCGACTTTTTGCACGCGCTTGGCGTGCGAAGTCTCAGTCACATGCCAAATATCGCCCAGAATTTTGCGCGCCGTCGGCTCGAGCACGCGCGTCAGCTCGCGATAGTGCTCCCACGCGCGCGCCACTGCCTTTTCATAGATCGCCCGCTCGCCAGCGCCAAGCTGCGCGGGAACGTACGCCTGTGCGCGGTCCAGCCGCACGTAACG
Organism: uncultured Acidobacteriota bacterium; assembly: GCA_963715685.1. GTDB lineage: Bacteria > Acidobacteriota > Terriglobia > Acidiferrales > UBA7541 > Palsa-295. The sequence continues at coordinate 70,858 of OY970264.1, read as the reverse complement.
CTGGCTCTGCTGCTCGGAATTGTAGAAGGGATGCGCGTGCAGGAACGACCAAACAAATTGCCGGCTGACGTTTTCGAGCCCGAATTCGAAGTGCGCGTGCTGATAAACGGTGTGATGCCCGCCGTGGTAGGTTCCCGAACCGATCATCACGCGCTGCTTTTCGGTGACCTCTTCGGGGAGAACCAGATGCGGCGAATAGCAGGTGCGGGCCGCGGCCATTGCGGAATCAAACGGATGCGCGAAGGAATTGCGCAGCGTCACGCGCGGCGCGGCGGTCTCCACTTGCGATCCGATCGGTGCGTCGGGAACGGGAGACAATTGCGTGGCCATCTGCGCAGCATTGTACACCGGCCGGGCGGTTGATTCACTGCGCCCGGCCTTGCGCTCGAAAGTTCGCTCCGCAGGATTCGTTACTTCTTGAGGGAGGCGGCTTTATCCGCGTACTTCTTCTGGAAGCGCTCGACGCGTCCGGCCGTATCGATCAGCTTCTGCTTACCGGTGAAGAACGGATGGCAGTTCGAGCAGATTTCCACGCGGATCATGGGGCCCTTGAAGGTCGAACGCGTGTCAAACGTATTGCCGCAGGCGCAGTGCACCTTCACGGCATGGTAATCCGGATGAATTCCTTCCTTCATGGAAAAACTCCTGTCTGCCGGCCGGTCTGCGCGAAAACCAATCCATTCGCGTCGCTAGGCTGGCGGGGAAGCCCTAGTATACCCGAAACCCGCATTTTGCGTCCATGCGGGTCATCGAATTGAGGCATTCGACCCCGATTTGATGCAGGAGATGGGACTCGTGATTCGGCCTGCCGGAAGAGAAGATGCCGATTCCCTCATCCGCGCGATCCTGGCGGCAGGGCGGTCGCATTTGGACGGTCTCGCCGTGTAGCGCTGCTTTCGTGCTATAAGGGACGCCTCGGAAATTTGGATGGGGGTAATCATGTCTCGACCCAAGATGCTCGCGGGGTTGGTGGTCGTTGTTGCTGTCTTATGGACAGCCGTCGCGGCGGGAGTCTCGCCCGCAGGCGCGACGGACGCGGCCGACGCTGCGAAATACAATTGCGATCGTGAATGTCTCAAAGAGATTTCCGACCTTTATTTCGAGGCGCTGGCGCAGCACAACGCGTCACTGCTTCCCCTCTCGCCTAACGTGAAATATACGGAAACCGGACGGGTCCTGAACCTCAGTGAGGGGATTTGGAAAAATGCAGGGGCGCCGGCCTATCGAATGGAGATCTTCGATCCGCAGGTGGGCGGCATCGGCATCGACGCGGTGGTCCCGGACGGCGGCGTGCCGACGATCGTCGCTTTGCGCCTGAAGGTGGAAAATCACCTCATCACTGAAATCGAAAGCATCCTCGTCCGCGGTGACGATCCCTCGGTCTTCCATGCGCCGGAAAAGCTAGTCCAGCCCTCGCGTTACTTCACCCGAAAACTTCGTCCGGCGGAACAAAATTCGCGATTTGAGCTAATGGCGGCTGCCGACGCTTATTTCCGGGCATTCCAGACGGAAGGTACGCCCGACTATATCCGGGCACCACTGCTGCCCGATACGCTTCGCTTCGAAAACGGAGTGCAAGCGACGAATGTGGACCTGAAAGTCCACAAAGCAACCACGGCAGCCGAGCAGTTCGACAACGCGATGTTCAAAGGCACGAAAATTTACGACCGGCGATACCCCGTGGTTGACACCGATACCGGCGTCGCGATGGCGCTCGTTCGCTTCCACAGCAACGAGGCCGCCGCAGCTGCCGGTTCTTCGGCGGTCCGGGGCGATGCGTTCGTTTGCGAATTCTTCGCGGTAACGCAGGGCAAGATTGTCGAGATCCAGGCGACCTGGATCCAGCCCAAAGAACAACTTCCAACCCCATTCTAGGTCAGCCAGGGCGAGCTGGCGACGCTGCCCGAATATCGAAGGCGCGGACTCACGCGCGCGCTGCTGGAACGTGCGCTCGAAGAAGGCCAGCGAAACGGGGCGCCGCAGGCGCAGGTCACATTTTGCATTGGAAACGATGCCGCGGAGCGGGCTTACGCAAAGTCGGGGTTCAAATTCCGTGACGAGAAACGCCACCCTGACTTCGAAGCGGAGGTTGGAGCTCCCGGCCTCCGCCGTTTTACCCGCGATCTCTGAAATGCTCAAAGGAGGGCACCTTGGTGAAGTTCGATCACATGATGCTTCCCGTTTCGGATTGCGCAGCTTCGCGCGATTGGTATGTCAAGCACTTGGGGTTCAAAGTCGAGTTCGAGAGTATCGGGACAGGAACCATCGCGATTCAAGACGATGACGGCTTTACGATATTCCTGCAGAAAACAGCAAAACCATTGGTCAACGAAAAATGTGCTCTAACAATCCAGGTCGAGGATGTTGACTCGGTGTCTCAACGTCTCGCCGAAAAGGGTCTGAAGTTCCTCGAGCTCCCCAAACGCCTGTTCTGGGGTTACGGGGCCGAGATCGCTGATACGGATGGCTACGTGATCCGGCTTTGGGACGAAGTCTCCATGCGTGAAAAGGGAAGCGCTTAAGGAGTCGCCGCGCATTGTAAGCCGGGGCTCGCCGATAAATCTCAGGAAAAGCCGAACAGCAGCGGGGCTCCGAGCTTTGATCTGTAATTGGGCCGGTACCGCTCTGTGTTGTAAAACCTCTCCACGTTGACCTTGCGGGCACCAAGGGATACATCCGGCAAAGGTACTTGCGCGTAGCAGCCGTTCTGGATTGCGATCATCCTTCCACTGACACCATCGCGAATCAGGTCCACAGCGATGTTCGCGAACGTGATCGCTACGAGTTGATCGATCGAATCGGGCTCGCCGCTGCGCAGGTCGTAGGTCAGGTCGCTGACCATCGTCTCCTGTCCCGTGCGCCGGCGCACCTCTTCCGCGAGCGCGTGACCGATGTCGGATTTCTTGCGGTGCCCATAGGCGTCCGCTTCGCCGTACTCCTGTACTTCGCCACCCGTCCAGATCGCTCCCTCCGATACGATGATCAGCGCGTAGTTGCTCGGATTACTCGCCTTGTCCTCCATCAGGAGACGGCAGACGCGATCGAGGTCGAACGGGTATTCGGGAATCAGGCAACGTTCCGAAGTAACGTATGCCGTATACAGCGCCGTGAAGCCCGCATCGCGGCCGAAGATTCGAAAAATGCCGATCCTTTCGTGAGACCCCACGGTCGTGCGTTGCCGCGTGACGGATTGTTTGGCGCGAGTGACGGCCGTGGAGAATCCGATGCAGTACTCGGTTCCCTGCACATCGTTGTCCATCGTCTTAGGAATCGCAATCACGGGGAACCCCGCGGCCGAAAGAACGGACGCGAAGCTGAGCGTGTCGTCGCCGCCGATTGCGACCAGGCAACCGACCCCCAGCCGTTCCAGGTTTTCGATCACGATCGGCGTGAAATCGTAATACTTGCCGTCAAAGGGAAGCTCCTTCAGCTTGCTGGCGGACAGGTGCTTAGGCACGTTCGCCTCGGCCACGCACCGGGGATTGGTTCGCGCGGTATGAAGCACCGTTCCTCCGGTTCGATCGATCGTGCGCGTGTTCTCGCGCGTGAGTTCGCGCACGTAGGTTGAGTCGGTGAGGCCGGTCATATTGACCAAACCCTCCCAGCCCTTGCGGATTCCGGTCACTTGCCGCCCGAATTCGCTTGCGCCGTAAACAACGGACTTGATCACCGGGTTCAACCCGGGGACGTCACCACCGCCGGTCAGAATCCCAATCTTGTTTTTCTCCGTCACAATTGACCCCTTCTGCGCGGTATCGTCCGCGCTCGCCCCCTTCCCCAAGGCAATTCAATTGTGCGCATGTTCGAGCCGCAGCGCAATGCCGAGTCGCGGCATCCATCTGCCCGAGTGTTCTGGAAGCTCTGGAACGCGCCAAGGTACTCCATGCGTCGCTCGGCCACGAGTACGCCCCTGCCGCGATCTGAAGAAACGCTCACAGTTCCGTAACGTGGTTTCGCTACAATCGGAAAGGCCCCAGCAGTTGGCCTGATCCGTACTGAAGCGCTGGAGATTTCGGATGCGCCGCCTGTCCGTCTTCGTTCTCTCGATCGCCTGCCTATGCGTGCTTGCGGCTTCCGCGGCACCATCTGGTAAATCGCTCGAGATCTATTTCATTGATGTCGAGGGAGGGCAATCGACGCTCATCGTTGACCCCCAGGGCGAGTCCCTGCTGATCGATACGGGCTGGCCCGATTTGAACGGGCGAGATCCGGGCCGCATCATGAATGCGACCAAGGCCGCGGGAATCGATCACATCGACGATCTCGTAATCACGCACTATCATTCCGACCACGCCGGAGGAGTGACCGAGCTTGCGAACCGCATCAAGATCGGCACGTTTCTCGACCATGGCGCAAACATGGAGAATTCGGCGGACACACGTCGCAACTACGCCGAATACGAGAAGGCGGCCGCGCAGTCGAAGCGCGTGATCGTGAAACCCGGCGACACGATCCCATTCAAGGGAATGAGCGTGCAAGTGCTCACCGCGGCGGGGGCAGAGATCACCGCGCCTCTGCCTGGTGCAGGCCAGCCGAATCCTGCGTGCGCATCGCAGCCTGACGCACCCGCCGATCCCAGCGAGAACGCTCGTTCGGTCGGCGTGCTGATCACGTTTGGAAAGTTTCGCTTCATCGATCTGGGCGATTTGACGAACCAGAAGGAACTCGGCTTGGCCTGCCCGAGAAATCTGGTCGGCACGATGGACCTGTACCTCATCACGCACCACGGAACCGCGCATCCAGGAACCGGCGACTCCTCGAACTCTCCTGCGATTGTGGATGCGCTGCACCCGCGCGTGGCGGTGATGGACAATGGCGCGATCAAGGGCGGCCATCCGATCGCGTGGCAGACGGTTCACGATTCGCCGGGCCTCGAGGATCTGTGGCAATTGCACTATTCGCTCGCGGGCGGACCGGAACACAACTCACCCGAACAATTCATCGCCAACGTGAGCGGCAACGACGAAGGCAACTACATCAAGGCCTCGGTGCAAGCGGACGCGACCTTCACGGTCGTGAATTCGCGAAACAGCTTCCAGAAAACCTACAGAAAATAACGCAGGACTCGCGGGCGTCACTAGCCGATTTCAGCCACTTTTTCGGCGAGGTGATCGTGCAGGCTGCGCGGAAGGATGTCGGCGCGCACGATCTCGCGCAGCAGCTCGGTGTTTTCGCGGGCGTGGACGTACACGCGATTGACGTCTGCAATGCTGATGCGAAGTTCGTTCTCATGAATTCGCTCGATCGTGTCGCCAGTGTTCACGAGGCCTTCTTCTTTCACGGAAAAATAGATTCCTGAACGCCGGCTCGCGAGAAATTGCTTCACGATGTCCGGGCGGCCGAAGCGGATTCCGAGCTTGTAGCAAGGAATGCGCGGCTGAGTGACGGCGACCACCGCCTCGCCGATCCGGTAATGGTCGCCGATGCAGGCGTCTTCCTCTCGCAGCCCTTCGGTCGTGAGATTCTCGCCGAACATGCTCCAAGGCAATTCCATCTCCGGAAATTCCTTGCGCCAGAATTCGTAGTGCTCCGATGCATAGGCATACACAGCCTTGTTGCGGCCGCCATGATTTTCGAGATCGACCTGGTGGTCACCGTCGAAATTCAACCGCCGGAGCAGGAGCGGGCCTTGCACGGGCGATTTAAAGATGCCCGTGGTCACGTCGCGATTCACGTAGTGCACGGTGCGAGGCTTTCCGACGTTGAGTGAGACGATTTTCATCGCGTGCAATCCAGCACGGCAGCGCCGTTGATGCGGTCGCTCTTCAGATCGTTCAGTGCGCGATTTGCGTTGCGCAGCGGAAAAAGCGTCACCTGCGACCGAATCGGAATTTCCGCGGCGACGCGGAGAAAATCCTCGCCGTCCTGCCGCGTGTTATTGGCGACGCTGCGAATCACGCGCTCCTGATAGAGCAGATCGTAGTCGAACGACGGGATCGGGCTCATGTGAATGCCGCCGAGCACGAGGACACCGCCCTTCTTGAGAGCCTTCAGCGCGGGCGGGACGAGTTCTCCCGCGGGCGCAAAGACGATCGCCGCATCGAGTTTTTCGGGAGGCTCAGCCGCAGCTTCTCCCGCCCAGACGGCTCCGAGTTGCAACGCAAGCTGCTGATGTTTTGCTCCGCGCGTGCAGGCATAGACTTCTGCGTCCCAATGGCGCGCCACCTGAATCGCGACGTGCGCCGCCGCTCCGAAACCGTAGAACGCGAGCCGCCCGCCGCTGCGGATTCCAGAAAGCCGCAGGCAGCGGAAACCGATAATCCCGGCGCACAGCAGCGGCGCGGCCTGATCGTCTGGAAAATTCTCCGGAATCGGATAGACAAAGGCTTCCGGAGCGACTGCGTATTCGGCATAGCCGCCATCCACGGTGTAGCCCGTAAACGTGGGATGGTCGCAGAGATTTTCCATGCCCGCACGGCAGTATTCGCAGGTCTGATCCGTGCTGTGAAGCCAGGCAATTCCGACGCGCGCGCCGATGTTGAATCGCCGCGCGCCCTCGCCAAGTTTTTCGACGACGCCGACGATTTGGTGGCCCGGAATTACGGGGGATTTTCGCGGCGGCAGTTCGCCCTCGACCACGTGCAGATCGGTGCGGCAGACGCCGCACATTTTCACGCGTACACGGATTTCGCCTTTGCCCGGCTGCGGGTCAGGAGCGTCAGCGAATTCAAGCGGATTCGTCTCGACCGGCGCGGGCGCACGCAGGATGCAAGCCTTCATCCGGCGACCTTCGATTGAGCGGTGGGTTTCAGCCCGGCGTCTTCCGCGACGCCGAGCGCGACGGCAGTCCAGTCGAGATTCCCGCGGTCTTTCGCAATGGCCGTGATCCAGCGGTCGCGCAGCAAGCTCGCCAGCGGCATCGGGACCGAGCTCGCCGCGGCGGTTTCGAGCGCGAGAGAAATGTCCTTCAGTCCGAGCGCGAGGCGGAAGCCCGCGGGCTCGAATTTCTGCTCCGCGATCTGGCGGCCGTATCCCTGATACACGGGACACGCGAAAAGCGTCTTGCCGAAAAGTTCGGCGACGGCGCTCTTGCTGATTCCGTTTTTCTCCGCCAGCGTGAGAGATTCCGAAATCGCCTCGATTGCAGACGCAATCATGAAATTTCCGCAAAGCTTTACCACGTTGGCGCTGCCTGCATCCTCGCCAAAATCAAAAATGCCCTGACCGATCGCTTCAAGTATCGGCTGAACTCGATTCTTGGCGGCAGCGGCGCCGGAGGTGCAGACCCAAAGACGCTTTGCGGCGGCCGCGTCGGGGCGCCCAAAGACGGGCGAGGCGATGTATTCGACTTTGTGCTTTGCGTGATGCGCCGCGAGGCGGCGCGCGGTGGCAGGCGCGATCGTGCTGATCGAGATGTGGATTCCTCCAGCGCCGAGCTTTTCGACGAATGAGCCCGCGGGAAGGCAGACCTCTTCGAGAGCGCGATCGTCGGCAAGCATCGTGAGTACGATTCCTCCGGGCGATGCCACATCCGCAGGACTTTTCGCAGCGGTTGCGCCCTTTGCAAGAAGAGGAGCGGCCTTTGACGCTGTGCGGTTGTAAACGCGCAGTCCGTATCCCGCCGCGAGGAGATTCGCGGCGATGGGCTCACCCATGTTGCCCAAGCCAATGAAGCCGAGTGTTTCTGCCATTTTCGCTACCTCCAACTCATCAGTTGGCGAAATCTTGCGGTCCCAACTGTGTGTCGATTAGAACGGGACTTGGATGAATGTTTTCAATGGCTTGCGGCTATTTCTAATCGCCACTGTGTCGATTAAATTCGATGCTCGGAAGGCGTGGTTGGGAGCGGATGATTTTCGCCCCTTCTGACGCCTCGCGCCGTTCGATGAATATGCCACTCGATTCATACGATCTGCCTCCAGCGGGCCCGCTTCGTGCAAGGCTTATTTTTACGCTACCACAGGATGAAAAATCATGGTGGATGCAAAGTCCTGTGGACTTCTCTGGAGACGCCGACTGTGGCTAGCGGGGCGGCAGATTAGGGACCAGCCAGCGGAAAAGAAATGTTGCCGCCAACGCTCCGGCGATCTGAGCGAGCACGAATGGAGAAACATCGGAGGGGCGAATGCCAGAAAACGTGTCGGTCAACGATCGAGCGATCGTGACGGCGGGATTGGCAAAGGACGTGGATGCGGTAAACCAGTAGGCTGCGGTGATGTAAGCTCCGACGGCAAATGCGACGGCGTTCGAGCGGAGCCGCGAACATCCCCAAATGACCAAGAGAAGCCCGAAAGTGGCGATGAATTCGCTGAACACCTGAGCATGCCCGCTGCGGGCGTGGCGCGACAACGAAACGACCGGCAGCCCGAACATGAGATGCGCGACGATTGTCCCGGTCACTCCTCCGAGAACTTGTCCGAGAATGTAGAGCGGCGTTTCCTTCCAGAGAATGCCTCTCTCCAAAGCGTCTGAAAGCGTGACAACCGGATTCAAATGCGCGCCAGAGATTGGTCCGAAAGCAAGGATCAGCGCGACGAGCGCCGCACCGGTGGCAATCGTGTTCGCGAGAAGCGCCAGCGCGACGTTGCCGCCCGCGAGGCGTTCGCCCATGATTCCCGAGCCGACCACAGCCGCTACGAGAAAAGCGGTTCCCAGAAACTCCGCCGCGATGCGGCGCGCGAGTGAAATCCTCATTGCAGACCGATGTGGTCGATCTCTCTCTTGATTGCGAGCTTATCGAGACTCGCGATAGGGAGGCAGAGGAACAGGCTGATTCTGCGGTCGAGCATCATGAAAGCGTCGCGAAACGCGCGTTCGATCTGCTCGCGCGTGCCCTCGACGGCCGCGGGATCGGGAACGCCCCAGTGTGCTGTCATAGGCTGGCCGGGCCACACAGGGCACACTTCGCGGGCCGCGTTATCGCAAACGGTGAAAACAAAATCCAATTTCGGCGCACCGGGCTTTGCGAACTCGTCCCAGTTTTTGCTGCGCAGGCCGCTCGTTGGCAGATGAGCCAGTTCGAGCTGCCGGAGCGCTTCGGGGCGAACGATTCCGGAAGGGTGGCTGCCCGCGCTGTACGCGGTGAAAGTGGGCTGGCCTTTACGGTTGAGAATCGCTTCAGCCATGATTGAGCGAGCAGAATTCCCCGTGCACAAAAAGAGAACATTGTAGCGACCGTCCATATTTGTCACCCGTTAGCCATTTCTTCTGGCGGAATTCGGCAGGTTGATGAGCAACACGATTGCCCGGCAATGACCTCAGACCGGGCGAGGCTTCCTGGCTCGAATGAACGCGCTCGCAAATTTGCCTTCGACCTGCGGAGCGATTGCATCCACATCGATGCCCTGCGCCACGAGAAACTGGCGCGCGTCTTCGATGCCATAAATGCGCGTTGGCTCAATTTCAATCGCCTCGAACCCGGCGGCGGCGAGCTTCGCGCGATAGTCGGATTCGTCCATCGCGCCGGCGACGCACCCCACCCATAGCTCCACATTCTTGCGAATATCGGCAGGCACCGGTCCGCGCACCACGACGTCCGACACGGCAAATCGCCCTCCCGGTTTGAGGACGCGGAACGCTTCGCGCAGCACGCGGTCTTTGTCCGCCGACAGATTGATCACGCAATTCGAGATCACGACGTCGATGGAATTCTCCGGCAGCGGGATGTTCTCGATTTCCCCTTTCAGAAATTCCACGTTCTGCACTCCCGCCTTGCGCTGATTTTCGCGGGCGAGGGCCAGCATTTCGTCGGTCATGTCCAGGCCATAGGCTTTGCCAGTGGGACCCACCCTTTTCGCCGAAAGGAGAACGTCAATCCCGCCACCGGAGCCTAGATCGAGCACGCGCTCCCCCGCGTTCAATTGCGCGAGAGCCGTCGGATTGCCGCAGCCGAGCGAGGCGGCCACAGCTTGCGAGGGCAGACCGGCGGTCTGGCTCAGGTCATAGAGATTCGAAGAGATCGGGTCGCAGCAGGGAGACGGACTTCCTCCGGACCCGCAAACGGCAGCTTCGCCTGCGCTCACGCGCCGGGCAGCCTCGCCGTACTTGTCTTTAACGATTTCTTTGATATCGCCGCTGCTCATGTTTGCCTTCCGGTAGCATCATATCTGTACGTGCGCATATGTTGGCAGGCTATACTGGGCCCATATATATGTCAAGGCACATATGATATATACTCGGCTCATGGCCAAGGCGCACACAGGATCATCTCTCGATCTGCTTTTCCGCGCGCTCGCGGACCCCACGCGATTGCGCTTGCTGAACCTCATTGCGGACCGGGAGATTTGCGTCTGCTATTTCGTGGAAATTCTAAAAACGAGCCAGCCGAAGGTCTCCCGCCACCTGGCATATTTGCGCCGGGCGGGAATCGTGTCCGCGAGACGCGAGGGGAAATGGATGCACTACCGGCTCATGATCCCGAAGGATGAAACCGCCGCGAGTATCCTGCGTGAGACGCTCAAGCATTTGCGAAGCAAGCCGGAGATGCGGCGCGACGCCTCGCGGCTCAGCACCGCCTGCTGCGCGCCGCAAAAGTACGTGCTTCTCCACGACGCACCGCAGCCCGCGGTGCTGCGCACGACCCTCCAATAGGGACAGTCGTTCGGCTTTTCCTCTAATTCAGTATCGGGGTGTGCTAAGGGATTAGCCCCTATCCGGCGTTACGAGAGTCTGGCGGCCAGGTCGATGAAATCAGTGGCCACGACATCGAACGAGCCGCTCGCAAGAGGTGCCTTGCTCTCGGGACCCTGCTCAAGGGGCCGCGGGACAAGACCTGTTCTCAGGCCGCACGAGGCCGCAGCGGTCAAATCCGGCGGATGCGCGGCGACCATCATCACTTCGGCAGGCTTGCAACTGAGCAGATCGACGGCACCGAGATAGACCTCGCGGTCCGGTTTGAAGTGGTGAAAGAGATCCGAGCCAAATACGGTGTCCCACGGCAGCCCCGCGAATTTTGCCATCTCGACCAGCAGAGAGACGTTGCCATTCGAGAGCGTGGCGATGATGTAGTTCTTCTTGAGGCGCGTGAGCCCCTCGACGGCATTCGGCCATCCGGAGAGCCGATGCCACACGCGGTTCCAGTGGTCTTTCTCCTCTTCGGTCAAACCGGTGATATTGAACTCCTTCAGCAGGTCTTCGAGGATCATGCGGTGCGGGTCGTCGAGCTTCATCCAGGGAAGCGTGCCCTTGCGCACCTTGTCCATCGACGGGCCGTAGCCGGCGCGCCAGCGGTCGGCGAACCTGCCCCAGTCGATCTGGAGATTCCTCTCGCGTCCCCATTGGGTAGCCTCGCGAATGATGGAGCCGCGCCAATCGGCAACAGTTCCGAACGTGTCGAACACGAGAGCCTTCACGCCGAGGGAATTGGCGGGCGCCGGTATTGCAGGACTCGCTTCCGCGCTCGAGAGCGCCGCCAATCCGCCGACCGCCACGGGCACCGCCAGGAAATCACGTCTGCGCACGGGCAACCTCCGCGTTCCGCCACGAGAAACGATAGGCGGCAAGAACGGCCCGCATTCTAAATCAGAATTCTTCGTCCTGGGAGCGATAAGGGAGAGCGGAGTGCACGGCGTGGGAGACCTTGCTGCACCACTGCCAGCGAAGCTCTCCGTTCGCTCGCGCGAGAAGTCTAGAGAGAAAACAATCTTTCGGCGTTCGTCTGGTAAAATTTTTTCTTGTCTGCGTCGCTGATCGGCAGGTCGTCAGTGACTTTCACTTCTTCGGGAACGAACTGGTAGGGATAATCCATCGCATAGAGCACGCGATCCATTCCGAGCACAGATTGCGCGTACAGAATCGGCGGCTGCCAAGCCATGCCGCTGATCGTGACGTGGAAATTTTCCTTCAAATAGTCGCTCGGCTTCTTCTGCAGCTTCGGCACGGTTGCGTAGCGGTTGTTTGATACCAGCCGCTGGTGCATGAAATCGATCCGGAACAGCCAATACGGAAGTCCCTCGCCGAGATGGCCGACCACGATCTGAAGCTTGGGAAACCGGTCGAAGACTCCGCTCACCACGATTCGCAAAATGTGGAGGCTGGTCTCGACCGCGAACCCGAAGACCGCGCCGTCGAGGCCGCGATCGAGGAACGGTCCGATCAGGCGGGGCGACGGAGTGTTCGGATGCAAATAGATCGGAACGCCGAGTGACTCGGCGGCCTCGAAAATCGCCCAGAATTTCGGATCGTCGAGATATTCGCCGCGCGTGTGGGAGTTGACGATCGCTCCCTTCAATCCCAGGGATTGCACGGCCCTTTGCAGTTCCTTCGCGGCTGCCGGCGGGTCCTGGGGAGCGATCGCGGCGAGGCCCGCGAACCGGTCGGGATGCTTGCGAATGGCTTCCGCCAGTTGATCGTTGAACGATGCGGCCAAGGAGACGGCGGTCGGCGCGTCGAAGACCTGAACTCCCGGGGAGGTGATCGAAAGGATCTGCTTCGCGATGCCTGTCGAGTCCATGTCGCGAATGCGACGCTCGCCCAGATCCTGAATCTGCGCGCGAATCTCAGTCAGGCGAGGGCCTGTGTTGTTGAGGTAGAAGCCCATGAAGCTCGCAAAGCCGGGATCGTTATGCGAGCCATCGTCCAGCAGCTTTTTGTACCGCTCAAACAATTCCGGCGGAGCGTAGGCTTCTTCGGTGGCGATTCTCAGGTACGGCGGATTTGTCATTTTGTGCGGGAACTCTACAAGGAAGAGAAACCAGACACAACAGGGAGCTGAAAAAAGCGCCCTGTCAGTGTGGAAATGTGCCGGTCCGGCTACGCCGACTGCGGCGGCCAAACTATGCCCAGCTATAGCCCTGGCTCGCGAGCGGCAGGGAGCGGACACGCTTGCCGGTGACGGCGAAGATCGCGTTGGTGATGGCCGGAATCATCGGCGGCAACGCGGGTTCGCCAAGACCTGTGGGCGGATTATCCGTTTTCAGAAAGTACACGTCGATTTCAGGCGGCGCCTGCGTCAAACGGAGCGGCGGGTACTGGTGGAAATTGCTCTGCACCGCGCGGCCCTTGTCGATCGTGATTTCGTAGCCCATCGCGTGGCTCATGCCTTCGATCACGGCGCCCTGCGAGATGTTCTGCGCGGCGCCGGGATTGATGATCTGGCTGCCGATGTCGCCGACGACCCAGGCCTTGTTGACTTGTACCTTGGTGCCTTTGGTGACGCGCACTTCCGCGACTTCGGCAAAGTATCCCCGATGGCTAAAATGGAAGGCCACGCCCATCGCAGTGTCCTTCGGCAATTTGCGTTTGCCCCAGCCGGATCTCTCGGCAACGCTCTGCAAAACTCCGCGCATGCGCGCGGCGTCAAATGCCACCGGCGCGAAGGCGACTGGCGTTCCCGGCGGTGGAGCGGCGGGCGGCAAGGGAGTACCGGCGATCAAATCGAGCCGGAACTGAACCGGGTCTTTTCCCGCGGCGTGCGCGAGTTCGTCGATGAAAGACTGCATCACGAACGCGATCGCGTTGCTCCCTGGAGCGCGCATCGCGCCCATGGGAACGCCACTCGGCATCATCGACGCAAGCTGTGAGAAATTCGGAATGAAGCGCGAAGGGAATTCCTCACCCGAAAGGCCGGCGCTCTGCGCGAAACGGCCGTTCTCGCCGAAGGTAACGAAGTGATTACGCCAGGCGATGACTTTGCCGTTCGCGTCGACGCCGCCCTTCAGGAAGTGAAAACCCGCCGGGCGGTAAAAATCGTGGGCCATATCCTGCTCGCGAGTCCACAGCAGTTTCACCGGCACGCCAACCTGCTTGGCGACCCAAGCCGCTTCGACCATGTAGTCGTTCGTGAGGCGCCGGCCAAAGCCGCCGCCGATGCGCGTGAGATGAAGGGTGATGTCTTTTTGGTCGATGCCGAGCGCCTTCGCAGTCTGCGCCACACCACTGGCGGGCGTTTGGCTGGGCGCCCAGAGCTCGAGCTTGCCGTTTTTGAAAGACGCAGAGCAGTTTTGCGGCTCGAGCGGCACGTGCGAAAGGAACGGATAGTAGTACGCCGCTTCGACAACTTTCGCGGCGCTGCCAAAAGCGGCGTCCACGTCGCCGTCCTTGCGCAGTGTTTGTCCCGGATCCTTCTTGGCGAGATCCTCTGCGGTGGTTGCGTACACATCGCTGCCCTGCTTCGCGGTCGGACCTTCGTCCCAGGTTACTTGAAGTTTGTCTTTGGCGGCGCGTGCTTGCCACCACGTATCGGCAACGATGGCGACGCCGCCGGCAAGCGCGCTGGGGTCGGGACTTGGGTCGACGACGAACGCATGCCTTACGCCGGGCTGGGCTTTAATCACGTCCAAGTTGGCGCTGGCTACTTTGCCCCCGAAAACGGGACACTTTTCGAAGTTCGCGAACAGCATGTCGGGCGTGGTGAAATCGATTCCAAAAATTGGTTTGCCGGTAACGATCTTGGAGATGTCCGGATTCGCCGCATTCTTTCCGATGATCCGATAGTCCTTCGGATCCTTCATCTTCAGCGTCTTCGGATCGGGCGGAGGTAGCGTCGCGGCCTTAGAGGCAAGTTCGCCGTAGCTGGCCGAGCGCTTGCTGGCCTCGTGATGCACGCGGCTCGGAGTGGTGGTGCATTCGGATTCCGGGACACCCCATGTTTGCGCCGCGGCGCTGATCAGCATCTGGCGCCCACCGGCGCCTACCTGGCGCAGAGGATCCCAGTTCATAGGCGTGGCTGTGCTGCCGCCGGCGATTTGCAAACCGTATTTTGCGGGATTCAGATCGCCCTGCTCGATTCGCACATCCTTCCAGTCGGCATCGAGCTCTTCGGCAATCAGCATGGGCAGCATGACCTTCACGCCCTGGCCGATTTCAGGATTCTTGGCGATGAGCGTGATGACGCCATCGGGCGCGATGCTGATGAAGGAAGCAGGCAGTAGCGTAACCGGCGGCCCAAATTGGGCGGCGAGCACCTTCCCGATCGGCTCGACGTAGCAGGCGAGCAACATGCCGCCTCCGGCAAGCGCGGTCACACGAAGAAAAGATCGACGGCTGACGAGTGTACTTTCCATACGACCTCCCTATTCCTTGGGCCTATTCCTTGGCCAACGCCTTAGGAACCGGCGGAGACGGGTTCTTTCGTCCGATTTGCGGCAATTTCGGCCGCCTTGTGGACCGCCTGACGAATACGCAGATAGGTGCCGCAGCGGCAGATATTGCCGTCCATCGCGGCATCGATGTCTGCATCTGTGGGTTTGGGATTTTTCGCGAGCAGCGCCGAGGCGCTCATCATCTGACCCGCCTGGCAATAACCGCACTGGGGCACGTCGATTTCCTGCCATGCGATCTGGACCGGGTGAGTGCCGTCGTGCGAGAGACCTTCGAGCGTGGTGACGTGCTTGCCCGCCGCCTTCGAAATCGGCGTGGTGCAAGAGCGCACAGCCTCCCCGTCGAGGTGCACGGTGCAGCACCCGCAAAGCGCCATCCCACACCCGTACTTGGTGCCATGGAGATTGAGGACGTCGCGAATCACCCAAAGGAGCGGCGTGTCCTCATGCACGTCCACGGTAGTGGGCTTGCCGTTCACGGTGAGTTTGTATGGCATGGAGTCACCTCCGAAAACACCAGGGCTTGACCGACGCGGAGCACGGTAGCACCGCGCAGAGTACGGTGTCAATTGCACATACGCGAGGATGAAACCGCGAGGCCTCGCAGACGGTATCTACGAATTGCTGCGCCTTGAGTCACATACGCCGTTCGTACTATTGCTCGCCCCGGTGGGCACCTCCAAGCTTTAGGGAAGATTGCAAAGCTCTGGAGGTGCTCTCTTGAGACCCGCGTGGACGCGAAAAACGGCGCTTTTTCTGGCGGCTGGAACGCTGGCTCTGGCGTGGTCCGCCAGCACCGCGGCGCAGGAGGCCTCGAAGAACTCCGCGCAAGGCTTCTCGCAAGATCAAGATGCGCAGACGGACGATTCCGCCCAAGCGGGGCAACCGGCATCGCTCGGCGATCTGGCGCGGGCGCTTCGAGCCAAAAAACAGGGCGACTCAAAGCCCGCCAAAGCGATGGTTATCGACGACGACAATATGCCCAGGAGCGGAGGGGGAATCAGTGTGGTGGGGAATGCTCCAGGCGATTCGCCCAGTGGCGCATCGGGCCGAGGCGGTTCGGGAAAGATGGTTTTGCTCGACTTCTGGGCGTCGTGGTGCGGTCCGTGCCGGCAGTCGGTGCCTGACCTGAAGCAGCTACAGAGGACTTACAGGAGCGATCAGCTCGAGGTAATCAGCGTCAACGAGGACAAGGATGAGAGCGCCGGGCGCAGCTTCGCCTCGGAAAACGGAATGAACTGGGAGGTACAGTTCGATTCGAGCGGCGCAACGTCCCGCCAATATGGAGTGAGCGCCTTCCCCACCTTCATTCTGATGGACCGCAACGGGCGGGAGGTGCAGCGCTTCGTGGGCGAGGATCCGGGCCAGCCTCTTGCGGATCGGATCGGGCCGTATCTGACGAAGGCACCCCAAGGAAGTTTGTAAGCTCGACCCGGAAATTCACGCAACTCCGCACTAGATCGCGGAATGGGCCATCTGGTCGGCGATGTATTCGGCCTGGCGGATCGCCAACGCGACGATCGTCAGCGTGGGATTCTCGCCGCCGCTCGACGTGAACTGGCTTCCATCCGACACGAACAAATTCTTGATGTCGTGCGACTGGCCGTAGCGATTCACGACGCCATCCTGCGGTTTCTCCGACATGCGATTCGTGCCCATGTTGTGCGTGGACGGGAAGGGAAGCCGGTGAACCGTCCTCTTCGCTCCGATGGACGTGTAGAGCGCATCCGCCTGCGCGAAGGCGTGCTTTTGCATGGCGAGATCGTTCGGGTGATCGTCGGAGTGGACGTTGGGAATCGGCAGGCCGAATTTGTCCTTCCTCTGTGGATGGAGCGTGATTCGGTTTGTCTCGCGCGGCAAATCCTCGCCGATGAGCCAAACGCCGGCGATATTCGCGTAGCTATCGATGATCGAAGCGCGGTCGCGGCCCCATGCGCCCGGCACGATGTTCTGGGCGAAGCTCGGCAAGCCCTGCGGCAAAAGCTCCATCTGATAACCGCCGACGAAACCGCGCTTCGTGTCGAGGCGCGCTTCATCCATCACGATTCCGGACTGCGCCGTGCCGCGATACATGTGCACGGGCTTGTCGAAAATTGCGAAAACTGTGGAGGTCATGTGCCGCATGTAGTTCTTGCCGACCTGGCCCGATGAATTCGCCAGGCCCTGCGGGAATTTGCTGGAAGACGAATTCAGCAGCAGCCTCGGGCTCTCAATCGAATTCCCCGCGACGGCCACGATGCGCGCTTTCTGCCGCTGCAACGCGCCTTTGCTATCCGCGTACACGACGCCGGTCACTCTGTTGGACGCGTCATGCTCGATGTGAAGCACCTGCGATTCCGGGCGAATCTCGGTTTTACCCGTCGCCTCGGCTGCGGGAATCTCGGTGTAAAGCGTCGACCACTTCGCGCCGAACGTACAGCCTTGCACGCAGAATCCTGTCTGCTGGCAGGAGGCGCGGCCATCGCGGGGAACAGAGTTGATGGCCATATTGGTGGTTTGAAACTTCGTGTAACCCATCTTCTTCGCGCCAGCAAACAGAACCTTGCCGTGACTGCTGGCAGGCAACAGGGGAATGCCATGCGTTCCCGTGACTCCCATCTTGAGTTCGGCGCGATCGTAGTATGGCTCCATCTCCTTGAGATCGATGGGCCAATCGAGCAGATTGGCGCCGGCAATCGCGCCGTAGCGAGTGCGGGGTTTGAATTCGTGCTCTTGAAAACGCAGCGCGCAGGCGCCCCAGTGGATCGTTGTCCCACCGACGAGCTTGCAAATCCAAACGGGCAAATCCGGCGAGGTCTTCGCCACGTACCACGAGCCGGAAGTGGTGCGCGGATCGAGCCACGTGAACAGGCCAAACATGCCGTCTTCGTCGTTCTTGAAGTCGGTGATCTCGATGCGTTTCCCGGCTTCGAGGACGACCGAGGAAATCCCTTTTCGCGCCAGCTCGTTCGCCAGCGTCCCGCCGCCTGCGCCGGAACCGATGATCACGACGACCGATGAGTCATTCAGATCAAATTTTGCGGGCATCGTATCCTCACAGCCAATCAATACCGCTGAAGCCGCGGTGAAGGTAGCCGCCCAGCGCGGAGGACGGACCCTCGTAGCCGAACTTCGGCCACACTTCCGGCTGGTTGTACAGTCCGACGATCGCGTCGCCGTACACCTTCGTAAAGAACGCGCTGCCGTCGATTTGTTTGATCGCCGCCACACGAGTCTTCTCGTCTGCAACGTCGGCATAGGGCTTGCCAGAAGCCGCCATGGCGAGGCGGTCGAGCTGAGCGACGCCGCCAGCCAATAGCCGCCGGGTCGACGCATCCTTTCCCGCTTCGTCCTGAAGTGGCGCGATGGCTCTCGCGTAGAAAGAATCGTCGAGGCGGTCGTGGGGGAAAAGATCGCGCGTGAACTTCAGGAGGGCGCGCAATTCTTCAGAGGTGAGTCGCCCGGCTTCCGCCAGCGATCCCGCCTGCGAGTCCGCGAGTACGGTTCCTCCTGTGGCCGCGACCGCCGCAATCGTCGCAGCGCCTCCGGCCAAGAATCCGCGCCGGGAAAATCTTCTCGTCCAATTCAACAATCGCATCGTGCCGCCTCCTTATCAGGCGGGCACACTATAAAACGCCGCCCTGTAAATGACCAGCCCCCCGAGCCGTCCGATTCCCTGCGACCGCGGCTATAATTCCGCTGGGACGCCTCCAGCCCACCGGGAGTATCGATCATGGCCAAGAAGAGTTTCAAGGATTTGACGGAGCGCGAAATCCTCGCACTCGCCATTCAACTGGAAGAAGAGGATAGCCGCGTGTACGGCGACTTTGCCGAAGGACTGCGGGAGAGCTACCCGGCTACGGCGAAGGTCTTTGAGGAAATGCAAGCCGAGGAGTCACGCCACCGGCAGCGCCTAATCGAGATGCACCAACAGAGATTCGGCGATCACATTCCCTTGATACGGCGGCAGGACGTGAAGGGATTCATCGAACGCCGCCCGGTGTGGTTGGTGCGCCCGCTGGGACTCAACGCGGTGCGCAAGCAAGTGGAAATCATGGAACTCGAAACGAGGCGATTCTACGAACGCGCCATGCAGAAGGTGTCGGATGCTTCCACGCGGAAGCTGCTCGGCGACCTCGCGGAGGTTGAGCGGCAGCACTCAGCGTTCGCCGAAAGCCTCGCCGAGAAGCAGGTCAGCAGCGGCGCGCGCACGGAAGAAGATACGTCCCGAAGGCGCATGTTCATGCTGCAAGTGATTCAGCCGGGATTGGCGGGATTGATGGACGGATCGGTTTCAACGCTGGCTCCGATCTTTGCGGCTGCCTTCGCGACGCACAAAAGCTGGGACGCCTTTCTGGTCGGCCTGGCTGCCTCGCTGGGCGCGGGCATCTCGATGGCATTCGCCGAAGCGCTTTCCGACGATGGCTCGCTGACGGGCCGCGGACGCCCCGTCGTGCGCGGGCTCGTGACAGGCTTGATGACATCGGCTGGCGGAATCGGCCACACGCTGCCCTTCTTGATCGCGAGCTTTCATGCTGCGTTTAGCGTAGCCATGCTGGTGGTGGCCGTCGAGCTTGCCATCATCAGCTACGTCCGCCACCGATACATGGACACGCCCCTTCTATCGTCTGCTTTCCAGGTGATCGTAGGAGGAACGCTTGTGTTCGCTGTGGGGATACTGATTGGCGCTCGCGGATAGCACCCGCCGGCTGGCTAGAGGTCCGAGCCACCGGAGCGGCTGGACGCACCCACACCGACTTCTACCGTCGGCCGCGGCGCGCGGCGCATCGTGTCGACGAAGATACGGACAATCGCGGGATCGAATTGGTTCGCGGCGCAGCGTTCGAGTTCGGCGAACGCATCTTCGGGCGTCCGCGCCTTCTTGTAGGTGCGCTCCGAGGTAATTGTGTCGTAGGCGTCCGCGATCGCAATCACGCGCGCGCCGTGCGGAATACTCTCGCCTTCGAGGCGCGCAGGGTAGCCGGTACCGTCGTAGAACTCGTGATGGTGCCGGACCATTTCCCGGATGCGGACCATCGGCTTGAGCGGTTCAAGAATCCGGGCGCCGAGATCGGTGTGCGTTTTCATCGTTTCCCACTCGGAAGTATCGAGCGGGCCGGACTTGTTGAGGATCGCTTCCGGAATTCCCACTTTGCCGATGTCGTGGAGCAGCGCCGCAAGGCGAATCTCCTCGACCTCCGCCTGCGTGAGGCCCAGCGACTGCGCGATCATGACCGCGTATGCGGAAACTTTTTGCGAATGCCCCTGCGTGTAGTGGTCCTTAGCGTCGATGGCGAAAGCGAGTGACGTGACGGTTTCGACCACGGCCGGCGGCAGCGCATCGCCCGCACCTTCACCGCCCTGCTCCGCCAGAGAACGTGTGAACTGTTCGAGGCGGCGGTAGATTTCCTCGAAAGCCTCGGGGCCGGTGGAGAACAGGCGCTTGAGCGTGACGCCCAGGTACGCCTCGAGTACGTCCTTTTTCCATCTTTTCCGGTCGTTGGGGTCGCCCTGCTCGGCGCTCGAGACCGAATTTCCGCCCTGGTGCTTGGACAGGTACATCGAAGAATCGGCGACCTGGATGAGTTCCTGCGGCGTCGAACCGTGAACCGGAAAAGCGGCGATGCCGAAACTCGCGGTAATGTTCTTGTCGCGCAAGAGCGGGTCGGAAGCGATCCAGCCGCGGAGCTTGTTGGCAAGCTGGCGGGCCTGCTCGACCGTGGTTTCCGGCATCAGGATCACGAATTCGTCGCCGCCGTAACGCGCGACGACGTCCGAGCGGCGGCAGTTCTGTTCGAGGATGTGGCCCACGCGTTGGAGGACGACGTCGCCCTCGAGGTGGCCGTAAAAGTCGTTCACGAACTTGAAGCGATCGAGGTCCATCAGCACCAGCGCCAGCGGCCGGTTCGCGCGCGTCGAACGCTTCCATTCCGCCGAGAGCGCTTCCATCAGGAAGCGGTGTGTCTTGACGCCCGTAAGCCCGTCCGTAATCGCCTGCTCCTGTGCTTTCTGGAACGTCAGGGCGTTGTGCAGCGCTCCGGCAAACAGGTCCGCCAGAGTGCGAAGCAGCAGAACATCTTGCTCGGGGAAATCGCAAGGCTCTGAGGATTCGACATAGAGCACTCCGAGGAATTGCTCGCCGTAAGTCACGGGCAAGGCGACCGAAGCGGCAGAGCCCGCCAAAACCATTCGCGGCGCAGAGACGCTGACCTCGCGCACCATCGCCATTTGACCGCTGCGCGCCACCTGCCCGACCAAGCCTTCCCCAAGCAGAATCCGTCGACCCACGGCCTCGCGCCGCGCTCCGGCTTCCGCCTGCACAACGAGTTCTTTCGCGGAATAATCGAGGATGGCGATGCCGATATGGTCGTAGGTGAGGTGCTTCTCCATCTCCGAGGCGATCTTCGCAAGCATCTCTTCCGGATCGAGCGTGGTGATGGCGTGGCTGGAGACGTTGTTGATCAGCGTAAGCTGGCGAGACTTTTTCTGCTCTTCGGCAAAAAGTCTGGCGTTCTCGATGGCAATGCCCGCCTCGCTCGCAAGCACGCGAAGGAATTCCACGTGTCCCTCATCGAAAATGCGCTCCTTGGCGCTATGGATCGCCATCACTCCCACGGGACGGTCATAAAGGATCAGCGGCACGGCACATACCGAGCCGACGGATCGCAGGGCGTCAAAGCCGAGCCGGCGCGTTTCCTCGCGGAAATGCTCGCGAATCAGAAGTGGCTGGCCGGAGCGGACAACGTGTTCGACCATGTGGTTGCCGGCGGAACGCCAGCGCTTCGGGAGCCTCTTGCCATCGGTCACTTCGATCTCGAAGCGCACTTCGCTGGTCTTTTGATTGTGGTAAGCGATGAAGAAGCTGCCCACCTCGAGCACGCGGCGCATTTCCGAATACACGCGTTCCAACAGCACATCCAGTTCGAGCGTCGAGCTCAAGGCGCGGCCGATTTCGTTGAGGATGTGCAGCTCCTCGCTGCGGCGCGAAGTCTGTTGGATCAGGTAGCTGTTTTCAACAGCCATGCCAATCTGCTGGCCGAGCGCAAGCAGAAGGCGCCGCTCCGCGGGAGTGAAGCTGCGGTTGTCGGGCGTCCCGAGAAGCAGCACGCCGAAAACACGCTCCTTCGCCTGCAAGCTGATTCCGACGACGGTCCGCAACCCCTGGCCGAGAAGCACCTGGCGCACACGGCGGAAGGCCTCTTCTTTCTCGAGCGCCTCCCAACTCGCCTCGCGCGTGAGATCGCGGAAAACGACGAGACCGCCGAGGCGCGCCACAAGATGAATGAAATATTCGTCGAGGTTCGATTCCTGAATGGCCGGGCAGAAGGAGTCGTCGAGGCCTGTGGCAATCACCGACATCGGCCCCCGCGCCTCGCCCTGCTGGAGACAGAGCGCGCCGGACGGTATCCGCACGACGTTGAGCACGCGATCGAGCGCCTGCGCCAGCATTTTCTGAATCTCTCCGCCGACGAAACCCGATGTGACGAGGTTCAGATTCGACAGCGCGAGCATGTTCCGCTCCACGCGCCGCCGCTCTTCTTCGTAGACGGACATCACCATCAGCACGCACGTGAACAGCTCCGGAAGCGCCATCAACGAAAAGAAGTCGACACTGTGCAGGAAGGGCCAGCGAGCGCGGAACGCACCCGCTATGCAGAGCAAACCCCAAGCAAGAAACGTCAGAGCGAGCAACACGTCCGCGCGAGCTTCCTGCCTGCGGCCCTCTTGCCAGAAGGTGTACCCGACCAGAAGGAAAATCAGCCCGAGGCCTAGCACGATCGGGGGAACAACACCCAAATGGTCCGCGTGAACGACCGACCACACAATGCCGCCGACAGCCGCCACAATCACAGCGCGAACGGGCACCTTGAGTCCGGCATACAAGCGTGCGGCGCAATAAAACGCAAGCCCCGTCATCGCCAGAAGGGATTCGGTAAAGGCACCGATCCAACGGAGCCACGGTGCGATGGGCGTCCACCCGCCGAGCGCACCCGCCATGAAATGGAAAGACAACAAAAGCCAGCCAGCCGCCCAAGCAAGAAGGTACTCTTGCCGTTTCAACCGGTAGAGGAAGGCGAAGAATATCGCAAGCAGAAACGTGCTCGCGAGCAGCACAATCCCGGTTGCGGTGAGATAAACTGGCAACTCAACACTCCGTATCTATAAATCCCTGGACGCTTCCGCTGAGAATAACAGAAATTCACCGCCGGCCCCGCGGCGTGTCCATCCAAGTTTCTTGGAGATTAACCTGCGATGTTTTCCGGCGGAACCGGGGCTGGCGCGCGTCATTTATCACTATGTGGTCGGAGCCTTGTCAAGTCAACAGTACCCAGGTACCAACTCCCGGTGATTCAGGGACTTGCGCTCCGGCTGCGGCTCGATTTTGGCCGCTCGTTCCGCTAAGATGAACTGCTCCAAGAAAAGAAACTATGGCATCCACTCAAAAACCGCGCGTCCGTTTCGCACCTTCACCCACAGGATATCTCCACGTCGGAGGTGCGCGGACCGCTCTGTTCAACTGGCTTTTCGCCCGGCACGAGGGCGGAACGCTGCTGCTGCGGATCGAGGACACCGACGTTGAGCGAAATCGCCCCGAACTCGTAGAGGGAATTCTCGATGGCCTGAAATGGCTGGGAATCGAATGGGATGAAGGGCCCCTGTTTCAATCGCAGCGGCTCCCGTTATATACCGCGGCGGCCGAGCGCCTGCTCGCGAGCGGCGCGGCCTTCGCGTGCTATTGCAAGGCGACGGCGTACACGGGCGGAGATGCGGCTTCCGAAGGTATTGAGGACGGTGAAGGAGACGACGAGGGCCCGAAAAACCAGAAAACCGTCGCGTGCCCTTGCCGCGATCTCACCAATGCCGAGCGCATTGACCGGGAAAAGTCCGGCAGCCCCCGAGCGATTCGATTCCGCGTGGCGCGCAGCGGCGTTACGAAATTCGAGGATGCCGTTTTCGGCCCGCGCGAGGTGCAAAACGCCGAGATCGAGGATTTCGTGCTGTTGCGGTCGAATGGCCTGCCAACCTATCAGCTCAGTGTTGTCGTGGACGACATCGACATGCGCATCACGCACATCATCCGCGGCGCCGACCATCTATCGAACACGCCTAAACAGGCAATGATTTACGAGGCGCTCGGCGCAGTTCCACCGGTGTTCGCTCACGTGCCGCTGATTCTGGGTCCCGATCGCAAACGCCTCTCGAAACGCCATGGCGCGACGAGCGTGGGCTCCTACGCGGACGAAGGATTCCTGCCCGAGGCGTTCCGGAATTTTCTCGCACTGCTCGGCTGGTCGCCAGGCAACGATCTGGAATATCTCCGCACCCCGGAGCTCGTCGAGCGGTTCGCGCTCTCCGGCGTCAGCCGGACGAACGCGGTGTTCGATCGCGCGAAGCTGGAATGGTTCAACATTCAGTATCTGCAAAAGCCGCCGGTTGCGGAGCTGTTGCCATATGTCTCGGCGGAACTGAAGCGCGCCGGATTGTGGCGGGAAGCGTGGGCTGGCGCGGAGGCGGCGTGGTTCGCGCAAGCGGTCGATTTGATTCGCCCGCGCACACGCCTGCTCGGAGATTTTACGTCGTGGGCCCGGGCGTTTTTCTCCGACGACTTTGACTACGAGACCGAAGCCCGCGAAAAATTCTGGAAGGATGAGCGCCTACCGGCCATGCTGGGAAAACTCGCTGATGCGCTCGATGCACTGCCAGACTGGACTCATGATGCGTGCGATGCCGCGTTGCGCAGCCTCGCGACGGCTGAGGGCGTAAAGGCCGGACTTCTGATCAACGCCACGCGCGTCGCGATCGTCGGCCGCGCCGTGGCACCGCCGCTATTCGAGACGATGGTCGTTCTTGGCAAAGAGCGCGTGGTCGCGCGGCTCCGCCGCGCCTTGCCGATGGTCTCAGCGGCCAAGAGCGGCGCGTAATCCCACACACCCAACCTAATCGAAGGGTTTACTTCTCTTGCGAGGTACCTGCGGAGAAAATCTCGGGGTGCACCGCGTGCGCGCTCGCCCCGGCAGCGGCGACCTGCAATTGGGCGCTCACCGGGACTTTTACCGGCGGCAAACATGCGGAGTTGTTGCACGCCTGATAGCGAAGCGTAATCGGGATCGTGGTCGAGCCGATCGGCGCCGCATCCTGCGCGGTGAGCTTCATTTTCAGCGTCACGCTCCCCGAGTAGACATTCAGAGGCTTATCCGGCGAAAAGGGGAATTTTTCGTTGCGGCCAGCGGGATACATCGTGTCCACCAGCGTGAAGCCCGCGGGCAGTTGGGGCGTCAGAGTCGTCGCGATCAGGTATGAGTCCGACGGCTTGTGAGAATTCATGTGGTACCCGCTCTCGATGTTTACGACGACGGCAATCTGAAAATCCTTGCCGCGCGGCACGGGGTCCAGCGAAACGTAAGAGTGAGCTTTCACTACTTCCAAAGCGCTCTTCGGAGCCGACGCGTCCTGTGCGGTCGCGTGCGTCGCAAGCGCAATTCCGCCGCTCAAAATCACCATCAGCGTGCACAGGGCAGAGAGGTGCCACACCTTTTTCGCGATTGTCATAGCTGGCTCTCCACGTCTTTCACGATCTGGGCCTCGTTCAGCGAACCGATGTACCGTTTCACGATCTTGCCATCGCGGTTGATCAGGTAGCTGGTCGGCATGCCCAGCAGGCCGCCGAATTTCGTCGAGATGTCGTCACTGCCCATCACGATGGGATAGTTCATCGTCTCCTGCTTGCCATCGACGTTGAACTGCGTATTGTGCACGAACGGGTCCACGCTGCTCACTTCGTCGTTCGTCGCGACGCCTAGCAGCGTGAAACCCTTGCCGCTGTAGTTCTGCTGCAAGCGAATCAGGATGGGAATCTCGCCGCGGCAAGGCTCGCACCAAGTGCCCCAAAAATTCACCAGCAATACTTTTCCCTTGAAGCCCGAGAGCGCGACGCTATTTCCCTGCAAGTCCTTGAACGTGACATTCGGCTCATCTGCCAGCGCGCTGGGCTGGGTACCGCCGCCTGAGGAAGTCCCACCCTTGCAGCCAGAGAAACTCACCGTCCCTATCAAACAAAGCGCCAGAGGCAACAACAGTCTCACAACCTTGCTCATACAAATGCTCTCCCGTTACTTTGCAAATCGATTTAAGAATGACAAATGCTGCGAAAGCCACGTCAGACGATTGACGAAAATCAGCGCCCCGATGAACAGCAAGAGTGCTCCGCTGAAAACCTCGACGGTATGCAAATGCTTGCGGAAACGCTGGTAAAACTTCAGGAACCGGCCGATACCAATGGCAGTCAGCAGGAAAGGAATCGCCAAGCCCGCCGAATAGCAGGCTAGCAGCAGCACTCCCTGGCCGACCGAGTCTTTCGTCGCAGCCACGGCAAGGACGCTCGCCAGGATCGGACCGATGCAGGGCGTCCAGCCAAAGGCGAAAGCGAATCCCAGGAGAAATCCGCTGACAATTCCCGGCTGGCTGCCACCCCCAACATTGCGCAAATGAACGTCGCGATTCAGCCAGCGCGTCAGCGAGGGTCCGAGAAGGAAAATCAGCGCCGCCGCGTAGAATTGCACGGGTTTGACCGCCAGTTCGTCGCCGGAACGAAAGTTGAGCACGAGTCCGGCCGCAACCAGCACCGCCCCCACGATCAACCCCGCGCGGACGCTGATCTTTACCAGCCACCCCACCAGATGCAGACCGAACAACACGATCAATGCACCTGCGATGGGGGCGAGAAGAGCCTTATTTTTCAGCAAGAATGAACCCACCGCGCTCGCCGACGCACCAAAAGTGATGAACACCGCCGAAAAACCAACCACGAAGGCGAATGCCGAACTCAGCAGCTTGCCGGTAGAACCCTGGCCTTCCTTGAGCTGCTCCACACCAATGCCAGATAGCATCGAAACGTAGCCCGGCACGAGAGGCAGAACGCACGGCGACAGAAACGAAATCAGGCCCGCAAGAAACACACCAAATACTGAGACATCCATCGAAGTCCTCTCGTTGTTTTCGACGCTCGCTAGGATACAGGCCAGAGCACCGGGCTACGCGCAATCGCGCATTTTCCCACAATGGTTGGACGTGCGCTACCGGTTTTTGGTTCTCTGCGCCTGCGTTCGGCGGAGGGAAATTCCATCATGTGAAATCGAAAGGCGTCATTACGCGAGTTGTCGTTGGCCACCCGCGTTTGGTAACCCGATGAAAACTAAGCCCGCTGCCGTGCGGGAAAAGTGGCGGCTCGCGTGCCTCCCTGCGCTGTGCGGGCCCGCCCGCTGGAGCCGCAATCGGCAAGACGATGTGCCGCTTGCGGTGGCGGGCTCGTAAAATTTTCTGCGGGGGACACAGAATGACACCGAACCAGGTGACTGCGGCGCGCGTCGCGGCGGCCTTCGTCGCGGTCGCCCTTTTCACGCTCGGCGGCGACACGCTGCCCGCCGATCTCGCGGCCGTTCTTTTGACCGTGGCCGCGATCGCGCTCGACGGCGTCGATGGCTATCTCGCACGCACTCGTGGACTGGCGACGCCGCTGGGCGCTCAGATCGACATCCTCGGCGATCGTGTGGTCGAAAATCTCTTTTTCACATTCTTCGCCGTGAGCGGCTTGATTTCACTCTGGGTGCCCGTCTTCTTTTTCGTGCGCGGCTCGCTGACCGATTTTCTTCGCGCGCTCGCCGCCCGAGCGGGACGCAGCGGCTTCGGAGCAAACTCAATGCTCGAAACGTGGTGGGGGCGGAGCCTTGTCGCATCGCGGGCGAGCCGCGCGGCGTACGCCGCGCTGAAGTGCGCCTGCTTCTGCTGCCTTGGCGTGCTGCTGCCGCTGCGGCATTTGCCCGCCGCGCAGTTCAACGCATGGTTCGGCGCAGCGGCCGCGCAATGGTTCTCGTCCGCTGCGCAGGCGCTCACCGGCTTGGCCGTGATCTTCTGCCTGGTGCGCGCGATTCCCGTGATCTGGGAGGGACGGCGGCATCTCGCCGCTACCGAAAAGCCTTCGGCCGCCGTCGCAACGGTTGCATCCAGGTGAATGAATTCGTGCAATCGCCTGAAAAAGTCGGCGCGTTCTTTGATATCGACGGCACGCTTCTGCCTGCACCCTCTCTAGAGTGGCGTTTCATCGGCCACCTGCTTGCGCACGACAAAATCGGCAGCGCCGACGTTGGGCGATGGCTTGTCCACTGTGCCAAAAATTTGCTGCGCGATCCGCGGGACGCAACGATCGGCAACAAGCGCTATCTGGCAGGGCTGCCGGAGTCTCTCGTCGCCGATTGGGAAATTTCTCTCGACCCCGCGATCCCGGGATTCTTCGCCGAAGGAATCGAGCGCATCGCAGAACATCTTGCTCAAGGGCATCGCGTCTTTCTCGTCAGCGGAACGCTCGAACCTCTGGCGCGCGCCGTCGCGCGGCGTCTTCCGGGTCAGATCGAAGTGTGCGCCACGCGGCTTGAAATGCGCGGCCCCCATTGGACCGGTCGGCTGGCCGGCGAACACATGAGCGGCGAAGCCAAGGCGCGAGCCATCCGTGCACTTGCGGCGCGGCACGGCCTCGCTCTCTGGGATAGCTACGCGTACGGCAACTCGATCACCGATCTGCCGATGCTCGATTCGGTCGGACATCGCGCGGCGATCAATCCTTCGTCACGGCTCCGTCGAATCACGCGCAACGAAGGCTGGCAAACGTGCGATTGGACGCAGGCAACGGCCGCGGTCCCCGGCGCGAGCCGTCACAGACTCACACCGCAGGACGCACGATGAAATTCTTCAGACGGGCTGCGCAAGCCGAGCAAACCGTCGATCAAGCGGTGCCCTGGGGCGCAGTGGGCTTCCCCATTCAGGACTCGTGGCAACTTTCGGACGTCGTGAACCGAATTCGAAGCTCATGCGGGGCATTCGAATGGGTGAGTCTCGGCTATCTCGCATGGCTCAACGCGATTGTGATCCTCTGCCATCGCGATATCCCGCACGCCGCGCGCTATTTCGCGCTGCACCTCACCATTGCCGCGGGGATTCTTTGTCTAGCGTGGCGCGCGGCGGAATCGCGGAGCGCGATCGTGCGTTTCGCGCGCCACTGGTATCCGCTGCCGCTCTACATATTTTGCTTTGAGGAATTGCAGGGGCTGGTGCATGCGATTTCCCCGGGATGGTTCGACCGCTGGTTCATCGCGTTCGATTACAACATCGCCGGCATGCACCCTTCCGTGTGGCTCGCGCGCTTTGCGTCGCCGGCGCTCGATGACTACATGCAATTCGCCTACATGACGTATTTTCTCTACCTCATCATCCTGCCCGCGATTCTCTACGCACGGAAGGAGCGTCTCGCGTTCTGGACCGTGATGGTTTCAACCGCCATCGCGCACAATTCAGTTTACGTCGTTTCCATTCTGCTGCCAGTCGAGAGCCCTTACTATTCGCTCGCTGCGATCAACACAAAGTTGCTGTCCGGCGGCTACTGCACGGCGTTGATCGACCTCATCGAGCGCTTCGGGCGAGTCCACGGCGCGGCGTTTCCTTCGGCGCACGTGGCAGGTTCGATGGTCGCGATTCTTGCGTCGTGGCGCTACCGGCGATGGCTGTTCTGGATTTGCCTGCCGTTCTTCGTGAGCATGTGCGTCGCGACGGTATACGGACGGTATCACTACGTTGCGGACGTGCTCGCGGGCCTCGCTGTCGGCACGGCGGGATTCCTTCTCGGGGATTGGCTCGTGCGGCGCCGGGAGGCGCTGCCCTATACCGCGGTTTCGAACTGAAAAGCGCGAGGTGCCGGTATCAATTCGATTCCGGATGGTGCTTGTGCCATTCTGTTGCTTCTTCGTAAGCCAGCGCGATCGAAAGCAGTTGCGCCTCGCCCCACCTCGAACCGATGAGCTGCAATCCCACTGGCAAGCCTTCGCGCGTGAACCCGCACGGAATTGAAATGGCCGGCACGCCGGTGAGATTCGCCGGCCGCGTCAGCCGCAGTAGCTCGGCCCGCACCGCCGTCTCGCGCTCGCCTGCGATTCGAATTGCGCTTTCTCCGATTGGCGGCGCGGGTATCGGCGAAGTGGGCGCGAGAACCACGTCCACGCGTTCGAAAAGCGCGGTGAATTCCTCCTGGATCTCGCGTCTCTTCTCGATGGCGTTGAGGTAATCGACCGCAAGCAGCCGGTGCCCCCATTCGAGATGGCCGCGGACGTCGTCGCCGTACTCGGCCGCGCGCTCCGGATAATAGCCCTGCGATTCGTGATAGTGGCTTGCCTCGCCAATGACCACGTTCGTGGCCTGGTCGATTGAGGTTAAGAGGCGCGGAAACCAAATCTCCTCGATGCGGGCGCCCAATGATTCGAACTTTTGCGCGGCTGCGTCGACCAAGCTCTGCACTTCCGGGTCCAAGCGCTCGAAGAAGAACTCCTTCGGCATGCCGAGCCGGAACCGCCGCGGACGATTCTTCCGCAGCTTTCGGTGGTCGGGCCGCGTCGCGCCGCGCGGATATTTTCCGGCAATCGATTCGAGCACGATGCAAGCATCCGTCACGCTCCGCGCGAGCGGACCCACATGATCGAACGTGACGCCGAGCGGCACCACGCCTTCCGCGCTGACCAGCCCAAACGTTGGCTTCAGCCCGACGATGCCTGACAGAGCCGCGGGAATGCGGATCGAGCCTCCGGTATCCGTGCCCACCGACGCTAAACCCATTCCCGTGGCGACGGCTACGGCAGATCCGCCGCTCGATCCTCCCGAAATGCGCTCGCGCGCCCAAGGATTGCGCGAGCTTCCGTAATGGGGATTTTCGCCGGTGATGCCGTACGCGAATTCGTGCATGTTCGTCTTGCCGAGCAGGATCGCCCCTGCCCGCGCGAGTTTGACAGCCACATGACTATCCGTTTCCGGGACAAAATCGGCCAGTATTTTCGATCCGGCTGTTGTGCGAATGCCGCGCGTAAGAAAATTGTCCTTGAGCGAGATTGGGATGCCGTGGAGCGGACTCCGCGGGCTGCCGCGCCGGATTTGCTTCTCGGCGAGCTTCGCCTGCCGTCGCGCCGGTTCGGCGAGCACGGTGAGAAAAGCATCGAACGCTGGATTCCACCGTTCGATCCGAGCGAGCGCAACCTCGACGAGCTCGACGGGGGAGATCTCCCTGCGTCGCAGCAGCCGCGAGGCTTGCTCTATCGAAAGAAATGCCAGCTCGGATTCGCCGTGCGAAGTCACGCGATTGGGCTCAGAAGATTTTTTCCTGGCGCCGCAAGTTTCCCGCGGAGCCAAGGTTGGCGATGCGAATCACGACGCTATACTGATTCTCATTGCGGATCGTGCCGAATGAAAACCGGCGATATTCGAAGCCGATGCCGCAGCACGAGCCGTTGTATGACGCCTCGACAATCTGGTTCTGAAACTCCTGCTGAGTGAAATCGTAGCTTGCCCCCATCGTGAGATTAAAGCCACGCCGGTTTTGATCTCCATAGCCGAAGAGCGTACGGAGTTGATTCGAGCGCTGCTCGAAGTTCAGTGGCGGCGTCTCGGGATTGAGAGGAAGGTTGAGCACCGAAAAGTGCGCGAGGGTGAGAAACGACTCCTTATAGGGCTTGAGCTTCAGCAGCTCCCCGATCGCCGTCAGCCGGTTCCGCACAGGATCGTAGTTCACGATGAACTGCGTGTCGAAGCGCTTGCCGGGGTCGACCGTTAGATCACTCACAATGGGCGAAAAGTGCCGCGGCACGTCCGCGAAGGCAAACGGAGTGAGCGAGTCGAGCGTCTGGAAGACGTTCGCTTGGTGGGGTACGAGCGCGCCGCCGAACGTCGGATCGAAGAAATACTTCTCCGCAACGCGCCAGGAAATGAATTCCTGCGCGCCGTCGGAACCAGTCCGCCGATAGAGGCGCTGCGTGATTCCGTATTCGATCTCGTTCGTATCGGTCAGCGTCTCGTCCTCATCGAAACGCAGGAACCGCCCGAATTCGTTGACTCCGTTCACGTAGTTATAGACGAAATAGGGCTCGATGACATGTTTCCATTTCGTCTCGCCGCCGTCCCACACGCGTTCGAGCACCGGCAGCCGCACGTCCACCGAGAACTCCTCGGTGTCGCGGAAGAGCCCTTTGCCGAGAAAGGCGCCGTTGCGCAATTGCCCGCCGTAATATGTCGAACGGAACGTGAAGCTCGGCGTCACGCTCAGCCACGCACCGAACTGAAGCGGCATTGTCACCGTAGGCGCGAATTCACTGCGCTCGACGAACCCGGGCGTCGAAAACGGCGTCACGTCTTCGCCGCGGTGCTCCGCACCCGTAAACGCGTCGAAGGAAAAATATACGGGCACGCGTTTGAAAAACGCCTGATCCACGGAGCTGAATCGCACTTCCGGAGCCGTTCGCAGCGTGATGGAAGTCTCCGGCGTGGCGCTCAGATAGTTCTGGTAGCTGAGCGCCGCGAAATTCAGGCTAAACCCGTCGAAGTTGTTGGTCAGAAACGCCGCGTTGCGGACCTCGGAGTTCACGGCCTCCTTGAATGTTTCCGACCACGCAATCCGAAATGTAAGCGAGGTGAGTTGATCGAGGTCGGCAACAGCGCGCCAGCCGCCTGGCAGCATCGATGTAAACAAGAACTTCGCTTCGTGCCCCCCCTGCTTGAGAGGAGGCGCATCCACCTGTTCAAGCCCTCGATCGATCACGCCGTAATAGCTGGCTTCGAGCTGTGCGCGTTCCCAGGGCTTCATGCGCAGTTGCCCCTTTTGGCTCCAGCCCCGCTTGCTGTAATCGGCGGCGCCAAGCGTTACGTCCATCCAATCCAGCGGCGCCCAGTAAACGGAGTCGCCGAACACGAATCCTTTCTGCGACGTGTCGCCGATCTCGGGAACCAGGAAACCAGATTCACGATTTTGTTCCGCTGGAATCGACGCATACGGGAGGTAGAGGACGGGCACTGAGAACAATCGAAAGTTGCCGTTCTCGAGATGCACGTTTTTCTTCAGCCGGATTGTGGCCGCGGGCGCATAGAATTTCCATGTGGGGTGGCCCGGCTTACAAACTGTCAGCCAAGCCCTGTGGACGCGGTACGTGTTTTCGTCGAGCCGCTCCGCCAGCTGCGCGTCAAAATACAGCGGATTCGGACTAAGAAGCAGCGTGGCCGTGGGGCGCCGCTGCATGGCGAACGTGCCGTGGACGTGGTGGAACGTGCCGCGGCCGGTCCGCAATTCATAACGCGCGTCGTCGGCCTCGACGTGCTGCGTCACGTAATCGAGTTGGACGTTCCCTTGCGCGATTACGACCTGAATTTCGCTGTCGTATTCGACGTGGTCGGCGCGAAGACGCGCATTCTGATAGTGCATATCCACATGGCCATCGGCGTAGAATTTCTTGCCGACCTGTCGTTGCTGGTCGGCTTCGAGCGTGGCCTCGCCTCCGCCTGTCAGTCCGGATAGAGGTTTCTGCGGCGCGGCCTGTCCCCAAATCGCACGCGGTACCGCGAACGAAATCGGAAGCAGCGCTGCATACAGAGCGAGTCGGCGGACAAATTGCGCGGGAGTAGCTTTCGGCATCGCCTGAAAGGGCCTGAAAAAGAAAGCTGAGCCTAACATGCGTCTCCCGCCCCCGCAATCGGCCGATCCGAGAATGTCCGGCGAATTGGCTGTCCCAGCCGCACGCATTTGAGCGTCCCCGTCCTAAGGCGGGTTGCCTAATCGGCCACATCAGAAGGAAACGGGTCGCTGCGGCGCGCCCAGTAGCCGTGCTATGATGCCCGCGTTCCACTGGAAATTTCCGCAGCGCAAAACGGACCAGTGATACGCATCTGCTCGAAGTGTGGCGCGCTCCTGCTCGACGACGCCGAGACATGCTCTTTCTGCAATGTCCCGCTCGCCGAAAACGCCGAAATTCCACAGCCTGTAGCCGCTGTCGCCAGGGTTTCTGGCGAGAGCGACGAACCCGAATGGCGCGTGGAAGTGTCGCGCCGCCTCGAGCAGTACCGCGCGCGCCGCGGCCGTTTGCGGCCGGACGACCCCCAATCGGGCCTCCCGTTCCGGGAAGAGCACTCCACCCAAGCGTTTCTTGATGATGAAGAGGTGCGCGAGCGCCCGCGTCAACGGTTCAGCCTGCGCCAGCGGCACACCGAGCGCGTGGACATTTGCATTCAGCCTGAGCTCGATTTCTCGAGCGCCTCGGATGATCGCGCGCGCCCGCAAACCGCTCTCGTGCCGGTCGCAACGCTCGCCGAGCGCCGCTGGGCCGGGCTGATCGATGCACTTTGCCTGGGGTTCACGTGCGCGGGATTTCTTGGGCTGTTCTTACTCGCAAGCCACTCGGCCGGCGGCGAGCTGACGTTCGGAAAGGTGGACGCCATCATCTACTTCGCCGTGGCGTATCTCTTTTACGCGCTCTATTTTGTCCTCTTCACGACGCTCTCAGGAGCGACCCCGGGGATGCAGCTTCGCGGCCTTTCCGTCGTTCGGCTGGACGGCAGTCTGCCCGAGACGCGCCAGCTCG
This sequence comes from uncultured Acidobacteriota bacterium, assembly GCA_963715685.1. Taxonomy (GTDB): domain Bacteria; phylum Acidobacteriota; class Terriglobia; order Acidiferrales; family UBA7541; genus Palsa-295. The sequence continues at coordinate 36,468 of OY970264.1, read as the reverse complement.
TATGGCGCAGCTTCGGCTACTTGCTCTCGGGAGCCACTCTTATGTTGGGGTTCCTGTGGGCGATGTGGGACGAGGACCGCTTCACCTGGCAGGATCGAATTTCGCAAACATACGTCACCGCGGCCGCGCCTCTCTCCGATCACGATCTGTTCCACATTCCCGCGCGCCAGCAAAGTTTTGCGCACAATAAGTAGAAGACCGTGCTCCCTCGATGGCGACAAGGTGGTGGCTGAAGAGCATCTTCTCGGCGATCTTGGGCAGCGCATCCGCGATGTCCGCCAGGGCCCCGACGGTGCGATTTACGTTCTGACCGATGCTGGCAGCCTCCTGCGGGTGACGCCGAAGAGATGAACCAGAGGTCCAGACTCGCCTAATCGGAAACGTGTCGCGCCGAATCCAGCGAATCCGCCGGGCCGATGCTATAATGGCGGTTCCCTTGGCGCGGGGCGCGCGACAGGGAAAAGGACACGGGCATGAGTTCTCTCACCAAGAAAATTGTCATCGCGCTTTCGGTCATCGTATTTGGCTATGTGACCACAGGCTACGTCCTCGGCCGGTCATCGGACGACAAGGCCTTCCGCGCGCTCACCGTGTACAGCGAAGTGCTCGAGCACGTCCAGCGGGAATACGTGGACGATCCCAACATGCACCAGGTGACCGCCGGCGCTCTCCACGGCCTGCTCGATTCGCTCGACCCGCAGTCCAGCTATCTCAGCCCGCTCGAATACAACGACTACAAAGAGAAAAGCGCAAACACGGCTAAAGCTGGCGCTGGCCTGGCTCTGACGAAGCGTTTCGGGTACATCAGCGTAATCTCCGCGCTGCCGGATAGCCCTGCAGCCAAGGCTGGGTTGCAACTGGGCGACGTACTCGAAAAAATCGCGGGATTTACCACCGGGCAGATGGCCATCGAGCAGGCGCAACTCCTGCTCAGCGGCGACCCCGGCACGGTCGTAAAACTTTCCGTGATTCGCCGCGGCAAAACCGAACCCCAGGACATGGAATTGACGCTGGCGAAGCTGCCAGCCCCGAAACTCGTCGAGGACAAAGTCGAAGGAGACATCGCCTACTTGCGCGTCCCCGAATTCAGCGCGGGCGTGACGAAGCAGATTCACGACGATCTCGTGCAGTTCAGCCGCCAGGGTGAACACAAGCTGATTCTCGACTTGCGCGATTGTGCGATTGGAGACGACCAAGAAGGGATTTCCACGGCGCAGCTTTTCCTGCCCTCCGGTACGATCACCACATTGAAGGGGCAGACGGTCACCGCGGTTGTTTCCTCCGCTGATCCTGCGAAGGTGATCTGGACGGACCCGGTTACTGTGCTGATCGGCAATGGAACCGCCGGCCCGGCGGAAATCGTCTCTAGTGCGATTGCGGACAATCATCGCGGCGAGACCGTGGGCGACCGGACGTACGGCGTCGCGTCGCTGCAGAAGCTGATTCAGCTCGATGACGGCTCAGCTCTGATTCTCACGCTTGCGAACTACTACACTCCCGCCGGCAAGGAGATTCCGGTTGACGGAGTTACGCCCACGCGCCCGGTGCGGACTTTGCCGGATGACGTTGCGGCCGTCAGTGATCAGACTTTGCCCGCTCCTTCTAGTTCGCCGAGCGACCCCGTGGTGAAGAAAGCGATCGAGGTCTTGGAGAACGAAATCGCCGGGCGGAAAGCTGCGTAGTCGATCGTGGCGCGCGTGCGCCTTTAGCAGCTTGCGAACATCAAGATTAGCCGCGTCTCTCGTTTCCTTCCGTACGCAGACATTCTTTGCTGCTCTGATTGTTCTGGTCGCCGTTGCCCTCGCCGGATGTGCCAAGAAACCCTTCTCTAAGACCGAGCTTCGCGCCGTCACCGGTGAAATCGTCAGCGCCGCGCAACGGGTGACTGGCCGCAAATCGGAAATCACGATTCGCCCGGAAATCGCGCATTCCCCGAGTGGCACGCCGAATCGCCTAGCGGCCGACGACATCTTTATATCGCTTGGCGATCCCTCACAGGCAGTCGCGTTAAGACAGGCACTGGCCGAAATTTCGCAGCGCCACGGGCTCTCCGTGGCGGAGACTTCCCAAGGCGGCGTGATTCGTTTCGATTTTGCCTCCCATGGAACTCGCACGCACACGATTCACGTTATAGTGCCGTTGGCCGTGCGTTCGCGCTTTCCGGCCCAACACGCGCAGGGAGCCGCAGAGCTTGCGATCATTCTCGATGATTTGGGTCACGACCGCTCCGCCGCCGATTCGTTGCTCGCGCTGCCGTTTCCGCTGACGATTTCCGTCCTGCCGCACCTGCCTTTTTCCGCCGACGTCGCCGAAGAAGCGTATCGCCGCGGCGATCAGATCATGCTGCATCTTCCGATGGAATCGCAGTCGGAAGGCGAGGCTTCTGAGGGCGCCGTTCCCGAGCCCATCGAGCTGCGGGTAGGCATGAACCAACAGCAGGTGGCGTCGGCGCTTGACGCCATGCTCGAGACGGTCCCGCACGCGGCTGGCGTCAACAATCACCAGGGTTCGCGCGCGACCGCCGATCCCGCGCTGATGCAGGCTCTGATGCCCGCGCTGCGCGAGCGCGGCCTTTTCTTCATCGACAGCCGCACCACGGCCGCGACCGTTGCGTACGACACGGCCGAGAGCGCCGGTGTGCGCTCGGCATCGCGCAAGGTATTCTTAGACGACACGCCTACCCGGGAAGCGGTCTTCGCGCAGCTCAATCTCGCCGCGCGCGATGCGCTCCGGGACGGATCGGCTATCGCCATCGGCCATCCGCATCCGGCCACGATTGCCGCCCTCGCCGAAGGCGTCCCGGGGCTCGAATCAAAGGGTATCCGGCTCGTTTTCGCCTCCGATCTCGTTCGCGAGCGGGAATATGGGCTCCCTTGAGGCCTTCGACAAGAGCCAGATTACGAGTATTATCGCTACGGGGGCCGCGAGTAAAATCCCCTTCGTCGGGAAGTGGGCCGATACAGTAGGCGGCATGGCGGGGCGAGCGGCGGATCTCAGTGCCGCCGCCGAGGGGGCATGCTAGCAGCAATGAGTTCCGGGACGACACCACAAAAAAGCTACGGCGTATTTTCATTGGCCATCGCCTTACTCCTCTTAGGGGTTGTGGGTGTCGTCGCGGGACCTCGTAACTATTTGGTCCGCTTGCTGGGGCTTCTGGCAATTATGGGGGGTACGCAACTTGCGCGGATATCTAAGGTCAAAGTATCGCCCCCTTCACCCCTTACAATCGACTTGGACGCAGATACCGAGGCAAAAAAGCTCTCGCGCCTGATGTGGATTGTAGGGATCGCACTTTTGCCGATGATGGGAGTTTCTTACCTTTGCTTGTATGAAGATGCCCTTCATGGCTATCACCAAGCATGGCCCCTATACTTGTTTACGGGGGTCGGGTTGGCTTGCGCGGTAGTTTGGCCTTATCTCTTTAAAAGAATCCTTCGATGACGCGTTAGTGACAATTTCCGCTCGGGGGATCACGCGACGTCCGCCTCGCCTCCGAACCGGTTGACATTTTTTCGCCTGTCATTCCGTACAGGCTCGCGGACTGGAACCAAATCTGGCCGCGCGCTCTATTTCACTCCGCGAACACCGGAGCTAGCATTTTCTTACCGCCCTGCCATGGTTGGTTTCCTGCGGGGCGAGGAAGGAGCCTATGTCCCACTGGATCGGAACCACTTCCCCTGCAGACGCCGGCATGTCCGACTTCAAAGAATGTCTCAAGCAGCTTCGCGACGGGAACCCGAGCGACGCCCTTCTAGCCGCCCGGCGCGCGCTGGGCATTGCACCCAAGAACCCGTTCTACCTTTCCTACACCGGCCTCCTCGCGGCCATCTCCGAGAAGCGCTTTGCCGACGGTGAAGCGCTTTGCCAGGAAGCGCTGGGAATGCGGCACAACCACGCCCAGCTCTACCTGAATCTCGCCGAGGTCTATCAGCAGTGCGGCCGGACGCAGGACGCCATCGACACCCTCGAAAAGGGCCTGGTCTCTGCGGGCCGCGATTTCCGCATTCGACGGGCGCTTCAGAAGATCGGCACGCGGCGCGATCCGATGCTGTCTTTCCTGCACCGGAGCCATCCCGTAAACCGCACGCTCGGCAAATGGCGCCACCGTTTTGCTGGTCCGTCTCAGGCAGCCTGACCGGCGAAGGTTTTCGAACCAGGACTTTACCCCGTGAAGTAATCCGGGGCGGGCCGAACCGCGAGTCGGCCCGCCCCGGATTCCCCTTTTCTTTCAGTCCACGAATGCCAGGCGAAGGTTTCCGAAGAAGTCAGCTTTGGCCCAAAGGAAGAAAGTACTGTGTACCCTTGACTGGCTGGCGCACGCGGCGCAGCAGCTCTTGTAGATCCTGATTGCGCTCGACAAAGTCGATCTCCGTTGTGTCCACCACCAACAGGTTCGACGCGGAATAGCGGAAGAAGAAGTGGCCGTACGCGCTGGCGACCGCCTCGAGGTACTCCGGAGAGATTTGCGTCTCCGCGGGATCGCCTTTCTTGGATACCCGCTTTCGAAGGATCTCCGGCTTGGCGTGGAGATAAATCACCAAATCCGGCGCGGGAACTGAAGGCGCGAGCATGTCGAAGTATCTCTCGTAGAGTTTCAGCTCCTCGTTGTCGAGGTTCATGTACGCGAAGATTTTGTCCTTCTCAAACAGGAAATCGCTGACGATTGGAGCCGCGTTATCTTCGGGCCGCGCCTCGGCCAGGCGGCGGTGGCGCTCGTAGAGAAAATACATCTGGGCGCGAAACGCGGCGCCGGGCTTTTCGTCGTAGAAATCCGCCAGGAAGGGATTGTCTTCGCAGTCGAAAATGCGGCGCGCGTGGAGTTGCTCGGCCAAGGCCTTCGCGAGAGTCGATTTTCCGACGCGAATCGGCCCTTCGATCACGATGTATCGCGGCGCCCGGAACGCCGGCTCGCTGGATGCCCGCTCGTTGAACAATCGATCGGCCATGGCGCGCGATTATAGCAAACCCGAACCGGCCCCGGCCTTGCAGCGGGAACCGGCGAGTTGTTGAGCTTGCGGTTCCGGACGCAACGTAGGTAACGTAGGCGCGGAGGCTGATATGAGAGCCAGAATCGCGCTGTTGTTTTACCTCGCGCTCGTTTTATCTCCTGCATTTGCCCAGAGCGAGAAACCCGCTCCCGTAAACCCACTGATCGCGCGGGTGGGCGAGACGGGGTTCGTGGTGGTCAAAGCGGACAGCTTCCATGCGTTGACGCCCAAGCAGCAGGCGCTGGCGTACTGGCTCGCGCAGGCCTCGATCGCCATCGATCCGATCATTTATGACCAACTATCGGCGTATGGCCTGCGCGAGAAGCGCTTGCTCGAGGAAATTGTCGCGCATCCGGCCGGGATCGATGCGGAGACGATGTCCAAGATTACGGACTTTACCGATCTCTTCTGGGCGAACCGCGGAAACCACAGCGAAGAAAATTCACAGAAGTTTGTTCCCTCGTTCAGTTTCGATGATCTGAAAAAGGCCGCGCGGATCGCTCAGCAAAATGGAGCGATGAAAACCGCTTACGGCGACCTGCCGCCGATTACGACCGCCGCGCCACTCGATAAGGAGCTGGAAGCACTGCGAGCGCCACTCTTCGATCCTAACTTTGAACCGATGGATACGGCCAAAAGCCCCGGGCCGGGTATGGACATCGTGCGGGCCAGCTCTAATACCTTCTATCCTGGGCTTTCTCTGGCGGACTTGAAGGGTTTTCACGAGGAGCATCCGCTCAATTCGCGCGTTGTGAAGGACGCGCAAGGACATCTCCACGAGGAGGTGTACCGGGCGGGCACGCCAGACGGCAAGATTCCCGCGGGACTGTACGCCGTGTACCTGAAAAAAGCGAATGCCTACCTAGAGAAAGCACGGGCCTTCGCCGATCCGCAAGAAGCGCAGGTGATCGGGGACTTGATCCGCTACTACGAAACCGGTGATTTCAACGATTGGCTGAAATTCGATGCGGATTGGGTGCAGGACGACGCCACAGTCGACTTCTCCAACGGCTTCGTTGAGATCTACCGCGATGCACGCGGAGCGAAGGGCAGCTCGGCGAGCTTCGTTTCGATCACCGACAAGCCTTTGACGGATACGATGGCCAAGCTGGCGAGCAACGCGGCATATTTCGAACAAAAGGCCCCGTGGGACGCCAAATATAAGAAGCAGTCGTTCAAGCCGCCCGTGATCAAGGCGGTGGAAACGCTGATCGAGACGGGCGATTACGAGGTCAACACGATCGGCGATAACTTGCCAAACGAAAATGTAATCCGCGAGAAATACGGCAGCAAGAATTTTCTGCTTATCAGCAGCAGTCGCACGCTGACGCAAGCCACCGGTGACGCGGCCTTGGAGGAATTTTGCTCTTCGCCAGAAGAGCTCGCGCGCGACAAGAAGTATGGCGACGAAGCGGAAGATCTGGAGACGGCGCTGCATGAAGTGATCGGCCACGGATCCGGCAAACTGAGCGATCGCCTGTCGCATGGCAGCGAGCCGGAGCTGAAGGAATATTACTCGACTCTCGAGGAAGCTCGGGCCGACCTGATGGCGTTTTGGAATGTGTGGGACCCGAAACTGAAGGAGCTCGGATTAGTCAGCAATCAGGAAGAAGTGGCCAAGGCGATGTACGATGCGGCGGCGCGGGTCGCGCTCACTCAACTGCGCCGGATTCCGAATGGCGACACGATCGAGGAGGACCACGCGCGCGACCGGCAGCTCATCGCCCACTACGTCATGGACAAAACCGGCGGCATCGAGCAGTTCGATCGCGGCGGAAAAACCTACGTACGCGTGACGGACTACGAGAAGATGCGCCAGGGCGTGGGGATGCTGCTCGCCGAATTGATGCGCATCAAAGCGGAGGGCGACTACGACGCGATCAAGGCGCTGGTCGACAAATACGGTGTCCACTTCGATCCGGCGCTGCGCGATCAGGTGCTGGCCCGCTATAGAAAGCTCAACCTGCCGAGCTACTGGGCGGGCATCAATTCCGAGTTGACGGCGCAGTTTGATAAGAGCGGCTCGATCGAAAAAGTGGAGATCAGCTACCCGCCCGATCCCCCGAGCCAGTATCTGCATTACGGCGCGATGTACGACAAGGGCCTGCTTCACGCAGCTCAGTCGCACCCATAAACTCCCGCTCCAAGCGCGCCAACATGGACAGGAATCAATTCCAGGTGGTATATACTCTCGCTCCACATCGAGATTCGGAGGCAAGAAATGAGCGAAGCAGCCGCAGCAAAAAGCAATCCGCTTGATCCGGCGGTATTCAAGCCCGAAGCGATTTCCGCGGAAACGCTCGCGGCCAACGAAGCATTTCGCAAGGCGATGTCGGCCGGTCCCGATTGGTGGGACATCGGTGCGGCGGCCTATCGCGCCGCCGCAGCCAGCGGACGAGGGCCGTTTCCGCCGCCGGAAAAATCCGCGCGGGCGCGCACGATTTTGATCGATGGGAAGGGGGGCCACAAAGTGCCGCTGCGCGTGGTGGCGCCGGAGCACGCGAAGGGCGTGTACATGCACATGCACGGTGGAGGGCTGGTCTTCGGCTCGGCCGAGGGACAAGACCCCATGCTCGAGCGCATCGTGCAAAGCACGGGGATGGCGTGCGCGAGCGTCGAGTATCGGCTTGCGCCGGAGAATCCGTATCCGGCCGCGTGGGACGATTGCGAATCGGTTGCCGTGTGGCTGGTGAAAAACGCCAAGTCCGAGTTCGGCACGGACGTGTTGACCATTGGCGGCGAATCGGCGGGCGCGACTCTGTCGGCGGCCACGCTGCTCCGCATGCGCGACCGACATGGCTACACCGGCTTCCGCGCCGCGAACCTCGCGTACGGTAACTTCGATTCCTCGATGACGCCCAGCCAGTCGCTTGCGCCTGACAAGGGAATCCTCGTCGGACGGATCAGCATTCAGAAATTCAGCGAAGCCTATCTGCCCGCAGGGATCAATCCGCGCGATCCTGACGTGTCGCCGCTCTACGCAAACATGAAGAACATGCCGCGCGCGATTTTCACCATCGGGACGGTCGATCCGCTGCTCGACGATACGTTGTTCCTGTATTCGCGCTGGATTGCGGCGGGCAATGAAGCGGAGCTGGCGGTGTATCCGGGCGCGCCGCACGCATTCAATATCTTCCCGCTGCCGCAGGGGCCGGCGGCCAACGCGCGCATCGACGCGTACCTGAAGCGCGCGATCTCCTGATTACCTCTCCGATCCGGGGCGCTTACGAGGCGCGGCACAGCTCGGCGATCAGGCTTTCGCGCCGACTGATTGCGATGCCGTCGATCCGAGAACGCGCGAAGGCGTAGCCTTGAAGCGCTCCACCGGCCAGCAGCAGCAAGATAACGGTCGCAAGCCAGATGTTGTGGAAGTACACCGCCATGAAGATGGCGAGTCCCGCCAGTCCGAATACTACGATCTGAACTCCCAGAGCCGCGAAGGCCGTGACGCCCGAGGCCCGCTGCCTGCCGAACACCGCGAAATCGAACTTCTTCGGTGAGTACAGCGACAGCAGATTTCCCACGATGAAATTGACCAGCGCCGCAAACAGCGCGCCGGCCAGCGTCGCGATCGTCATTCCAAACGCAGGCGGCCGAAACATGACGCATGCGGCGATCCACACGAGGACCATTTCCAGCGCAAGCAAGGTTCCCTGCGCAAGATTTTTCGCGAACAAAATTTCACGGAAGCGCACCGGCGACATGAAGTAAAACTGGACGCCAGCTCCTTCCGTTCCGAAGCTGTTGTACGTGAGGTTGCTCAGAATGAGCAACGCATAGGCGGCGCCCGCCGGGAATGCAAAATCGAGGCCGCGCATCAGGAAATTACCGCCTCGCGGCCCATTGACCATGCTGAAACGAAAAATAAGCAGGATTACAATCGGCATTACCAGGTTGAAGAGCATCGGCCCGCTGCGGGAAAGATAACGGAATTCCTTTTCGAGCACCGCCGCAACCGGGCCGGTGAGTCCGGGGAGCGTCCAGCCGGTTCGAATCACCTGCTTGCCCTTGGGTAATGCCACGGGCGCGACTGACTCGCTCAAATTCTCTCCGCGGAATTGCGCGCGCAGGCGCACGTCGACAAGCCACAAGAACGCTCCGCCATAAACGCACAACAGCGCAAGCGCGCCCAGCGCGACACCAAACTCATCCTCCGTGGCATGTGACAGCGCCGACGCCGCGAGGCCCGGCGGCAGCACTCGCTGGACTGCGACGAATTGCGTCGCGTAACTGGCGATCTCCGGCCGGCGATTTCTGCTGTAGTGGCGCAAGTAGTAGTTCATCAATGGCGAGATGAACTGGAAACTGATGATAAAAGCAAAGAAGAAAAGACCGAGTATCTCGCGGCTTTTGCGCCGCGCCAGCCAGCGTTCGAGCCAGGAAAAAATCGCGCGGCCCAGGAGTATGTTGAGCGCGGCGAATGAGGCGAGCACAATCGCTCCCCAAAGGAAGAAGCGCGGAGCGGCGATGCCGATGCCGAGCGCCATTCCCATGAGCCACAGGCATCCGATGATCGTCGTGGGATCGAGCGCGCCGTACGCGATGCGCATCAGGAAATACGAGCGATAGCCGAGCGGAAAGCGGAGGAAATTCGACGCGTCGAAATTCTCGGTGAACGCCGTCGCCATGACTGGAAAAAGCTGCCAATAGAGGAAAATGCCCCACAGCGGCAGGGCGAGCCACTCGGCCATGTCGTGCGAGAAGAAATACCATGCGGCCGCGCCGAGGCCAATCGTGCCGCCCAGTCCAAGAATCGTGAACCCTAGTCCCGCAAAGATGCGCGAGACCAGTTCCAGCCTGCCGCGCAGCGAACGCAGCGAGTTGACGAAAATCCGCCAGCGAAGCTGCGCGATCGCGGCAAACTGCTCGCGCGCTTCGGGTGCTGCGTTCAGCCCAGCCACGACAGCTCCTGTTCGGCGCTCCGCGAGCCTCCGACGATGCGAAGAAAAATCTCTTCGAGCGTGAGCTTTTCCGCGGGAGCGCCAGATGAATCCGGCGCTGCGTGCGCCTGTACGCCAGCGCGAAGCTCCTCGATCGATCCCTGCGCCACGAGCCGCCCCTGATGAATGATGGCGATGTGGCTGCAAAGGCGCTCAACGATCTCAAGCACGTGCGACGTGAGAAAAATCGTAGCTCCGCGCGCGATCATGCGCTGCAACATCGCCTTGAGCGTGCCGGAGGCAATGGCATCCACGCCCTCGAACGGCTCATCGAGGAAGAGAATCTTCGGGCCGTGGATCACGGCGGCGGCAAGCGCAAGTTTCTTCTGCATCCCGTGCGAATAATCCGTGATCAGTGCTTTTGGCTGATCGGCGAGCTGCATGAACTCGAGCAGCTCGGCCGTGCGCTTGGCTGCCGTCTCCCGGTCGAGCCCGTACATCCGCGCGGCAAAATTCAAATATTCCGCGCCAGTGAGGCGGCCAAACAGCGCCATCCCTTCGGGCACGACGCCGATCTGGCGTTTCACTTCCACAGGATTCGCGGTCAGATCGAGGCCGAGGATTTTCATGCGCCCCGCCGACGGCGCGAGCAGTCCGGTGAGCATCTTGATCGTGGTGGACTTGCCCGCGCCGTTCGGGCCGAGAAAGCCGAAGAATTGGCCGGCCGTGACGCGAAGGTTGACGTCATCGACGGCGACGAGCTGGCCGAATCGGCGCGTCAGGTGCTCGGTGGCGATGGCGGGCGCGTCCATCGAAGTGGCCAAGACTCTAGCACAGAGGGGGGAAAATGGAGGAATGCTGCTCCGCGGCGTGCCGCCTTCATCGTGTACGCTCATGGCGCGCCGTCCAAAGCCGCGGCCTAAAATGGCGGAGGGGGTGGGATTCGAACCCACGAGACCCTTTCGGGCCTAACGGTTTTCAAGACCGCCGCGTTCAACCGCTCTGCCACCCCTCCGAAATTAAGCTCTTGAAACATTGTAACTTGCAGCCCGATTTAGTGACAGTGCTGCCCTAGTTTGGTGCATTCTCTTCGGCACTGTCACCAAATTGTCACGATGAGCCTCAAGTGTCACCGCCGGGGTCTTTTCCCCGTGGAGATTAGTGTGCGCGTCATCCAACTCAAAACCGGAAATGGGAAATCATTCAATGGACTTGCGGAAACGCAGCACGCTGACACTCAGCATGAAAATCGCAAAACCTGCCATGAGGAACATGTCTGGCCAGAGGACGTCGAGGCCAACCCCTTTGAGAAAAATGCTGCGCAGGATCAGAACCACATGGCGGAGCGGGTTGAAATAACTCAGCTTCTGGAAAAACGGCGGCATGCTGCTGATGGGTGTGCCGAACCCGGAAAGACTGGTCATCGGCATCGTGAAGAAGAACGCCGTAATCATCGCCTGCTGCTGCGTTACCGCCAACGTGGAAAGCAGGAGCCCAAGACCAAGCGCCGCGAGCAGAAAGACCATGACGCCGATCGCCAGCACGGCGATGTGTCCCCGGAGAGGCACTCCAAACCACAGCGTGCCAACGAGAGTTAGCATCGTCGCGTCGAAACAACCAATGAGAAAGAAAGGCACCGTCTTGCCGAGGATAAACTCCCAGCGGCGAATCGGCGTGACCATGACCTGTTCCAGAGTGCCGATCTCACGCTCGCGGACCACGGCGAATGCCGTCAGGTTCATGATCAGGATGAGCATCAGGTTTCCAAGCACGCCTGGAACGAAATACCATTCGCTCAGGAGTCCTTCGTTGAACCACGGTCGCGCCTCTAGGTCCACACGAGGCACGAACGACACCAGCTGCGGCGCGATTCTCTGCATCCGGTCGATCTGATAGGCCTGTGCAAAGTTCGCTCCAACCTGGCTGAGATAGCCGAGCGCGACCAGCGCGGTATTGGAATTTGAGCTGTCCACAATCACCTGGACGGTTGCCCCCTCGCCGCCGCGCAAGCGTTGCGCGAAGCCCGAATCAATTTCAACCGCCAGAAGAAAATCGCCCCGATCAATGCCCGTGCGAAGTTCATCGCGCCGCGTCGCATACTTTGCAATGTGGAAGTACCGGCTTGCGGAGAAATGCGAAATCAGTTCCCGACTCTCTTGGGTGTTGTCCTGATCGAGCACGGCTAGCGAAACGTGCTTTATTTCCATGGTCGCCGCGTAGCCAAAGACGACCATCTGGATGAGCGCCGGCCCAAACAACAGCCAGCGCGTGTGCGGGTCGCGTAGAGTCTGGATGAACTCCTTCTTGATCATTTGGCGAATGCGCTCGAATGTCTCGAGGATTTTCATGCCAGCCTCTTCTTAAATGAGCGCGTCGCGAGCACGACCAAGACCACCGCAATCGCCGCCAGGGCCATGATGTCCCCCGCCAATAGCCGAACCTCGGTTCCTTTCAGAAACACATTTCGCAAAATGGAGACGTAGTACCGCGCCGGGAGCACCGCCGTGATCCACTGGACGACAACCGGCATCTGGTCGATCGGAAAAATGAAGCCCGACAACAGGAACGTCGGAAGAAACGTGGCCAACAACGCCATCTGGCAGGCTCCGAGTTGCGACTTCGCAGTGACGGAAATGAAATAGCCGAGCGACAGCACGACGAGGAGGAAGAGCATCGAACAGCCGAAAAGAACCACCCAACTTCCGCGAAATGGGACGCCGAACCACCACACTGCAGTCCCGGCGCAGATGGCCGTGTCCGCAATCCCGATTACGAAGTACGGGAAGAGTTTCCCGATCTGAATTTCCAGCTTGCCGACAGGCGTGGAGATTAGCTGCTCCATTGTGCCGCGCTCCCATTCTCGAGCAATCGTCAGTGAAGTGAGAAATGCGCCCACAACCGCCATAACCATCGCGACCACGCCGGGGACCAAATCCGCCATGCTTTCCAGATCTTCGTTGAACCAGGTGCGAGGCTCGAATGTGATGTTTGGGGCACCCGCGCCAAGGCCTTGTTCCTCCTGCCAGGCAACCTGTATTTCGGAGGAGTAACTCTGCACGATCGCCTGCGCGTAGCCCATGCCGATCGTTGCCGAGTTGCTGTCGCTGGCGTCGAGGATTGCCTGCACGCTCGCTTGCCCGCTCGAATGGAGATCTTCCGCGAACTGGGATGGCACCACGACCGCCACGCTGCACACTCCGTGATCGATGTTCCGGACGACGTCCGAGTAGCTGTCCGAGACGCGCACGATATTGAAATAGTCAGTCGCCTGAAAATGCTTGAGAAAGTCTTGGCTGGCTTGAGTGCCGTCGCGATCGTAAATGCACAGCGGAACGTGTTTGACGTCGAGGTTCACGGCATAGCCGAAGATGAAGAGCTGAACTAGCGGTATCACGAGAATGATGAGCAGGCTTCGTGGATCGCGCCCGATCTGGAGCACTTCCTTGCGCGTCATCGCAACGATCCGCGTCCAGCTCATGCCGCAACCTCTTTACTCGCGCCACGTACCGCCGTGAGCGATACGAACACGTCCTCTAGGCTCGGTGCGATTTGTTCGATTCGCCCCGCCCGAAATTGCCGCGCCAATAGCAACTCGCGAATTTTCGGCGCCATAGCTGCCGCATCGGCGACAACCGCGTGAATGCCGCTGCCGAAGACGGCGGCGTCCAGCACGTCAGGAGCCGTCTGAAGCATCTCCAGTGCCGGGCCGAGCGGTTCGCATTCGATCATCAAAAGTTCGCCCTTCATATGGTGGCTCTTCAGTTCTGTGGGCGTGCCCATGGCCACGATGCGTCCGCGATCCAGGAGTACGAGACGGTTGCAGTACTCGGCTTCGTCCATGTAGTGCGTCGTAACGAAGACTGTGACGCCTTCTCCGACCATCTCGTGGATCAAGTCCCAGAATTGCCGGCGTGAAACGGGATCGACTCCTGAGGTGGGTTCGTCGAGGAAAACGATCGGCGGCCGATGCAATACGGCGCAGCCGAGAGCCAGCCGCTGCTTCCAGCCAACCGCCAGCGCGCTCGTGGGGTTCTGCCCACGTCCCTCGAGCCCCGCCATTTTCAGCGCCCATTCGAGGCGCGCCGGAATTTCTTTTTTCGGCACGCTATACATGCCGGCGAAGAACTCCAGATTTTCGGCAACCCGGAGGTCGTTGTAGAGCGAGAACTTCTGCGACATATACCCGATGTGCTGGCGCACAGCCTCGGGATTCCGGGCAACGTCAATTCCGGCAACCGTCGCGCGTCCGGACGACGGCCGCAGCAGCCCGCAGAGGACGCGGATCGTTGTCGATTTGCCGGAACCATTCGGGCCGAGGAATCCGAAAATCTCGCCGTGGCGCGCCTCGAAGCTCACATCGTCCACCGCAACGAAATCCCCGAATCGCTTCGTGAGATTCTGAACCATAACCGATGGCCCATTTTGGTTCATCAAGACCTCGCCGGTGATCGCGCCGCTGACTCTTTTTCCACTGCTGACACAAAAATGTCTTCGATGCTCGCCTCGACCTGCTGGATCGAGTCATAAGAAATCCTGCCTGCATCCAAACGCGCGCGCAGCTCCGGAAGGCGCCGGGCCGCATCGTCCACTAAGACATGCACGTGATCGCCTACGAGCAGAACGTCTCGCGCGCCGTTGGCACCGGAAAGTTCAGCTCGGGCGCGCTCCGGATCGGACGAATGGACGACGATGACTCCTCCTGGGAACTTTTTCTTCAATGCTTCGGGAAGATCGCAGAAGAGCATTCGCCCCTGGTACAGGAGCCCAACTCGATGGCAGCGTTCGGCTTCATCGAGGTAGGAAGTGGATGTAAGAATGGCGACGCCTTGGGCGAGAAGAGAATAAAGAATCTGCCAGAAATCCCTGCGCGAGACTGGATCGACTCCGTTTGTCGGCTCATCGAGCAGGATCACGCGCGGCGTATGAATGAGCGCGCACACAAGTCCCAGTTTCTGCTTCATCCCTCCCGAGAGGTTTCCCGCCAAGCGGCGGTGAAACTCGGCGAAGCCGGCCGCGGCCAGTAATTCGGCGGACCGTTTCTCGCGCTCCTTCCGGCTGATGCCGAATAGGTCGGCATAAAACCGAATGTTCTCGTCGACGGTGAGATCTTCGTAGAGTCCAAAGCGCTGCGGCATGTAGCTCAGATCCCGCTTGGCGCCTTCAGGGTCAAGCCGAACATCATGCCCGGCCACTGTTGCCGATCCGGAATCCGGCCTGAGAACCCCCGCGAGCATTCGCATCGTGGTCGTCTTGCCGGCGCCGTCAGGTCCCACGAGGCCAAAAATCTCGCCTGGCTTGACATCAAATGAAAGCTGGTCGACTGCCGCGACACCACCGAACCGCTTGCCGAGACCTGAAACGATGATTGCAGGAGTGGAACTCATGGCGGCCCTGGTTATTTCACGTCGACGTAGGCATCAGCCGGCATGCCGGGTTTGAGTTCGTGGTTTGGATTCTCGACGTCGATCTTGATGCGGTAGACAAGCGTCACGCGTTCTTTCTCCGTCTGCACGCTCTTCGGGGTGAATTCCGCATCCGAGGCGATTACGGAAACGCGCCCCCGATACGTTTTGCCCGGATACGTGTCGGTTCGCACGTTGACCTCCTGGCCCCAATGGAGCTTTCCGAGGTCCGTCTCCGGCAGATACACGCGGAGCCATATATGGTCCAAGTCGGCGAGCGTCACGATGGGCGTACCCGGGGATACCACTTCGCCCAATTCAGCCTGACGAACCAAAACGATGCCGTCGAACGGCGCCTGTAGCACCGTGTAGCTCAGGCGAATCTGCGACATATCGAGATTCTCCTTGGCCTGCCGGACATTCGCTCGGTCCACATCCAACTCTTCCTTCCGGGTGCCCTCGACAAGTTCGTTCAGAATTTGCTGCGCCCGATCGTAAGTCGCCTGTGCGCGAGTCACGTTCGTCGCAGCTTGATCGCGCGTTTGCGCGGGAATCTCATCCTTTTCATAAAGGGCTTCATAGCGTGCGTAATCCTTTTTCTTTTGATCCAGGTCGGCCTTGGAATCGACGACGGTTTGCTTCGCCGCCTCAACCTCCTGCCACCGGCTGCCCGCCAGTCCAAGGACGAGCTGTCGGTTGCGCATGCGCCGTGTCGCTTCATCGACGGCTACCTGCTGGCGGTAGTCGGCGCTATCAAGCCGGGCCAGCAGATCTCCGGCCTTCATCGCCATGCCTTCGTCAACGGGCAGCTCGATGATGCGGCCCGTCACCTTGAAACTGACAAGGCTCTCATGCGCTTCGATGTTCCCGGAAAGCTTCAGCTCGCTTGCGGGAGTCTGTCCCGCAAGCCACATGCGATAGAGCCGTATTCCCGCAAATCCCGCAAGGACGGCCAAAAGTACGATTAGAAGCGCGCGCTTCATGGCACTTTCCCCTCTTTCTGGTTGTCGCCGCCGCTTCTTGGATCGACTTGGCCGAGATAGGTTTGATAGTTCTTCTCCGTCGCGCCGAGGGCGCGCGCGAGGGCGGCCCGCGCGTCTGCATTCTGCGCGATCGCTGCGATTCGGTCGTCCTGCGCACTTGCCAAAGCGTCCTGAGCAGTCACGACCTCGATGTTGTCGGTCACTCCGTTGCGGAAGCGGTCCTCTGCCAGGATCAACTCTCGCTGAGACAGATCGAGCACGGCTTGCGTGACGCTCACTTGCTGCTCCGTGGATTGGATGTCAAGAATCGCCTTGCGGAGATCCTGTTCGATGCCGCGCGCGAGATCGTCCGTTTGTGCCTTCAAACGGTCCGCGCGGCTATCGAGTTCCTGTTTCTCTCCGTTGCGATCCCTATCGAAGATTGTCACGGAGAGGATCGCTTCGATTCCGCCCGTTGCGGGCATTGCGCCAAAATTCCGGCCGGCCGCGCCGTAGTTTCCATTTAGACTCAGCGTGGGCAAGTAGCGCGCGTGCGACGCCTTTTCTTGCTCCATCAGTGATTGCTGCTGGCTCATCAGCGAACGGTAATCATCGCGGGCTCCCAGCGCCGCCGGCAGGGCCTGTTTGACGTCGGGCGATTCGATATGCCGGAATTCGAGCTTCTCGGCAGGCTCAATGGAGGTTCCGGGACTGAGTCCCAAAAATCTCGCGAGCGCGAGCAACGAGGTTTGGTAGTTATTCTGCGCGACGAGCAGAGTCTGTTGATCGCGCGCAAGCTGCACTTGCGACCGAACTACGTCGATGGCGGTCGCGAGGCCCTGATCGTGTTGATCCGTGGCTAGCTTTTCGAGGACCCGGGAGGTTTCCACTCGCGATTGAGCCGCCTCGACCTCGGCCGCCGCCGTTTCGGATTGCAGGTAAAACCCGGCTGCCTCTCGAACAACAAAGTCGCGGGTATCCTGATAGCTCAACCGCGTGGCCTCTTCTTCCCTGGCACTGGCCTTCCAGTTGTGCAGCGCTTGGCGATCGATCACCGCCTGCGATGCGAATACGCGAAAGTCATAGTAAGCAAAAGGGCCGACGGCGGTTGGAATCCCGGGAAGGGAAATTCCTTCAATGCTGAGATTATTTTTCAGCAGGTTTGCAAGCGTGTCTGCACTGGCATGTGGAAGCAGCACCGCGAGGCTCCTTGTGCGCGCCCCTTCCGCTTCACCAATCTGGGTCGCGGAAACTTGTACATTCACGTTCTGCTTCAGCGCCAGATCGATCGCATCCTTTAGTGTCAACCGCCGCGGAACATCCTGTGCACTGACGCATGCCGCCGACATTGCCAGCAGAAGAAGGAAAAATGCCGTGGGTCCCCAGTTCGGTCTCATGACGCCTCTCGCGCTCCAAGGGATTCCGCGCCTTCGGGGGCATTCGTGGAATCGGCTCCCCGGAGTCCGCGGAAGATGAAATCGAGATGCGCCTGTTGGTACGCGTCGAGATCGGGCCCGTTGCGCTCGCCAAGCACCAGTATCCACGCGACCGCAAGGACCGCCGGCGCGGCCAGGATTTGAGGAAACTTGCCGATTCCGCTCGCCTGAAATTCTCCCGAGGCGACGCCTCGGCCGAACACGAGACCGAGAGCCGCCGTGCCAGGCTCGATGATCTCTCGGTAATACATTTGGGCAAGTTCCGGAAATTTCCCGCTCTCGGCAATCAGCAGCCTGAGGAGTGCGCGCGCTCTCTTATTTTTGACGATCTCCACATATTGACGCGACAGAAGATCGCGGAGCACAACCTCGGCCGAGCCGGAAAAATCCTGGAGAAACGCGTGAGTCCCTGAAAAAACAGGCTGGATGAACGCGCGCAGAACTGCCCGGAAGAGCACTCGCTTATTGTTGAAGTGCAGAAAGATCGTGCCCTTGGCGATTTTGGCTCGCCCGGCCACATCCTCGAGGCGGGTGGCCGCATACCCGTTGATGGCAAACTCCTCGAATGCAGCTGCCAAAATCTGTTCCCTTCGCTGTGTTTTGTCGGTTCGTTTCCGAACGTGTCGTTTGACGGCGGTCATGTGCGTTTCCTTCGTCGCTCGCCCGGTCCGTTCATCTAACTGACCGGTCAGTCAACTCTCATTTTCAACTTCCGGGCGCTTCGCCTCCGTGATTCGCGTCACCCGCCCTTGTGACCTGTGTCACGCCTATTCGCCCGAGCCATCCATGGACGTTATGAGAAGGAGCCAGCGAGGTTGGCTTCAATCGCACGATGCGAATCGAATCTCAATGCCGTTCACAACGCTAAGAGTTGGGTCGCGAAGGGCGGAGGTCATGGTCGCTCTCAGGCCGAGGAGAGATTACTGGCGCTGGCAGAAGCCCGTGTAGGCGGGAATGCAGAAGATCGTGCCGGAGAGGTACTCTTAGAAGCCGATGCTCTTGCCGTAACTCAGCTTGACGCTGCGCGCGCCGTCGCCATTCGGTTTGAGCCGCCCTGTTTTTCCTGTTCTTCGATTTTCTGCTGCGCAAGCTGCGGCTCAAAGCAGCGGCGACACCGCGCCTCGTACATTCCACCCGCGCCGACCACGATCAGTTCCTCCGATGCGACGATGCGCTGCGTGTGTACGGCCGGATTTCCGCATCGCATGCAGATGGCGAGAAGCTTGGTGATTTCCTCGGCGACCGCGAGCAGCCGCGGCATCGGCTCGAAGGGGCGCCCCATGAAATCGGTGTCGAGTCCGGCGACGATCACGCGCTTGCCCAGTTCGGCGAGCCTCGCGCAATCCGCAACGATGCTTTCGCCGAGGAACTGGGCCTCGTCGATGCCGACGACTTCCGTGCGGGCGGCGACTTTCTCCAAAATCTCGCTGCCGGTGCTGACAAGCTCGGAAGGGATTTCAAGGCCGGAATGCGAGACGATGCCGTTCTTCGAGTAGCGTTGATCGATGACCGGCTTGAAAATTTGAACGCGCTGCTTGCCGATTTCGGCGCGGCGCAGGCGCCGGATCAGCTCTTCGCTCTTGCCGGAAAACATCGGTCCCACGATCACTTCGATCCAACCCATGTTGCCCTTCACGATGTCCACGTTTTCGTTGCCCCCAAGCGTAAGGCTATCACACCGCGTTGTGAATATTGCGTTGGCATGCAAGCCGGTCGAACGTTATGCCCGGCCGAGAGTCGCATCAAAACACGCAAGCCACACGCTTGACACGCCGTGGTAACCTTCTGGCGCCTAGGTCCCAATAGGTCACTGCCAGCTGCCGGGGGGTAATACGAGATGGCGAGCGAAATCAAGATACGCGTCAACGAACAGCTGCACAACATCACCGCCGCGCCGGATACGCCTCTCCTCTACGTCCTCTCAGGCGAATTGCAACTTCAGGGGCCGCGTTTTGGCTGCGGACTCGCGCAGTGCGGCTCGTGCTCGGTACTCGTGAATGGCGTCGAAATGCGTTCGTGCGTGACGCCTGTGTCCGCGGTCGTCGGCAAATCCGTGACGACGCTCGAAGGCCTTCCCGCCTGGTACGCGAAGCAGAAAAAACTCGCCAAAGCTCCCGCGCTGCATCCAGTGCAGCAATCCTTCATCGACGAGCAGGCGGTCCAGTGCGGCTACTGCTTCAACGGCATGATCATCCAGGCCGCCGAGCTTCTCTCGAAAACGCCGCAGCCGACCGAATCGCAGATCCGCGCCGCGATGAACGGCCATCTATGCCGCTGCGGCAGCTACCCGCGGGTTATCAAAGCCATCCAACGGGCATCGCGCGCAATGACAGCATCGGCCGAGCGCGCGCCGGATGAAGTAGTGGCGCAGGAAATTCAGACGGCGGAGGTGGCGCGATGACCACGGCGAGGACCAGCGTGAGATCCGCCCCATCCGCATCAATCCCTCGCCGCGAATTTTTGAAGGCGGGCGGCGCGCTGATCATCGGATTTAGCAGCGCGGGCTTGGTCGGCGACGCGCTCTTCGCGCAAGGCGCCACGACCGCCGCGCGAGGCGCAGCAGCGGGTCCGCCCGATCCGAAGCAGATCGACACCTGGCTCGCTATCCATGCGGACAACACCGCAACCGTTTACATCGGCTACGTCGAGCTCGGCCAGGGTTCCACCACATCGCTGCTGCAAATCTCAGCCGAAGAGCTCGACCTGGACATGAGCCAGGTCAGCACAATTCGCCTCGACACCAACCTCACACCGAATCAGGGCGGCACGTACTCGAGCTCTTCCATCGCTCGGGGCAGCCCGGCGATTCGCACCGCCGCGGCCGAGGCACGCCAGGCGCTGCTGCAACTCGCATCGAAAAAATTGGGCGCGCCCGTCGAGCGACTCACAGTTTCGAAAGGCGTTGTGACCGTGGGGGGGATGGGCGGCGAGGCATCATCCGTCACTTATGGCGAGCTTGTCGGCGATAAGCCGTTCAACCTCGCGTTCACGGGCACAGCACCGCTCAAGCCCGTCGCGGACTACAAGCTCGTCGGCGCGCGGCCCACGCGCAACGACATTCCAGAAAAGGTCAGCGGCACATACGTCTTCCTCCAGCACGTTCGCTTGCCGGGCATGTTGCACGGGCGCGTCGTACGGCCGCGCGGGCAGGGCGTCTACGGCGCTGGTGCAAAAGTCGCGACGCTCGACGAAGCCTCGATCGCGGACATTCCGGGCGCGCGCGTTTTGCGCAAGGGCGATTTCGTCGGCGTCGTCGCCGAGCGCGAATGGGACGCCGTCCGCGCCGCGCAGCAGTTGAAAATCACGTGGGACATGCCCGCCACGCTCCCCGGCAGCGACGCTCTCTATGACGCGATGCGCGCGGAGAAAACCACCGATCGAGTCGTGCTCGAGCGCGGAGATGTGACCGGCGCCTTCGGCGCAGCCTCGCACGTCGCTTCCGGCACCTATCACGCGCCCTACCAGGCGCACGCTGGCTTCGGCCCGAATGGCGCGCTTGCGGACGTCACGCCTGATTCCGCGCTCGTGATCTGCTCGACGCAGGATGTCTACGCCACTCGCAACACGCTTGCCGGCGTGCTCGGAATGCCCGCGCAAAAAGTTCGCGTGCAGTATTACGAAGGCTCCGGCACCTACGGCCACAGCTGCTACGACGACGTCGCTCAGGCCGCCGCCATCCTTTCCCAGCTTGCGGGCAAGCCGGTCCGCCTCCAATTCATGCGCTGGGACGAGCACGGCTGGGACAACTATGGTCCTGCGCACGTCGGTGAAATCCGCGCCGCCGCGGACGCGAGCGGAAAAATCGTGGCGTATCAGTACGACGGCTGGCACCACAACTGGAGCGCGATCGAAACCTCCGCGCAGCTCGCGCTCGGCACGCCGGCCGCCGAATGGAGACTCGGCGCCGCGCAGCAGGTCAATCCCTCCGATTGCGGTGGAATGTACGACATTCCCAACGTCCGGCTCGTGAACCATCAGGTGCCGGGACTGAAATATCTGAAAGGCGCGTGGCTGCGCTCGCCGCTCGATCTTTCGTTCTCGTTCGCATCGGAGCAGACCATCGACGAGCTTGCCCGCCAAGCCGGCGTCGATGCGTACGAGTTCCGCAAACGCAATATCACCAACGAGCGCTGGATGGGCGTGCTCGACGCCGCCGCGCAGGCTGCGAAGTGGCAGCCTCGCCCGCCCGCCTCGAAATTGTCCACCACGAAAATCGCCACCGGGCGCGGCATCGGCCTCGGCACGCATCTCACCTCTTATGGCGGCGCCGTCGCCGAAATCGAAGTGAATAAGGAAACGGGCAAGGTTTCGGTAAAGCACATGTACGGGGCGATCGACGCAGGCCTCGCCGTGAATCCGGCGTTCATCGAGAATCAGATCAGCGGCCAGCTCGTGCAGACCGCCAGCCGCATGCTGCTCGAGGAAATCACGTTCAATAAAACAAACGTCACGAGCCTCGACTGGAACAGCTACCCGATCCTGCGCTTCGAGGAATGCCCGGACGTGACGCCGGTCGTCGTGCAGCGCCTCGATCAGAAATCCACCGGCGCGGGCGAAGAGGTGATGGCCGCCGCCGCGGGTGCGATTGCCAACGCGTTCTTCGACGCAACGGGCGTTCACATGCGCGAGTTCCCGTTGACGCCCAAGCGCGTTCTCGCCGCTCTCAGCCGCACTTAGACCGCATTTTCCTGCCTCGATGGCCGCGCCGAATCTCCGGCGCTGCGTATCCGGTTTCACGTCTCCTGGTGCATACTGTCGCGGTTCGTCATCTGGCCGGGAGCGCAACGCATGAAAGTGAAGGCAGCCGTCGCATCAGAGGGCATTGCACGGCTCTCAATCGAAGAGCTTGATCTGACTGAGCCCGGCCCGGACGGCATTCTGATCCGCATCGTCGGTGTTGGCCTCTGCCATACCGACGTAAAAGCCCTCGAAGGAGGCATGGGCGTGCCGAAGCCCATCGTTCTCGGCCATGAAGGCGCGGGCATCGTCGAACGAGTCGGCAACCGCGTCACCAAAGTGACGCCCGGCGACCACGTCGTTTTGACCTACGATTCGTGCGGCGCGTGCCCCGCCTGCGCGGGCGGCGATCCCGCCTACTGCGAGCATACGAGCGCGCTCAACTTCCGGGACGCGCGCGCGGGCGAGCCCGGCTCATTCCGCAAGGGCAGCGATGCAGTCCACGGCCACTTCTTCGGCCAATCCTCGTTCTCGAACTACGCCGTCGCGCGGGAGCGAAACACGATTCCCGTCCGCAGAGACGCTCCGCTCGAAATTCTCGGCGTGCTCGGCTGCAGCGTGCAGACCGGCGCCGGCGCGGTGATGAATTCTCTCGGCGCGAAAGCGGGCAGCACCATCGCGATCTTTGGAGTCGGTCCAGTGGGGCTGAGCGCCGCGATGGGCGCGGTCGTATCCGGCTGCGCGGAGATTGTGGCCGTGGACGTGCTCGAATCACGTCTCGCGATGGCACAAAATCTCGGCGCCACGCGGACCGTGCTCGCCGGCCCAAATGTGAAAGCATCGGAAGAAGTGAGAAAGCTCGTTCCTGGTGGAGTGAATTACGCCTTCGATACCACCGGACGCGCCGATAGCTACCAGCAAGCGATCGCCTCACTCGCAGCCAAAGGCCATTTCGGCTTCGTGACCGTCCCCGCGGGAGTTTTCCAGCCCAATCTCGGCGCGCTGATGCTCGGCGGCCTTTCGATTCGCGGAATCGTCCAGGGCGATAGCGTGCCGGACGCATTCATCCCGCGCCTCATCGACCTGCACATGAACGGCCGCTTCCCGTTCGACAGGTTCGTCACGAAGTATCCCTTTGAGAAGATCAATCAGGCGATCGAGGATCAGGCTTCGGGGAAGGTCATCAAGCCGGTATTCATGTTTCCGCGGTAGCGTAGCCCACTTTTACGCAATATTAATCATTTATGTGGTGTCATATTCGATTCGCCATGCGACGCCGTTTTACTCGTTCTGGATTCCGGTTCCTCTGCGTGCTGCTCGTGTGCCTCGCCGCGCCGCGATTCGCCGTCGCGCAGGCCTCGCCGCCAGCTCAAGCGCCGCCCCAGAACACGCAAACGGAGCAGACCGGCCCACCGTCGAGTGACGCTGCGCCTTCCGATTCCGACTCGGACGACACCGACCTGGTCACCCTCTTCCCGCATTCGAACACCAGCCGCTACTGGATCTCGGGGCAGGCCAATATCGTCCTGCAATGGCATGGAGCTTTCCCGGCGAAATACACTGGGACGAACAGCCTGCGGCCCGAACCCGAAAATGGCACTTCCAAGGTCTACACGCTCTATCTCGGCTACGAACTCACGCCCACCACCGAAGTCTTTTTCGACATGGAAAGCGCGGGCGGCCACGGCCTCAGCAACGCCCTTGGCCTCGCCGGCATCACGAATCTCGATGTCGTGCGCAACACTACCCTCAGCCAGGATCCTTACGTCGCCCGGCTGATGCTGCGCCAGATCATTCCACTCGGCGACGAGCGCATCGAGGCTGATCGTGATGAGTTGCACCTCTCCACGTCTCTGCCGGCGCGACGGATCGAGTTCCGCGTAGGCAAGTTTGACCTCGCCGACTTTTTCGACCTCAATACATGGGGACAGGACAGCCATCTGCAATTCCTGAATTGGACGGTCGACAACAATGGCTCGTACGACTACGGCGCCAACACGCGCGGCTATACCGATGGCGTGTTGGTCGAATACGACGACCACTGGTGGACGGCGCGCTTCGCTGAAGCGCTGATGCCGAAAGTGGCCAACGGTATAAACCTCGACGCCGATGTGGCTCGCGCGCGCGCCGAAAATCTCGAGCTTGAGGCTCGCGGGAAGCTGATCGCGCATCGCGCGGGCACGGTCCGCCTGCTCAGCTATCTCAATCACGCCGACATGGGCAATTACCGCAAGGCAATCGATGATTACCTGGCGGGTTCGGAGACCTCTCCGCCCGATATCACCGCCACCCGTCGCCAGGGGCGCCACAAATACGGCTTCGGCTTGAACTTTGAGCAGGAAATCACGTCACAGGTAGGTGTCTTCGGCCGCTTGGGTTGGAGCGACGGCCGCAACGAATCGTTCGCGTACACCGAAGACGACCGCACGCTCGAACTCGGCGGCTTCGCGACGGGCAGCGCGTGGCATCGGCGCAACGATCGCGCCGGGGTCGCTTTCGTCGCCAACGGAATCGTGGCCGCGCATCAACAATATCTCGCTCTCGGCGGACTCGGCTTCCTGCTCGGCGACGGCGGCCTCACTTACGGCCCGGAAAAGATCTTCGAGGGCTTCTACACCGCGCACCTCTGGCGCGGCTTCTTCGCGTCTTTCGATCTTCAGCACGTCAACAATCCCGGCTATAACCAGGCGCGCGGCCCCGTCACTGTCCCCACTCTCCGCTTCCACACAGAATTCTGACAATGCGACAAGCATTGTCATCCCGAGAGAACGAAGTGACCGAGGGATCTGTCTTCACGTCAATTCGCTGATGCATGGCCGGCTTACTCTCATGGTTTCGGCGCGCCGCCCGGCGCTGCGACACCCGGAGCGCCATTCGCCGGTGGTGGTGGTGGTGGCGGGAAGAGGGGCTGCTTCAGGATGTCCACCACATCTGGCGGAAGCTTGTCTGCGTTCGCCAGCAGCGCCGCGACTTGCCACATCTGATCGTCCTTCAATATCCCATCGAAACTCGGCATCCCAGTCATGCGAATTCCATTCTTAATCTTCCAGTATGTAACGCCGACCGGATCGTCCGTCACATAACCATCTGGCGTAAAAAGCTGCGGAGGTGGGGGGAACATTTTCGGTTCCGGAAAGGAATTGGTTTGCTGCGGCAAGCCATGACATCCGCCGCAGCCTCGCCGATACGTTTGTGCTCCGGCCATGATGTCGGCTGCGCTGAAACTCGAGAGTTCGCGTTTCGGCGCTTGCCGATGAATTCGCGACCCGAGCGCGACTCCAGCAATGATCCGTTCGAACGGAAACGGGTGGTCCGCCACAGCCGCCGGTGCAAACCCGCCCAGCAGATAGATCGCGCCAAGAACCGGCACGGCAATCAGTCCCACAATCACTCCCCAAAAAAATTTCCCCATGTCTCATCCTCCCATGACGCGCTCGGTTGAGTGGATAGCACAACACGCCGGTTGGTTGCCACGTGTTTTTTCCGCGGGGAAAATTTCGCCGCGCGCCAGCAGACGAAAAAGTTTGCGTGCCAATTTTCAGCAAATATTTTCGCGCATGGCTTCGATATGTCGGCGCGTCGACACAAAAAAATCTGCGCGTGTATGCGAAAAAGTTTCCGGCACGACAAACACCAACCACATGCCGATCGAGATCGCCTCCCTCCGCTGCGTGCTGCAAAAACAGATGAGCGATATTTTTCATGCCTCCCCGCGTCTCCGAAGTGCCACGCCACCCGCAATCCATCCACATCACTCCAACGCCTCCTCCGTCGCGCGCTAACGCGTGTGTATTCAGTCCCTTCCTGCCTCCGCGTTGCGGCGGTATTACGAAGCACCTATCGATAGAGGTATTGACATACCGCGCCCGCATCGATACGATCGCCCCCGGAGTTTGCAAAAAATGGAAAAAGCGAAGGTAAAAGTCTCCCCAAAATTCCAAGTCGTAATCCCAAAGGCGCTCCGCGAAGAGCTCAAGATCGAGCCGGGGCAGGAACTCCTGATGTACTCGATCGAAGGGTCGCTGCGCCTCGTGCCGCACCGCTCGATCAAGGAACTCAAAGGCTTGGCCAAGGGGATGAGATGGAAAGACGAGTATCGTGACCACACGGAGCGTTTCTGAACTCTACCTCGTCGATTCCTCCGGCTGGCTCGAATATCTGACCGAAGACTCCAAGGCGGCCGCTTTCGGCCATTACCTGGAAGGCGAAGCTTCGGTCGTCGTGCCCTCGGTGGTCATCTACGAGGTCTACAGGCATCTCGCGAAACATCGCGGCCGGACTCTCGCGGATCGTTTCGCCTCTCAGGCGCTTCTTCGTCGCGTCGTTCCGCTCGACGAGACGATCGCGCTCGCCGCTGCAAACGCTAGCCTCGATCATCGCCTCGCCGGAGTGGACGCGATCGTCTACGCGACCGCTCGCGTCTGCCAGGCACAGCTCGTCACCGCGAACACTCACTTCCGCGGACTTCCCGGCGTCATCATTCCGTAGGGTTCCTGCGCTGCGGTCGAAATGCCCAACGTCCGTTTCCCACAGGAATTTCGCCCGGCGGAGCAGGAGTTCCCGCCTCGCGACGACATCGACGTCGAGAGCCGCTACGCCCTCTCCATCGTGACATGCACGCAGTCCGCCTGCGCTGGGCGCAGATCGTCATTCTGAGCGGAGCGTCCCGATGCTTTATTCTTTCCCGGGGATCGCGTTTCTCGATCCCCGGATCGGGACGCGCAGTCGAAGAATCTCTCTTCGGCGTCACCAATGCCCGGAATGTCGGCAGAGCCACTGCATTTGAAGAATTGAAGCTTTACAGGCTGCACGAAGCTGCGGTCGTCATTTTTCTCAACACCCTCCAGAAACCCGATCGTCCATATTTGTCCACAGGAACAACCGGATGAAATCGCCGGAGGATCGTGCTACGGTAAACGCGGTTTACGATGATGTGCGATCATGGATATGCGATGATGAAAGATCGGGAAATGCTCGGCAGCAGTGAGGCGCAGGACGAGGCGGCCGGTCGCGATTTCGCGCCTGCGCGGCGCATTTCTGCCCGACAATGCGTGCCGGACAGAATTCGATCTAACTCATTGAAAACAAAGGATGGAGGTTGGGTCTACCCGACAATGAAACCGGGCATTGCTGTCCTCGGCTAACGGGCTCCTAGCCACTCTAAAATCGACATGGAAACCATTCAAATTACGCTGCCGGACGGTTCGATGCGCGAGGTGCCCAGCGGCACCACAGCCGCGCAGATCGCGAGCCAGATTGGGCCGCGCCTCGCCAAGGATGCGCTCGTCGCGCGCGTGGATGGCGAGCTCGTCGATCTTTCGCGCCCGCTCGATCGCAGCGTCAAGCTCTCGATTCTCACCTCCAAAGATCCCGATGCGGTGCAGGTGTTCCGCCACTCCGCGGCGCATCTTCTCGCCGCCGCCGTCCTCGAACTCTATCCCGACGTGAAACTCGGCATCGGCCCGCCGATTGAAAATGGCTTCTTCTACGAATTCGTGCGCGAGCAGTCGTTCACTCCGGAGGACCTCGAAAAAATCGAGGCCAAGATGCGCGAGCTTGCCGCCAAGGATCTTCCCAACGAGCGCAAGCTGATCCCCAAGCCCGAGGCCGTCGAGCTGTATCGAAAAAGCCAGCAGGAATTCAAATGCGAGCTGGTCGAGGAAAAGGCCGTCGAGCCGATGGTTTCCTTTTACACCACCGGAAAATTCATCGACTTCTGCCGCGGCCCGCACATTCCTTCCACCGGCCGCATCAAGGCGTTCAAATTGATGAACGTCGCGGGCGCGTACTGGAAGGGACTCGAAAGCAATCCGCAGATGCAGCGCATTTACGGCGCCTGCTTTGTCGATCAAAAGGAACTCGACGAATACCTGCACCGCCTCGAAGAGGCCAAGCGCCGCGACCATCGCAGGCTCGGCCAGGAGCTCGATCTCTTCAGCATTCAGGACGAAGCCGGCCCCGGCCTGATTTTCTGGCACCCCAAGGGCGCCATCATCCGCCGTCTCATGGAAGACTGGCTCGGCACGGAGCTGACTCGCCGCGGATATGATCTCGTTTACACCCCGCACATCATGCGGCTCGATCTCTGGAAGACCAGCGGCCACGCGAATTTCTATCGCGAGAATATGTTCGGCCCGATCGAAGTCGAAAAGGCCGAGTACCAGCTCAAGCCCATGAACTGCCCGGGCCACGTTTTGATTTTCAAATCACACCTGCGCAGCTATCGCGAGCTGCCCGTGCGCCTGGCCGAGCTCGGCACCGTCTACCGCTACGAACGCTCAGGCGTGCTCCACGGCCTGATGCGCGTCCGCGGCTTCACACAGGATGACGCGCACATCTTCTGCATGCCCGAGCAGATCGAAAAAGAAATGCAGGATTGCGTCGAATTCGCCTGGGAAGTTCTGCGCGTCTTCGGCTTCAGCGATTACGTCGTCGAGCTTTCCGGCGGCGATCCCGCGCATCCCGAAACCTACATCGGATCTCCCGAGGACTGGAAACGCGCGGAGGACGCGCTCACCAATACGCTCAAGCGCATGAACGTCCCGTACAAATACATTCCCGGCGAGGCCGCATTTTACGGCCCGAAAATCGACGTCAAGCTCGTCGACGCGATCGGCCGCCCCTGGCAGCTCACCACTGTGCAGTTCGATTTCAACTTGCCGCGGCGCTTCAATCTCGAATACGTCGGCGAAGACGGCGCGCGCCACCAGCCCCTGATGGTCCACCGCGCCCTGTGGGGCTCGGTCGAGCGGTTTTTCGGCGTGCTCATCGAACATTACGCAGGCGCGTTTCCTGCGTGGCTCGCCCCGGTGCAGGCGTCCGTTCTGCCGCTGAGCGAAAAAACAATCGACTACGCGCGGAAGGTGACCGAACAGATCAAAGCTGCGGGCTTTCGCGTTCATCTCGACGACCGCAACGAAAAGCTGCAAGCCAAAATCCGCGACGCGCAGCTCGAAAAAATTCCTTATATGCTCGTCATCGGCGGAAAAGAGGCCGAGGCCGGTACCGTCGCCGTACGGCACCGCTCGAAGGGCGATCTCGGCCCGCGCCCTCTCGAACAGTTCATCGCGGACCTGCGTCAGGAGGTCGACTCGCGCGCCACGCAATAGCGCGAGCCGAGTAGCAAAATGAAATCAGCGACCGCAAAGATCGCCGCTCTCGCGATGGGACTCGCGCTCGCCGGATTCTCCGCCCGCCCGCAAACCGACGCCGGCCGCGAATGGACGGACAAAAATTTCGCGGCCGCATTCGACGAACTGTTCTCCGTCCGCCACGCGGAGGGCGATTACATCGCCGTGCGCGCGCATCGCAGCGGCAGCAACGACCTGCCGGAGTTCGCGTTCATTCTCGAGGACACGCAGGATTCGCGCGCGATCCACGCCGTCATTCACGAAGCGCAGGGCGCATCGCTCTACAATCAGCTCGCCGCGCTCCACGCGAAGGATACGGCAAAATCGGTCGAGGATTGGAAGCCCGATCTAAGAGTTCAGTCTTGGACGCTCTCGGCCGCGCAATGCCCGGCCGTTGCAGCGCAGTTCAAAGCCTTCAACAATATCCAGTTCGTCCGGCCGCGAGATGACGACCCCGTGAGCGAGCACCCCATCCTTTACGAAATCAGCGAGTCCGTGGCCGGGGGAGATTCGCAGGTCGTCGAGTACATCGAGTCTCGCGCCATTCCTCGATGGGCCAATGAAACGCGCAAAGCCCTCGACACCTGCATCACCGCACCGCCGGGGAGTGACAAAAAAGACTAGTAATTACGGTATTGCGGGCAGCCCCGAGAGGCGTGCTATACTTTCTGCCCTGTCGCTTCGGGCGAGCCGGCCGGAGCAACGGGTGGGCGGGTAGCGATCGGAATTCGCAATCCCGGGAGGTGGGTTTATCGCAGAACGGGGTGGAAGTAGCGGCGGTCTTCGGGTCAACGAGCGCATTCGCGCTCGGGAAGTCCGCGTGGTCGATGAAGCGGGGAATCAGCTGGGCGTGATGTCCCTGTTTGACGCGATGAAGGCGGCGCGGGATGCCGGTCTGGACGTGGTGGAAATCTCGCCCAGCGCGGTGCCGCCGGTCTGCAAGCTCGTGGACTACGGCAAGTTCCTCTACGAGCAGAGCAAAAAGGCTCACGAAGCCAAGAAGCACCAAAAAAGCTCGCACATCAAGGAAGTGAAGTTCCGGCCCGCCACCGCGGAGCACGACTATCAGGTCCGCAAGAACCAGATCATCCGGTTCCTCGGCGAGGGCCACAAAGTAAAGGCGATGATTTTCCATCGCGGGCGCGAGATGGCTCACCAGGACGTGGGCCGCGCCAAAATGGAGCGGCTGCTCAAGGACATCACGGATTTCGCCCTGGTGGAATTCGGACCGCGGATGGAAGCCAACATCCTGCTCGCGCTTCTCGCGCCGAAAAAGGGCGCACCTGCTGCGGCTCCGGCGCGTCCGTCGTAACCGTCCGCGGGGAACTGAGCGGGAAATTTTCTGGCGCGGCTGCACGCGGCCGAGCCGAAGAGGAAATCGTGAAGAAGAATACGAAAATGAAGTTGAAGACGCACCGCGGCGCAGCCAAGCGCTTCAAGATCACCTCCACGGGAAAAATGATGCGCTGGCATTCGGGCAAGCGCCATCTGCTCGGCACGAAATCGCCGAGGCGCCAGCGCAAGCTGTCCGGTAAAGTTCTGGTGAATCCTGCGGACGTTCCGAACGTGCGTCTCGCGTTGCCTTACGGTCTTTAGCAGTTTCTTTCGAGCCAGGCAGAGCATATCCCGCCGCGGCGGGCCTGCCGGCTTGCCCTGAGTCGCACTGAGACGCAGGGCCGGCGAGCCGGAATCTCCGGCTTGCTTTGCTCCCGAACCCGAGTAACATCGGGCCGCCGGGACCACATGAACACGCCGCGGAGATCAGCGCAGCCATGCGCCGCGTCCTGTTTTTCGGGGACGGCGTTTTGCTGTGCGCCTCTCCGCGTAACCATTTTTTTCGCAAACATCATAGGAGACGAGAACCATGGCTCGAGTTAAACGCGGAACGAAGCGCCGCGCCCGGCGCAAAAAACTGCTCAAACACGCGAAGGGGTTTTTCCTCACAAAGGGAAAGCTCTTCCGGTCGGCGAAAGAGGCGGTCAACCGCTCGCTGCGATACACGTATCGCGACCGCCGGACGCGCAAGCGCGATTACCGCACGCTCTGGATTCAGCGCATCGGCGCGGCCGCGCGAGCGAACGGCACCACCTACAGCCAGTTGATTCACGGGCTGAAGGCCGGCGGAATCGACCTCGACCGGAAGATTCTGGCGGACATGGCCGTGCGCGACGCCGAGGGATTTGCCGCAGTCGTCGCATCGGCGAAGCAGCATATGAAGTCCGCGCCCGCAGCGGCGCCGCAGTCCGCGGCGTAGCGCGCCTTTCGCGGTAACGGTAATGTAGCGACGGCCTTCAGGCCGGCGCATTTCTGTTGTACGGGCGGGTCTGAGACCCGCCCCTACGGCCGAACTTCACCTCTCGATGACGACCGATCCCACAACA
Source organism: uncultured Acidobacteriota bacterium (assembly GCA_963715685.1). Taxonomy (GTDB): domain Bacteria; phylum Acidobacteriota; class Terriglobia; order Acidiferrales; family UBA7541; genus Palsa-295. The sequence goes on along the minus strand of OY970264.1, from coordinate 4,612 downwards.
CAAACTCTCGCGCAACTCGGCGACACGACGCCCGAAAAAGTCGTCGCGCGCTTCGCGGGTGTTCGTGGAATATTCGATTTTACTGTCAGCGGCGCCACGCTGGATTGGAAGGCGGCCCGCGATTCTTGGCTCGGCCGCAAGTCCGGGATACTCTCACAAATCACCGACAACTGGCTTAAGCCCGCTCCGCCGGAACTGAAGAAGGTTGTCGGGCAGGAATTAAACAAGCTCAAGGCGCACGTCGAAGCGACGCTCGAGGAAAAGCGCAAGGAAATCGAAGCGGCGGCGGAACAGGCGGCCTCCGCGCGGGATCGCATCGACCTCTCACTGCCGGGTGTCGAGCGCGCGATCGGCACGCGGCACCTCATCCGGCAGACGTTCGACGAACTCCTGCGCATTTTCCTCTCGATCGGATTCAGCGTGGTCGAAGGGCCGGAGATCGAGACGCCCTACTACAATTTCGAAGCGCTCAACATTCCCGAGCACCATCCCGCGCGCGACAACATGGATACGTTCTACATCGAGGGCGCGCGCGGCGGGCATCTGCTGCGGACGCACACCTCTCCGATGCAAATTCGCACGATGGAAAAGCAGCCTCCGCCGGTGCGAATCGTCGTGCCGGGCAAAGTCTATCGCCGCGATAATCCCGACGCGACGCACGGCTACATGTTCCACCAGATCGAGGGCCTCGCGGTCGACACGGACATCACGTTCTGCGATTTCAAGGGCACGGTCGAATATTTCGTGCGCGCGTTTCTGGGGCCAAAGGTGAAGACGCGCCTGCGGCCAAGCTATTTCCCGTTCACGGAGCCTTCGGCGGAAGTCGATGCGAGCTGCCACGTCTGCGGCGGGAGCGGCTGCCGAATCTGCAAATTTTCCGGATGGATCGAATTGTTTGGCGCGGGAATGGTGGATCCGGCGGTGTACGGCTTCGTGAAGTACGACCCGGAAAAACTTTCCGGCTTCGCATTCGGCATGGGCGTCGATCGCCTGGCGATGATGAAGTACGGCATCACGGAGCTTCCGCTGCTGTTTCAGAACGACGTGCGCTTCCTGCGCCAGTTTCCATGACGATGCTCGCAGCCGATCCGAGGCAGCGCTTCACGAATCGCGTAGCGGATTACGTTCGTTACCGGCCGGGATATCCGCCCGCCGCTCTGGATGTGTTGCGCGAGGAGTGCGGCCTGACTCCGGAATCGGTCGTTGCGGACATTGGGTCGGGCACGGGCCTGCTTGCGCAAATGTTTCTCGAAAACGGAAATCTGGTGTATGGCGTCGAGCCGAACGCCGCGATGCGCGAGGCGGGCGAGCAGTACCTCGAAAAATATCCGCACTTTTGCAGCGTGGCGGGATCGGCAGAAGCGACGACGCTGCCGGATGCGAGCGCGGACTTCGTCGTGGCGGGACAGGCGTTTCACTGGTTCGAGCCAAAGGCCGCGCGCGCGGAATTTCGGCGCATCCTGCGGCCTAGCGGCTGGGTTGCGGTCCTCTGGAACGAGCGAGTAAGCGGCGAGACGCCGTTCCAACGGGAATACGAAATTCTGCTGCGCACGTTTGGCACGGACTACGAAAAAGTCTCGGCGAAATATCCGCAGGACCGCCGGATGCGGAGTTTCTTCGGGTCCGGCGCGGGCGGGAAAAGATCGTTCGCCAACGAGCAGGTATTCGATTTCGACGGCCTGCGCGGGCGGCTGCTGAGCTCGTCCTATTCACCGCCACAGGGCCATCCGCAGCACGAGCCGATGCTCGCGGCGTTGAAGACGCTGTTTGACGCACACGCGCAAGACGGCCGCGTGCGGTTTGAGTACCAGACGCACATCTATTACGGGCAACTGGAATCGCGATGAAGGTTGTCTACAACTGGCTGAAGGAATTCGTGGACGTGGCGGCGACGCCCGCCGATCTGCGCGCGCGGCTCTCGCTCGCGGGCGTGGCCATCGACTCGGTCGAGGACTCGGCGGCTGGGCCGGTGCTCGATGCGGAAATCACGGCGAACCGTCCCGACTGTTTGGGCCACTACGGCATCGCGCGCGAGGTGGCGGCGATTTACCGCCTGCCGGTGAAGCCGCTCCAGCCGAAGTTGAAAGAGTCCTCCGAAAAAGCGGCGGACGCAACGCGCGTTGAAATCGAATCGCCGGAACTTTGCGGTCGCTACACGGCGCGGATTCTGCGCGGCGTGAAAATTCAGCCGTCGCCGGACTGGCTGCGCCAGCGCCTCGAAGCCATCGGCCAAAATTCGATCAACAACGTGGTGGACGTGACGAACTACGTGATGTTCGAGCTGGGCCAGCCGATGCACGCGTTCGACTTGGACAAGCTCGGGGAAAAGCGCATCGTGGTGCGGCGCGCGCGGCCCGGCGAAAAACTCCGCACGCTCGACGGCGCCGAACGCACGCTCGCGAAAGAGATGTGCGTGATCGCGGACGCGGCGCGCGCGGTGGCAATCGCTGGCGTGATGGGCGGCGCCGACAGCGAAATCGGCTTTGCCAGCCGCAATATTTTGCTCGAATCGGCGTGGTTCGATCCAATTTCGGTGCGGCGCACGTCGAAGGCGCTCGGCCTGCGCAGCGAGGCTTCCTACCGATTCGAGCGCGGCGCCGACCCGGAAATGGCGGAGCTGGCCTCGCGGCGCGCGGCGGAATTGATCCAGCAGCTCGGCGGAGGAGAAGTTCTTTCGGGTGTCGTCGACGCATATCCGCGCCGGGAGCCGCCGCTCACGATCGAGATTTCGCGCAAGGAAATGCTGCGCGTGATGGGCGCGGATGTGCCGGACCGCGACATCGAGGAGATTCTCGGCGCGCTCGGATTTCATCCCGCGCGCAAGGACGCGAACCGCGGCAGCGCGGGCTCGCTGCTGGCCGCGTGGGACTGCAAGCAGCCTTCCTGGCGGCGCGATGTGGCGCGCGGGATCGACCTGATCGAGGAGGTCGCGCGACACCACGGCTACGACAAGTTTCCGCCGCGGCTGCCGCCCGCGAAGCGGCCCGCGCACCGCCTGCCGCGCGCCACAGCGCAGGACCGCTTGATCGAGCGCGTGATCGCGCTGGGCTATCGGGAAATCGTGACGATTCCGCTGGTGGATGCACGCCGCGACGAATTATTTCGCGCGGAGGGCGTTGCGCCCGCGGTGATCGGTAATCCGCTGGCGGAAGATGCGTCGGTGATGCGTTCGAACGGGATCGTCGGCATGATCGGTGCACTCGAATGGAACCTGAATCACGGGCAGCGCAATCTGCGGCTCTTTGAAATCGGCAAGGCGTACGAGCTGCGCAATGGCGAGCCGGTCGAGACGGCCGTGCTGACGCTCGGCGCGACCGGTCTCGCGCGCGAAAAGACGATTCACGAAGACGCGCGCGAATTCAGCTTCGCGGATTTGAAGGGCGATCTCGATCGCCTCGGCGAATTGGCCGGAGGACTCGTGTGGCAATCCGGCGGGCCGCATGGCTCGCGGGCGGGCGCGCGGCGAAGATTTCGCTCGGGAATGCGGCGCTGGGTGTCGCAGGCCAGCTCGCGCGGCGAATTGCGGACCGGCTCAAGCTACGCCAGGAGATTTTCGTGGCCGAATTGCGCCTTGAGATGCTGCTCGGGGGCATCGAGTCGGCGGGCGCGTCCCGGCGATTCGAGCCGCTGCCGCGCTTTCCGGCCGTCGAAAGGGATTTCTCATTGGTGCTGGCCGACGGCGTGGCGTTCGCGCAAGTGGCCGAAGCGATTCGCGCGCTTGGCATCGTTGAGCTGCGCGGCATCGAAGCCGCCGACCGATTGACTTACGAAGCGATGAGAAAGCTTCTTGGTAGGGACCTCGAACCGGAGCTCGCAAAGGTATTCAAGCCGGGGACATACACGCTAATGATCCGCGTGACGTTCCAGAACGCGGAAGCGACACTCACCGACGCGCAGATCGCCGATTTTTCCTCGCGCATCGTCGCCGCGCTCGAAACGAAGCTTGGCGCTGCCCTGCGCGCCAGCTGACGCCGCGGCTCTAAGTGCAGGCGTCGGAATACCGTCACTTCCTCTGGGCCTCCGTGGCAAAGGAGACTGTTGCGCCCGCAGCGCCGATGACCGAGAATGGCGGCTTCAGCCGAATACGAGCGCGGGGGCTGAAACCATGAAAATCGAAATCTACGATCAGACGTACAACGTCAACTCGACAGGGCAAAGCGAAGAGCGACTGAAGGAACTCGCTGCCTACGTGGATGGGAAGATGCGCGAAGTCGCCCAGGCGACGCGCATGGTTGACTCCGTGAAAGTTGCGGTGCTCGCGGCGCTGAACATCGCGGACGAATTGTTCACCGCGCGCGAACGCCAACAGGAAATCGACGGCCCTCTGCGCAAGCGCGTCGAGAAATGCGTCGCGCTCGTCGAAAAAGCCCTCGAACATTCCAACTGACTGACACTGATCACGCGGCGACCAATGCCTCCAGCGCAACACCTCAAAAGCGCAACCCTCCGAAGTGTGGCCACATCTTTTGTATGATCCTTGAATGCAGGGCCGCTCGAAGCGAGCTGCGCTGCTATTCGTATCCGTTTTGATTTGTGAGGACTGAGCCTATGCATGTACGACACTTTCCGTTTGCAATCGTGATGTTCGTGGCGCCTTTCGCTGGAGTTATGG